>CAZDGC010000034.1:0-57180 GCA_964504885.1 uncultured Opitutus sp.
CGCCTCAGCCGCGCCCTGCCGGCGCCGTGGAACGGCCTGCCGATCGTCGACGCCAGCGGCACCACCGTCCGCGACAACGACTTCGCCAACACCAACAACGTGAACCAGTGGGGCCAGTGGCAGCGCGGTTTCATCCAGCCCAATTATCTCACTTTCGTCGGGTCGCGTCCGCCCGGCAACGTCGGTATCACCACCAGCACGACGCCACCGCCCGGGGTGGCGACGATGGCGGCCAACGGGATGTTTTACCTCTGGCCCGATCCGTCCGGCGGGGTGAGTTTCAAGCAGACCGCCCTCTCCAAGAACATCGACAGCCCGGAGAACGCCACCTACTCGAACTGGAACAAGTGGAAGATCCTCGTGCCGGCGACGGATCGCATCCAGTTCGCGACCTTCATCGACCATCCGCTCACCGACAAACTGGACCTGTTCGGTGACTTCCTCTTCTACCGCGCCTACAGCCGCACGGGCCGCGAGCCGGTGAACTTCAAGAACACCGACGACCAGGGCATCTACCTGCCCGCCTCCAATCCCTGGAATCCCTTCGGCGAACGCTTCTATCACCCGACCGGCGCCCCCAACCCCGACGGCACTCCGCGCCTCACCGGCCAGCCGGCGGACGTTTCGCTCTGGACTGGCATCTCCCCCGGCCAGAACGCCACCCGCGCGGGCGAAGGTTTCCAGCCGCGGGTGACCGAAGTGCGCAGCTACGCCTGGCGCCTGCTCGGCGGCGTGCGCGGCAAGCTCGGCCGCACCTGGGAATGGGAGAGCGCGATCGTCGCCTCCGGGGCGCAGAGCCACGAATACGAGCATTTCCAGGTACGCGAGTCGTTCCTGCGGCGCGCCCTCGCCCGCACCGACCAGACGGCCTTCAATCCCTTCCCGGTCACGTTCAAGATTCAGAACAACCAGATCGTCGTCGACCGGCCCTTCGCCAACCCCGCTTCCGTGCTCAACGAACTCTACGGTTCGGAGGATCGCTTCGGCCGCACCAACCTCTTCATTTGGGACCTCAAGACCAACGGCCGCCTCTGGCGCCTCGGGCGCGGCGGTGAGATGGGCGTCGCGAGCGGCGTCGAGGTGCGTTACGAGACCTACGACGACAAGCGCGCCGTTTACTCCGGCATGAACCCGCCCGGCTCGGGGGCGCAATTCCCCTTCCTGCGCGAGGGCGACAACGACTTCCTCGCCCTCAGCTCCAACATCCCGATCAGCGCCCACCAGACGATTTACGCCGCCTACGCCGAGACCGCCTTCCCCTTCGTGACGCGCGAGAACCGCCTGCCGCTGGTCGACGCGCTCGAGTTGACGCTCGCGGGCCGTTTTGAGCACTTCTCCATCCACGGTCAGACCACCAAGCCCAAGGCCAGCCTGGTGTGGAAGCCGGTTCCGATCCTCAAGCTGCGTGCTTCCGCTGCCGAGTCGTTCCGTGCGCCCAATCTGGTGCAGACCAACATCTCGCCGCTGCGGCGGCAGATTTCCGCGGCGGACCCCTATCGCTCGGAAGTCACCGGCCTCGCGTCGGACGGCTCCGCCCAGCGCACGGTGTTCCGCCAGGGCAACCAGAACCTCCAGCCCGAGCAGGCCAAGACCTGGCTCACCGGCTTCGTGCTCGACATCCCCAAGGTCCGCGGGCTGTCGGTCGCCTTTGATTACTTCCGTCTTAACCAGAACGACGTAATCGAAAACATGGGCGCCCCTGCCACCCTCCTGCGCGACGAACTTTACCTCGACCTCGCCACCCAGGCCGCGCTCGCCGCCGGCACCCCGATCGACCGCATCGACCTCGGCTCGGGCACCGCCAACTACCAGGGCTACCGCTCCGTCACCCGCAAGCCGGTGACCGACGCCGACCGCGCCGCCTACGCCGCCTACAACGCCCGCCAGACCAACAACGCGGCCCGCCGCGCCCCGGTGGGCGAGTTCGAGAGCCTGATCGACAACTACGTCAACCTCAGCGGCCGCGACATCCAGGGCTACGAAGTGGGCGTGCAGTACCGCTCCGGCCGCACTCGCTTCGGCCTGTTCACCTTCAACGGCGAGACCACCCGGTACCTCCGGCGTCAGTCGCAGGCGGAGCCGCTGGCACCGCTGATCAACGAACTGGGCCGCAACGGCCGCGTGAAGTGGCGTGCCAACGCTTCGGTCGCCTGGCGCCAGGGTTCCTGGTCCGCCGGCTGGTTCTCCAGCTATTTCGGCTCCTTTGTCGACACCTCCGCCGCCACCACGCTCGCCGTCTACGAGGCACTCGGCCGCCCCGACTACATCAGCGTGTTCAACGACAACGGCATCATCCGCTACGTGCTCCGCGTCGATCCGTTCATCAATCACAACGCCTGGATCTCCTACCGTTTCGATCGCGATTCCGGCGCCTGGCTGCGCGGCGTCTCCCTGCGCTTCGGCTTGAACAACGTGTTCGACTCCGAGCCCAACCTCGCCGACGAGACCTATGGCTACGCCGGCGGTTCGGCCAACGCCCGCGGCCGCCAGTTCACGTTTGACGTGTCGAAGAAGTTCTAGCCCGGTCACCTTCCATGCCGCGCCCTCCCCTCCGACCCCGTCTCCTCGCGCTGGCCGCCCTCGTGTCCACCCCGCTCAGCGCCGTTGAAATCGTCGCCCACCGCGGCGCCTCGCACGACGCCCCGGAAAACACCGTCGCCGCCCAGCGCCTCGCCTGGGAGCAGGGCGCCGATGCGGTGGAGACCGACATCCACCTGACGAAGGATGGCAGGATCATCGCCATCCACGACAAGACCACCCGACGCACTACCGGCACCGACGGCACGGTCGCGCAGCTTACGCTGGCCGACCTGCGCCGCCTCGACGCCGGTTCGTGGAAAGCGGCGAAGTTTGCGGGCGAAAAACTCCCGACGCTCGACGAGCAGCTCGCACTGATCCCGGCGGGGCGGAAGCTGCTGGTGGAGGTCAAGGTAGGCCCCGAGATCGTGCCCGAATTGCAGCGGACCTTCGCTCGCGCCGGGGTGTCGGAGCGCAACCTCACGATCATCAGTTTCAACGCCGACTCGCTCCGCGAGGTGCGGCGCCTCCTGCCGCGCTACCGCACCCTCTACCTCATGGGTTACAAGGTTCCGGATCCGAAGGTGAAGAACGCGAAACGGCCGCCGGCGATCGACGAGGTGATTCGCGAGGCCAGGGCCGCCGGCTTCACCGGGCTCGACCTCCAGCACACGTGGCCGCTCACGAAGGCCGACGTGCAGCGCATCAAGGCCGCCGGCCTCGAACTGCACGTGTGGACAGTCGACGACGTGGCGATCGCCCGCCGCTGGATCGACCTCGGCGTCGCGAGCATCACGACCAACCGCCCCGGCTGGCTGCGGGAGCAGCTCCAGCGATGAGGGCTGCGGTGGGGGTGGGGTCCGTGGAGTTAGCGACGAGCGTGCGCGAGTCGACCCCTCCGGTAGCGGCCTGACCTCATGACCCGGTCGCTCCACTCGCTTGCGCTCGTGGCTACGGGCCGCATCACACTTCGATGATTTCCTTTCTCCAACCCGCCCCGCCGGCCCCGCCGTTGCCGGTCGAACGTGTCGACGCCGAGTACCGCCGGCTGCGCTGGCAGGTGTTCATCGGGATCTTCGTCGGCTACGCGGCGTTCTACCTCGTGCGGAAGAACTTCGCCCTGGCGATTCCGGACATCCTGAAGGAACACCCGGAATACACCAAGGCGGCGCTCGGGTCGGCGATGACGGGCCTGTCGGTCGCCTACGGAGTGTCGAAGTTCATCATGGGTTCGGTGTCGGATCGCAGCAATCCGCGCTGGTTCATGACGCTCGGTCTGCTGCTCACCGCCGGGACCACGTTTCTGTTTGGCACCGTGCCGGCGATCTACGGTTCGCTGGCGGCGATGATCGTGCTGCAGACGCTCAACGGCTGGTTCAATGGCATGGGCTGGCCGCCGTGCGGCAAGACGATGGTGCACTGGTGGAGCACCAAGGAGCGCGGCGTGACGGTCTCGATCTGGAACGTCGCCCACAACATCGGCGGCGGCCTGGTGGCGAAGCTCGCGCTGCTGGGCGTGTTCATTTTCGGTGGCTGGGGCGCGAAGTTCTACTTTCCCGCGCTGGTAGCGGCGGGGATCGCGCTGCTGATCGCCTGGCTGTTGCGCGACACCCCGCAGAGCTGCGGGCTGCCGCCGATCGAGCAGTACAAGAACGACTACCCGCCCGATTATTCGGCGGCGCACGAACAGACCTTCACGTTCAAGGAAATCTTTTTCGGCTACGTCCTCAACAACCGGTACCTCTGGGCCATCGCGGTCGCCAACGCCTTCGTCTATTTCGTGCGCTACGGCGTGGTGGACTGGATTCCCACCTACCTGCAGACGGCGAAGGGCTTCTCCTTCCAGCAATCGAGTTATGCCTGGGCGGCGTTCGAGTTTGCCGGCATCCCGGGCACGATTCTCTGCGGCTGGGTTTCGGACAAGATCTTCAAGGGCAGCCGCGCGCCGGCGACGATCCTCTTCATGGTGCTGACGCTGGCCGGACTCGTCGTCTACGGCCTGAACCGCAACGGCCCGCTCTGGATCGACATCTCCTCGCTGATTGCGATCGGCTTCTTCGTTTACGGCCCGATCATGATCATCGGGCTGCATGCGCTCGATCTGGTGCCGAAGAAGGCGGCGGGCACGGCGGCCGGCTTCACGGGTTTCTTCGGCTACGTCTTCGGCTCGGCCATCGCGGGCACCGGCGTCGGCTGGATCGCCGACCAGTGGGGCTGGAGCGGGGTGTTCGCCACGATGATCGGGTGCTGCCTGCTGACCATGGCGTTCAGCGCGATGACCCTCCGGCACAAGACGACCAGCGGCGGGCGGGCGGGGTGAGCACGGATTTTTCTGCCGCATGAAAACACGGATTGCCCGCCTTCTTGTCCCGCTGGGGTTGTTGGCTGCCGGCTGCTCGCTGCCGGCCGCCGCGCCGGTCGTCATCGCCCACCGCGGCGCCAGCGGCTACCTGCCGGAGCACACCCTCGAGGCCAAGGCCTACGCCCATGCGCTGGGCGCCGACTTCATCGAGCAGGACCTGGTGCTGACAAAGGACGACGTGCCGGTCGTGCTGCACGACATCCACCTCGACACCACCACCGACGTGGCCCGGAAGTTCCCGGGCCGCGCGCGCGCCGACGGCCGCTTCTACGCGCTCGATTTCACCGTGGCGGAAATCAAGACGCTGCAGGTGCGCGAGCGCGTCAGCGCGAAGACCGGGAAGCCGGTGTATCCGAGTCGTTACGACTCAGTCGCGGCTCCCGCGGAGTTTCGCGTCTCGACGCTGGAGGAGGAGTTGCAGCTCCTCCAGGCGCTCAACCGCAGCACCGGCCGCTCCGCCGGCATCTACCCGGAAATCAAGCAGCCGAAGTGGCACCGCGAGCAGGGGCGCGATCTCAGCCGGATCGTGCTGCCAATCCTCGCGCGGTACGGTTACGCCACCAAGGCCGACGCCTGTTTCCTGCAGTGTTTCGAACTCACCGAAGTGCGCCGCCTGCGGAAAGAGCTCGGCTGGCAGGGGCGGCTCGTGCTGCTCCTGGGGGCGGGGGCCAAGGGGGCCGACGGCACCGATTACGCCCGGATCTGCACGCCGGAGGGCATCAGGGAAATCGCCCCGCTGGTCGACGGCATCGGCCCGGCCATCGGACTCATTGTCACCTGGCCCGCAGCCGGCGCGCCGCCGAAGTTTACGGACCTGGTGAAGCTCGCGCACGCGGCAAAGCTGGTCGTGCATCCGTACACGATTCGCAACGACGACCTGCCGCGGCACTGCTCCGATGTCGCCGCCCTGCACGCCGCGCTTTTCGCCCGGGCCCGGGCCGACGGCGTGTTCACCGACTTTCCCGACACGACGCTGCGCTGGGTGCGCACCCCGGCGGGGCGTTGAGTAGGACCGGGGCGATTTTCTGCACCCCCTGCGTGCGGATCGCGCCGCCGCGCTGGAGGGTAGCGACAACGTGGTTGCACGTTCGGCCACGCTTTCGCTCCGCTCAAGCGCGGCTACACCTGGGGGGCGGCCGGGCCCGGCGTGCTCCGAAGCGCGATCAGATCTCCACCGCTTCCCCGGGCTTGAGGGCGCGCGCGGTGTGGCCGGCTTCGTTGGCGCGGGCGGCAAACGCGGCGCCGTCCTGGGCGATGATCGGCCAGGTGTTGTAGTGCATCGGCACGGCCAGGCGCGGTTTCAGGAAATCGAGCGCGGCGACGGCGTCCTCGGGGCCCATGGTGAAGTTGTCGCCGATCGGCAGCATCGCGAGGTCGAGGCCGACGCGCCCGATGAGCTGCATGTCGAGGAAGAGCGCGGTGTCGCCGGCGTGGTAGAGGCTCTTGCCATCGGCTTGGATGACGATGCCGCAGGGCACCCCGAGGTAGATCGGATGGAGGCCGGCCTCGGCGCTGGAGGTGTGGTGGGCGATGGTCAGCTTCACGCGGCCGAAGGGGAAGGCGTGGGCGCCGCCGGGGTTCATCCCGTGGCTCTTGGCGCCCTTGGCGGCGAAGTACTCGGCGATTTCGTAGTTGGCGATGATGGGGGCGCCGCAGCGTTGGGACAATGCAAGGGCGTCGCCGGTGTGGTCCTCGTGGCCGTGCGAGACGAGGATGTAGTCGCAGGTGAGGTCGGCGGCGGGTCGGGCGGCGTTGGGGTTGCCGGTCAGGAACGGGTCGATGATGAGGCGGGCGAGGGCGGTTTCGACGAAGAAGCAGGAGTGGCCGAGATAGGTGATGCGCATGGGTGGAGGAGTTCGGTCTGAACCTCTGCACCAGTCGGCGGAGGGCCGCAACCAAAGGAGTGCGGAGAGCGAGTCGTTCTTCCTGCAGCGTGGGAGGGTTCTCCTGCCGGCATGAAATTCCGGGTCAGGACGCGCTACCGCCTTCGCGAAGCCAAGCCTGGGCGGCGGCAACATCCTGCGGGGTGAGGTTGTGACTGGCGGCAATGGTCTGCACCCGGGCGGTGGCCCCGCCGGCGCGGAGGAGGGCGGCCAGTCGCTGCGGGTGGTCGGGCGGCACCAGGGGATCGGTGGAGCCGTGGCAGAGGAGCACGCGTTTGCCCGTCAGGCTGCCGGCGGCAGCCGGGTGATCGAGGACGACCATGGCCCGGAGCAGGATCGCGCCGCCGAGCGTTTCCGGCCGGAGCAGCAGCAGGGTGGCGGCGATGTTGGCGCCGTTGGAGAAACCGACGGCGGTCAGCCGCGCCGGCTCGAGCCGGTAGTGGGTGCAGGCGGCGGCGATGAAATCGGCGAGGGCGTGGGTGCGCCGGATGATTTCCTGCGGCTCGAAGATGCCTTCGGCCAGGCGGGCGAAGAAGCGCAGGGCGCCGCCTTCGTTGACGTCGCCGCGCGGGCTCAGCAGCGCGGACCCCGGGGAGATGGCGCGGCCCACGCGCACGAGATCCTGTTCGTTGCCGCCGGTGCCGTGCAGGAGGAGCAACGGCGGCGCCCCCGGGTCGGTGCCGGGTTCGAACAGATGGACATAAGTGAAGTGCGGAGAAGGAGGTCGTCCCATGATGGCGGTCGTGGCAGCAGAGACGTTTGCCGCAACGAAAGGCTGCGCGTGTGATTCGCAAGTCGCGGTGGCTCGGGAGGGGACGGCCTGCGGCGCGGCCCAAGGTGGTCGCCGCGCCGGGAGGCCGCCGGAACCGTGCCCCGCTCTCGTTCTCTCGTTGGGAACGAGAGGGCGAACGAGAAACGCCCGGCAATCCGGCCGGACGCACCCCGGATGCCGGGCACGAACCCTCGCTGTCCCCCCCTGCCGCCGGCGGAAACCCGCTCAGGCGTCGATCTTCTGGATCCGGGCGAGATGACGGCCCCCTTCGAACTCCGTGGTGAGCCAGACCCGGACGATCGCGATCGCCTCCGCCTCGGAAACGGTGCGCTGGCCGATCGAGAGCACGTTGGCGTCGTTGTGGGCCCGATTCCAGACCGCGGTCTGCTGGTTCCAGCACACTCCGCAGCGGATGCCCCGGACGCGATTCGCCACGATCGCTTCGCCGTTGCCGGAACCGCCGAGCACGATGCCGCGCTCGTAGTCCCCGCGCGCGACGGCTTCGGCGACCGGCCGGATCCAGTCCGGATAGTCGCAGGCGGCCTCGGTGTAGGTGCCCAGATCGCGCACGACGTGGCCCTCCCTGAGCAGCATGGCCTTGATGGCTTCCTTGTAGGCGAAGCCGGCGTGATCCGATCCGAGGGCGATGGAAAGACTCTTCATGGCGTGGGAAGGGCCGATTTCGGCGGGAGCTCCGGCGAAGACCAGCCGGAAAATTCGCGGCCCGGCGGGCGAGGCGGTCGCCGACCGCTCGCGCCCCTACTGTGGGCGGCTGGCGGGCGCAAGGGCGGCTTCCCCCCGAATTCGGGGTATCGCAGAGCTTGCGCCCCCGGCCCGGGCTGATCGGAACAAGAAGATTCCCGTTCGAGTGAGCGCGGACGTATCGCTCTGCGATCGTCCGCTGGCGGGCGAGGCTGGCGTCTACGCCCGCGCTCCCAGTCCGTCGATCACCCGCAGGACGGCGGCGGGGTCGGAAAAATCGGGCAGCACCGCCGTCGGCGCATGGGCGGCGAGTTCCGCCACCGTGTGGCGCCCGGTGGCGACGGCGATGGTGCGGGCGCCGATGACGCGGCCGCATTCGATGTCGTGGGGCGTGTCGCCAATGATGAAGGTGTCGGCCGGGGTGAACTCGTGGCCATGGCGCTCGGCGGCCCGGCGCAGGGCGAAGGGCCCGAGGTCGTTGCGCCGCGGGCTGTCGTCGGCGAAGGCGCCGAACTCGAAGTAGTGCCACACGCGGTAGTGCCGCAGCTTCAGTTCGGCGCCCCGGCGCAGGTTGCCGGTGAGCAGACCTTGGGCGACGTCGGGCCGGCGGTGCAGCGTCTCGAGCAGCTCGAGAATGCCGGGCAGCACGCGGCCCTGGGGGCCGTCGCGCAATTCGCCCGGCAGGAGGTCGACGTAGGTTTCGAGGTAGGCGTGGCAGTTCTCCGGGGTGGGCGGGATGCCGTTGTGCCGGAGAATCTCGCCCGTGATCCAGGAGTCGGTGCGGCCGGCCCAGTCGATGATGCTCAGGTCGCCCGGGCGGCCGAAGTGCCGCGCGAACGCCCGCTCCATCGCCCGCACGCCCGCGCCGTGCGAGACGATCAGCGTGCCGTCGATGTCCCACAGGATCAGTTTCCGGTTCATGAGGCGGGGGCGGCCGCGGCGGGCGCGAGTTCACGCACCGAGACCTCGACGCGGAGTTCGCGGGTGGGGGCGCCGCGGTAGGTGCCGCTGACCGGGCGGATGTCGGTGTAGTCGCGGCCGACGGCGACCTTGACGTAGCGTTCGTCGGCCGGGCGGTCGTGGGTGGGATCGAACGCGGCCCAGCCGTGTCCCGGCACCCAGGCCTCGATCCAGGCGTGGGAGGCCTCGATCTCGCCGGGGCGGCGGGTGGTGTTGAAGAAGTAGCCGCTGACGTAGCGCGCGGGAATGCCGAGGCTGCGGCAGAGGCCGAGGTGGACGTGGGCGAAGTCCTGGCACACGCCCATGCGCAACTTGAGGACGTCGGTGGCGCGGGTGCTCACGCCGGTGGTGTGCGGCTTGTAGGCGAAACAGCGGTGGATGTGGTGGCCGAGCCGGCGCACGTCGCCCCAGATGTCGCCGCGGCCCTCGGCGAGGGCGTCCTGCGCTTCGCGCCACAGCTCGACCTCCTGCGGCACGTAGGGCGATCCGGTGTAGAATTCCGCGAGCATTTCACGCTCCTCGGAGCGTTCCAGTTCCGCGGCGGCGACGCGCGGGATCGCCGGGCGCTGCGCCAGCGGCGTGGTTTCCACGTCCGAAATCGCCTCGATCACCAGCTCCGGGTGCGGCGCGATCACCTCGAAGTAGTGCACGGTGTTGCCGTAGAAGTCGGCGTAGTCGCGGGCCTCGGCGGCGGGTCTGAGGTGCAGCCGGAAGTCGAGGCAGGACTGCCCGTCGCGATCGATCGGGCGCAGCCGGACCTCGTTGAAGCTCTCGGCGGCCTGCCCGGCGTAGGCGAAGGTGGTGCGATGGACGACGCGGAGGCGCATGCGGTCTTTGCGGGGCAAAAAACCTACTGCTGCTGTTGCTGCTGCTGGTCGTCGAGCATCGATTCCGCGGGGTAGAACATCGTGGTCGTCACGACCTCGTCGCTGATCGCGGCGAGCGTGCCCTGGACCTCGCCGAGAAACTCGTGCAGGCCGCGCTGCATGACGTCGGCGATGGTGAGCGACTGAATCTCGGCGAGCAGGCGGCGCGAGGCGCGGGCGGCGGCGGAGCGGGGGCGGGCGCCCGTTTCGCCGAGGATGCGGCGCAGGAAGTCGTCGACCTGCGCGACGCAGAAGTGGAGGGAGCGCGGGAAGGAGTCGGAGAAGACGAGAAACTCGGCCACCTTCCAGGGCAGGATTTCGCGCACGTAGTAGCGGCGGTAGGCTTCGAGGGCGGAGGCGGAGCGGAGGACGGCCTGCCACTGGGCGGTGTCGAGGGCGCCGCCCACGTCGGTGGCGTTGGGGAGCAGGAGGTGGTATTTGACGTCGAGGATGCGGGTGGTCTTGTCGGCGCGCTCGAGGTATTTGCCGAACTCGATGAATTCCCAGCCCTCGCTGCGGGAGTAGGTGGAGGCGGTGAGGCCCTGGAAGAGATGGGACGCGCGGCTGATCTTGCCGAAGAACTCCTGCGGGTTGGCGGCCCAGACGGCCGCGGTGTTGTGGGCCTTGAGCAGGAGGTGCAGCTCGTTGATCGTCTCCCACATTTCGAGGGAGATCTGGTCGCGGACCATGCGGGCGTTTTCGCGGGCGGCGTAGACGCAGGAAAGGATCGACCCGGGATGGCGGAGATCGAAGGCCAGGAATTCCGTCACCGTGCGGCTGTCGGCCGCACCGTAGAGCTCCGCGAACTGCTTCTCCTCCCCGGCGCTGAGGATCAGCGACTCCCAGGTGTTGAGCTGGGCGGGGGCCGAATCGTGGAGATCGGAGAGGAACTGCAGGCTGACGTCGAGGAGGCGGGCGGTGTTTTCGGCGCGCTCGATGTAGCGACTCATCCAATACAACGAGTGCGCCACCCGCGACAGCATGATGGTCGCCTGCGGGCGGGCGGGGGGCGGGGCGGCGGGCGGTTTCATGCGTCACCCTGGAGCACCCAGGTGTCCTTGGTGCCGCCGCCCTGCGAGGAGTTGACCACCAGGGAGCCCTTGCGCAGGGCGACGCGGGTGAGGCCGCCGGGGGTGACGGTGATTTTCTCGCCGTAGAGGATGTACGGGCGCAGGTCGATGTGGCGGCCCTCGAGGCGGCCGTCGCACCAGGTGGGCGAGCGCGACAGCATGATGGGATCCTGGGCGATGTAGTTGCGCGGATTGGCGGCCACCTGGGCGCGGAACTGCTCGCACTCGGCCTGCGACGCCGCGGGGCCGATCAGCATGCCGTAGCCGCCGGCCTCGTTGGCCGCCTTCACCACGAGCTGGTCGATGTTTTCGAGGATGAATTTCCGATCGGACGGCTCCGAGGCGAGGTAGGTGTTGACGTTGGGCAGGATGGGCTCCTCGGCCAGGTAGTACTTAATCAGCCGCGGCACGTAGGCGTAGATCACCTTGTCGTCCGCCACGCCGGTGCCGATCGAGTTGGCGAGGGCGACGCGACCGGCGCGGTACGCCTGGATGAGGCCGGGCACCCCGAGCATCGAGTCGGGTCGGAAAACCGTGGGGTCGAGGAAATCGTCGTCGATGCGCCGGTAGATGACGTCGACCGGCATCAGGCCGGAGGTGGTGCGCATGAAGACCCGCGATTCGCGCACCACCAGGTCGCGGCCCTCGACGATGGGGATGCCCATCTGCCGGGCGAGGAAGCAATGTTCGAAGTAGGCGCTGTTGTAGACGCCGGGGGTGAGGAGGACGACGGTTGGTTTCTCGTGGAGGCCGGGTGCGAGGTGCAGGAGAGCCTTGAGGAGGTCGTCGGTGTAGCTCTCCACCGGTCGCACCCCGTAGCTCTGGAAGACCTGCGGAAACGCACGGCGCATCGCCGCCCGATTTTCGATCATGTAGCTGGCGCCGGACGGGCAACGGAGGTTGTCCTCGAGCACAAGGTAGTTCCCGCGGGCGTCGCGGATGAGGTCGGTGCCGCAGATGTGAACGTAGATCCCACGGGGGACCGCGAAGTTCATGAACTCCCGCCGGAAGTGCTTCGCGCCCAGGATGAGCGAGGCGGGGACGACTTTGTCCTTCAGCACCTTCTGCCCGTGGTAGATGTCGTCGAGAAAGAGATTGAGGGCGGCGAGGCGCTGGATGAGGCCGGCTTCGATGCGCCGCCACTCGCTGGCCGGGATGATGCGCGGAATCAGGTCGAAGGGGAAGATGCGCTCGGTACCTTGGGAGTCGTTGTAGACCGTGAAGGTGACGCCCCGGCGCAGGAAGGCGGCGTCGATGGCGGCCCGACGCTGGTCGAATTCTCCCCGGTCGAGGGTGCCGAGCCGCGCCGCCAGGCGGCGGTAGTGCGGGCGGACACCGGCGTCGCCGGAGGCGGCGAACATCTCATCGAAGAAGTGGCTGAGTTCGTAGTCGGTTTGGAGGAGTGACACGGGAGGGATTTTGCGGACCAAGTTTCGCGAAGCAGATCCCTTGCCAGTCGCGGGGCGGTTCACGCTTCGCCGGCAGCCACGCTGAGGGCATCGCCTTCGTTCCTCGTTGTCTTACTGGCGCTCGGGGCGGGCGAACGAGGAACGAATTCGGGAACGAGGAACGATAGATCGTGCCCTACAGCCGCACGTCGAGGGTCGTTTGGTTGCCGGCGACGGCCTCGAGGCCGGCGAGGGTCTTCATCCGGTCGGTTTCAGGTTCGCCCACCTTCACGGTGTAGCGGCCGGGGGCGAAGACGTGGGGGCGGAACCCGTTGCCGGCGATGCGCAAGCCGTAGACCAGTTCGCCGGTCCTTTCCTCGTGCACGAGCACGACGGGCTGCTTCACCCCGGTGACTTGCAGGGCGGGCAGGTGGGCGACCGGGCGACGGCCGTAGTTGTCGAGTTGAGATACGGTCACCGGCCAGCCGGGCATCTGGGTGCCGGGCCGCGTTACGTCGGCCGAGTAGGGCCAGCATTCCACCGTCAGGGTGCGCTTCGCCTTGTTCAGGCGCACCAGGCCGAGGCCGCTGGTCTTGGCATTGACGTTTTCCAGCACGGGTTGCGCCGGCGGCCGGGCGGGGCCGTTTTTCACCGCGAGCACGGTGAGTGGGTTGCCGAAGTGGTCGATGAAGTCGCCCGTGAGGCCGCGCGTGCCGGTGACCTGGTTGCGCCCGGTCTTCTCCGGCTCCCACCAGCGCGGGTAACCGACATTGACGGCTGGTCCGGCGAATGCGACCGGCCCGTCGCGGTGCGCGTCGATGCCGTAATGCACGACTGCCGGCAGGTGCTGGTCGCCGGCGATATGGAACGCGAAGGCCTTGCGCAGCTCCCGCAGCGCGCGGTGGCGGGGCGACTGCGCCCAGCCGTTGGCGTCGTAATCCGCCCTCAGCACCATCTGATTGCCGCCATGGGTCGTCGCCATCGCGGTGAACACGGTCTGCGAAATCACCGCCTTCATCTCGGCCCCCCGCCAGTCGGCCACCCACTCGCGGAGAAACTGCTCCTGTTTCGAGCCGAGCAGGTCGACGTCGGGTACGTCGGCCGATCTCGGATCGAAGTGAGGATCTTTCACGTGGTCGCCGCGTTCGGTGTCGGTGGCCGGCACCTTGCCTTCGGGGCCGGACTTGAACTGGCGATCGGCAAGGATGGCGAAGCTTACACGGCCATAGGTGAGGGGGCCGTAGTAGTTGAGCGTGCCGCGCCGGGCGGGTTGTGGGTCGTAGGGATCGGGATGGTGCGAGGTCTGGGTGCGGTGGACGACGTTGACCCACTCGACGGCCATGTCGTAGCCGCCGGCCGCCTGCGTGGTCTGGCGCCCCGCGCCGCCTTCGCCCCAGAGGTTGCCCTGGTAAACGTCGTGGTCATCGGGGATCGAGATGCTGGGGCGGTCGCGCAGCAGCTCGCGCCAGGTCCAGCCGTGGAAATACCACTTGCGCAGGTAGTCGAGCGCCGCCGGCTCCAGCGGATCGCGCTGCACGCCGTAGCCGGCCGTGCTTTCATAAAACTGGTCGCCGACAAAGGCGAGCAGGTCGGGGTTGAGCTGCGCCATGCTCCGCACGAGCGGGACATTGGGGAAGATGGCGTGGATGTTGCACGAGACGTCGGCGACGGTGAGCTCCGGCCGGTCAACCGGATCGCGCCGCACAGTACCGGTCCAGAAGTGCTCCGTGCCGCCGCCCGCGCGGTCGCGCAGGGTGTAGGCGAGGCGATAGTCCGTATCGCGGGTGTCGTCCCAACGGTCGACACGGAACGCCGCGACGCGCGCCAGGGGGTGAATCTTCTCCTCGCCGATGGTCTTCCAGCCGGCGCCCTCGCGCACCTGGAGGCGGACGGTGTCGGCGTCGCCGGCGCCGAGGGGGGGCAGTTGGGCGGAGAGCTTCAACACGCCGCCGCTGAGGGTGTACTGCGACCAGAGGATCGGTCCGAAGACCTGATCGTCGCCGCCGGTGAGGCGCGTGCCTCCGACCTGCCAGTCGGCGAAGCGGAACTGGCCAAGGCCCGGGGCGGTGCCACTGCTGCCGCCGGCGGCTTTGCCGGCCTTGGCGCGGCTCTTGCCCTTGGCGTTGAGCGGACCTTCACCGGCCGGAAAATTGCAGGCCAGGGCGAGATTACCGGTGAGGGAAGCGGGGGCGAGGCCGGCGGCGGCGACGCGCGCCAGCGACCGGCCCGAGGCGGGGTCGTGGGCGGAAAGGGCGACGCCGCCGTCGGTGCCGATCGCGAGGCGGAGCTCGATCGTTTCGCGGGCGAGGTCGAGCGCTGCGGAGTGGGGCGAACCGGGGCGCTCGAGGAAGAGCGTGCCTTCCGCGGTGAAGCCGGCGGCGACGCCGGAGGCGGGCGCGGCCCAGAGGTTGTTGCGGTAGTCGTGCAGTTCCGGGTAGTCGCGCAACGTGCCCAGCACTCCGAGGCGGAAGCCTGCCGAGCCGCGTCCCGCCAGCGGGCCGCCGCCCACGCGGCCCACCCGCACGCGCAGGTCGAGGGTTCCGTTGCGCGCGGCGAGCTGGCGGGTGAGCAGGTGGACATTGCGGTCGTAGGCGGCGTTGACGCATTCGAGCCAGCCGTCGGCGACGCGCCAGTCCTGCTGCGGATTCGCCCAGTATTCCGCGCCCGGCCAGATGCGGTCGGGCGCGCGGTCCCACACGCTCCGAAAGGGTGCGGCAGGTGCCGTGGCCGGGCGCGCGGCGGGGAGGCGCGGGGTCAATGCGGTCAGGGCGGTGATCGCCGCGGAGCGGCGAAGGAAGCTGCGACGCGTGCAGGCGAGGTTGGGGAACGTCATGGGCAATCACCGTGCGGGGAAACTCCGATCCGGCCAGCGCGTTTTGGGCGTTGGGCGAAGGCCCCCGCCAGTCACCCGGAGGTCGCAGAAAGAAGCCGGATCGCTCGGGGGGGCGCGCGGGCGGCGTCGGCGGTTGCGAGAGACTCAGCCGGCGGCGGCGAGCGGAAGGTCGGCGCGGACGAGGCGGCCGGTGTGCACGTCGACCCGCACCTCGGCTCCGCTGGCCGAACGCGTCACCAGCGTGCCGGGCTCCTCGCCGATGATGGCGGTGCAGGGGTCGGCGGGATCCGGCCATTCGGCCATCCAGAGCAGGCGGAAGGCGCCGTCGAGGCAGTAGAGGTTGGGCAAGCCTGGCAGCAGACCGAAGGCATGCTCCCGCACGTAACAGCGCAATGGCCCCTGGCGGAACTCCGCCACGCCCGATGCCAGGGGCGGGCAGGCGATGGCCTTGGCACCTTCACGGGTCAATCGACACAGGGAGCCGTCGATCACGGCGAGAGCGGGGAAGTCGGAGTTCACAAGCTGGGCCGGTCAGGTGAACAGGTCGCCCGCGGAACGGCGACTCCTTTTTTGTGGCGCGGGCTTGCGGGCGGCGCGGCCCGCTCCGTAGCGTGCCGCCTCCCACATGAAGAAAGCGCTCGTCACCGGCATCACCGGTCAGGATGGCTCCTACCTCGCGGAGCTGCTGCTCGAAAAGGGGTATGAGGTGCACGGCGTGATCCGCCGCGCCTCGACCTTCAACACCAGCCGCATCGATCACCTCTACCGCGATCCGCACGTCAACGGCGTGCGCCTGTTCCTGCATTACGGCGACCTCGCCGACTCGGTGCAGATGGTGAAGCTGCTCTACGAACTCCAGCCGGATGAAATCTACAACCTCGGCGCCCAATCGCATGTGCGGGTGTCGTTCGACATCCCGGAGTACACCGGCGACGTCGACGGCCTCGGCGCCCAGCGCATTCTCGAGGCCATCCGCGAGGCCGGCCTGGTGAAAAAGGTGCGGTACTACCAGGCGTCCTCCTCGGAGATGTTCGGCAAGGTGCAGGAGGTGCCGCAGACGGAGCGGACGCCGTTCTGGCCGCGTTCGCCCTATGGCTGCGCCAAGGTCTACGCCTACTGGCTGACGGTGAACTACCGCGAGAGCTACGCGCTGCACGCTTCCAACGGCATCCTCTTCAATCACGAGAGCCCGCGGCGCGGCGAAACCTTCGTCACCCGCAAAATCACGCGCGCCGCCACCCGCATCAAGCTGGGCCTGCAGGACGCGCTCTACCTCGGCAACCTCGACGCCCGCCGCGACTGGGGTTACGCCAGGGAGTACGTCGAGATGATGTGGCTGATGCTGCAGCAGGATCAGCCCGACGACTACGTGGTCGCGACCAACGAGACCCACAGCGTGAAGGAATTCTGCCAGGAGGCCTTCGGCTTGCTCGGGCTCGATTGGGAGCAACACGTGAAGTACGACCATCGCTACGAGCGGCCCGCCGAGGTGGAGCTGCTGATCGGCAACCCGGAGAAGGCCCGCCGCCAGCTCGGCTGGGAGCCGCGGGTGCGGTTCAAGGACCTGGTGAAGATCATGGTCGAGCACGACCTCGAACTCGCCAAGCGCGAGGCGCAGATCGCCCAACTGCCGCAGCCATGAAGACCCTGGCCCACGGAACACACGGAATACACGAAACCAGCCCCGCTGGCTCCAGCGCTTCCGTGATTTCCGTGTGTTGCGGGGGCAATCAGCCATGAAACTCCACCTCGCCGGGCACCAGGGCATGGTCGGGGCGGCGCTCGTCCGCCGCTTTGAGCGCGAGCCGGGCGTGGCCCTGCTCGTGCGCACGCGGCGCGAGCTCGACCTCGCGGATCAGGCGGCCGTCGGGGCGTTTTACGCCGCGGAGCGGCCCGACGCCGTCATCGTCGCCGCCGCGAAGGTGGGCGGCATCCACGCCAACGCCACCTACCCGGCGGAGTTTCTTTACGAAAACCTCGCCCTCGCGGCGAACACCATCCACGGCGCCTGGCGCGCCGGCGTGCGGCGGCTCCTGTTTCTCGGCAGCTCGTGCATCTACCCGAAACACGCGCCCCAACCGATGCCCGAGGACTGCCTGCTGGGCAGCGCGCTCGAGCCGACCAACGAGGCCTACGCCATCGCCAAGATCGCCGGCCTCAAGCTCTGCCAGTATTACCGCAAGCAATACGGCGTCCTCTTCCACTCGGCGATGCCGACCAACCTCTACGGCCCCGGCGACAACTACCACCCGCAGAATTCGCACGTGCTGCCCGCGCTGATCCGGCGGTTCCACGAGGCGCGCGAGCGGCTGCTGCCCGAGGTCACGGCCTGGGGCACGGGCGCGCCGCGCCGCGAGTTCCTTCATGTCGACGATCTCGCCGACGCGTGCGCCTTCCTCCTGCGGGCGGAGAACCCGCCCGACTGGATCAACGTCGGCACGGGCACGGACGTCACCATCCGCGAACTCACCGAACTGGTGGCGACGGTCACCGGCTATCGTGGGCGGATTGTGTGGGACACCGCCAAGCCCGACGGCACGCCGCGCAAGCTGATGGACGTCTCGCGCCTGACCGCCCTCGGCTGGCGCGCGCGTCTCGGGCTGCGCGAGGGTGTCGAGCGCACCTACCAGAGTTTTCTCTCCGAGCTCGCCGCCGGCACGCTGCGGGCGTGAGGGGACGGCGGGGTGGGGAATTCGGATCGACGCGGCCCGCCGCACTCGAGGCGGGAGTCAGTCGACCGGCTCGATTCGCACCAGGCGGACGGTCTGCTCGGCGTGGTCGGACCAATAGTGACTCAGCAGGTCTCCGACGACTGCCACCTGATTGATGCGGCCGGTAGCATCAGCCTCGGAATAGGGTTCGGCCTGAAACGGCTGCCGGCGAATCCGATCGACCCATGTCGCCACGTCACGCTGTTCCGACTTGGTTCGTCGGCGCAGCAGTTCGAGGGCGATCCCAAGCGATCGCGACTCGATAGGGGTTCACGACAGCTTGCGCACCGGTTCCTCCACGAGCGCCATCAATTCCTCCAAGGTCGCGTACCTGCCGGATTCGATCCGGCGATGCGCTTCGGCCAGTTCGTGTTGGAGTCGCGGGTCTCCTTCCCGTCCCTTGAGCTTCAGGTACGCGGCCATAAACCGGCGCTCATCCGGAGTGGCGGCATCCACGGTACGTTTGATTTCGCCGCCACTCATTGGCGGCAAGCTATCGGGCCCTGGACCTACTGCAAGAAGGAGGCGTCAACCGCCGTGGTTGGCTTCGCGGTTGGCGCCCACCGTTCAACAGCGGACGGTCTTGCGCTTGGGTGCCACGGCGGCGCCGCGCCGCGCTTTCAGGATGTAACTCTCCGCGTCCGGCACGCGGCATGCCGTCTCGCCCATGTCGATCTCGACCTTGCCGATCTGGCGCGCTGCCGCGATCGCCGCTTCGCCCAACTCCGCCACATAGGTGCCGGCGGCGATGACGAAGTGGTTCATGGTGTAACGCACGCCGTCGGGCTCGCGGGCGATCCGTTTTACAACGCGGTCCAGCAGCCGTGCGTAGAGTTTCACCGGCAGGTCCGCGTCCGGCACCACGGCGGCGCGCGCGGCAAGGGTGGCCCAGCCGGCCCGGGCCACCTGTTCGCGCGGCGAGTCGATCCAGCGGCGGGCGGCGGTTCCGCCATCAGGGTGTTCCGAAGCCACCCACGGGACGGTCGTGCCCGAGACCATGTCCCACGAGGCGCCCTCCGCCCAGGCGTCGAGTTGGGCGGCCGTCATCTTGCGGCCGTCGGCGATCAGGCCGGCGAGGTACTGCGCGTCGCCGTTGCCGGTGGCGTAGAGTTCGAGGGCGAGTTCCTGCCGGCCCTTCAACTGCTTCGCGATCGGCTTCATATCGCCGACCTTCACACCGAAGAACGGCTCCTTCGCGCCGTGGCGCAGGAAGATTCGTTTGACCGACTCGCTGCCCTTGGCCGCGAGCGCGTGCATCACCTGGGGGAGGGTCATGGGAGAGGGGAAGGGGAGGGACCGCGCCCGGCCCGAAAGGGGACTCGTCATCCTGCCGTGCGCGGCGGCTTGCTGGTTACCGCAGGTGCTTCTGCAGGAAGGCGTGCAGCTCCTGACGCACCGCGCGGGCAAAGGTGGTGTCGAGCCGGTCGAAGCTGTGGCCCCCGGGGCCGTCGGGGTAGATCCGGTGGTCGAAGGTCTTCCCGGCCGCCTTGAGGTGGGCGATGAGCTGCTCCACCTCGACCACGTTGACGTCGTGATCGTTGGTGCTGGAGGTGATCATCAGCGGTATCCACGGCGGGAGCGGATTCCTGGGCGGGCAGGGCGGGAGCGGCGAGGAGGGCCGGGACGAGGAGGCAGAGGCGGAGAGGCATGGGGCGGCGCGGAGAGTGTCGCGAAGATGCAGCGCGGGGAAAGGGCAAAGCGGAACGCGAGCCAGGCCGCTTGCCGGCAATCGCCCGGTGCGGCCGTGCGGCGTTTTTCCGCGGTTGCGATTGACGCTCCCGCGGCCGGCGGTTCGTTTCCACCCGGTCGCCGCTGGAGTCAGAACCCCGACCTCGCAGCGGCCGGCATTTTCCCATGACCCACATGATCCCTGGCAGATTTCGGCTCTGGCGTTTCGGGCGATTCGGCGGCGCGGCAGTCCTGGCGCTCGGCGCGGTGTTGACGGCACTTGTGTCAGAGGCGGTCGCGGCGGCGCCGAAGTCGGTGGTGCAGGTGCCGGCCGGCTGGCAGGTGACAGGCTTTGCGGGCACCCGGGTGTCCACTGATCAGACGGTGACCGTGGAAGGCGATCGCTGGTACGTGAAGACCGGCTCCTCGCGTTCGGCGATCGCGTATCGGGAGCAGACCGGTGACGTGACGGTGACGGCGCGGCTGGAAGAGGCGAGCGGGGCGGCAAACGCGCGGGTGGGCTTGATGTTGTGGTCGGCGGTCTCTCCGACGGCGGGCAACCTGGGGCTTGTCGTCGATCCGCAGGGCCAGCGGCTGACGCTCCTGTGGGACGAGTCATCGGAGCGCGCCCTGATCGGCAGCGATTCGATCCAGGCGGACGGACTCGGGTTTCCGATCTGGCTGCGGGTGCAGCGCGCCGGGAGCACCTTCCAGGCGGCCTACAGTCGCGATGGCGACGATTGGCGCCCGGTCGGCCCGGCGGTTCGCACCTTTTGGGCGGGCAACCGACCGGAGGTCTTCGCCGGTTTGTACGCGGAAGGGGCGGCGGAGATGCGGCTGAGCCAGGTGCAGGTGGCGCGGGGAGGCGGCGCCGCGCCGCCGGACTTGCCGTCCGGCTGGACGGCCGCGGTTCAGGGTGCGCCGAATTTCATTGGGGAGGTGACTCATCGCGACGGCCGCTGGACCTTGCAGGGTGCCGCCACGCGCGGCCGCGGGGGGTATCATCACGTCACGGCGCTGCAGGCCGTGCCGAAGGCGGTGGAGTTGACTGCCAAGGTCCGCCTGGCCGGTCTGGCGGATCCACGGGCCGGCGGGGGACTGTTGCTGCGGGCGCACGGGATGGATGCGGGGCTGCAGGTGTTGCCGGCCGCCGGGCAGTTGCGGTTCTTCACGCGCCGCGCTGCGGAGGGGCGGGTGGTGCACCAGCGCAACCTGCCGTTGCCGGCGGCGCTGGTGGGGCAGGCGGAAGCCGGCCTGAAACTGGGCTTGTTCGAAGGCCGGGTGGCCGCGTTCTATCGTGCCGGGGCCGGCGACTGGGTCCAGGTGGGCGAGACGTTGACGGTGAAGGAAATCGTCGACGAGGTGCAGGGCGGGTTGGAGTTGTTTTCGGATTCGGCGGCCCGCGCGCTGGTGCGGTTGGAATTCACCGAGGTGACGATTGCACCCCTCCGGACCCCGCCCGGTTGGGCGATCCCGGCGGGGGCGGCCACCAAGGCGGTGGCGTCGGCCGCCCGGGCGCCAGCCGCCACCGCGGCACCCGCGGCCACCGCGGCGAAATCCCCGGCGTCGCGACCGGTACCCACTGCCCCGATACGGCCGCCGCCGCCCTCCTTCGGCGCGACCTTGCTGGGGTGGTTGGGAACTTTCTTCTGGGGACTCTTCTGGCTGACTTTGATCGCGGGCCTGCTGGTGATCCGGCCGTTCAACCGCCTGGTGGGGTTGCGCAACCACACGCGCAAAGGCTGGGCGCAGATCGACGTGCAGCTCAAGCGCCGGCACGACCTCATCCAGAATCTGGTCGAAACGGTCAAGGGTTACGCCCGGCACGAACAGGCGACGCTCGAGAGTGTCACCCAGGCGCGGGCGGCCGCGGTCGGGGCCACCACGCCCTCCGCCAGCGCGGCGGCGGAGGAGAAACTCACGGTGTCGTTGCGTTCGCTTTATGCCGTTTCGGAGAAGTACCCCGATCTGAAGGCCGACCGGCATTTTTCGGACCTGCAGCAAAGCCTCACGGCGACCGAGGACAAGATCGCCGCCGCCCGGCACACGTACAACGAGGAGGTCGTCTCCTATAACACCGCAGTGGAATCATTTCCCACCAATGTGGTCGCCAAGATCTTCCGGTTCCGCGTGGCCGATTTCTTCGAGCTCACCGCCGCGGCGGAGCGGGAGGTCACCCGGCCGGCTCTGTGAAGCCGGGCACGGGCACGGGCGCGGGCACGGCGCCAGGCTTGTCGCGGTGTCAGGGAGGTGACGCCCACGGTCGGGCGTTGCCCGTTCTGATCCACGGGACACGAACCAGAAGGTGTCCAATCCGTGGAGGGCGGCGCTCGGTCGCCGTCGCGAACGTACCTGCGGCGCCGAGGGACCGGCGCCCTCCATCGACCGGGCATCGTGGACTTTCTCGACACGCCCAAGACTTTGGAGCTTGGGGTCGCCAGTAATAGATCAGGCTCCAGAGCCTGTCACCCTCGTGTGGGACTGGATAAGATTCTCCGACATCGCGTCGGAATAGCTTACATAAATAATTGCCAGCTCTAAATATATAAAATCTTGCAATAACTGGCGAGGGTTCCGGGGTTCAGAAGCGCTGACACAGGTAGGAGTGCGGGTGTTGTCGGCTCCGCAGGAGACGTCCTCTCCGGCTGCCGGCATCGTGTCGCTCCTGGCATGCATGGCAGCTCCAATCCGGGTACTCGAGCTCGTCGCAAACGGTTGGCTGAATGAGGTAAGAGCATTCCGGCCAACAGTGGTGGAACGATCGGCGGCAGGTGAGAATTACACGCGGGAGGAGATCGACCGGCGTGCCAGCCGGGTACCGCCGAAACCCCGCTGAGTAAATGCTCCGTGCAGAGACAACTCACATGCCCTCTCTTTGTTCGCTCGGGTTGCCTGAAGACTTGCGTTGTCGGTGCGCTTTACATCTCACGCCAGTTATAAGTGAGTGGCATAATAATTGTAATTCTCAAATGCCTTCAGAGCAAAGAGAAGGGCAGCGCATGGCTTCTTTCCCGTTTCGCTCCACCCTTGGTGCAAGTCGTGCTGAAGGGGGACGCTCGATCCTTGTAGGCACCGGATGGAGCTTTCTTCGACTCGCAAAACCTCATCCAAAATATCATGCGTAAATTACCGTTCCGACTAACCGCCGCCGCCTTCCTCGCGGTGCTCACTTATCCGCTCGCTGGAATGCAGCTCTATTTCAATGGATTCGAGACGGACACCGCCAGTTGGACTGGGGCGACGCGGGTCGCCTCCAGTACAAACGGGGTACCTTCCAGTAGCGGCGCGTTCCACGCGATCACCGGTACTGGCGCTTATACACTCTGGGGCGGCTACAATTACGGAGCCGGAAACGCGGTGCCCACCTCATTTCAGGAATATTGGACCTCGATCGATCTCTACCTGGACGTCGACGGGGGGTGGGCCAACGACAAGCGGTTCGATTTTTCCTCCGCGATCAACAACAGCGGTGGCACTCACCGGCGGGATTTCATCTTCAATGGCGGATTCTACAACGACGATACGGGTCCCGGTGCGAACACGAATCGTTTTGTGATCAGTGCGAGCAACAACAGCCAGCCGAGTAGCGCTTATGCCAAGAACCCGGCCAAGGATCCCATCGCCATCTCCACCACCGGCTGGTACACCTTCCAGCACCATTTCTATGACAATTCCGGCGTGCTGGCGGTCGACATGAGCATTTACGACGCGACGAGTTCCCTGGTGAATTCGTGGACGCTCAGCGATCCAACCGACGCGATCGCGGGCATCGGTGGAAATCGCTATGGCTGGTTCAGCGACAATGACTTTCCGGCGCTGGCCTTCGATAATTCGGAGTTGCGCGTCCGGCCGGTGGCGACACCGGATGGGGTGTCGACTCTCGCCCTTCTTGGCACTGTGTTGTTCGCGATGGCGGGCTGGCGCTGCCGGCGGGCTTGAGCGTCGGTTCGAACGGTTGCGACTCCTCTTTCGAAGGGCCGGCGACAGCCGGCCCTTTTTCTTCGCGGCTCAAGCCAACCCGCAGCCAAGTGCCAGTCGGGTCAAAGGTTGGCTCTTATCGGGAATCGGAATGGATTGGCCGGTTTGCGGGAAAACGGTGGCTCCCGTCGAATCTCCCGCTTGCTTTGCGCAGTTCGGTGCAGCCGGCGCGGGGCGCGGATGAGGGGGCGGTGGTGGCTTAGGTTTCGACCTGGCAGCGGATTTGAGTACAGCCTCCCTCCGGTTTCACGATGCACCTCCTTTTCTGGATCTTTGTCGGCAGCGGGCTGGGCGGGCTGGCGCGGTATGCGCTTTCTGGATTCATTGCCCACCGCTTCGGCGAGACCTTTCCCTACGGCACGCTGTGCGTGAACGTGCTTGGTTCGTTCCTCATCGGCTTCTTCGCCACCCTGACGGAGCCGGGCGGCCGGCTGCTGGCCGGGGCGACGGCGCGGCATTTTGTCATGGCCGGCCTGCTCGGGGGCTTCACCACCTATTCGTCGTTCAGCCTGCAGACGCTGGCGCTGGCGCGCGAGGGCGAGTGGCTGCGGGCAGGCGCCAACGCGGGCGGGACGTTCGTGCTCTGCTTTCTCAGCGTGTGGCTCGGCCACGTCGCGGCCTCGGCCTGCAACCAGCTCAAAGGATCCTGACCATGGAACTTCCCCGCGAAAGCGTCCTGCTCCGCATCTTCCTCGGCGAGTCCGAGCGCTGGCAGCGCCAGCCGATGTACGAGGCCATCGTGCTCAAGGCCCGCGAGCACCACCTCGCCGGCGCCACCGTGCTGCGGGCGGCCCTGGGCTACGGGAAGTCGAGCCGCCTGCACACGGCGAAGATCCTGCGCCTCTCGCTCGACCTGCCGCTGGTGATCGAGATCGTCGACCGCGAGGATCGGATCCGCGCTTTCCTGCCGGTGCTCGAGACGATGCGATTTGGCGGCCTCGTGACCCTGGAGCGCGTCGAGGTGATCCACTATCGATCCGGCGGTGGGGAGGGACCGGCGACCGCCCCGGCGGGCAAACCGGGGGCGGCGGGCTGAGCCGCCGCGCCGGCGGCGATCACTTCGTGGCGGCCGCGGGCCGGCGCCGCAGCCCGTCCAGGGTCGATGCATAGTCTCGGATGGCGGCGGCAAGGGCCGCGGCGATCCGCTGGCGGTAGGCGGGGGTGGCGATTTTCCGCGCCTCGCTTTCGCTGGTGAGGAAGCCGCACTCGATGAGGGCGCCTGGGCACTGCAGGGGACGGAGGACGGCGAGGTGCATCAGCTTCTTGCCGCGATCATCCGCCTTCAGGTCGGTGATGAACCGCCGGTGCAGGGCGTGGGCCAGCACGACATTCCAGTGGTCGTGCTGATTGCCCGGCGAGGCGTAGTCCTCCGTGTCGTTCCTCTGTCCGGGCCCCCAGGCGTTGGTGGAGCGCTGGAAACGCGGGGCGAAGGTGTACACCTCGACCCCCGAGGTCCTGGTGTCGTTGGCGATGGCGTTGAAGTGGATGCTCACGAAAGCGTCCGCCTTCGCGACATTCGCGAGCGCGGCCCGCTGCGGGAGGGAGACGAAACGGTCGTCGCTGCGCGTCAGCACCACGCGGTAGCCAGCCCCCTCGAGGAGCGTCCGGGTGCGGCGGGCCACGTCGAGCGTGTAGGTCTTTTCGTCGATCTTGAGTTTGGCGTTTACGCGACCGGGGTCGCTGCCGCCGTGGCCGGCGTCGAGGACAATGGTTCGCGGCGGAGGGCGGGGGGGCACCCCGTGGCCCGGGCGCAGCATCGGGGTGAGGCAGCGTTCGAAGTCGACCCGGCTGATCAGCAACTGGCCGCTGGCGGCGGCTACGGGATCGCCCAGGAAGACGCGCAGGTCGTTGACGGTGATGTCGCGCGTGTCGGCTTCGAGCACGGCGCGTGCGCCGCTCCCGGTGAGGGTGAGTTTCCGTCCGCGCTCCAGCCAGGAGAGTTTCAGGCCCAGGAGCCGGGCGACCTCGGTCGCAGGCACATAGTCGAGGCGGCCGATCTTGCGGGTCGTGATGGCCGGCGCCGTGGCGGGTTTGGATCCCGCTGCTGCCGCCGCCCGCGCCGGGGCGGGCGGCGCGGGACGAGCCGTGGGTGGGGCGGCCGCCGGCGGGTGGGCCGGGGCGGGAGTCGGGGTCGCTCCGGGCCGGGTGGGTGGGACGCGCGTCGCGGAATCGGCGGAACGGGCCGCCGAAGCCAACCACAGGGCGCTGGCAAAAGCGAAGCGGAGAGCCGATTGTCGTGCCGCCGGAGGCATGGCGGCCGGAGGATCAGGACGCGGGCGCCGCGGGCCGGGCGGCCGGGGCCGGTCGCTCACCCGGCGCCGGAGGCGGAGCCTCCTCCTCGTCGTCGTCCGGCGCGAGGAACTTGGGCTTCCGTTTGTTGGCCGGCAGCGGCGTGAGCATCACGTGGATGTTGCGGCCGATCAGCTTCGGGTCGGCGTCGGCATTGGCCATGCCGGTGAGATCGGCGACCGCGCGCTTCATGACGTCGAAACCGATCTCCGTGTGAGCCATTTCGCGGCCGCGGAACTTCAGGCGCATCTTCACCTTGTTGCCGTGGTCGAGAAATTCCTCGGCGTGACGAAGCTTGGTCTCGTAGTCGTGCTTGTCGATTCGGGCGGTGAACTCGATTTCCTTGATCTTGCTCGCGATCGACTTGGAGTGGGACGTCTTCTTCTGCTCCTCGTACACGTACTTGCCGAAGTCCATGATGCGGCAAACCGGCGGCGAGGCGTTGGGCGCCACCTCGACCAGGTCGAGTCCGTTCTCGAGCGCGAGGTTGATGGCCTTGGTCGTCTCGATGATCCCGAGCTGCTTGCCCTCGGGGGAGATCAGCCGGACCTGGGGGACCTTGATGCGGTGATTGCGGCGAATCGCCGCGTAGGGGTCGTTGTTGCGACGCTGATACGAACCGGGGCGGCCGCCCGAGGCGGAGGGAAACGAGTTGGCCATCAATAAGGATTGGACTGGTGATAGGGTCGGGGTCGCTTCTTGCGGGGAGCGCGGCCGGGGGCAAGGGTTATTTGGCCGGGGTGTCCGGCCGGGAGCGGGGGGTGGTGGTCCGCGCGGTCGGCGGGGCCGCCTTACACGCTGAAGCTCTCGCCACAGGAGCAGCTCGCCTTGGCGTTGGGGTTGGAGAACTTGAAGCCACCGGAGATCATCGCGGACGAGTAGTCGAGGTGAGTGCCCTTTAGGTAGAGGGCGCTGCGGCTGTCCACCACGACCTTCACGCCGGCCGTCGAAACGAGGAGGTCGCCGCGGCGCGGCTCCGGCACGAACTTCATCTTGTAGCTGAGGCCGTTGCAGCCGCCTCCGCTGATGGCGAGGCGCAGAAACTCCCCCTGTTGCTCACGTGCGATCAGGGCGCGGACCTTGGCCCCGGCCGCCTCGGTGAGGCGGACGAGGTTCTCGTTGCCCTCCCGCACGCCCTCCGGCAGCGGTCGGGTCGCCGGAGCCGGTGGCGGTGCGGCCGGAACTGCGGGCAGGGTGGAGCTGGGAGCGGACGACATCGCGGCCCACGAAACGAGGTCGCCCCGGCGGCGCAACTGCGGAGTGGAGAGCGCGGGCGGATCGGGCCGGGTGTCCGTCCGCGGTTCGACGGGCGAGGCGGGCGCCCGCACCGGCGTTGCGTGGGCCGGCTCCGCTCCCGCTCAGTTCCGTCCGGAGGCCGAGAGCAGTTCAAAACTGCGGCGCGGATGAATGAGGTTGATGCGGCCGTCGGCGCTGCGTTCGCACCCGCGCTGGATGAACTCGATGAGCTGCGCGACCGTCAGCGAGGGGCGGACGGCGAGCAGTTTGGCGGCGAGGTTGGCGACGTTGGGGGCGGCCATGGAGGTGCCGGAGAACTTCATTCGTTCGCCGCCCGGCAGTTCGCTTTCGACCTCGAAGCCGTTGGCGTGCACGTCGACGTTCTTCCCGAAGCTCGTGAACGAGGTCTCCTCGCCCGCCTGATCGACGGCGCCGACGGTGAGAATGTTGGGCAGGTCGATGCCGGAGGGGATGAACTCCTCAAACCTGGCGTCGTTGTCGTCGTTGCCGGCGGCGGCGACGAACAGAATCTCCGGGGCGGCGCGAATGGCCTCGGTCAGCGCCACGCGCGAGAGCTCGAAATACTCGCGGGCCGTCTTCCGGCGCTCCTCGGGGGTGCCGCCGGCGCCATTGGCCTCGAACGCCGCCTCGATGCTGCGCGGGCTGCCGCCCCAGCTCATGTTCACCACCCGCACGCCGTGCTGCTGGAAATACTGCACGACCGCCCGCATCGCCGCCGCCTCCCGCTCGGCCTGTGCGCGCGTGGGCACGTCGGGAATCATCCGGTGGTCGAAGGTGATGCGCGCCCCGAGGAGCCGCACGGCGGGGTTGCCGGCCGCGGCGATGCCCGCGACGTGCGTGCCGTGCGTGTAGTTGCCGAAGAAATTCAGGCTCTCGATGAACGGCTTCACTGCGTCGGGCTGCAGTCCGCCCATGATCTTCTTCAGCTCGGCGGCCTCGGTGGTGTCGAGGCTGGCCTGCACGTCGAGCAGGCCCTTGGTGAGGTTGCGCATCCCGGGGTAGTCCGCGCGCTGCTGCGGGGTGAGGGGCAGCAGCAGCTCCGGCACGGGCCGGGCCTGGAGATCGAAGGCGATGCCGTGCACGTCATCCACATAGCCGTTGCCGTCGTCGTCGCGGCCGTTGACTTCCTCCGCGGGGTGGCGCCACTGCTGCTGCGGAAACACCGCCACATCGACCCCGCTGTCCCAGATGCCAACGATCACGGGGGTGAGCCCGGCCGCGGTGTCGAGGTTCACGGCGCGCGCCGCCCAGATGTCGGCTTTGGTTTTCTGATGGGAAGCGAGGTAGGCCGAGAGCGCGGCGATGCGCTCGGCCTTCAGGGGCAGGTAATGCGCGAGGTTGGTGCGCTGGGCGAGGAGCACGCGGGCCACGTCCCCACTGAGGGTGCCGGTGCGATCCACCCCGGGCTGGAACTGGCTCGAGAGGTTGCCGAGGACCAGCGCTTCCGACATGATCTCCGCGGTGCCCTTGGTCTGTTTGATCACGTCGCCGACGATGTCCCACGGCAGGGCCGCGAGCTTTTCCGCATAGACCTGCCGGAACGCGGCGCGAAAGTCGGCTTCGCGGGCGAACTCGCCCCGTTGGCGGGTGTGGATGATCGCCTCGGTCAGCAGGCCGCCGGTGAGCTTGGCCGCGGGCTTTTCGTCGAGGGCGCGGATCTGCGCGATGCGCCGCAGCGCGTCTTCATGCCGCCCGGCGTGGAGGTCGAGCGCCAGCAGGGTGCCCCAAAGATCCTGCAGCGTGGAGCGGTCCTCGATCTCGTGGTCCGCGAGCAGCTTTTCCACATCGGCGCGGACGGCGGCGGCGAGTTTCTCCGCCACCGCCTCGTTCTTCAGCACCTCCGTCACCGGACCGGTGTAGGGGTAGCTGAAACGCGGCAGTTGATCCTGCGAAGTGATCCTGGGTTTCTGGGCGTGGCCGGTCGCCGCCAGCAGCGCCAGGGCGGTCAAGGGGGCGAGGAACAGTTTCATGGGCGGCAGCGTGCGCAGCAGGGCGGCGGGCGCAAGGAGACAGCGGTTCCGGCGGTGACGGGGCGCCTTTCGTGCCCGGCTCCGCGGCGAATCGGAAACGGGTTCGCCGATCCCGCACGGCCGCCGCGGGGCCGGCCGCGACCCGGAGTCGGGTGGATCGACGGGTGGACCTCCGTTGCAGATCGTGGTGTGCCGTCTCGAAATGGTAATTACGAACCACAGGGGTGTAGGAGTCAGGCGGGTTGGGCCCGCGAAAGTACAGGACGTATCCCCTCGACGCGGCCTGAAGCCGCTCCTGCCGGTCGTAAGTCCGGCCGGGCGGAGCGGAGACGGTGCCCGGGGAGGCGGGAATCCGGGTTCCCCGCGCCGGATGATTTGTGTCCGATGATTGCAACTTTGGCCGGGCGGTTGTGTTCTGATGGCGTGCTTGAAATTGCGATCTGGAGTCTCACGGCCGGACTGATGTTTGTCGGCCTGGTGGGCGTGGTGGTGCCGATGCTTCCCGGAACCACGCTGATCCTGATCGCGGCCGTGCTGCACAAACTCCTCCTGCCGGAGAGTCTCGCCTGGCCGATGGTGGCCGCGATGGGGGCGGCGTGGGCGTTGTCAGTGGTGATGGACTTCGCCGGCGTCATCGTGGGCACCCGATGGTTCGGGGGAGGCAAGTGGGGCATGGCGGGTGCCGGTGGCGGCGCGCTGGTCGGTGTTTTCATTTCGCTGCCGGCGCTGCTGGTGGGCACCGTGCTCGGGGCGGTAATCGCGGAGAAACTCCTCGGCCGGAAGACGGACCGTGAGGCCCTCAAGGCCGGCCTTGGGGCGGCGACCGGATTCGTGCTCTCGACTCTGGCGCGGCTGGTCTGCGCCGCTCTTATGATCGGCTTGTTCATCTACGCGGCGCTGGGCGGCCGCGCAGGCTGACTCTCGCCTGCCTACCGGCCCGGCTCTGGCGAAGGTGGCGGAGTCGGTGGCGACAGGGGACCCTTTCCGCGGCGCGGTTCCTTGCGCGGAACGTGTTCCGCCACCTGCGCGCCGATCTTCTCGGCGATGGCGGCGGAGTCGGCGCCGAGGATCGGGTACGACTCGCTCCAGACGACCCTGCCCTCGGCGGCGGAAAACAGCTTGACCGTGAGCGTCGCGGCGGCGCCGTCGGGCACGGGATCGGCGGCGAGCAGGAAGCTGGCGCCGAGCGCAGTGGCGCGGGTCTGCAGGGCGTCGGCTGACGGGGGCGCGCGGAGCGGCGGGACAACGCTGATCTCGTTGCGCCGATCGAGCGCGAGCCGGCCATAAAGGGAGAGGAAGACATTGTGGGCGAACTTGTCGCCCGCGCGCTCGGCGTTGGGGCGCGCGAAGGGCACGATCACGAGGGTCTTTCCGAGGGCGGCGGCATCCTTGAAGCCGTCGCCGAAGACATGGGCGAGTTCGGTGGCAATCCGGCCGACATCGAGCGATTGCACGGAGAACCCGGCGCCTTCGCGCTCGGCCTGGGCGGCGCGTTCGATCGCCTGGCGCATCTTCTTCTGGCCCTCGCCTGTGCCGGCGCCGCGGCCCGCTCCGCTCCGCTGGGAGGGCGTGGAATCCGAAGGTCGGCTGCAGCGGATCGCGCCCATGCTCAGCACGAGCCAGATCACGAGCAGAATGCGCGCCCACTTGGGCAGTCGCACGAAGATGATCCACGCGGCGGTGAGCGCCCACCAGAGCACCTCGGCGAGAAACTTGACGCCGTGAAAGAACCCGCCCTTTTCCGGCACGGGCGGAAACGGCGGCATCGGGGGCGGGATGCGGGCGTCGTGCCCGGCAGCGTCTCCACCGAGCGGAGGAGGGATCGCCGCCGGGGGCGGAGTGACGAACGGCGCAGTCGTGCGGTGGTAGGCGAACGGGGCGCGCGTCGGCCGGGCCGGCGCCTGGTGATCGCCCCGGCGCAGGCGTTCGAGCAGGGCGGTGAAGGCGGTCGTCGGCTGCCCGCCCGGCGCCCGGAGCCATTGCACCGTGAGAAACTTCTCGGGTACCCGCGCGCCGGCCTCCGAGGTGTCGTCGACGGCAACCGGCAACAGGAAGAGCACGTCGTCGGCCATGTCGAGGGTGCGCTCGGTGGCCAGGCGCCACTCGCGGCGGAAGTAGCCTTCCTTCCGCGCCTCGGTGTTGGCGGAGATGACCGGCATGAAGTAGTCGCAGTCGCGAATCTGCCGGCGGATCTTCTGATCCCACGCATCGCCGCCGCTCAGCTCGTTTTCGTCGTACCACACCTCGAGACCGGCGGCCGCGAGGGCGTCGCGGAGCTGACGGGCGGCGACGCGATCCTCGGCGGCATAGCTGATGAACACCGACGGCACATGCGGCGGCGGCTCGGGAGACGGCGCGGCGTTGGCGGTGTCATCCGGCATGGATTCGGAACGACGTTCGGGCCGGGCGGCAGTTACGTCAAGGGAGGGTTCCGGGCGGTCCCCGGAAGCGGGAGAGACGGAGAGACGGAGAGGGGGAGAGTTGGGGAGTGGGAGCGGGGGAGAAGGGGTGCAGAGTTTTCAATCCAGGCGGTGAACTCCCGCGAGGGCGCAAAGTCGCGAAGAGGGTGACGTCCCCGGGGGAAGAAGACGGCGGCAAGAGGGGGTAGGTGGGAGCGGTTTGAAGTCGGTTCGTCGAGAACGCTTCCGGAAAGCAGGAGAACACGCAACTTCGCGTCTTCGCGAGAGGCAGCCTGAGGGTCCGGCCCTCAGCCCATGAAGCCGAGGTTCGGCTTCGCGAAGCGGCCGATGTTGGGGAGGACGCCGAACAGGCTGTCGGCGCCCTCACCGACCTGGCCGCGGGTGGAGATGTTGGCGAGCCGGGCGGTTTGGGCGGCCGCTTCGGCCACGAGGAGAGACAACGCCAGGATGACCGGCCATGGCCGGAAGGTGACGTGCATAGGGTGGGTGGGTGCCGTCCTCTTCGCGGAGGTGCAGGGAAGTGTCAAACCTGCGGCGAACGGCGGCCGGTGCGGGCACGGCGGTGTCGTCCTCCCGCCTCCGTGTGCCCCCGTGGTGGACGAGGCTTCCAGCCTCGTGTTTGCGCCGTGAAGACGAGGCGAGACGCCTCGTCCAGTGTGCCCGCCGTGTGGCGCGGGAGAGGCCCCGGCTACGCCTCGCACTTCAGCACGTAAACCGCGCCGCGCTCGGTGCCGATGGCGAGGTAGGCGTCGTCGGGTGACCACGCAAACTTCGTCGCCGGGCTGGGCATGCGCACGGTGGCGCGCAGCGGCTGCCGGATCTCGGGGCTCCAGATCTGCACCGTGCCGTCGCTGCTGCCGGTGGCGAGCAGGCCGTGGGCGTTCTGGAACTTCACCGCACACACCGGCGCGTCGTGCGGGAGCATCGCGGGCTCGCGGCCCTCGGGGCCCGCGCCGGCGCAGTCCCACACGCAGGCGTCGCGCCCGCCGCTCGTCGCCAGCCAGCGCGAGGTGTAATCGAAAGACAGATACTTCACCTTGCCCTCGTAGCCGCTCATGTGGAGCTCGATGTCCTGCTCCGGCCGCCACAGGTGCACGCTCGGGTCCTGGTTGCCTGAAACCAGCCACTTGCCATCGGGCGACCACACCAGGGCGTGGATGCCGTTGTTGTACTTGAATTCCTTCTGCGCGAGGAAGTCGTCGCTGTCCCAAAGGGTCACGCCGCCGTAGCACGCGGCGGCGAGCGCGCCGCCCGCGGGATGCGCGGCGAGGGCCGACAGGGTCTTGGGCGCGGCGGGGAACCGGTGGGCAATGCTCCCGTCGGGCCGGACGGCGGCCAGTTCGCGGCCGCAGGCGGCGAACAGCAAACCCGCCTGCGACCCGCCCGCGTCGCCGGCCGATTTCCGCGGCGCGGCGCACCAGGCCAGGTGTTCGACCCAGGCGGAGCCAAGCGGCGCGGTGGCGGTGTGCTGCCCCGCGGCGGGGTCCCAGAGTTTCACGGCACCGTCCTGCCCGCCGGAGGCGAGTTGCGGCGCCGCGACCGGCTGCCAGGCGAGGATGTTGGTGCCGTTCTCGTGTCCCGGCAGCAGGTGCCGGCGGGCGCCGTCGTCGCGGGCGAACAGCGACAGCGGGCCGGCGGCGCTGGCGGCGGCAAGGAGCGGTTCGCCGCCCCCGGCCGGCGACCAGGCGAGATCGATCACGTAGTCGTCGAGCATCGCAGCCCAGTGTTTCGTCAATTGCATGGAGCCGCAGGTTGCGGGGCGGAGCACGGATGTCCAACCCGCTTGCGGCGCGGCTTGTATCAGGGGAGCGCGGGCGCTTTTCTGCGCGCATGGGGCGTCGATTTCGTTGGCCGGGGTTATGCGGGTGGTTGCTGATCGTGGCGTTGGGCGGAGCCGGCGCGCGGGCGCAGCTTGCCTACCCAGCCGGGGAGCCGCTCCTCGCGGCGGGCGCGCCGCTGCCGGGGTTTCGGCTGACGGGGGCCAATGGCGCAGCGACGCGGGTGGCGGTGGCGGGGCCGGGGTTCGAGGCAGCGTGGCGGGTGGAGACGCGGGTGGACTCGTCGCCGCCGTGGGCGATCGAATTTCGAGCACCGGTGGCGCGGGCGGTGGCGCGCGGCGATGTCGCGCTGCTGCGGTTCGTGGCGCGGGCGGTGGCGACGACGGACGAGTCCGGTGGCGCCTACCTGCGGCTGGTGGTGCAGAAGGCGTCGCCGGAGTGGAACAAGAGTGTCGACGGCACCCATACGGTGCCGCGGGAGTGGACCGAGTTCGTGGTGCCGTTTGCCTTTGACGCCGACTATGCGGCGGGGGCGGTGGAGGTGTCGTTCGGGCTGGGGTTCAAGCGGCAGACGATCGAGCTGGGCGGCTTCGATTTCGTGTACTACGGGCGGAGCCAGGCGCTCGCGTCGCTGCCGCGGACTCGTTCGACCTACGCGGGGCGCGAGGCGGGGGCGCCGTGGCGGGCGGCGGCGCTGGCGCGCATCGAGCAGGTGCGGAAGGGCGACTTCGCGGTTGCGGTGGTCGAGGCGCAGGGCCGGCCGGTACCGGGGGCGGTGGTGCGGGTGGAGCAGCGGCAGGCGGCGTTTCACTTTGGTTCCGCGCTGCAGCTCTCGCGGCTGGTGAACGACGGCGCCGACCATCGCCGCTACCGGCAGAAGGTGCTGGAGCTGTTCAACGCGGCCTCCTCCGAGAACGATCTGAAGTGGCCGGCCTGGAGCGGCGAATGGGGGGCGGCCTATGCGCGCGCGCAGACCCTCGCCGGGCTGGCGTGGTTGCGTAACCACGGACTCCATACGCGGGGCCATGTGCTGGTGTGGCCGGGCTGGCGCAACCTGCCGCCCTCGATCCAGGCCCTGCGGGGCACGGCGCAGCAGGCGGAAATCCCCGCCCGCGTGCGCGCGCACATCGCGGATGTCGCCGGGGCGACGCGCGACCTGCTCGACGAGTGGGACGTGCTCAACGAGCCGTACGCCAACCACGACCTGATGGACGTGTTCGGCCCGGCGATCCAGGTCGAGTGGTTCCGGGCCGCCCGTGCGGCGCACCCGACCGCCGCGCTCTACCTCAACGACTACGGCAATCACGACACCGGGCTCGACGCCGCCCACGTGGCGCACTTCGAGGCCACCGCGCGCTACCTCCAGCAGGAGGGCGCACCGCTCGGCGGGCTCGGCCTGCAGGCGCACATCGGCGGCAGCCCCTCGCCCCCGGCGAACGTCCTCGCCGTCCTCGATCGCTACGCCGCCCTCGGGCTGCCGGTGCGCTTCACGGAATTCGATGTCAACACCGACGACGAGGAACTGCAGGCTGACTACACGCGCGACTTCCTGATCCTCGCCTACAGCCACCCGGCGGTCGTGGGGGTGCAGTTGTGGGGGTTCTGGGAGCGGGCGCACTGGATTCCGCGCGCGGCGATGTACCGCGCCGACTGGTCGGAAAAACCCAACGCCCGCGCCTGGAAGTCACTCGTCCTCGACCAGTGGCGCACCCGCGCCTCGGGCCCGACCGACGCGCAGGGCCGCTGGCAGGGCCGCGGTTTCCACGGGGAGTATCTCGTCACGGTCGAGCACGACGGGAAACGGTACGAACAGACCTTCACGCTGCGGGCGGGCGGGGCGCCGCCGACGGTGCGGGTGCCGCTGACGCCGGCGCGGCTGGTCAACCTCTCCACGCGGGCGGCGGCCGGTGCGGGCGAGGCGACGTTGATACCGGGTTTCGTGCTGGCCGGATCGGCTCCGCGGCGCGTGCTGGTGCGCGGCATCGGTCCGGGCCTGGCCGCCTTTGGGGTGGAGGGAGTGCTGACGCGGCCGGAGCTGACACTGCGGCGGGCGGACGGCCGGCTGGTCGCGTCGAATCGCGGGTGGGATGGCGGCAGCGCGGCGGACACCGCGGCGCTGGTGCAGGCGATGGCGGGGGCGGGAGCCTTTGCCCTCGCGCGCGGCAGCGGGGATTGCGCGTTGCTCGCGACCCTCGAGCCGGGCGCTTACACCGCGCCGGTGACGGCCCCGGCGGGCGACACGGGGGTGGCGCTGGTCGAGGTGTATGAGGTCGACTCAGGCACGGAGAGGTCCGAGGGCGGCCTGGGCAACGTTTCGATGCGCACGCGGGTGGGGCCTGGGGCGGGGGTGGCGATTCCGGGGTTGGTGTTGGCGGGTGAGACGGCACGCACCGTGCTGATCCGGGCCGTCGGGCCGGGGCTGGCGGCGTTCGGCGTGGAAGGCGTGCTGGCGCGGCCGTCGTTGGTGGTGCTGGCGGAAGGGCGGGCGGTGGTGGCCAACGCCGGCTGGGAGTCCTCGCCGGACCCGGGGGCGATTGCCGCGGCCGGGCGGCGGGCGGGAGCCTTTGCGCTGGAACCCGGGCGGGCGGATGCCGCGCTGATGGCGACGCTCGCGCCCGGGGCGTGGACCATCCACGTGAGCGGGGCCGACGGCGGCTCGGGGATCGTGCTGGTGGAGGTGTACGATCTCGGTGCCTGAGAAGGCGTCCAATCAGTGGAGGGCGGCGCTCGGTCGCCGCCGCGAAAGTGCCGGCGGCGCCGAGGGATCGGCGCCCGCCATCGACCGGGCATCGCGGACTTTTTCGAAACGATCCGAGCGAACGCCACCTCGTCTGCGTGGTCGTCCGGCGGCGTGAAAGTTCCGCTCGGCATCGCCGGCGATCCCGTGAACGATGCCGTGACCAATGATGTCACGGCCGGAATCACCTCCTTATGTCATGGCGCTGGGCGTGGGGTCGTTTGTCCACGGGATCCTGGCGGCCCTGCGGGCGGAGGGTGCCCGCACCGCCACGTATCTGACCCGGGACTACGCCCACCACGGCCCGGGCCTCGTCGGGCCGGTGTGCGACCAGCGGGAACACCCGAACCCCTGCCCGCTGCTCCGGAAGGATCGGCCGGACCTGATCGTGCCGATGTCGATTGAGTGGTGCGAGCGCCCGTGGGCGGAGGAGTTCCTCTCCCTGGGCATCCCCTTTTTGTGCCCCACCGGGGCCTCCCTGGAGCTGGAGCGGCGCCGCGATTTCGCGCGCGAGCTGTGTGCGCGGTTCGCGATCCCGTTTCCGATTGCGGCGGTGGCGGCGGACGCCGGACGCGCCGCGGAACTGGTGCGCCGGCACCAGCGGGCCTTCGTGCTGAAGAACCCCGTGTGCGGGCCCAACAGCCCGATCCACACGATTGTCTGCGAGACGATGGCCGACACCCTGGGCTGGCTGCCGCGGCTGAACTACGCCGAGGGCGTGTTTTTGCAGGAATATCTCGGCCGCGCCGAGGCCGGTCACATCGCGCTGGTCAGTGCCGGGGAAATTCACTCGCTGGTGACCAATCAGGAATACAAGCGGGCCTTCGACGGCGATCTGGGCGTGGTGGCGGGAGCCCCGCTGGGTGGCATCGTCGAACGCGACGAACAGGACCGCCACGGGCTCGCGCGCGAACTGCTCCATCCGCTGCTGCCTTGGTTTCGCGAAGTCGGCTTTCACGGCCCCGTGCAGGTCACTGCGATTCGCCACGCCGGTCGCTGGCACGTGCTGGAGTACAACGTGCGCCTGGGCGTCACCTCCGGTCCACTCATCACCCGCCTGCTCGCCAACCCGCTCGCCACCCTGCTCGCCTGCGCCCGCAACGAGCCGCTCGCACCGCGCTGGCGCGACGATGTCCGCCACGGCTGTTCGGTCACCCTGGCCGGCTACGGTTATCCCTACACCAGCCTGAGCGGCCCGCGCGTGCCGGTCACCCGCCGGACGGAGGAGCACGCCGGCGCCGCCGCTGGCTCCGTGCCGCCGGCCGAGGTGTGGTGGAACGAGGTGGCGCGGTCGCCGGAGGGAGCGCTCGAGGCCACCGGCCATCGCCTCGGCGATTTCGCCGCGGTCGCTCCGACCCTCGAACTGGCCCTGGCCGCCGCGTATCGCGAGATCGGACGGTGGCACTGCCTCGGCAGCTATTACCGGCGCGACGTCGGGCAATCGCTCTGGCCGCCGGGCACGGGCGCGGCGGGTCCGGTGGAAGTGGTCGGCGCGGCTCTGCGTCCGGCCCGGCTCGAGATCGATCTCGCGCAACTGGCGCGCAACCTCGGCGCGATTCGGGCGCACGCCGCGCTCCTGGCCGCCCGGCCGCCCGCGCTCCTCGGGGTGGTGAAGGACGCGGCCTTCGGTCACGGCGCGATCGAGGTGAGCCGCACGCTCCTCGAACACGGTGTCAGCCGCCTCGCCGTGGCCTCGGTGGGCGAAGCGAGTGAACTGCGCGCTGCGGGAATTTCCGCCCCGATCCTCGTGTTCGGCGTCCGGGATCTCGCCGAACTCCCGGCGTGCCTGCAGCTCAATCTGACCCTGGCGGTGAGCGACCTGGAGGTGCCGGCGGAACTCAGCCGCCTCGCGGCGGCGGGCGGGCGGCGCGCCAGGGTCCATCTCGAGATCGACACCGGCATGAACCGGTACGGCGTGGCGCCGGCGGAGGCCGTCCGTTGCGGCCTGGCGCTGGCGCAGTTGCCGGCGCTGGAACTGGAGGGCGTGTTCAGCCATTTCGCGATGTCCGACGCCGCGGAGGCCTCGTTTTCTCTCCATCAACTTGAGATCTTCCGCGCCGTGCTGGCCGGGTTCGAACGTGCCGGGCTCCGCCCCCGACTGCGCCACCTGTGCAATTCCGGGGGGTTTCTCAACTTTCCCGCCGCCCATTTCGATCTCGTGCGGCTCGGGCTGCTCCCGCTGGGGCTGCATCCCTCGCCGCATACGCCGCGCGTGCCCGGCCTCGCGCCCGTCCTGTCCCTCCGGGCGCGCCTCGACCTGGTGCGCACGGTCGCGGCCGGGGATTCGGTCGGTTACGGGCGCAAGTATCGCGCGCCCGCCGCGCGCCGGATCGCCGTGCTGCCGGTCGGCTACGGCGACGGTTATCCGCGCCTGGCCAACACGGGCCAGGTGCTGGTGCGGGGCCAGCGCGCGCCGATCCGGGGTGGTGTCACGATGGATGCGATCATGGTCGACGTGACCGACGTGGCGGGGGCGGCGCCGGGCGACGAGGCGGTAATCCTTGGTGCGCAGGGCGGGGAGGTCATCACAGCGCACGACTTGGCGGGCTGGGCGGGGACGGTGTCGTACGACGTGCTTGTCGGCTGGAGCGGACGGCTGCCGCGGAGGTATCTCCGATGAAACTCGCGTTTTCGGAGTGCCGGTCGGACTACGCCCGCTACACGTTTCCGTACGTTGTCTGGGCCTTTCCCGAAGCCGGGGAGACACCGGCGGACTTTTTCGAGCGCGGGTTCCTGCCGGGGGCGCCGGACCTGAGCCGGTTTTACCTGAGCCGGAACCTGCGGGTCTGCCTGCCGCGGTACACGCCGTCGTCGGAAAACCGGCGCGTCCTGCGCCAGGGGGCGGGTGTATCGGTGACGTTGTTACCGCGCGCGGCCTTCGACTACTCCGCGGCGCGCCGCGCCGCCTGGCAGGCCTACGCCGACCGGCGGTTCGGGGCGGGCACGATGGGAGGCGAGCGACTCGATCGGCTGATGTCCTCGCCCGTGGTCTCGCACCTGCTGGTTTTTCATGAGGCGGCGACGGCGCGCGAGATCGGCACGGTGCTGCTGTACCTGGAGCCGCCGCGGATCGCGTTTTACTACTATGCCTTCTATGAACTGGACGGAACCCCGCGAAGCCTGGGTCTGTTCATGATGACGGCCGCGGTCCGGCAGTTCGCCGAGCTCGGTTACACGGCGCTTCACCTCGGCACCTGTTATTCGGAGCGGGCGCTGTACAAGGCGCAGTTTGCCGGCCTGCAGTTCTGCAACGGCCTGGGTTGGTCCGAAAACCGCGAGGAGCTCAAGTACCTCGTGCGCCGGGAGGCCTCGCCGGGGGAGGATCACCTCTTCGCCACGCCGGAATATCTGGAGAAATTCGTCTCGCCGGCGCGACCGGACTTCGGTGCCCGGAGCCACTTCCGCCTCGGCCCGGGCGATGCGGGGAGTGCGCCGTAGGCCGCGGTTCTGTCGGGGCCGCCGCGCGTCTGGGTTCCTGGTCCGATCGACCGGCATCACGAGTTTCTCGGCCGGGTGCTGGCCGGCGGCGGCGCCGACGTCGACGCCCTCGACGTCGGCGAGGGCCTCGGCGAGGTGGCTCACGCGTTTCTCCTCCGGATCTTCGCGGCCGATGACGGAGATGCTGGCGGGGGCGTCTTGGACCGACTGCTGGAAGCCGGCGGCGGTGACGACGAAGCGCGAAAGTTCAACGGGCGCCTCGGCGGCGGTGGGCGCGGTCGCGCCACGCACGGGGCTGGGCACGAGTGGCGCGGCGACGCCGGGCGGGCGGTCAGAATTCGAGGGCGGCGCCGAAGTACCAGTTGCGCCGCGGGGCGGGATCGATGCCGTCGGCGCGGACGCGGCTGTAGTAGTCCTCGTCGAGGAGGTTGTTCACGCCGGCGATCAGCCGGACCGGGCTGCGCGGCACGCGCCACTCGGCGGTGAGATCCCAGACGGCGTGGGCGGGGACGCGGCGCTGGGCGGTGTTGGTGTCGTCGGCGAAGCTGTGGTCGACCAGCGTGCCGGTGAGGCCGAGCTTGAGCCCGGTGCCGCGGGTGTAGACGAGCCCGGTGCGCACGACGTGGTCGGGGGCGTATTGCGGGGTGCGGCCGGCGAAGGCGCCCTGCTTGAACTCCGCGTCGAGCAGCAGGGCGTTGGCGTAGAGCGTGAGGGCGGAACGGGCGCCGGGATGGAAGAGGCGCAGGAGGTCCTGCTGCACGGAGGCCTCGACGCCGCGGTGCACGGCGCGGCCGACGTTGGCGACGGTGGAGCGGCCGCCGGGGAGCGCGAGCGTGCCGATCTGATCGTCGAACCCGAGGTGGAACGCGCTGGCGTCGACCACGAGTCCGGGCCGCACCTCGGCGCGGTATCCGAATTCGTATTGCACCGCGCGGCCCTCGGCGAGGTCGGCGTTGACGATCTGGGTGGCGCCGTTGGGTACGGCCTGGGTGAAGATCATCGGGCGGAAGCTCTGCGAGGCGTTGGCGTAGAGCTGGCCCCGGCCGGGGAGATCCCAGGCGGCGGCGAGGCCGAGGAGCGGGACGGTGTCGCGCTCCTCGCGCGCGGCGAGCGGGTTGCCGGCGGCGGTCTTGGCGGCGTTGACGAGTTCGCGCACCTCCTGGCGGACGCTCTCGACGCGGAGGCCCGGGGTGAGGGAGAGCGCGCCGAGGCGGAAGAGGTTTTCGATGTAGAGGGGGGCGTAGAAAACCTCGCGTTGCGACTGCGTCTGAATCGCGCCGGCGGTGGCGTCGGGCGCGGCGCCGCGGCGGTCGGTGCGCGGGGAGTCGCTGCGGTAGAGCTGGGCGCCGGCGCTGAGGATGTGCCGGAAGCGGGCGCCCCATTCGTAGCGCATGCGGGCTTCGGTGCCGTAGGTGGTGAACTGCTGGTTTTCGATGGTATTGGTGAGGGCGCCGGCGCCGGTGGGCAGGGTGCCGAAGCCGCCGCCGCCCTGGCGGCGGGAGGCGCGGACGTAGTCGATGGCCCAGGTGCGCCAGGCGAAGGTGCCGTGGGTGAAGTCGCGTTCCCAGATGAGCGAGAGGGCGTCGCGGTCGAGGTTGAAGCGGTCGAACCGGCGGGACGGCGCGCGACGGTCGGCGAGGTAGTTCACCGCGTTGGCTCCCGTCGCGAAGGTCAGCCCGCCGGGCTCGCCGTGCTCCTCCTCATAGGTTTCGAACGTGAGCAGCCACCGGGAGTGGGAAGTGGCATCGAGGGCGACCCGGCCCAGCCAGGCGGTCAGCGAGTAGTCGCTGTTGGCGGAGCGGATGCCGTCGGACTGCCGGTGGTTGAAGTAGCCGTAGTAGCCGACGCGCCCGACAGTGCCGTCGAGGTGGCTGAAGGTGGAGTAGTACCCGTCGCTGCCGGCGGTGTGCAGGGTGGAGCCGGAGAAGGGGCGGTCGGGGCGCGGGCGATGGGTGACGTAGTTGAGGGCGCCGCCGGGCTGCGGCCCGTAGAGCAGGGCGGCACCGCCGCGGACAAACTCGATCCGGTCGACGGTGTCGAGCGGCGGGGTGTAGTAAGCTTCGGGATACCCGAACTGATCGGCGTGGATCGGAATGCCGTCCTTGAGCACCTGGGTGAACTGGGCGCGGTGCGGTTCGAGACCGCGGTAGCCGATGCTGACCAGCGGGGAGGTCTCCTCACTGAGCACGAGACCCGGCGCCTGGGCGAGGGCCTGGCGGTAGTTGTTGCCGTTGATCCGCGGCTGACTGTCGAAATCGAGGATCGAGGTCTTCTTGCCGACGTTGATCTTGGCGCCCTGGACGTCGGGCAGGAAGGGACCCTGGACGTAGTGGTCGGATTCGGCCTCGGCTTCGACGCGGTAGGCGGGGAGCTGGACCGGCGGGGTCGGAAGGGCGGCGGTGAGGCTGCCGGCGGAGCCGGCCAGCAGCAGGCCGAAGAAACTGTGGAGTTGGAGGGAACGATGCTTAGGCATGGTGGGAAACGTTGGAATCGCGGAGGGCCGGAGGCCCGACCGCGAAGGGCAACCGGTGCGGGGTGAGGCAGGCGGCCAAGAGTGACGAACCGCCCGGCCGGTCGGTGAGAGCTCCGGCGCTAGGAACGGCTCGCGGAGCTGCCGTCAGATCCGGTGAAAGCGGGGCGTCGGTTGGGGAGGGGAGATCGCGCGAATCGGCCGCCGGCTGGGCTAGAGTCGTTCCCCAAAGGTACCCGGTTGCCACTGCCACAACGGAGGGCAAAGCCCGCTGGAAGTTGGACGCGTCAAAGACAGAAAACTCTGCCAAACAGTAGTATGCTTCGATTTCACTGTGACCCGAGATCGCGATGGCAGGGTGGGGTACGGGCGGAGCGGACGGAGCGAGTCGGCTGATGCCGGCCGCCGCCGCCAGCGCGAGGAGCGCGGCGCACTGGCTGGAGCGGAGGCGGCAAGGAGAGGCGAACACGGGAACTGGTACTGAGACCTAGTCGCGATACGTGCAAGTGGAATTCGGCGATCCGCAGGATTTGGTCGAAGAACCGCAAACGGTGCACAGGGGAGGCTCGCGGCGCGGAACTTCTCCTCGACGCTTTCGCCGGCCGGCAATTTAACCGGTCATGGCCGATTCCCTGACCGTCAACCTGGGCGAACGCAGCTACGCGATCCACTTCGGGGTCGATTTGACGACGCGAGTGCGGGAGGAGATCGGCCGGTTGACGGCCGCGGGACGGCGGGTGGCGGTGTTAACCGATACCAACCTGGCCGCGGTGCAGGCGGGGGCGTTGGGGGCGATGTTTGGCGCGGCGCCGGTGCTGGCGGTGGAGCCGGGTGAAACCGCGAAGTCGCTGGCGGGTTTCGGGCGGGTGCTGGATTACCTGGCCGAGCAGAGGGTGGACCGGGGTGGCGTGCTTTTTGCGGTCGGCGGCGGGGTGATCGGCGACCTGGGCGGGTTTGCGGCGGCGGCCTGGTTGCGGGGCATTGATTTTCACCAGGTGCCGACCACGTTGCTCGCGATGGTGGACAGTTCGGTGGGGGGCAAGACGGGCATCAACCTGGCGGCGGGCAAGAACCTGGCGGGGGCGTTTCATCAGCCGCGGGCGGTGTACATCGCGACCGGACTGCTGGCGTCGCTGCCGGAGCGCGAGTTTGCGGCGGGCATGGCCGAGGTGATCAAGTACGGGTTGCTGGGCGACGCGGAACTGCTGGCGCGGCTGGAGCGCGAACCGGTGGTCTCCGCCAGCGCGGACCTGCCGGCGGTGATCCGGCGGTGCTGCGCGATCAAGGCGCGCATCGTGGAGGCGGATGAGCGCGAGACGGCGAAGGAGGGCGGGCGGGCGCTGCTCAACCTCGGGCACACCTTTGCGCACGCGATCGAAAATGTGGCGGGTTACGGCGACTACCTGCACGGCGAGGCGGTGGCGATCGGCCTGGGCGCCGCGGCGCGGCTGTCGCAAAAACTCGGGTACGTCGACGCGGCCGCGGTGGCGCGGGTCGAGCGCGTGGTGGCGGCGCACGCGCTGCCGGTGCGGCTGACCCGGCCGCTGGACTTCGCGGCCCTGCACGCGGCGATGGCGCGGGACAAGAAGGTGCGCGCCGGCGGCCTGCGTTTTGTGGTGTTGCGGCGGCCGGGCGAGGCGGCGACGCAGGGCGACGTGCCACTCGCGCTGGTCGAGGCGAGTTTCCGCGAGGTGGGCGCGGTGTAACGCCCGGCGGGGTCATGCCAGGTGGACGCGGCATCCTGCCTCGTTTCCCGGTCCGCCAACACGGGGCTGGAATCCTCATCCACCAGGAGCGGCGGCCGGTGGAAGCGGGAGAAGGACACCGCCGTGGGCGCAACGTCGCGCGGGCGAAAGGGAATTGCCCTCGCCGGAGCCGCCTGTTCCCCTTGCGGGGCACATGTCAGCCATCGATGAAGGCATTGTCCGCGAATACTTCGAGCAAAACGGCTTTCTGGTCCGGCAGGCGCGCAAGTACCAGGTGCAGTCGCGGCGCAAGGTGGCGGAGGAGGAGATCGACCTCATCGTGTACAATCCAGTCTGGCAGCGCGACGCGCGGAAGCCGGACTTCTTCCTGTTCTCCTCGGAGCTGCCCTACGTGCACAAGGCGATCGTCGCCGTGAAAGGCTGGCACACGGGTGTGTTCACGCCGACCATGTTGCGGGGCAGCCCGGAGGTCTTCAGTTTCCTGCAGCAGAGCGTGCTGCGGGAGGCGGCGCGGCTGTTTCCGGCGGAGGAGCCGGGTGGCGGGGAGGCGGAGCTGACCAAGATCCTCGTGCTGCCGAGCCTGCCCACGACCGAGCCTTTTCGTTCCCAGAGCGTCGAGCTGTTGAAGGCGAACGGGGTCGACGCGATCCTCTCCTTCCGTGCGATGCTGCTGGACCTGCTGGACAAGATTGAGCCCAACCAGAACTACACCAAGAGCGACACGCTGCAGGTCATGCGCATCCTGAAGAACTACGATCTCCTCAAGGATCCGCAACTCGACCTGCCGTCGCCGGGCGCCCGGCGGGGGCGCGCCTGACGCCATGGCGACGACGATTCATCCGACGGCGCTTGTGGAGCCGGGGGCGCAGCTCGGGGCCGACTGCGAGATCATGGCCCAGGCGGTGGTGACGCGCCATTGCGTGCTGGGCGAGCGCGTGGTGGTGCACCCCTTCGCGGTGGTGGGCGGCGATCCGCAGTACCTGAAATTCGATCGCGCGACGGAGAGTTTCGTGCGGCTGGGGGCGGGCACGGTGGTGCGGGAGCACGTGACGATCAACCGGTCGATCGCGACCGGCGGAGCGACCGTGCTGGGCGAACAGTGTTTTCTGATGGCGACGAGCCATGTGGCGCACGATTGCGAGCTGGGCAGCCACGTGGTGCTGGCCAACGGGGCGCTGCTGGCGGGGCATGTGAGCGTGGGCGACCACACCTTTTTCGGCGGCGCGGCGGCGGTGCACCAGTTCTGCCGGATCGGCGAGAGCGTGATGGTGGCGGGGCACGCGGCGATCACGCGGGACGTGCCGCCCTTCACGATGGTGGCGGAGCGCGACGACGTGATCGGCTTTAACGTCGTCGGGCTGCGGCGCCGCGGGTTCGCGCGGGCGGCGATCGCCGAGCTGAAGCGGGCGTATCAGGAGGTGTATTTCACGCCGGGCAACATTCGCACGGTGGCGGCGCAGCGGCTGGCGGCGGGGGGCTTCGCGACCGCGGAGGCGCGGGGTTTTCTCGAGTTTTTCGCCGGCGGCAAACGCAGCTTCGCCCGCCCGCGGCGGACGGGGGGCGAGACCGGCGGCGCGGCAGCCGGGAGCGCCGGGAGCGGCGACTGAGATGCCGGCGCGCGCGAGAGAACCCGCCGATGCCGCCCAGCGGCGACGTCACGGATTACGTGACAAGTCGGCGCGGGTGGCCGGCCGGGACGGCTCGGCCCGGCGGGTTTGTCATCCAATGGATGACAAACGGACCGGCGCCGGCGGGGAGGCCGCGGCCGGGGTCGCCGGAGTGGCACCATCGCTTGCATGAACACCACGCCCAAACTTGCGCTGACCTGCGGTGATCCCGCCGGGGTTGGTCCGGAGATCATCGCTGCCTGGCTCGCCGCGCATCCGGAGGAGGCCCGGGCGATGGACGTGATCGGGCCGGCGCGCTGGCTCGAAAGTCTGGATACGCCGGCCGGCCGGGTGGCCGTCGGGCTGGAGGAGTTTGCGGCGACGCCGGGGCGGCCGACCGGGGAGGGGGCGCTGGTGGCGTGGGCGGCGATGGAGCGGGCGGCGGAGGGATGCCGGACCGGCGCCTATGCCGGCGTGGTGACGGGCCCGGTGAGCAAGGCGGAGCTCGCCCGGATCGGGTACCAGTATCCGGGGCAGACGGAATTTTTCGCGGCGCGGTGGGGCGGCGATCCGGTGATGGCCTTTTGCGGCGGCCGGTTGCGAGTCGCGCTCGCCACCTGGCACGTGCCGCTCTACGAGGTGTCGCGGTTGCTTGGTCCGCATCTGCTGCACCGCACCGTGGCGGCGGCGGCCACGCTGTGCCGGGCGGAGGGCATCGCGGCGCCGCGCATGGGCGTCTGCGGCCTCAACCCGCACGCCGGCGAGGGGGGCCTGCTCGGTTACGAGGAGCGCGACTTCCTGGATCCGGCGCTCGACCACCTGCGGGCGGAGTTTCCCGGACTCTCGCGGTGTGAGCCGGGCGACACGTTGTTTGCCCGCGCGCTGCGCGGGGAGTTCGACGTGGTGATCGCGCTCTACCATGATCAGGGGCTGGCGCCGCTGAAGGTGATCGACTTCGACGAGTCGGTGAACGTGACGCTCGGCCTGCCGCACGTGCGGACGAGCCCGGATCACGGCACGGCCTTCGGCATCGCGGGCCGCGGCGTGGCGCGCGGGACGAGTTTTGCCAACGCGGTCACGGTCGCACGCCGGTTGATCGCGGCGCGGGGGCGGTAAGTTTACCGCCAGCGTTCGTCGAAGAAGCCGGCGGTGGCGATGCGGCCGGGCCAGCGCGGTCCGGGCGGCTCGCGGAGGTCGACGATGGCGTAGTCGGGGAGCTTCGGCACCTGCAGCGAGTTGGTGCCGTAGCCGTGCTCGCGGAAATCGATGCCGCTGTTGAGCACGACGTAGCGCTCCGGATTCAGAGGGTTGGGGAAAATCAACACCGGCGCGTGGTGGGCGGCGTCGTAGTCCTGGCCGCGGAAGCGCAGCGTGCGGGCGTCCCACTGGAGCGGGAGTTGCGGGAGGAGCCGGGCGAGCAGGCGGTTGGAGGACGGGTCGCCCCAGAGCACGAGGTGGCTCGACGCGAGGTCGGCGTCCGTCACGGCGGTGTCGTCCCGGGTGAGAGCGTCGCCGCGGAAGAGGTCGCGCCACATCTTGGTGGCGTGGGCGAGTTCGCCGGCGGTCCACGCGCCGAGGCGCTCGTGGAGGGGTGCGCCGGTCGGGCGCACGAAGAGGAAGCGGCCCAGGAAGGCGTCGTTGATCGGTCCGCTGAGGCCGTGGCGCTTGCGCAGTCCGTCGGGAGGCGGGCCGACGCGCCAGGTGGCGCCGTCGCGGTGGAGGGAGACGGTGGCGGTGGGCGGGGCGCCGGCGCCGGTGGGCGGCAGGGCGAGCGCCTGCCCGTCAATCGTGACGGTGCGCAGGCCGCGGAGGAGGAGGTTGACGGCGGTGGTGTTCTTCGTGGTGAGCTCCACGGTGTGGTCGCCCTCGCGGCGGGCGTGGAGGTCGGCGCGTTCCCAGTGGCGGGCGAGGCCGGCGAACTGCAGCCAGGAGCGTCCCGGGTAGCGCAGCGTGTAGGTGGTGAGGCGGAGCTCGCGTGGCTGCGGATCGCGGCCGCGGTCGAGGAGGGTTTCGAGGCGGGTGGTGAGTTCGGCCTTGGTTTCCGGGTGGTACTTGTGGGCGGTCTGCGGGCCGATGAGGTGCGGCAATGTCAGGCCTTCGGCGGCCATCGCTTGCGCCATGAGGTCGGCGGCCTGTTTCTGCGGATCGATTTCGCCGCTGTAGGCGATGACGGGGAGGTTGAAGAAGTTGGCGGCGTAGTCGGTGGCGTTGTACCAGTGAAACAGCTTCTGCTCCCACGCGGTGGGCGGTTCCTTTCCGGGGGCGAAGACCTTGGCGTAGACGGGCGTTTCGGCGAATCCGGCGCCGGGGGCGGCGGCGGCCCAGCGGCCGGCGTGGTGGGCGGCGAGGTGCCACGTGCTCGCGCCGCCCATGGAGAAGCCGGCGATCGCGATGCGATCCTGGTCGATCGCGTAGTGGGCGCGGGTGGCGGCGAGCGCCTCGAAGACATCGACCTCGCCGGCGAATTTGGTCGCGTTGCAATAGCGGCCGTAGGGGATGAGGAGCAGGGTGTCGCGGGGCGCGAGCTGCGGCGGCGTGGCCTGGCGTTCAGCGAGGAAGGCGAGCTCGGTGCGTTTCTCGCCGCGGCCGAGGCACCAGACGAGAAGGCGGCCGGGCTGGTCGCGTTTCCAGTTGGGCGGCACGACGAGGCCGTAGGGCTGGATCGAGTCGTCGAGCTGCGAACGGAAGCCACGCACGACCAGGCCGGTCGCTTCGAGCCACGGGGCGCGGCCGGCGCGGAGCTGGGCGACACGCTCGCGGCCGGCGGCGATCAGGCGATGGGCGACGGCGATCTGTTTGCCGTCGAAGAATTCGTCGTGGCGCAACGCCCAGTCGACGGCTTTGTGAAAGATCTCCGCATCCGGCAGGTGGGCGGCGAGGCGGGCATGGGGCGAGGCGGGTAGTTCGTGCGCGGTGGCGTCGAGTTCGCCGCGGAGCACGAGGGCGGCGGCGGTGAGTTCGAGGCGGGCAGCGGGTGCAATGGCGATGCCGGCCGGTGGAAGGCGCTTCGCCGGTGGCGGCGGCGTCTGGGCGGAGAGCAGCAGACACGGAACAGCGAACCACGTGGCGCGGAGCAGGAGGAGGCGGGGCATGAGGAAGCTGGAAGTCAGGAGTTCAAGCGGGCGGGAGGGCGTGCTTGCCCGGAGAAGTCAGTGGCAACAGCAGAAAGGTAGGAGCGCGGCTTCAAGCCGCGAGGAATCAAAGCGGGTTTCATTCGGTGGGTTCGCGGGATTCCTGCCTCGTCGGGGTGGCGGTGGACAGGAAACCCGCTTGTGTAGCTTCTGCAAACGACTGTTGGATCTCGGCGCCCTCCGGCCTCCTCCTTCCGCCATGCGTGTCTCCACTGTCACCCGCCGCCGTTTCCTGCAATCCACCGCCGCCACCGCCGGCGCGGTGTCCTTCCCGCACGTGCTGCGCAGCCAGGGCGGCGTATCGCCCAACTCGAAGCTCAACGTCGCCTGCATCGGCGTCGGCGGCCGTGGTGGCGCGGCGGTCGGCGCGATGAAGGACGAGGCTATCGTCGCCCTCTGCGACGTCGACGAGGCGCGGGCCGCCCGCACCGCCAAGGCGTTTCCCGGCGTGCCGTTCTTCCGCGACTACCGGAAGCTGCTCGACCGGCTCGGCAACCGGATCGACTCCGTCACGGTCTCGACGCCCGATCACATGCATTACCCGATCGCGATGTCCGCGATGGCGCTGGGCAAACACGTCTTCGTCGAAAAGCCGATGGCGCACACCATCGCCGAGGGGCACCGCATGGCGAAGGTTGCGCGGGAGAAGAAGCTCGCCACGCAGATGGGCAACCAGGGCCACGCCGGCGAGGGCATGCGGCTGCTTAAGGAGTGGTACCAGGCCGGCGTGCTCGGCGACGTGAAGGAGATTCACACCTGGACGGATCGCCCGATCTGGCCGCAGGGCGTGAAGGCGCCGGACCACAGCAAGTTCATCCCGGTCGTGCCGGCGACGCTCGACTGGGATCTCTGGCTCGGTGTCGCGGCCGCGCGCGCCTACGATCCCGCCTACCTGCCGTTCAACTGGCGCGGCTACTGGGACTTTGGCACCGGTGCCCTCGGCGACATGGGCTGCCACATGCTCGACGGCGGTTTCTGGGCCTTCGACCTGCCCGCGCCGGTCACCGTCGAGGCGGCCGCGGCCGGCCAGACGGACATCAGCGCGCCGACGGCGTCGGTGGTCACCTACCAATTCCCCGCGCGCGGCGGGCGCCCCGGCCTGAAGTGGGTGTGGTACGACGGCAAGGTGGAGCCGCCGCTGCCGCCGGAATTCGAGGAGGGCCGCAAGTTCCCCACCAACGGCACCTTCATCCTCGGCACCCGGGCGGCGGTGTTTGCGGACCCGAATTATTTCACGATCCGCCTCATGCCGGAGGCGCGGATGAAGGAGATGGCCTCCGCGCTGCCGCCGAAGACGATCCCGCGCATCCCGGGTGGCAATCACTTCGCGGAGTGGATCCGCGCGTGCAAGGGCGGCGAGCCGGCCGGGGCGAACTTCGAGTATTCGGCCCGGCTCACCGAGGTGGTGCTGCTCAGCAACGTCGCCGTGCGCGCCCGTCGCCGCATCGAGTGGGACTCCGCCGCGCAGAGCGTCACCAATGTTCCCGCCGCGAACGCGTATCTGACGAAAACCTACCGTCCCGGCTGGGTCGTTTAGGGGACGGGGAGGTCTGTGCCTGCTCGGGAGGGGGCGGGATCCTCAACCGGAAGAGTCAGTTCGAGTCCCCTCGGGCAGCCGCGGCACTCGCGACACCCCCCAGCGAGCGGTAAATCGCCGCGCCGACGGCGGCCCGGGTCGGAGCTTCGCCCAGGGGCAGCCGTTCGACCAACTCAGGGAAGAATTGCGCAATCAACCGTTCCCAGCGCCGGTGCTCCGCGGCGTCGAGCGGCGCCTGCGGCTGCGCATCGTACGAAAGGAAGAATCCCTTGGTTCCGAGGTATTGCAGCGCGGGCACCCACGGTTCCGGCGTGGCCATGTCGAAGTCGTTAAAAAACGTGATCATCACGCCGTGCTCCACGAGGCAGCGCTGCAGGCGGCCGATCTCAATGGCCGCGGCGGCGACTCCCGCCCGCGCGGCGAGCACGGCCGCCCACGCCGCGGACTCGGCGAGGTGCATCAACGTCGGCGTCTGCCGTACCGTGCCCCAGCCGACATGCGTGGCCGAGACGGTCGTCACGACCAGCAGGTTGTCGAGCTCGCGCGGCAGCAGGCAGCCGAACGGCACCTGACCCGGCCGCGACACCTCCATTTGGAACAACTGCCCGTCGCAGAGCGCATTTGCGCCCGGCAGTCGCTCCGGGGTGCACGCCAGCGAGTCGAGCGAGAACTCCGTGATCGCGATCGAGTCAGCGTGCCCCGGCGCGCGCCCGTTGTCACCGCTGGGTTGCCCGCCAGGTTTGTCATCCAATGGATGACAAGTGTCGTCGGCGGAGGGGGGCGGGGATGCCGGAGAGCGGGCGGGCAGCGCATCGTGCTCCGTGAAGGTCGTCCGGCCGAGGAGCCGCCGCGCCTCGCGCACGTAGAGCTGCGGCGGGAAATTCCCGGTCGCGACGAACTCGTCCCTCGCCAGGCCCCAGGCCCGCGCCCGGTCGCGCAAGTCGGCGGGCATCGCGGGATCGTTTTGCAGGAACCAGAGCAGACCGAGGGCGTGATCGCGATGGACCTGTTCGATGGCGCCGCGCCCCGCGGCGTCCGCGTCCGCGTAGCCCTTGCCCGCGCCGGTGAGGTTGGTCGCGTTCCAGCTCCGCTTGCGGTTCGGCAGGGCGTGGCCGTGAAAGAGATGGTCGCGCTCGGCCATCTCGCGCAAAGGATAAATCAGGAAGCGGTGGTGGAAGGGGAGGGGAAGACGTTCCTTTTCCTCCGGCGGCAGCAGGATGGGCGCGTAGCGTTCCCGCGAATACGCCGGCGGCGGCGCGGCGGGGAGCTGCCGGTTGGCCGGATCGTCGGTCAGGCACAGCCGGTAGCTGTAACTCTGGATGTTGTCGTCGCCCTCGCCGGTGCTGCCGGGCAGCGGCTCGGAGGTCGTGGCGCCGGCGGTGACGAGGTTCAGCCGTCCCTCGGCCGCCGCGCGCGGATGCACGCCGTTCAGCCACCGGGTGAACACCCGCCCGGCCCGCGCCTCGCCGAACTCCGCCCGGGCCTCGCGTCCGCACCGGAACCCGACGCCTGCGACCGCCATGAGATCGCCTTCGTAACTGCCTTCCAGAAAGGTTGCGGCCTCGATGCGGCGGATCGCGCCCCCCGCCACCGCCTGGAATTCCACGGCGCGCAGACTCGCGCCGGCACGCTCCACCGCGGCCGGAGTGTAGCCTGGCAGCCAGCGGATCCGCGGTGCCTCCGTGACCCACGCCCGCAGAATCGCCTCGGCCACGTGCGGCTCGAACGTAACGAACATGCCGCCGGTGCAGGTGTGAAACTGGGTCGAGCTCTCGCCGTAGGTTTCACGGTAATGGCCGACCACGCGGTCGATGAACTCCTGCAGCAGGGGGGCGCGCACGCCGCGGTAGTGCGTCTCCACCGCGCCGAGCGAGGGCAGCGCGCCGCCCAGGTTGGCGGTGGGGGTGATCAACACCACGTCGAGTCCCTCCCGCGCCGCCCGAACGGCCGCGACAATCGCGGGTGCCGTGCCACCATAGATTGCCACTGTCTGTTGCGCCGGGGGATGCATGCGGAAAGTCGGTCTCAAGCGTCGCCGGTCGGAGCGGCTCCAACCGAGGCTCCGGGCACGAATTGCGGGACCACCCGGTGCTGATCGGCGGCCTGGGGGCCGCCGTCGGTCACCCGCAGCACGCTGCGAAACAGCCGGCGGGCCAGCAGTTCCAGGTTCACGCGGTAAAAGGCCGGGGCGGGGCAGAGGAAATGCAGAAACGTGTCCTCGCCGCGGCAAACGAGCGACACGTCCCGCGGCACTCTGCGTCCGCGTTCGACGATGCGGGTGGCCACCGTCGCGTAGTGGTGCGTGCGACAGACGATGAAGGCGGTGGGTGGCTGGGCGAGGTCGAGCAGGCGATCCACCTGCCGGCGCAAGGCCGCCACGTCGTCGTCGGGTCGTGCCACCTCGAATGCCGCCGTGCTTTCATGGTCGCCCCGACGCAACGCTTCGCGAAAGCCCGCGAGGCTTTCCTGTTCGCCCGCGCGCCGCGGGTCATAGCTGACCAGCGCGATCCGGCGGTGCCCCCTGGCCAGCAGCAGGGACGTGGCGTGCTGCAGGCAGGCCCGGTAGTCGACGCCGCCCCCCGAGAGCGGCAGGTCTGGGTAGATGTTGCCGTAGAGCACCGCCGGAGTGCCACTGTGAGCGAACCACTCCTGCATCCGCCGATCGGCCAGGAGGGGGATCCAGCAGGCCTTGGGGTGGCGGCGCACGAGGGCGGGCATGAATCGACCCGGGTCCGTGCGGGCAAACCGTCGGCCCTCGAACAGTTCGAGATGCAGCCCCGCCTCCGCCGCCAGCGCGCGCAGGAGATCCACCACCTGGATCACATAAGCCGGCATCGAGTAGATCCGCTCGGGGCAGATCAACCCCAGTTCGGTGGCGGCGGCGACCTGCGCCCCGCTCTTGGCCAGCGCGGTGCGGCCGACGCGATACCCATGGCGCGGATACCGCGCCAGTTCCCGTGCCGCCACGAGCTGCTGCAGCGCCCCGCGCAGCGTCGGCCGGCTCACGTTGAAGATCTTGATCAGGTGCCGCTCGCCCGGCAGCCATTCGTGCCAGCGCCCAGCGGCGAGCTCCCGGCGGAGCACCTCCGCCACCTGGTCGACCAGGAAGGTGCGGCGGGGCGGGAGGAGCAGCGACGGCATGGCGGGAGGAGGCGCGAGGATTCGCGCCGCCGGCAGCCCACGCCAGTGCAGTTTGCTGGTCAACCCACCGGACCAGCGAACTTCAGTCCAAGGGCGGAATCTCCGCCAGGGCACTGCGCAACCGCTCCGCCGTGCCATGCAGAGCGCACCACTTTTCGATATAGGGCATGTCGAGGCTTTCCGTGCCCTGTACGGCCAGCACGTCTCGCGCGTCTTCCAGATCCTTGCTGCGCCCCCAGCGCAGTTTCTGTACAATCACGTCTTCCGGCGTGGGCAGCCAGGTGGAGCGCTTGAGCATCGGCACAAACACCTGGCGGCGCCGGCTGAACTCCGACTGCACGAACGGATCGGCAAAGGTTTCGAATAGCTCGACCTTGAAGGGGGGCGTCGCCCGGGATCGACCGACGTGGCGGCGGCCCCACGTGATGGTGTCGAACACGATTTGGGGAGCGAACTCGACCCAGGGAGCCAGGGCCGCGGCGAGACGCTCCACGCCTCCGGGCGCCTCGATCGACACCAGGAGATCGACGTCACGCGTGGATCGGGGAATGCCGTACGCGCCCGCCGCGATGGCGCCCACCGCCATGAAATCCACCCCCGCCGCCTCGGCGGACTCGATCACCTTGAGTGCCAGCTCTTCGAGCCTCATGCGGCATTCGGCTTGTCCGGACGGTAGAAATTGTGATCGCGGACGCGGTCCAGTCTTTGCATCCAGCGGCGGACTTCGACCCAACCCGCCGCCTCGTCACGCGTGTTGAGCCGGTGCATGGCCCCGCCCAGCATCATCCCGAACATGTGGTTGGAAAGGTCGAAGACATCGTTCAACCGCTGTTGCACGGTGAGCTGACGCGCGCGCAGGATCCGCTCCCGGTAGAGGTCGTGTTGGAGCGCCCGCAGGGCGGCGGGATCGGCATCGTGCTGGCTCATCTCGGCAAGTCTGGTTGGCGACCGGGTTTTCCGCAATCCTCCAAAGGAAACTGCGGGCCCGTTTGGCGCCGCCGGCAATCCACGCCAGTGCGGTTTGCTGGTCAACCCACCGGACCAGCGTTTCGCCCTTTCGCGTTGGGCAGCCCCGCGCACGCTGCGACTGCACCAGCCAAGGGCCGTGGTGGCCTTGCGCCCGCTTCACCCCCAACTCCACCCTGAACATGAAAACGAATTTCCCTATCCGCTTCGTCGGCACCCTGCTCGCCGCCACCGTTCTCGCGGGGCTCTTTCTTCCGCCCGTCGCCCACGCCCAACCGGTCACCGGCGCGGTGGAGAGTCGGGTGTTCAACGCCGCCACCGCCACTGCGCTGGTCAACGCGCGGGTGAAGCTGCCCGCTCTCGGACGCGAAGCGATTACGGACGAAACCGGGACGTTCCGTCTCGCCGGGGTGCCCGAGGGCACCGACGGCTTCCTGCAGCACTCGCTCACCTTCGACGGCGACACCGCTTTTGTGTTCTACGGCGGCGGCTCGCGGCACGACACCCAGGACGGCAAGGACCTGCGGCTGCTCCGCCTGCACCGGGATTTCTTCACCTCTCGCGTGCCCTGGCCCTGCGACTGGCGGGGTAGGCCGGTTGGCGCGCCCGGCGCTACGCGCTGAGTGGCAGGTCTCATTTTGTCACCAAGCGAACCCGGTTGTGGCGTCTGCCGCGCCACGCCACGATCCGCCGGCTCCAACCCCCGTTCCCCGCCCATGAGACTTTTCGGACTCGCCTGGCAGGACGCCCTCGTCGTCGGCCTTTACCTGGTCGCGATGCTGGCGATCGGCGTCTGGTTCAAGTGGCGCGAGGCGCACCGCAACACCGAGGAGTACCTGCTCGGCAACCGCGGCATGCCGTGGTGGCTCGTCGGTATCGCCTATCTGATGACGCTGCTCAGCACCAACTCCCTCGTGGCGGTGCCGGGCGAGGCGTACAATCACGGGCTCGCGCTCGCCCTGCGCTACTTCCTCGCGCCGTTCGTCGGCATCGCGATCTTCTACCTCTTCATCCGGTTCTTCTTTCGCAGCCGCGTCTTCACGCCGTTCACCTACCTCGAGGAGCGTTTCGACCGGCGGGTTCGCGCGCTCGGCAGTGTGTTCTACGTCTTGATCCGGCTCTTTTACCTTGCGCTCGTGCTGTACTCGTCGGCCCTGGTCCTGCGCGGGGTCGCGAACTGGCCGCTGGCGCAGTCGATCCTGATCATCGGGGTGATCGGACTGATCTACGTGTACCTCGGCGGGGCGAAGGCGCTGCTCTGGGCGGACTTCGTGCAGTTCGGGTTGCTGGTGGGCGGCCTGGCCTTTGTCATCACGGTCTGCATCCAACGTGTCGATGGCGGCGCGGCCGGCATCGTGCGCTACGCCCTCGATCACGGCCGCGGCTTCGAGGCGATGCAACAGCCGTCGTTCTACGCCCTCGATGCCTTCGTGCGGCTCAACCTCTGGCTGATGCTCTTCGTGACCGTCAGCGACCGCCTGTTCTACGCGAGCTCCGACCAGCTCGCGGTCCAGCGGCTGCTGAGCACGGCGTCGTACCGGCAGGCCGAGCGTTCCTACTGGTTCAGCCAGTTGCTCACGCTGCCGACGCTGCTGCTGCTCTGGTTCATCGGCCTGGCGATCTTCGCCTTCTACGGGCAGAACCCGCCGGCGGGCGGGAAACTGGCGGGCGACACCGCGCTGTTCCGCTTCGTCACCACCGAGCTGCCGCCGTTTGTGCCCGGGCTCTTTATCGCGGCGATCCTCGGGCTCATCATGTCGACCCTCGACGCCGGCTTCCACAGCCTCGCCACCGTGCTGGTGAAGGACGTTTACCACGTTTTCCTCAATCCGCAGGCCGACGAGCGCCGCCAGATGCAGCTCAGCCGCTTCCTCATCCTCGCGATCGGACTCGTGGCGATGGGCATCGCGCTCCTGATGGCGCTCACCTCCGACAAGGTCGCGAGTTCGTTCGTCGAAACGCAGGTGTTCTGGATCTCGTTCCAGGGTCTGCTGGCGATGGTGTTCCTGATCGGCGTGACCTCGTGCCGCGTCACGGCGGGCGACATCCTGCGCGCCTTCGGCGTGGCTTTCATCGTCACGCTGATCACCACGTGGTTTTATCTGCAGAGCCGGGGCACGGAGCGCCCGATGAGTTTTCTCTTCGTGTCGATCCCCGGCGAGATTGCGCTGCTGGTCGCCGGCTACCTGCCGGCGTTGTGGCGCAAGCGGCTGCCGCCGGAGAAGACCGCGGGGCTGACGCTGTTCACGCTCGGCGGGAAAAACGCGCAGAAGCGAACCTGAGGCGCCCCGGCGTGGCGTTGGCCGATTCGCTGTTCGGGCCGTACCGCCGCCTCGTGTACTGGGATGCGCCCAACGGCGCGGCGCGGTCAGCGAGCATCATTCTCCTGCCGGGTCTTCGCGCGGCTTCGCCGCATTACGCTGTTTCTGCCCCTGCTCGATCACGTACTGCACGAAGCCCCGGTCGCCCGGTTCGAGCCAAGCCGATTGATGGCCAAACCGCCCATCACGACGTAGCGCGCACCCAGGCGGTTGAGTTCGCGCGCCAGCGTGACGAGATCGTCCTCGTCCGGCGGTCGGGTCAGAGCTGGCGATTCTTCAGCGTCCACTCGCGCAACTCCTCGTGGGTCTTGAAGCGGAAGACTGCGGGACGGAAGCCCTTGCCGCGAGAGAGCAACCGGGCGCGTCGTTGGAGACGTACGAAACGTTGCCACGGGGTGAGCATAGGCTCATCCCCCAAGGCCAGAACATTACCTTCCACGCGTTTCACTCGGCCAAGTTGGCAGATTCGACGAGAATGCCGATACCGCGGGAGCCAACACCCGATCGTCCACGTGGTGCGGAGATCCCACGCGATCGCACGTCCGGCCACGCCGGCGCCCATTGGTCTCAAAAAAAAGCCTTCGTTCGGCCATTGGCGTTGGCCGCGGGTGTGCGACGTTCTCCGTCGTTCGCGGCCCGGGATCCCCTGCCACCCTGCGTCGCCCCGCTCCCTCACCCATGCCCCGCGTGTCTCCCAGTTCA
>CAZDGC010000035.1:0-56733 GCA_964504885.1 uncultured Opitutus sp.
GAGCACTAGTATCACACACTAGGGGTCCCCGGTTCGAGTCCGGGAGCGTCCACCAGCCTTCGCTCCTCCGCTGCGCGTCTGAGCTACGGCTCGGCAAGCCAGCCCAGACAGCCGGACGTGGGTGGTGAGACGGCCGCGAAGGCTGCCGCGCCGTAGCCTGAAAGGCGTAGGCGGGCCTCGGCTACTCGGGCGGCATGGGGGGCGAGCGCCTCAAAACCAAGAGCCGAGGCTTGCCAAGCGCAATGCAGCAATGCAGCATTACGGCATGACCATCACCCTCCCATTGAGCAAGCGCGGCAGTCTCACTTTGCCGCCCGCGGTCCGACAGAAGATGGGCCTCGACAAGCTGCCGAATCCCATGGTGCTGGTCGAAGAACGCGAAGGCGGGCTGTTCCTGCAGCCGGCGGTTGCCCTGCCCGTACGTGACCTCCCCAAGAAGCAGATCGAGCAGTGGATCGCGCGCGACGAGGCGGAGATGGCGGCATTTCGCGCCACCCCGCGCAAGACCAAGCAGTGAGGCTTTTCCTCGACACCAGTGTGCTTCTCGCCGCGGCGGGTTCAGCTGGCGGCGCATCCCGCTTTGTAGTCACGGAGGCAGCGGCCCAGGGCTGGGCCCTGGTGACCGCCGACTACTGCGGCGACGAGGTTCGGCGCAATTTGTCGAAGCTGGTGTCGTCTGCCCCAAACATCTGGCAGCGGATCATTTCGCCGACGCTGGAGGTCACTCCAGTGCGGCTGACACTGGATCGTCCGCTCGTATTTCCGAAGGCGAAAGATCGTCCCGTGGTGATTTCCGCACTGGCCGCCAGGTGCGCGTGGTTGCTCACTTTGGACGAAACCGACTTTCACGGGAATCTCGGAAGTGAGATCTACGGAATGCGAATCGCCACGCCAGGTGAGTTTCTGATCGAGCAACGTCAGACAGGACTTCTGTGAGAGCAGCAACCAAACGGCATCCGGCGTGATCGCTCCCTCTGTCGCGAGTGACGCCGGGAGCGTCCACCAGCCTTCGCTCAGCCGCTGCGCGCCTGAGCTACGGCTCGGCGAGCCAGCCTCCGCCAGCCGGAATGGGGTGGAACAGCTTGGCGAAGGCTGCCGCGCCGTAGCGCGCAGTGCGTAGGCGGGCCTCGTCGACCATGATGCCCGATTTCCACTACGTCTACATCCTCGAGTCTCTCGGCGCCCGGGTCACTTCTATGCGGGCCTGACCGACGACCTCGCCCAACGGTTGGCCAAGCACAACGCCGGCGGCGTGCCCCACACCGCGAAGCATCGGCCGTGGCGAATCAAGACGGCGGTGGCCTTTCGGGATCGGGCACGCGCCGCCGACTTCGAGCGCTACCTGAAGTCTCCTTCCGGTCGGGCCTTTGCCAGGAAGCGGCTCTGAATTCCTGCCAGTTTGCAGGGTAGGGGGGCGACCTACTTCGCACCGCGTCGCGCCCTCCGTTTCATGGGCGTTCGAAAGACGCACAGTCCGACAAAACGGCCGCGCCGATCGTATTCGAGCATGACAGGGAATCGCTTCAGTACCCGACGCGGCAGTTCAAAGACAAATGCGCCGAACGGAGGCTCGGCTCCGCGTCGTCGCGGCACGAACCGGAGATGCGCCATGTGTCCATCGAGCCCGCATACCACACCATCCTCCTCGAGGGTGACGATGCGCTCTGCTGCGGCGGAGACGTTTCGGCTGCGGAACAGAGAGGTGCGGTGAGCATTATGAACGTCCACGCGGAGTTGGGTGCCATGAAACCGGATCGCATCGTCGATCAACTGTGCCGTTCGCCGGTTGGGGAGCACTTCCGTGGAGCTGGGCACGGTGCGCCGGCCGATCGTCTTCTGGCCGCACCGTGGCAACAGGATCCATCTCTTCTCGGTACCGGCGACCGTCCCGCATGTCCGGCACACTCGTTTGCCGTCGCGCGTGCGGCGAAAGCCCTGCGTATGCCGGCACTGCAGCGCGAGAAACTCCCAGGCCAGACCGAGCAACTGGTAGGTCTCAGCGAGCCGCGCGGCCGCCAGGCTCCTTCGGCCGTCCTCAAGCGCCGGATGCTCGGCGACAAAATCCATGCATCGAAAGAGCCGTCGTAACTCACGCCGGATTTGGACTGGAGAGAATTCAGTTTTCATGGAGTTGCGCGCCGACCCTTGACGCAGTCACAAGTGGGACAAAACTGAACCCATGGCAACCACCACGCTCCTGCGCGCACGAGTGGATCGGCGACGAAAGATTCAGGCGGAGAAGATCCTGGGCCGATACGGGCTCACGCCCGCCCAGGCGATCAATGTTTTCTATGCGAAGGTGACTGAGACCGACGGCTTGCCCTTCGACCTGCGCCCCGACGACACCGCGGAGTTGATGGCCGATCCGCAGTTCACCGCGCACTTGGCGCGAATGAAAACGGGTAAGGTCCGCTACGTTGATGCGTCAGAAATTCCGGAGTGAAATTCTCCGATCAAGTCATTGCCGCGCTTGAGAAACTGCACCCGGGCGTCAAACGAGACATCCGGAGGGCCCTCGATGAGGTCAACCAAGGCAAGAAGCGCGACGTACGGTCGCTCCGCGGCCGCCTGTCCGATTTCAGACGCCTGCGAGTCGGCAAGTACCGCGCCGTTTTCCGATATGACGAAGCCGGCGAGTTGATCGTCGAGTTCCTCGGTCCTCGCCGCACGGCCAACGGGGATTTTCAGCCGCCTGCGGCGTCAGAGGAAAGGTAGCGAGCTTTCGATTCGGGCGACCCAACGGCAACCCGCGCGATCGCTCCCTCTGTCGCGAGTGACCTCGGGAACCTCGTTCCGCCTCCGTGGCGCTACTCCCGCGGCTGGGCGTTTTTGCCCACGCGATGGCGCGGGCGTTGCCGATGACAGACGCGCCTGGAAAAGCGCATCATCGAGGGGTCAGCCAACCCCCGCCCAAAAAATGAACCCCTTCCCGCCACCCCGGCCCTCTTCGACCAACTCCCGCGTGCCGATGCCGGCACCCCAGTTGCCGGCGCCCTGGCCCACGCTTCCGATTTACACCCTGCCGCCGCTTTCACCCTCCGTTGCCACGTCGGTCGCGCCGGTCTCCGCGCTGCCGCCGGTTCTGCGGCGCCACCCGGGTTTCGGCGGCTGAAACGAAGGCTCGCGCGGCGCGCGATTTCGTTCATTAGCGGGTGCCGAGCGCGACCGCTGCCGTCGCGGCGAATCCCGGAACCCGCTGCGGAGACTCCGGGCTTGCGCCGCCTCCACGGCGGTCCCCCGCCGACCGCCGCATGACGACCTGCCAGAAGAGCTACACCGACATTCCCTGGGCGCACCGCCAGCACCGCCACGACGGGCATTGCGCCTTCGTCCACGGGCACAACTGGACCCTCACGATTACGTTTGGCGCGACCGAGCTCGATGCCAACGGCTTCGTCATCGACTTCGGCAAGCTGAAATTCCTCGAGCGCTGGATCGACGAACACCTCGACCACGCCTGCGTGTTCAACGCGGACGACCCGCTGCGCGAGGCCCTGATCGCCGTGGGCGGTCGGGCGTCCTGGAAGCCTTACGTCGTGCCGAGTTGCTCTTGCGAGGGCATGGCCCGTCACCTGTTCGAGGTCTTCAGCCCGCTGGTGCGCGAGGCAACCGGCGGGCGCGTGGCGGTCGTACGGGTCGAGGTCGAGGAGGACGCGAAAAACTCGGCCGCCTACGCGCCGGATTGACGGCTCAGGCGAAGAGCCGGCGCATCTCGTCGAGGTGACGCGGCACCGCGACCGCCGGGTTCTCCTTGCCCTCGTATTCCAGTGCGACCCAGCCCTGGTAGCCGCCGTCGCGCAGCAGTTGCGTGAAGCGTTTGAAGTCGGCCGGCTTCCGACCCGCGCCGGCATGCACCTCGGTCTTGAACTGGACGTTGACCGAATACGGCACGCACTCGGCGAAATCCTGGTAGGGGTCGTCGCTCTTGAAATTGCCCGAGTCAAGGTTGACGCCGATCCACGGACTTTTCACGGCCCTGACCATCCCCAGCAGGGTCGACGCCGTGCTGATCGAGTCGTGGTTTTCGAGGCCGAGCAGGATGCCTTTCTTGCCCGCGTAATCGCAGCATTCCTCGAGGGCGCTGATGACCAGCTTGTCGGCCTCGGCGCGCGGAATCTCCTTGGTCACACCGGCGAACACGCGGATGTGCGGGGCGCCCAGCACGGCCGCGCGGTCGATCCACTTCTTCGTGGTGGCGATCTCCGCGTCGCGCTTCGGGCCCTTCGGGTGCGAGAAATTGTTGCCGATAGCAGTGCCGCTGATGGCTACGCCGCGCAGGTAGGCGTGGCGGCGGAGGTCAATCAGGTAGGCGTCGGTGTCTTCGGAAAAGAAATACGTGGTTGGCTCGGCGTCGCAGCCGTGGGCGGCGCAGTAGTCCATGAACTTGTGCATGGTGATGGCCTTGTCCGGCTTGACCTTGGTGTTGGGCTTGCCGCGCATTACCGGGAAGGTGTCGCGGAACGAGTAGGCGGCGAGGCTGAGCCGGAGCACGGGTTTGCCAGTGCGGCCGAGGGGGCTGCGGGCGGGAGCGGCGTGGAGGGCGGCCGGGGCGGCGAGGGTCGCGAGGCCGGCGGCGGCGGTCGTTTTCAGGAAGTCACGGCGGGGGATCGGGTTCATGCGCGGGGGGATGGTTGGGCGCGGGAAAGGTGAAGGAGCGGCCGGGTCCGCGGCAAAGGTTTTCGCGTGTGATCGCTCCCCGCGGCGGGGGATCGCGATTGCCCCGCGGCGCCGCCGGCGCAGGCTGCCGGACATGCACTCCCTGCTGCTCGCCGTCCACCTGACGGCCTGGCTCGCGCTGGTGCCCGGCAGCGCGCTGCCGCTTGCGGCGGCGGAATTGCCCGCGAAACCGCGCGGCCTGTGGTTCTGGTCCAAGCCGGTGAGCCCGCACGGCGCCCTGAACGTCCTCGGCGATCCGGCGCGCGAGGCGGAGGCGCTGGCGACCTTTGCCCGCTGGAACATCCGCCGGCTTTACGGCAGCTACGCGACGCTGCCGGTTCGGGAGCCGGCGCGCGTGGCGGCCTGGAACCGCCGGCTGGCGGCGGCGGGCATCCGCTCGGAGGCGTTGTTTGCGGACGGCGGGGCGCTGACACTGGCCGGCCGGGCGGCGTTCCTGCGCCAGATCGAGGAACAGGTGCTGGCGTTCAACGCGGCGCGGCGGGATCCCGCGGAGCGTTTCCAGGGGGTGGCGCTCGACGTGGAGCCGCACGCGCTGCCGCGCTGGAAGGCGGCCGATGCCGCCGGCCGGCGGGGGATGTTGGAGGAATATGTCGCGATGACCGAGGCGCTGCGCGCGCACCTCGACGCCCGGGGGGGCGGCGAGCTCGCGATCTCAGCCGCGCTCGCCTACTGGCTCGATCGGTTCGGGCCCGACGCGCGCGTCGGCTGGCGCTCAGCGGCGGTTCGCGACGCCTGGTTTGCCCGGCTGGCGCGCAGTGTACCGACGATCAGCTTGATGGCATACGAGCGCAGCGCCCCGGCGGCGATTCTGGAAACGACGGCCTGGGAGCGGGCGCATTTCCCGGGGCGGGCGATCACCGCGCTGCGGGCGCGGCTCGGCGTGGAATGGCAGTCGCTTGCCGATCTCGAACGGGTGCTGCCCGCAGTGGAGGCGGCCGGCGAGTTGGGCGTCGACCTCGAGAACTATGAGTTGCTGCGCCTCGCGGAGGCGGCGGCGGGCCGGTGAGTGAGTTGCCGTGGTCACGCGCGGGAGCGGGGGAGGCGAGGCCACGACTCGCTCCCGCTTTTCGCTACCGAACCCGACTCGCTCCCGCTCGTCGCTACCAGACGAGGGGGTGCCGGCTGCACTGTCGGTTTGGCAACGGTGGATTTCCCTGCCTCGCTCGGCCCGATGCCCGCGGCCCTCAGCGAACTCAGCCTCTCCGAGCTCGAGCAACGGCTCGCGGTCTGGGGCTGGAATCCCGTCCACGCGGCCCGTGTGTTGCGGGCTCATTATGCGGGTGCGGAGGTTGCGGAACCGGCAGGGCCGGAGTCGGGGTCGCGCCGCTGGCCGGCCGGGCTGCGGGAACGGCTGGCGGCCGAGTTTTCCGCGGCCGCGGCACCCGCCGTCGTTGCCCGCCAGGAGTCCGCCGACGGCACCACCAAACTCCTGCTGCGGCTCGCGGATGCACACACCGTCGAAAGCGTGCTCATGCCGGATTTCCGGGCGGATCGTGCGGCGGGCTGCGTGTCGTCGCAGGTCGGTTGCGCGATGGGCTGCGACTTCTGTGCAACGGCACAGTCGGGTTTCGCCCGCAATCTTACGGCGGGTGAAATCGTGGAGCAGTTCCGCGCGCTGCGGCGCGAAGCCGGCCGGAACGGACGGCGGCTCCAGACCCTCGTGTTTATGGGCATGGGGGAGCCGATGCTGAACCTCGCTGCGGTGCTCGCCGCGATCGAGCGCCTCGCGGACAACCGGATGGGCGGCCTCGGCTGGCGGCAGATCACGGTGTCGACGGTCGGCATCGTGCCGGGCATCGATGCCCTGGCGGCGAGCGGTTTGAACGTGCACCTGGCGGTCTCGCTGCACGCGCCGGACGATGCGACCCGGGGGCGGCTCCTGCCGCCGGGCCGCCGGTTCGCAGTGGCCGAGATCCTGGCGGCGGCGGATCGTTTCCAGGCCCGGCGCGGGCGGACCGTGACGATCCAGTACTGCCTGCTGGCCGGTGTGAACGATTCCCCGGAGCAGGCTGCGGGACTGGCGGAGTTGCTCGCCGGTCGGCGGATGCACGTGAACCTCCTGCGCTACAACCCCACCGGAGCGGGGTTGAGCGGAGCGGTGTATCAACCGGTTTCGGACGCGGCGGCCGCGGCGTTTGCGGCCGGGTTGCGCGAGCGCGGGGTGGTGGCGCATTTCCGCCGGTCGCGCGGGCCCGAGATCGACGCGGCCTGCGGGCAGTTGCGGCGGCGGGCGGGTGCGCAGTCAGCGTGACGGGGACCGACTCGCACCGGGGGGCCGACTGCCGCCGGCCTCGGCGAAGCCGGGTGTGCCACGGCCGAGCTCCGGTACCCGCTCCGGGGGGGCGACTCCGGCCACCGGCTGCGGGCCGGTCCGTACGCGGTCTGTCCGGTGCGGGCGCACTTTCCTTTCGCGCTCGATTCGTTTGGTTGGGGGCATGTCGCGCCCCCCCCTCGGCCGCCGGTCCGCCGCCCTCGTGATGATCCTGATCGCTGCCGGCGCCCCGCTGGCCGCCGCTGAATGGCACGTCGCTCCCGGCGGCGACGACGGTCGTTCCGGCGCGGCGACTGCTCCCTTTGCCACGCTGCAGCGGGCACAGGCCGCGGCAGCTCCCGGGGACACGGTGTGGATTGGCGGCGGCACCTACCGGATGACCGAGACCCACATCGCCCGCCGGGAGCGCATCTGGGCTTACGTGACCCTGCTGGACAAGAGCGGCGAGCCGGGGAAACGCATCCACTACCGTGCCCGGCCGGGCGAGCGGCCGGTCTTTGACTACTCGGCCGTGCGGCCGGAGGGGTTCCGGGTGCATGCGGTGCGCGTCACCGGTTCGTGGTTACACCTCGAGGGCTTCGAGATCGTCGGCGTGCAGGTCACGATCACCGGTCACACCCAGTCGATCGGCTTCGACAACCAGGGGAGCCACAATGTCTACGAACGGTTGAGCGTGCACGACGGGATGGCGATTGGGTTCTGGATCGGCAACGGCTCGCACACCCGCGTGCTCAACTGCGACGCCTACCGGAACCACGACCCGGTGTCGGGCAACCGCCGGGGCGGGAATGTCGACGGCTTCGGCTTCCACGGCCCCCGCGGCAGCGTGGGCAACGTGTTCCGTGGGTGCCGGGCCTGGTTCAACAGCGACGACGGGTTTGACTTCATCAATGCGGGCGAGGCCGCGGTGGCGGAGAACTGCTGGGCGTTCTACAACGGCTACTCGCCGGCGTTTGAGCCCCTGGCGGATGGCAACGGGTTCAAGGCGGGCGGGCATGCCGGCACGCCGGTGGCGCGATTGCCGGACCCGATCCCGCGCCACGTGGTGCGGGGCAGCGTGGCGGTGCGCAACAAGGCGAGCGGCTTCTACGCCAACCATCATATCGGCGGAGTCGAGTTCGTGCACAATTCCGCCTACCGCAACCGCACGAACTTCAACCTGCTCGGCCGCCAGCGCGACAATCGCACCGACGTGCCTGGCTACGGGCACCGCCTGCTCAACAATCTCGGGTTTGCCGGTGGCGCGGAGGTGGCGAATCTCGACGCTGCGGCGTGCGAGGTGGCGGGCAACAGCTTCGACGCCGGGGCGGGATTCGTCCTCCGCGCGACAGATTTCGCCGGGCTCGACGAGGCGGATCTGGTCAGGCCGCGGCAGCCGAATGGCGATTTGCCGGAGGTGCCTTTCCTGCGGCTCGCGGCGGGCAGCGCGGCGATCGATCGCGGGGTCGAGGCTGGGCGGCCCTATCGCGGCCGCGCTCCGGATCCGGGGGCGTTTGAACGGTGAACGGCGCGGCCCGGGCTTACGCGGCGTGGGTCACTTCGCGGTCGCCCTCGCAGCCGTGGTTGCGGAGCTGGCAGAGCGAGCAGAATGCGCCGATTTCGCGCCGGGCGATGTGCCGGAGCGCGAGGTTGAGTTCGTGCAGGGCGCTGTCGCGCTCGACGGGTTCGAGGTGGAGGCAGGAGGCCTGGCTCAGGACCAGCGATTCCTGCAGGGCCTGTTCGCCGGCGGCGAAATAGGTGAGCAGGGGGTTGCGGCCGCAGGGGCAGTCGATATCGGTGCGCGTGATCGAACGCAGCGGCCGGCGGCGGGTCGGCAGGGAATTCAGGGTTCGAAACACCTCGTCGAGCGTCCAATCGATCAGATGAACCAGGGCGTCGGGGTTGGCCAGGGGGGTTGAAACCCGTTCCGCCCTGAGGAGATCTTCCCATCGCGCGCGGACCTGCGGGCGGCGGGCACTCAAGGCAGTCATCAGCGCTTCTTGCACCAACGCACCATGCCACAAGCGCGCGGCGCGAGGCTGCGCGATCCTTGGCGAACGCTGCGCACAGTTTGGTTCGCGATCGCTCAGCCGTCGACCTGCTGGGTTTCGACCCAGCGCACGGCGTGGCGGATGAGCGCGGTGGCGTCTCGCAGCGCGAGCTTCTCCTTGATGTGGCTGCGGTGCACATCGACGGTCTTGGGGCTGAGGTGGAGCTGCGCGGCGATGTCGCGCGTGCTCTTGCCCTGGCCGATGAGCTGGAAGACTTCGAATTCCCGATCGGTGAGCTGTTCGATTGGGGAGTGCGAACCGCGGGGGCGGCCGGCGGAGAGGGCGTCGAGGATCCGGGCCGACATTTTCGGGCTGACGTAGGCCTCGCCGCGCAGCACCTGGCGGATGGCGGAGAGGAGGTTTTCGCCGCCGGCCTCCTTCATGATGTAACCGCGGGCCCCGGCGCGGAGGGCGCGTTCGGCATAAACGCCCTCGTCGTGCATCGAAATCACGAGGATGGCGACGCCGGGGTGGGCGGCCCGAAGGTCCTTGATGAACTCGAGTCCGCTCCGGCCCGGCATGGTGAGGTCGGTCAGCACCAGGTCGGGCTGGTGGCGGGCGAGCTGCTGAAACGCTTCGACCGGGTTGCCGGCTTCGCCGCAGACGACGAGATCCGACTGGCGGTCGATAAGCTGGCCGAGGCCGGCGCGCATGAACGGGTGATCGTCGACCAGGAGAATGCGCCGGCGTGAGGGCGCAGAGTCGGACGAGGCCACCGGGCTGGTGGGGGTGGCGAGCGCGGGCGGAGCGGGCGTGGGAGCAGGCTTGGCGCGCGATTTCATGGCGGGAGCGGAAGGGTGCAGCGGATGGTGACGCCCCCGCCGCGGCGGGAGTCAACCTGGAGTTGTGCCCCGATCGCGTTGGCTCGATGCCGCATCACGCCGAGGCCGATGCCGTCGGACTTGGATGCGCGGTTCTTGGGGATACCGGCGCCGTCGTCCTCGATGACGAGATGGAGGTCGTGGCCGGTCTGGTGGAGCCGGACGGTGGCGTGGCGGGCACGGGCATGTTTGACGACGTTGTTCACCGCCTCCTGGGCGATGCGGTAGAGGTGGCCGGCGATGAACGGATCCTTGACCGGCACCGGCTGGGGGCAGTCGAAGCGGAAACGGACCCGGCCGATGGCGTTGGTGCGCTCGGCGAGTTCTGCCAGTCCGACCTGGAGGGAATCGGGTTCGGAGCCGACGGGCACGAGGCCGCGGGCGAGGAAACGCACCTGGGCGACGGCCTCGCGCAGCATCCGGGCCATCAGATCGAGGCGTTGGGCGAGTTCGGGGTGTGGGGCGGCGTCCTCCTTGGCGAGGGTGCACATCAACTCGAGGGCGGTGAGCTGCTGCCCGAGGTTGTCGTGCAGGTCGGCGCCGATCGAGTGGCGCTCGCGTTCGCTGATGGCGAGGATTTCGCGCTCGAGCCGGCGGTGTTCGGCCTGGGCAGCGCGGAGCGCCGTCTCCTGAGCGACGGCGGTGAGCGCACGTTTGGCGACGGCCGGCAGCCGGTCGAGCAGGCCGGTGTCCTTCATCACGTAGTCCAGCGCCCCCTGCTTCATCACCTCGACGGCGACCTTTTCGTCGCCCTGACCGGTGACGACCACGAAAGGCACCGGGGTGCGATTGCGCTGCAGGCTTGCGACCAGGGCCGGGCCGCTGGAGTCCTGGAGTTTGAGGTCGAGAAACATCAGGTCCGGGGTGCGGCGGTCCAGCCAGGCGCGGGCGGCATTCGCGGACGGCGCCGTGTCGACGTGGTAACCCTCGCCGCGCAGGGTCTCGGCCATGAGGATGGCGAGGCCCTCGTCGTCGTCGACGACCAGCAGTTGAACCGGTTTCTCCGCGGTGGCCACGCGCGGGGCGTTCAACCCGGGCTCAACTGCGGCACATGCAGGAGCGGGACGAACTTGCCCAGCCGGCGGATGGCCTCGGAAAAGCGGTCGTAGTCCACCGGTTTCTGCATGTAGACATTGCAGCCGAGCTCATGGCAGCGGACGACCTCGCGTGAGTCGTCGGTGGTGGTGAGCATGATGACGGGCAGGCGGCGGAGATCCGGGTGGGCCTTGATCCGGCGCAGCACCTCGATCCCGTCGACCTTGGGCATGCGGATATCGAGCAGGACGAGGAAGGTCTCGGCGAGCCGGGGCGGATCCTTGAAGAAGAAATCGAGGATCGCCTGCCCGTCGCGGAAATGCTGGATGCGGTTGCGAAGGCCGGCTGCCTCCAGGTTTTCGCGGATGAGGATGGCGTGTCCCTCGTCGTCGTCGACAATCAGGATGGTGGGCTCTTGGGTCATGTGGAAAGCGCGCCCGCCTCCACGGCGGGCAGCGAAACGTGGAAAGTAGACCCTTCGCCGAGCCGACTCTCAACCCAAATCCGGCCCTTCTGGCGTTCGAGGACGCGCTGCGCGATGGTTAGCCCGAGCCCTTCGCCGGTGGTGCCATCGGGATCGAGGCGATGAAAGATCTCGAAGACCTTCGATTGGTGTTCGGGAGCGATGCCGATCCCGTTATCGGTGATGGAATAAATAGCCTGACCATCCTGCAGCCGGCCGGTGACGCGGATGCGGAGAGGCCGGGTGGGCTCGCGGTACTTGAGTGCGTTGTCGAGGATGTTGGCGAAGACCTGGCTGGTTTGAACGAGATCACCGATGCAGGTGGGCAGGGCAAAGACGCTCACCTCGGCGCGGGCCTCATCGAGCTGGAACTTCATCGCCGCGGTGATCTCGGTGATGACCCCGGTGATGTTCAGCGGGCGGAGGTTGAGAGCGACCCGACCCAACCGCGAATACCGCAGCAGGCCGGCGAGCAGGGTGTCCATCTTGTGCACCCCGGCGGTGATGAAGCGCAGCGCCTGCGGAATGGCGGTTTCGAGTGGGTACCGGAGTACGGCGGCTGGCACGGCGCCGCCCTCACCGGCAGTGGCGAGGGCGGCGCGCATCGTGTCGCAGGCCCGGTTGAGCTGCTTGCCAAAGCCTTGGACGTTGACCAGCGGGGAACGGAGGTCGTGCGACACCGTGTAGACGATGGCCTCAAGCTCCTTGTTCTTTTCCGCCAGCTCGGCGGCAATGCGCTGCAGTTCCTCGGCGTCCGCCTTGCGCTGCGTGATGTCGGTGCGGATGGCGATGTACTGCAGTGGACGGCCATTGGTGTCGACGAACGGAAAGATCGTCGTGTCCACCCAGTAAAACGTGCCGTCTTTGGCGCGGTTGCGAACTTCGCCTCGCCAGACCTCCCCGCGAGTGATCGTGCCCCAGAGGTCGGTGAAGAATGACTTCGGGTGGTGTCCCGAGTTGATCAGGCGGTGGTCCTGCCCGATGAGTTCCTCGCGCGAGTACTGGGAGATGGCGCAAAACTTGTCGTTGACGTAGGTGATGCGGCCGGCGGCGTCGGTGATGGCCACGATCGAGTGTGCATCGAGGGCGGCCTTAAGGTCGCGCAGTTCGCGGGTCGTGGCGGAGAGGTTGGCCTTGGTTCGGCGGGGGATCGAGTTCGGTTTGGCGATGTGGGCACCCACGCGAGGAGCTAACGGACGGAAGCCCTTGGCCGCAAGGGGGGAACGGCTTTTGTTGGTCGCACCCGCCGGCGGGGAGCCGACGGGTGATTCCACCATGTTCGATCAACCCGGCCGCGCTCCCCAAGTTGGACGCGGGGCGCAACCCGGCGTCTCACCGGCTGATCCAAGGTCGCGGCGTGAACCGATGGGCTCTCCTTGGTTGAAGGAGAGCCTGCCTGGGCTGGAAGCCGCGGTCGGTCGAACCGAGCCTCTACCGGCTCAAAGAAACCGGCGGCGGAATCCCGCGAATAAAGCCACGGCGCTGCCCAGCAGGGCGAAAGTCGAGGCGCCGTCAGGCACGGAGGTGGATTGGGGGTTTATGCCTGCCACACGAATCAAGTCGGCCTCCGGCGATCCGGTGATCCGGACAGCCTGAATGGTGGCGCCGGCGGAAAGTCCGAACGCATTCAAGTCCACCGGCGTAACATAAAGATTGGCGCTGAACGGCCCGCCACCATTGTAGTAATAGCGCATCTGGACTCCGGTGGCCATGGCGAGCGAGGGTCCGAAAAGCACCGATGACGAGAAACTGACCCCGTCCTGGGAGACCGCGAGTTCGAAGGTATCGTTGAAACTAAACCGGGCGCTCACAATTCCCAGGTCGGCGCCAGACTGGTTTGAAATCAGGGTGTTGTACCCGATCGTATACACGGGGTTGGAGCCGATACCAATATTGGCAATTCCGGTATCGAAGTTGGCGCCCGTCAGTGCACCCGGATTTCCGGGGTTGGAGTTGACGATATTGAGCCAGTTCCCGTTTCGGAAGGTGCCTCCGTCGCTTTCACTCAAGCTGTCTCCGAACTGGGAGGTGTTGAAGTTGAAACTACCGAGTGTCAGGGGAAACGCAGTGTGAGCCCCGAGGACGATCAGGCCGGCCAGCGCGGCAAAGCGCTGCAGTTTTGTTGGATGGTACATGGGAAGGGTATGGTGGTTGGTTTGAATTTCTTAACCCAAGCGGGGCATTAGCTATTCTGAGGCCAAGAAAAGGCGACGTCATAACCTAGTTGCGTTACCATCTGTTATAAAAAATTTTAGGAAGACATTTACAGATCGATCCGATTCTGTAGGTATTGTGCCCTCGCAGGTAAGTGTAAGATTGTCCGACGATTCTGCCACTGCAGGTGAACGCTGCTAACGCACTTCGACCCTCATGTCCTGATAACAGCGTCCCCACAGGCCGTCCTCCCACCAGCCGCGCACGCGCGGCGACATCAGCCAGATCTTCGTGTTGAAATAGAGTGGTGTGACGGGTGAATCCGCGAGGAACTGCGTTTCGGCTTCATCGAATGCGAGCTCTCGTTGCGTCGGGTCGGCACGGGCACCGGCGAGTCCGAGGGCGTGGTCGAATTCGCGCGAGCCCCACCGCGGGTAGTTGAGCGGGGCTTCCGAGCGGAAATCTCCGAGCATCGCGGCAGGGTCGGCGACATCGGGGATGGAGGTGGCGAAGGCGATGTCGAAGTGACCCGTCCGCAGGGCGTCGAGGTGCACCCTGGCCTCGCGAACGGCGATTGCGACCTCGATGCCGAGCTCGGCGCGCCACATCTGTTGCACGGCCTCGAGCACCTGTGATTGCGTCCAGCCGCTGAGTTCGAGTCGGGGGAACCCTTTGCCGCCCGGAAAGCCGGCCTCCGCGAGGAGGCGGCGGGCGGCCTCCGGATCAAAGCGGGTCATCGGGTGGGGGTCGCGGGCCGGGTCGCGCAACTGTGGTGGCAGGAAACGAAAGGCGGCGGTCTGCCCGCCCTGCAGCACGCGGTCGACGATCTTCTGGCGGTCGATGGCCAGTGCGAGTGCCCACCGGGCGCGGCCGCTGAGCGCCGGGCGGGTGGTGTTGAAGGCGAGGTAGCGGGTCTCGATCATCGGCTGACGGTGCAATTCCGCCGGCCGCTCGGCGGCGTAAGCCGGCACTTTGCTGAAGGGCACCGCCATCGTCGCGTCGACCTGCCCGGCGCGGTAGGCGCGATCCTCGGTGTCGCCGCTGTCGAAGCGCACGAAGTGGATCTCCGCGAGGCGCACACCCGCCGCGCCATGCCAGCGCGGGTTGCGGCGCGCCACCACCCGCTGGTCGGAGCGCCACTCGGCGAGCGTGAACGGTCCGTTGCCCACGAAATTCTCCGGGCGGGTCCAGTTCCGGCCGTGCCGCGCCACGACGTCGGCTCGCACCGGCAGCCAGGGGCCGCTCGCGACGTAATGGGGAAAGCGCGGATTGGGGTGCTCCAGCGTCGCGACGAGCGTGTGCGGTCCGACGGCCCGCAGCCCGACCGCGCCGAAATTGCGCTGCACACCCGTGGCGAAGGCACGGGCGTTCCGCACCGGAAAAAATACGTTCGCCTTGGGCGCCGCCGTGGCGGGATCGAGGGCGCGGCGGGCGGAGTCGACGAAATGCGCGGCGGTCACTGGCACGCCGTCGGACCAACGGGCGTCGGGGCGGAGGTGAAAGGTGTAAACGAGACCGTCGGCCGAGAGGTCGAAGCGAGTGGCGGCCCCGGGGGTGGGCAGGCCGCCGTCGGGGCCGGGCAGCAGCAGGCCCTCGAGCAAGGCGCGCAGCAGGCCGAATTCATCGGGCAGGGTCGTGGTGGCGGGGTCGAGCGACGCCGGTTCGTTGCGCTGGCTCAGGCGGAGGATGGCGGCGGCGGGCCCGGGTGGCGGAGGCGTCGCGGTTTCCGGCCGCGTGCAGCCGGTGGCGAGGCTGAGAACCTGGGCGGCGTGTGCGCACCGGGCCGCGCCAGCCGCGCGGCCGGCGTCACGGTTCCAGCCAGACATGTTTGTACGGGTGGTGATCGAGCAGGTTGGGGTGCCAGCCCTTCACCGCGGGGTGCAGGAGGAAGACGTGGGTGTAATGGTAGAGGGGAATCAGTGGCACGCCCTCCACCAGCAGGGACTCGGCTTTCTGGAGCAAGGCGAAGCGCGCGGCCGGATCGGACGTCCGGGCGGCGGCGAAGAGGGCGGCATCATACTCGCGGTTGGACCAGCCGGTGTAATTGTTGCCGCTGTCGCTACGGAAGATGTCGAGGAAGGTGAGTGGATCGAGGTAGTCGCCGATCCAATCGGAGCGGAGGATCTGATAATCGCCGGCGCGACGGGCGGCGTGGGTGACCTTGAGTTCCTGGTTGGTGAGGCGCACCTCGATCCCGAGCACGACCCGCCACCGTTCCTGCAAGGCCTCGGCGAGCAGGCGGTGGTTTTCCGAGGTGTTGAACAGCAAGTCGAGCGGCGGAAAGCCCTTGCCGCCCTCGAAGCCCGCCTTCTGAAGGAGTTGCCGCGCGGCGGCCGCGTCGGACGGGATGCCGGCGGCGGCGGTATAGCCGGCGGTGCCGGGCGGGGTGAGGGCGTGCGCGGGGCGCTGGCCGCCGCGGAGGATCTTCGTCACGAGGGCGTCGCGGTCGACGGCAAGGGCGAGGGCGCGACGCACGCGTACGTCGTTGAGCGGGGCGCGGCGGGTGTTCAGCCGGTAGAAGTAGGTCCCGAGGTAGGGGTCGAGCCGCAGCAGATGCGGGGAATTGCGGCGGTAGGCGTCGATCTTGCCCACCGGCGCAAACTCGGTGAGGTGGAGTTGTCCGGCCCGGAAGGCCCGCTCCTCCGCGTCGACGCTGTCGAGGGGGTAGAAGTGGATCGCCTGGAGGCGGACGGTGGCGGCGTCCCAGTAAAACGGTGACTTTGCGGCGATGATCACCTGGTTGGGCTGCCACTTCCGGAGCAAGAAGGGGCCGTTGCCCACGAGATTGCCGGCCCGCGTCCACGGGTTGCCGCGCTGGTAGGGCGAGCCGTGTTGCCGGATGGTGCCCAGCGGCACGGGGTACCAGGGCGGGTTGGTGATCAGGGAGAGGAAGTACGGCGCCGGGTGCTCCAGTGTCAGCCGCAGGGTGCGCGGGTCGAGCGCCTGGGCGCCGACCTGGGCGAAGTCGCTCTGGGTGCCCTTGTGAAACGCTTCCGCGCCCTGGAGGATGTAGAGCATGTTCGCGTAATCGGCGGCGAGCGAGGCCGTGAGGATGCGGCGGAAGGAGTCGACGAAATCGCGGGCGGTGACGGGCTCGCCGTTCGACCAGCGGGCGTCGGCGCGCAGGTGAAACGTGTAGGCCAGGCCGTCGGCCGAAACTTCCCAACGTTCCGCGACGCCCGGCACCGGACGGAGGTCGACGGGGTGCTCGGTGACAAGACCCTCGAAGAGGGCGCGCAGGACGTTGCCTTCGGCCACGCCGGTGACCAGGTGCGGGTCGAGCTCGGTGACTTCGTAGCCGATGCCGCGGTGGAGCACCTGTTCGCGGTTGCCGACCTGCACGGGCGTCTCGCGCTTGAGACATCCGGCGGCGGCGACCGCGGCGAGGGCGGCGAGCAGGGCGGCGGCGGGGCGGGGAGAAAGGCGGCGCAGCGGACTCATGCCTTGGCGATCAGGGCCACGGCGTGCGCGGCGATGGCAAGCCCGCGGCCGAGATCGCCCACGCCTTCATTGGTGGTGGCCTTGAGCCCGATGTTGGCGACCGGCAGGTGGGTGGTCTTGGCGAGGACCGCCTTCATCTCGGCGAGGCGCGGATGGACGCGGGGCTTTTCCGCGATGATGGTGGCGTCGAGGTTGCCGATGGCGAAATTGCGGCGGGACAGCTCCGCGCAGACGCGCCCGAGCAGCACCTGGGAGTCGATGTCGCGGTAGGCGGGATCCGTATTCGGAAAAAAATGACCAATGTCCGGCAGGCCGGCGGCGCCGAGCAGGGCGTCGCACAGGGCGTGGGTGATGCAATCGGCATCGCTGTGGCCCTCGAGGCCGAAGTCGGTGTCGAAACGGACGCCCGCGAGCACGAGCGGCCGGCCTGCAACGAGGCGGTGGATGTCGTAGCCGTGGCCAATGCGGAAGTTCATCGTGGGGAAGGGCGGGGCGCGGGCCGGGCCCGGAGAGGCCGCTCACCTCAGCCGGCCGCCGGGCGGGCGAGGAGAAACTCGAGGTAGGCGAGGTCGGCCGGGGTTGTGAGTTTGGGGTTGGGCTGGAAGTTTTCGAGCAGGGCGACGGGATGCCCGAGCAGTTCAACCGCCTGGGCGTCGTCGGTGATGGCGAGCCCGCGCGCCTGCACCCGCGCATAGGCGCGGGCGATGAGGTCGCGGTCAAACACCTGCGGCGTCTCCATCGCCCAGAGCCGGGAGCGGTCCAGCGTGCGCAGGCGGGAGTCGTCGCCCCGGCGGCCGCCGGGCACCAGGCGATGCTCCTTGATGGTGTCGACCACGCGGTGGGCGAGCACCACGGCCTGTTCACGGCGGACGATTTTGTAGAGCGCGACGAGTTGCTCCGGCACGAGCAGCGGCCGGGCGCAGTCGTGAATGAACACGTGGGCGATGTCGGCGGGCAGGGCGGCGAGGGCGCTCATCACCGAATCCTGTCGCTCGCGTCCGCCGCGGACGAGGAGAGAGGGCGTCGGGGCGAGCGCGGACAGTTCGAGCATCTGGCGCTGATCGCGGTAGACGACCACGTAGAGATCGGCGATGGCGCTCTGCATGAAGGCGGCCGCCGAGTGGGAAAACACGGGCCGACCGGCGAGCGTTGCCAGGATCTTGTCCTCCACGGCCCCGCCCATGCGCGAGCCGCTCCCGGCGGCGAGAAGGATGGCGGCGGTGCGGCTCATGGACGGGAGACGGCGGCGACTTCGGCGAGGATGGCGCGGGCGGCGGCAGCGGGATCGGGCGCCTTGAAGATGGGTCGCCCGACGACGAGGTAACCCGCGCCGGCCTGCGCGGCTTCGGCGGGGGTCATGACGCGCGTCTGGTCGTCGGCTTTGGCATCGCGGGGCCGGATGCCCGGGGTGACGAGGACGACGTCGGGTGAGAGCACCGCTCGCAACGGCGCGATTTCGAGCGGCGAACAGACCAGTCCGCGCAGCCCGGCTTCGGCGGCCAGCCGGCCGAGCCGGACCACCTGGTTCTCCGGCGTGCCGGGCACGCCGGTTTCCGTCAGCGCCGCGGCGCTCATCGAGGTGAGCACGGTGACGCCGAGCAGTCGGAGGTGAGGGGCGTGTTGTTGCTGTGCCTTTACGGCCCCCTGCATCATCTCGCGGCCTCCGCTGGTGTGGAGTGTGAGCATGCCGATGGGCAGGCGCGAGGCCGACTCCACCGCCCGGGCGACCGTGTTGGGAATGTCATGCAGCTTCAGGTCGAGAAAGACCTCGAAGCCGAGATCAGCGATTTCGCGGACGGCATCGGGTCCGCAGGCGGTGTACATTTCGAGGCCAATCTTGACCCACCGGATGGTGCCCTGGAGCTGATGGAGGACCGGGGTGACCTCGCGGGTGGATGGGGCGTCGAGCACAAGAATCAGGTCGCAGGCCATGCTGGCGCCGAGTAAGGCCGAGTCGGCCGTGCGATTGAAGACAAAACCGCTGCCGAACAAGTCTCCAGCCTGGCTCTTGCCACTCCCGATTACGGCGGCAGTAATCGGGAACTGCCGTGGAGACGCTCGCGATTTTTTCCCCCGCCAAGATCAACCTGTTTCTCGCCGTGACCGGACAGCGGGCGGATGGGTTTCACGACCTCGTGTCGGTCGTTGCTCCCCTCGACTTTGGCGACACCCTGGAGGTGGAGCCGGCGCCAGCCACGAGTCTCGGGTGCGACGATCCGGAGGTGCCGCTCGATGAGAGCAACCTCGTGTGGCGGGCGGTGCGGGCCTTTGCGCAAGCGACGGGAAACGAGGCGGGGCTGCGGTTCATGTTACGCAAGCGCATCCCGATGGGAGCTGGGCTGGGCGGCGGAAGCAGCAACGCGGTGGCGGCGCTGCGCGCCTTGAATGCGCGGGTGGGGGCGGCGCACGCGCTGTCGGACGAAATGCTGGCGACCCTGGCGGCCGGGCTGGGGTCGGACTGCCCGCTGTTCCTCGCGGGCGGTCCGGTGACGATGCGCGGCCGGGGCGAAAGGCTGAGCCTCCTGCCGCAAGAGGCGGCGCGCCGGCTGCGCGGCCGTCGCGTGTTGTTGTTTAAACCGGGCTTTGGTGTCGCCACGCCTTGGGCCTACGCCCGGCTGGCGGCCGGGGGGGGCGCCGGGTACCTGCCCGCGGCGGAGGCTGAGGCGCGGTTGGCGACGTGGCTGGGCGATCCGGCGGCGCCGGCGGAGGGTCTCCTGTTCAATAGCTTGGAGCAGCCCGTGTTCGGCAAATATCTCGCGCTTCCGGCGCTCCGGGAGCTCTTGCGCCGGGAGTTCGGACTGCATCTGGCGATGAGCGGCAGCGGAAGCGCCTGCTTCGTGCTGCTGGGGGCGACCGCCGCGGCCGGGCCGGTCGAGACGGCGGTGCGAAAGGCTTGGGGCGCCTCGACTTTTGTGAGGGAAGCGCGGATCGCGTAGATCCGAATTGACCCGTTGGAAGGGCGACGCGTTATCGTGCGGCAGCCGGTCCGCGTGCCCCCGCGCGGTCGGTTTTCTCCAACCTGATGGAACGTACGCGCAACGAATTCTCGGTGCAGGGCATCGCCGCCTCGCAGGGGATCGCGTACGGGCAGATCTTTGTCTATCTCCAGGGTGAGATTGAGATTCCGAGCTATCAGGTCGAGCCGGAGCGGCGGATTGACGAGGTGGCCCGTTTCGACCGCGCGCTGGTGGTTACCCGCCAGCAGATCGCGCGGATCAAGCATGAGGTGGAGAAGAACATCGGCCCCGAGGAGGCCGCCATCTTCGATGCGCACCTGATGGTGCTCGAGGACGAGGCGTTGATCGGCGAAACCATCCGCGAATTCGAGGCCACCGGGCGCAACATCGAGACCTGCTTCCACAAGGTCTCTTCGCGCTACGTGCAGGCCTTCTCGGAGATCGATGACGAGTTCCTGCGTGAACGCGCAGTCGACCTTCGCGACGTCGCGCAACGGGTGATGCAGAACCTCCTCGGCCAGGCCGAGACTTCCCTTAAAGCGCTCGCCGGCCAGCGGATCGTGATCGCGAGCGACATCACGCCGTCCGAATCGGCCTCGCTCGATCGCTCGTCGGCCCTGGCGCTGGTGACCGATTCCGGCAGCAAGACGAGCCACGCGGTGATCGTCGCGCGCTCGATGAAGATTCCCGCGGTGGTCGGGGTGCGCGATCTCACGCGGCGGGTCAGTGACGGCGACTGGGCCATCATCGACGGCTACGACGGAGTCGTGATCGTCAATCCTTCGGAAAGCACGCTGTTCCGATACGGGAAGATTCACGAGCGGAAGAAGTCGTTCGAGGCGCGCCTGCTCGAGGTCAACCGGTTGCCGGCGGTCACGCTCGATGGCGTGGGGGTGGCGCTGATGGCGAACATCGAAAAGTCGGACGAGACGGGCCAGGTAACGCAGTACCTGGCGGAGGGGGTCGGCCTTTACCGCACGGAATTTCTCTACCTCAACGCGGCGCGGGTGCCCTCGGAGCAGGAGCAGTATCTCGATTACCGGGCGGTCGCGGAGGCGCTGGCGCCGCTTCCGGTGGTGATTCGCACCCTGGATCTCGGCGGCGACAAGGCGATGGCGGGCAAGGCCGATCTCTTCCCGAAGGAGAGCAATCCCTTCATGGGATTCCGCGCCATCCGCTGGTGCCTGGACAATGTGGGTCTTTTCAAGGACCAGTTGCGCGCGGTGCTGCGGGCGAGCGCCCATGGTCGGGTGCGTCTGATGTATCCGATGATCAGCGGCGTCGATGAACTGGAGCGAGCCAACGCGGTGCTGGAGGAATGCCGGCAGGAGCTGCGGTCAGCCGGCACGCCTTTCGATGCCGCCATGGAGGTGGGCGCGATGATCGAAATTCCCAGCGCGGCGGTTACGGCGGACCTGCTCGCGAGCCGGTGTGCGTTCTTCAGCATCGGTACCAACGACCTCATCCAGTATACGCTGGCGATCGATCGCGGCAACGACCGGATTGCACACCTTTACGAGCCCACCCATCCCGCCATCGTCAGGACGCTGCGGCGGATCGTCGATGAGGCGCATCGTGCCGGGATCCCGGTGAGCGTGTGCGGCGAGATGGCCGGGGATCCCATCTTTGCCCCCCTGCTGCTGGGGCTCGGGGTCGACTGCCTCAGCATGTCGCCCGCCTGGCTGCCGCCGGTCAAATACCTCATCCGGGCGATGAAGATGGCCGAGGCCCGCGCCCTGGCCGACGAGGCGCTCACCCTCGGTTCCGCGGCCGAGATCTACGCGCGCTGCGAGGCGTTCTACCGTGCACGCGTGCAAATCGACTAGCGCGGCGCCCGGCCGGGGCTGGCTCCTACCGGTCGTGCTCCCGGCGGCGCCCGGGCCGGCCGGCCGCTCGCAGTTGCGAAAAACGGGACTGCCGTTATACGGGCCTTTTCCGGCATGACCGCTCAACTCCGCCTCTCGTTTGGCTTCGCCTGGCCGCTCCTTGCGGCGGCGGCGCTCGCGATGGCGGGGTGCAACAACATCTTTGTGCCCAAACACCGCGTGCTCGTCGATGCGATCGCCGCGCCGGGCCTGCAGTTCCAGCCATCGGGCACCTCGTACCGCCTCGTGGCCAGAAAGTCCACGGTCGCCAACGTCCAGGCGCAGGTGTCGGTTATCAAGGCCTGCGTCGACGCGGCCCTGGTCGGCAAGGGCATGTTCGAGGCTCCGGCAAACGTCGCCCCGGATCTCTTCATCGAGGTTGGCTTCGGCGTCGTTGCCACCCCGCGGGTCGACGCGGCCGCACGCGAGACCTACCTTCAGCTCGCCGCCCGCGCCAACGCCTCCCGCGGCGTCGACCGCGGCACCGGTCCGGAGGTATGGGATGTGCGCGTGGCGGTGATGGGCGTGGCGGGACGCATGGAAACCGCGATGCCGCTGCTCGCCGCCGTCGCGGCGGACTACCTGGGCACCGACACGAAGCTGGAGACCAGGATTGAGATTCCGCAGAACGCCTCCGCCATCGACACCGTGCGGCAGAACGCCATCAAGACCCTGGAGGGCCGGGAAGGCGCCGGCAGCCCCGCCGCGGCCGGGGCGGCGGTCAATCCGGTCAAGACCAACTGAACCGGGCGGCGGGCCGGCCTGCGTCAGTGAATGTCGGATACAAGCGGGCCGCCGCGCCGGCTCACTCCAGCCCCGCGGCGAGCAGGCGCGCCGCCTCCGCCCACGTTGGCAGGGTCCGCGACGCCACTCCGGACTGCAGGCGGCGGTGCCACGAATCATCGAGCAGCACGCGCCGCAGCGCGCCGGTCCACGCGCCGGAATCCCCGACCGGCAGGAGGACACAGCCGCCGCCGGCGGCGTTTTCCCGCAGTGCGGGCAGGTCGCTGCAGACGCAGGGCACGCCCCGCCAGAGCGACTCGAGCAACGGCAGGCCGCAACCCTCGGCCTGGGTGGGAAAGACCGTCGCCCGCGCCGTGGCGTAGAGGCCCGCGACCGTGGCGTCGTCAGCGGCGCCATGGTACCGCAGCCGGCGGCCGCGCCGGCGTTGCAGCCGGGCGAGGCGCGCCCGGATCGGGCGGCCGAAATGCGGATTCTCACGGCCCACCACGTGGAGCACGAAGTCCAGCCCTTCGTCCCAGAGCGTTTCGCACACCGTGAGGAGAAAATCCTGGTGCTTGCGTGGCTCGAGGATCCCGAGGCAGAGGAGGGAGGGCGGCGCCCCGGGCGCCTGCGGTGCCCGGCGGGGCGAGCCGTCGAAATCCGCGCCGAGCGGCAAGACTTCCACCGGGGGCGGCAGCGCCACCCCCTGCCAGCGCCAGAAGCCGAGCAGTTCGTCGCGGCTCGCCCGGGACACTGCCCAGACGCGATCGAACCCGGCCAGCAGCTTGAGGTAACCCGGATGCCGGGCCACGCTCCGCGGCCATGTGAAATGCGGATGCCGCAGCGGGATCGCGTCGTGAAAGATCGCCGCCCGCCGCCCCGGGTGAGTGCGCAGAAAGTCGGTGAAGCCCGGTCGTTCCTCCTCGGAAAAAAGTTCGGCGGTGACGAACCAGTCGTCCGGGCGGGGTCCGCCGGCGGGCCCGCCGGCGGGCGGGCGGGGGGTGGCTTGGCAACGCACGCGGCCCGCGGGGCGGCCGCGGCGCGGGCGGCGCGGGGGGGGGACGCGTGTGAGGCCTGAACGGGGTCGGGCCGGCCCGCTCCGGGTGGCATCGAACAGGATCATCGGGCCGGGAGCGGCGCGGCCGGGGCCGCGGGCGCGGCGATGGCGGCGTCGAAGCGGGCGAGGAGGCGGGCGGCGTTGCGGTGGGCGTCGAAGTGCTCCTCGACCCAGGCGCGGGCCGCGACGCGGAGCTTTTCGGCGAAGGCATCGTCGGTGGCCAGCCGCTGCAGGGCGGCGACCCAGTCGGCCGGGGCGTCGACCGGGGCGACGAGGCCGGTGACACCGTGGGTGATCGCCTCGGTGGTGGCGGCCACGGGGGAGGTGACGACGAGCACGCCGGCCGCCATCGCCTCGGGAATTACGTTGGGCAGCCCGTCGCGGTCGCCGCTCGGCGCAATCACCCCGGTGTGGAGGAGGACGTCGGCCCACGCGAGCTGGTCCCAGACCTCATGATGCGGCAGGTGTCCGGTGAAGGTGAGCCGGGCGCCGATGCCGAGGTGTCCCGCAAGCCGTTCGAGCTCCGGGCGCAGGGGGCCGTCGCCCACGAGGCGGGCGGCGAAGGGCACGCCGGCGGCCTGCAGCGCGGCATAGATGCGCAACTGATGATCGAGGCCCTTCTTTTCGACCAGGCGGGCGACGCACACGAGCTGCAGGGGCGTGCGCAGCGGGCGCAGCCGCTTGAGGGGCGGCAGGTGGTCGAGCCCGCGGCGGATGCAGGCGATGCGCCCGGCGGGCACGCCGCGCTGCACGAGGGCGCGGCGGCCCATCTCTGTGGAGGTGTGGATGAAGGCGGCGTGAATCAGCTTGTCCTGCAGCCACCAGTCGCCGCCGTGTTCAAAAATGTCATACGCGTGGGCGGCGGCGCTGTAACGGTGACCGTCGATCCGCCAGAGCAGCCAGGCGGCGGTGGCCGGCGCGCCGCCCCAGGCGGCGTGGATCAAGGCGGGTGGATCGCGCCGAAAGGCGCGGGCGAAGAGGCAGGCGAAGCCCGCGCCGAGCATGTTTTCCCAGAAGTTGAGCCAGGAGGGCGCGCGCCGGGTGCGGAGCCCGTGCAGGAGCTGGCGCAGCACCTCCGGCCGGCGCCATGCCTCGTACGGGATCAGCCAGAGCAGCGTGAGCAACCGCCACTTGTTGAAGCGCGCGACCGGGAGGCCCCGGAAGGTGCCGCCGCCGCCCCAGAGTGAATAGAGGCGCAGGGTGACGCCGTGCCGCTTCATCGCGATAATTTCGCGCTGGAGGAACGTCTCCGTGCTCTTCGGGAACGTCGTGAACAAATAGGCGATGACGGGCGGCGTGGCGGACAAGGTCGGATCAGGCTGGAGTCCTTGCAGTCCGAAGCTTGTTGTGATCAGGTCAAGTTTTCCAAGCCGACCACGGATGAACCGGCTCGGCACGGGTCGCGGCGCGCCTCGAACCGTGATGACCCGTGTGATCCCCCCGTCAAATTTGACTCTGACGCGCAGCCTGGCGGGAGCTTCGCCGGCGGGTGCGGCGGGGGGGGAAATGACGGCGCGGCTCAGGGGCCGCCCCAGGGCTCGCGGGTGCCGGTCCGCGCCGGCGGGAAGACCTGCCGTTTCAGCTTCGCCCCCGCGACCTCGTTGGCCAGGCCGACGAGCTCGTCGATCACCGCGGTCGGATCCTCCTCGTAGCGGAGCCGGAGAAAGTTTGCGCGCACGCTTTCGTAGGTCGCGGGGTCGGCCATCCAGCGATCGATGATTCGCGCGAAGTCACCCGCGTCCTCAATCTTCTCCGAGGCGGCACCGTTGCGGAAGAATTTCCAGGTGAGCGCCTCCTGCGGCATGATGCCGCCGAAGGCGTTGAAGATAATCGGGCAGCGGAAGTGCAGGGCCTTGGCGCAGGTGGTGGTGCCGCCGCGGGTGACGATGACGTCGCTGGCCTGCATCAGCAGGTGGACCGAGTCGGAGTAGCCTTCGATGTAGCAGTTGAACTCGGGGTGATCCGCGCGCCAGTGGATGAGCTCGTGGTAGCTGTCGACGTTGCGGCCGCAGATCAGGATGGCCTGCAGGTGTTCCGCGTGGCGCAGCAGGGGGGGCAGGAGCGCGGGGTGGTTGTTGGCCCCGTTGCCGCCGGTGGCGAGGAAGACCGTGAAGCGATCGGGATCCAATCCGAGAACCTTGCGCCGGTAGATGCGCCGTTCCGCCGGGCCCAGCACCTCCAGGTGGGAGCGCGGGCGCATGAGCGAGCCGCGGACGCGCGCGCGCTCCGGCGGAATGCCGCGCTTGACGGCGAAGTCGCGGGCCGTCGGCGTGCGCGACAGGTAGAGGTCGACCGAGGGCTCGATCCAGTTGCGCGAGTAGCCCCAGCCGCCGGAGAACTCGCCGCAGTAGGTGGCGCAGCGGACGCGGCGCGCGCCGAGCACGCGGCGGGCGAGGGGAAAGTAACCGCGGTTGAGGCAGTCGTGCACGCTGAAGACGAGGTGCGGCTGGTAGTCGCGGAGGATCCGCCGGTAGTAGGCGCCGCCGAAGAGCACCGTGCGGCGGTTGAGCTGGCTCAGCACTTCGACGACGGCGAAGAAGAAGTTGTGCACCCAGGGCGCGCGCCGCTGGATGAAATTGTAGAACCACACTCCGGCGCGGTTGAACAGTGAGGAACGTTCCAGCATGTGCTCGATCCGCACGTCCACCTGATGGCGGTAGAGCTGGAAGCACCACTCCGCGAACGCCTCCGCCCGGGCGTCGTGCCCGCCACCGGTGCTGGATGTAAGGACGAGGATGCGGATCTTGGACATGCGCGATCAGCCGGCGTGGAAGTAGGCGGCCTGGATGCGCCGCCGCAGCGCGAGCGGGAGGAAGCGGACAAGGAAGGGCCCCAGCGCCGCCTGGAAGACGCGCCCGGTGCGCACGGTGCCGCTGCGGTGGCGGCGGAGGGCGCGGCGCAGGGCGGCGGCGGCGTGGGCGGGGGCGGGGCCGGTTCGCATCATCGCGGCGAAGGCCGACCAGACCCGCGCCGGCCGCGGCGCGTCGGCGCCGGGGAGCCGTTCCACGGCCGGCTCGAAGTCGGTGCGGTAGTCGCCGGGCCGCACGTCGAGCACGATCACGCCGGTGCCCGCGGTCTCGAACATCAGGCTCTCGCTCAGCGCGGAGAGGCCGGCCTTTGCCATGTTGTAGGCGCTCTGATACGGCAAGGGGAACTCGGCCGCGAGGGAGGAGATGTTGACCAAGGCCCCATGGCCCCGCGCCAGCATCCCGGGCAGCGCGGCGTGCGCAAGCTGCGCCGTGTGGACGAGCATCACCTCGAGCTGCCGCTGCCACGGGGCGAAGTCCGGGCCGGGGAAGGGGCCGAACACCCCGTAGCCCGCGTTGTTGATCACGAGATCGAACCCGCCCGCCGCCTCCTCCTGCGCGCGGAACGTCCGCACGGCGGCGTCGCCCTCACGCAGATCCAGGGCCGCCGCCGTAAACCTTCCGGGATGCGCGCGGACGAGCGCGTCGAGCCGCGACGGGTCGCGCGAGGTGCCGCAGACGCGCACGCCCTCGGCCAGCAGCATCTCCGTGAACGCCCGCCCCAGGCCGGTGCTCGCGCCCGTCAGGAACGCGGTGCGGTGGAGATCGGAAAGGCGCGCTGCGGCCACGGTCAGGCGGCTGGCTTGAAGACCAGCGCCACGTTGGCGCCGCCGAAACCGCTGCTGTTCTTGACCACGATCCGCGCCTGGCGGTTCTCCGTGATCCGCGGGAGGTTCAGATCGGCGCATTCGGGGTCGACCCGGGCGAGATGCGCACTGCCGGGAATGAAACCGTCGCGCAGCGCCAGAGCACAGAACGCGCTTTCCATCACGCCGGCCAGCGAGAGCCCGTGTCCGGTCAGCGCCTTCGTGCTGCTCACCGCCACCCGACCGATGCCAGCTTGAAACACGCTGCGCAGCGCGCGCGCCTCCGAGACGTCGCCGATCACGGTGGAGGTGGCGTGGGCGTTGACGTAGTCGACTTCCGCGGGCGCGACACCCGCCGCCTGCAGCGCGAGGCGCATCGCCGCCGCGGAACCCTGGCCCTCGGGATGTGAGATCGCCACGTTGTAGCCATCGGAGGCCTGGCCCCAGCCGAGCACCTCGGCGTAAGGCCGCACGCCGCGGCGCGCGACTTCATCCTCGGTTTCCAGCACCATCACGGTGGCACCGCCGGTGCCGACAAAGCCGTCGCGCCCGACATCGAAGGGGCGCGAGGCGAGCCCGGGATCCGATTGCAGCGAAAGTGTGCGCATACCGGCGAACGGCAGGATGGCGTCGCAGTTGCCGTCCTCCGCTCCGACGATGAACATGCGTTTCTGCCGTCCCAGGATCAGGTCGTCCAACGCATAGCCGATGGCGTGGGCCGACGACGCGCAGGCCGAGGAGAAGCCGCACGACGCGCCCTGGATCTTGAAGGCCGCCACCAGGTTGAAATTCAACGTGCCGACGATTGAGGCGACGATGCCCATCGGCGAACAGCGCATGACGCCGAACTTGAGCAACCGGTCGTGGTGGTGATGGGTGAGAAACGGTGAACCGCCCGAGGCCGCGTAGAGGCCGGTCTGGCGGTTGGAGATGTCCGGAGGGGTGAGGCGCGCGTCCTCCAGGGCCTGCAGCATCGCGCAGTGGGCGAAGAGCCCGTTGGGCGCCATGGAACGCAGCAATTCGCGCTTGATCGTGTAACGCGCCGGGAAGGTCCAGTCCTCGGGGTCGGGCGAGTCGGTGACGAAACCTTTGATGGTGCCCACGATCTTGCACGGGATCTCGGGCTTCTGGAACGGCGGGAAGAGCTCGAAGCCGTGCCGGAGTTCCCGGAGGCTCTGGGTGACCGCAGCGGCATCGTTGCCGATGCTGGTGATGAATCCAAGGCCGGTGATGAAAACTCGGGACATACTTTTCCGCGACGGGCGGAAAACCGGTCCGGGCGGGGCGGCCGGACCTAGGCGTTGATCGCAGCCCGCAGCGGCGTGGTCGGGGCAGCGTCGCTGACCGGGGTCGCAGTTTCGGCGTGCTCAGCCCCATTGATCGGCACCGGTGCGGAAGCCGCATCCACAAAACCGTAGGTGAGCGTAATCTCCTCGGCGATCACCGCTTTGTCCTGCCCGACCCGGATCGCACCTTCGAACGTCGCCAAGGGCATTTTCATCCGCTTTGGTTTGATCGACAGCGACAGGATGTCACCGGGCTTGCACACGCGGTGGGCGCGAACGCCTTCGCAGCCGGTGAAGAAGATGGTCTGTGGGCCGACCATCTTGCCGGGCTCGGTCGGTGCGCCCTCGAGCAGGTACAGTACCGCGAGCTGGCCCAGGGCCTCCAGCATGATCGAAGCGGGCATCACCGGGTTGTCCTTGAAGTGCCCCTGCAGGAAGAACTCCTGTCCCGTGATCTTATACTTGCCGTTGGCCGCGGTGGAACTGACCGAGGCTTCATTGAGGAAGAGGAAGGGCGGCTGAATCGGCATCACCGCGCCGAGGTGCTCGATCGGGATGAACTTCGTTGGCTTCGGCAGGGGCAGGCCGCGAATCTTGCAGTCGATGAAGGTCTTGACGTCGCCGACGGTGCGAAGATTCCGCAATTCCTCGTTGTTAATGGACATCTGCAGGACGTCCTCCACGAGGATGACGATTTCCATCATCGTCAGCGAATCGATGCCGAGGTCCTCGATCAGCCGCAGATCATCGTCGGCGTCCTTCAGCTTGATGCGCAGATCGGGTTCGACGAAGCGCTCGATCACGCCGATCACCACCGCCGGAACATGCTCCGGGTTCGCAGTCTTGCGAAACTGAACGGCCGCCTCGAAAGTCGAAGGGGAGCACCTTTTCAAGGATTCACGCAGTGTGGCTTCGTCCTCGGGACCGAACGTCTTGGGAGTCGTCGGCAGCGGTTTTGGCGCGGACGAAGAGGGTGTAACTGCATCTGGCATTGTTCGGTGGTTCTATGTTACGGGGCGGTGCAAAGTAAACCCATTATTTCAGTGGTGACCGCGTGCAGACTGAGCGCGCCCGGAGTCGGACCCTTCGCCGTAAAGTCGCGCGCGGCGGCCGGCGTGCCCGGAGCGCCGAACGACGCCAGCCGCGGTCGCGCTTGCCTCGGCCGCACCGGCGTTGCTTGCTCGCCTCCCGCCCGTGCCGTTCGTTCCACCCGGTCCACCCGCGGGTCCTTCCTTCCGCGCGCATGAGCGCCTCCGTCTCCGCCGCCGGCTCCAATCCGGTCTACTTGATTACCCACGAGTTTTATCCGCGGCGGGGGGGGATCGCGACGTTTGCCGAGGAGATTGCCCGCGCCGCCGTGGCGCTGGGTTATGAAGTCGAGGTCTGGGCCCAGGCGGCGCCGGCGACCGCGCGCAAGGCAGACTGGCCGTTTCGCTTGCGGCGACTTCCGCTCAAGGGCACGCACGACTTGAGCTGTCAATGGCAGCTCGCCCGGGCGCTGGTGGGCCAGCGCCGGCGCCTGCGGCGCGCCGTCGTGTACCTGCCGGAGCCGGGACCGATGCTGACGATGATGCTGCTGCACTTTTTTCACGCCTTCCGGCCGGGCCGACTGGTGCTGACCTTTCATGGTTCGGAGATTCTGGCCTTCGCGCGCAGCCCGCTCCGCCGGTGGCTGGCCGGCCGGCTGATCCGGCGCGCGGCCCGCATCAGCACCCTCAGCAACTACACGCAGGAATTGCTGTGCAGCCACTTTCCGGAGGCGGCCGACCGGATCGTGCTCACGCCGGGTGCGCTGCGCACCGACCTCCCGGGCGCCGCACCGAAGGCTGCCGCGCGCGGAACGCGCCTGGTGGTGTTGACGGTCGGCCGACTGCATCCGCGCAAGGGCCAGCTCGTCACCCTGCAGGCGCTGCAGTCGCTGCCGGCCGCAACGCGGGCGCGGCTCGAATACTGGATCGTCGGCGGCCAGAGCAAAGGCGGTTACGAGGAGCTCTTGCGCGCGACTGCGGCGCGGCAACCGGACCTGCCGGTGCGTTTCTTCGGCAATCTGCCCGACGACGAGCTCCCGGCGCTCTACGAGCGGGCGGACATCTTTGCGATGACGAGCCTGAACGTCGGCCGCAGCGTCGAGGGTTTCGGGCTGGTTTATCTCGAGGCGGCGGCGCACGGCCTGCCGGTGATCGCCCACCAGGTCGGCGGCGTGGCGGAGGCGGTGGCCGACGGTGTGACGGGTTTCCTGGTTCCGCCCGACGATCCGACGCGGCTGGCGGCGGCGTTCGCGCAGCTCGCGGGAGATTCGTCGTTGCGGGCGCGCCTCGGTGCGGCGGGGCGGGAATGGGCGCGGCGCAATTGCTGGCGGGAGTCGGCCGCGGCGTTGTTCCAGCCGGAGTGGATCGAATCATGATCGAGTCACGCAGCCAGATCACCGTCCGCTATGCCGAGACGGACATGATGGGGATTGTCTACCATGGCAGCTACCTGCCCTGGTTCGAGGTCGGGCGCACCACGCTTCTCAAGGAACTGGGGCTGGCCTACCGGCGGCTGGAGGAGGCGGGCTTCCACCTGCCGGTGCTCGAGGTCGGCGTGAAGTATCTCCGGCCGGCGCGCTACGACGATGTGCTCACGGTGATCACCCGGCTGCCCGATCGCCCGGTGCTGCGCATCCGGCTCGAGTACGAGGTGCGGCGCGGCGACGAGTTGCTGGCCACCGGCTTCACGGTGCACGCGTTCATCGATCGCGCGGGCCGGCCGGTGCGGCCGGCGGCGCGGGCGGTGACGGTGTTCAGCGCGGCGTTTCGCTAGGCGCGGCGGCGGCGTCTTCCGCGGCATACTCCGCGAGGACGAGTGGGTCGGCCTCGGCCGTGCGGGCCGGGGCGAGCGCGGGGCCGCCGCCGAGGCGGTGCGCCGCCCACACGGCGTGGGCGCGCACCAGCGGGGGGGCAGGCTCGTGCGCGAGCGCCAGGACCGGCGGCAGGAGGGCGGGATCGCCGGAATTGCCCGCGGCGACGCAGGCGTTGCGCAGGAGCCGCGGCAGCTTGAGTCGCTTGATCGGGGTGCGGCGGAAGATGGCGGCGAATGATGCCGGCGTGAGGGCGAGCAGATCGGCGAGCGTCAGCTCCGCCAGTTCGTGGCGTGCGACCAGCAGCAGCGCCCGCCCGGCCCGGGCGAATCGGTTCCACGGGCAAACTTCGAGGCAGACGTCGCAGCCGAAGACCCGGAGGCCGAGCCCGGGGCGGAGGGCGCGCGGAATCGCGCCCTGGTGTTCGATCGTCAAATACGAGACGCAGCGCCGGGCGTCGACCACCCCGGGCGCGGCGAACGCCGCCGTCGGGCAGGCGTCGAGGCAGCGGGTGCACCGGCCGCAGAGCAGGCCGACAGGGGGCGGCGGCCGGCCGGCACCGAGCGGGGCGTCGGGGGCGAACTCGACCCGTGTGAGAATCGCTGCGAGCAGCAGCCAGTTGCCATGGCGGCGCGAGATCAGCATCGCATTCTTCCCGGTGAAGCCGAGCCCGGCGCGGGCCGCCCAGCTCCGCTCCAGCACCGGACCTGTATCCACATAATAACGATAATCGGCGCCGCCGGCCCCGTAGAGTTCCTCCAAGGCGCGGCCGCCGGCGGCAAGGGCGGGCCGGATCGTGTCGTGGTAATCTTCATACTGCGCATAACGCGCCCACGCCGGCCGGCCGGCGGCCGGCAGCCCCGGATGAAACCGGTCCGACCACAGGTTGACCCCGAGCATCACGATCGATCGCCCGCCGGGGAGCACCAGGTCCGGTTGCAGGCGCTTTTCGGCCGTGCGCTCCATCCAGGCGAGGCCGGCGTGGTGGCCGGCCGCGAGCCAGGCGCGGAGCGGATCCGCCGGCGGCGGGTCGGTGCGGGCGAAGCGCACCTCGTCGAAGCCCAGCGCCAGGAGGCGGCGGCGGAATTCGGGCTGGCGGGGGTCCATCGGGAAAGCGGTCCGGCGCGCGGTGGCGGGCCTGCCGGGCGGGTGCTCAGGGCCGGTCGCGGACGAAGTCGCGGGCGTCGCGCCGCCAGACGCGGAGGACGTGCGCGACGATGTCGGAGAGCGGTCGGCCGTCGGTGAGCACCATGGTGCCGGAGCGGCGGTAGATCTCCTCGCGGGCGGCGAAGAGCGTGCGGATGCGCTCCTCGGGGTCTTGCACCTCCAGCAGCGGGCGGTGGCGGTAGCGGGAGGTGCGGGCGAGCACGGTCGCGAGCGAGGCGTGCAGGCACACCACCACGCCGCGGGCGCGCAGGTGCTCCCGCAGGCCGGGCTGCACGACCAGGCCGCCGCCGCAGGCCACCACGGTCCGCTCCGCCGGATGGCCGTGTTCGATGAACTCCCGCTCCAGCAGGCGGAAGGCGGGTTCGCCGTCCTGCGCGAAGATCTCGGGGATGCTCCGCCCCTGCAGGCGCTCGATTTCGTGGTCGCTGTCCAGCAGCGTGAAGCCGAGCCGGTGGGCCACGGCCCGCCCCACGGTGCTCTTGCCGGTGCCCATGAAACCGACGAGGTAGAGGTTGACGTTGGCGGGATCCATCGCGTGCGTTCAGAGGAGAACCGTCTGCGCCGGGCTTGGCCAGACGCGAAAACGTCCATGTCCGATTCCGACTGCTCCTTCGCCAGTGACAACACCGCCGGCCTTTGCCCCGAGGCGCTGGAGGCGATCGTCGCCGCCAATGCCGGCTGCCAGCCGAGCTACGGCGACGACGGTTTGACTGCGGAGGCGAGACGGCGCTTCGCCGAGGTGTTCGAGCGCGAGTGCGAGGTGCACTTTCTCTTCAACGGCACCGCGGCCAACGCGGTCGTACTGGCGGCGCTGTGCCAGCGGCACCACGCGGTGCTCTGCCACGAGCTGGCGCACGTCGAGACGGATGAGTGCGGTGCGCCGGAGTTCTTCACCGGCGGCGCCAAGTTGCTGCCACTCCCCGGTGAGGGCGCGAAGCTCCAGCCCGCGGCCCTGGCGCCGGCGCTGACGCGCGGGCACGGCGTGCATTTTCCCCGGATCCGCGCGCTGTCGCTCACGCAGGCGACGGAGCTGGGCACGTGTTACACGCCGGCGGAGCTCGGGGCGCTGGCGGAGTTTGCGCGCGCCCATGGGCTGGCGGTACACGTCGACGGGGCGCGGTTCGCCAACGCGGCCGCGGCGGCCGGCGAGCGCGGGCTCGCGCCGGCCGATCTCACATGGCGGGCGGGGATCGACGTGCTGTGCTGCGGCGGCACCAAGAACGGGCTGCTGTCGACGGAGGCGGTGGTGTTCTTCCATCCCGCCCTCGCGCGCGAGTTCGACTACCGCGTGAAACAGTCGGGGCAGCTCGCGTCGAAGCAGCGTTTCGCCAGCGCGCAATGGGCGGCGGTGCTGCGCGACGGCGCGTGGCTGCGGCGGGCGGCGCACGCCAACCGGATGGCCCGGATCCTGGCGGACGGCCTGCGCGGGCTCGGCTGCACGCTGCTGGCGCCGGTCGAGGCCAACGCCGTCTTCGTGGAGTTCACGCCGGCCGAGTTTGCCGCCCTGGAGGCGCGCGGCTGGCGGTTCTACCGGTTTATCGGCGAGCACGGTTACCGCCTGATGTGCTCGTGGGCGACCACGGAGGCGGGGGTCGCGTCGTTCCTGGATGACGTGCGGGCCCTGCGGGCCGGCGCCGTGCCGGTGGGGCGGGGGACTCCGTTGTCACGTATTACGTGACAACGGGCGGGTTGGGGGGGCGCGCATTTTCGGCGTGCGTTGGCGGGCCGGGCGCGGCCTGATGGCGGGCAGCATGCCGGCCCTGATCCCGACCCTGAAACTCGCCACCCTGGTGCTGCTGGCCTCCGCGCTGAGCCCGGCGCCCCGGGCGCTGGCTGCCGCGGCCCCGAAGAAAGTGCTGGTGGTGACCGTGACCACCGGCTTCCGGCACTCGTGTATCCCACTTTCCGAGACGGTGATTGCGCAGCTCGCCGCCGCGAGCGGCCGGTTCACGGTCGATTTCGTGCGGCAGCCCGAGGGCATGCCGAAGGCGCCGGCCCGGCCCCGGCCCGGGCCGAAAGGCGAGGGCGACCCGGCCCACCAGGCGGCGCTGCGGAAGTTCGAGGCCGAGAACAAGGCGTACCGCGAGACCTGGATGCCGCGGGTCGAGGCGGCGCTCGCGAAACTGAGCCCGGCCAGCCTGCAGGGATACGATGCGGTGCTGTTTGCGAGCACGACCGGGGATCTGCCGTTGCCCGACAAGCAGGGCTTCATCGACTGGATCGCGTCCGGCCGCGGCTTCATCGGCGTGCACGCGGCGACCGACACGTTTCACGGATTCCGGCCGTTCATCGACATGATCGGAGGCGAATTCCTGCGCCACGGGCCGCAGGTGACGGTCGAGTGCCTCAACGAGGATCCGTCGCATGCCGCCTGCCGGCCGCTGCCGGAGAAGTGGACGCTCTTCGACGAGATCTACCAGTTCAAGAACTACGAGCGCAGCCGGGTGCACGGGCTGCTGCGGCTCGACCGGTTGATGCTGACCGCCGAGGACATCAAGGCGGGCAAGGCGACCCCCGGGCACTACCCGATCGCGTGGAGCCGGGCTTTCGGCAAGGGTCGCGTCTTCTACACCGCGCTCGGGCACCGCGAGGATCTCTGGGAGCCGGGCTACACCGAGAAGGGCGGACGGAAGAACCCGGGCGAAAATGCGCGGCTCTTTCAGCAGCACCTGCTCGGCGGCATTCTTTGGGCGCTCGGCCTCGCGCCGGGGCAACCCGCGCCCTGAGCGGCGGCGCCGCGGGCCGGGAACCCGGGCCGGCTCCGGCTCACCGGGCGAACAGGCGGCCGAGGAGCTCGCGCACCACCGCTTCCTGCGGCTTCGGGGTGAGCGAGGGCTGGTAATGGCGGCCGTCGGCGAGTTTTTTCGACGGGAAGACGGTGTGCAGCTCGAGGTTGAGCTCGATCAGGTAGGTCTTGAAGTCCCAGTTCCAGCGGGCGTCGTAGGTCACGATCACGTCCGTGTTTCCGGGCATCATCGTGCGGGGGCCGGAGGAGGCCTGGCGGCCGCGGCGCTGCAGTTCGGCGACGATCAGCTCGTCGAGCCGGTTGTTCTCGTTGAGGCGCCGTTCGACGTAGAAGCGTTCGAAGCGATCGAGCGCGACGACCTTGCGGGCCGAGACCGAGGAGCAGCCGGAGACCAGCGCCGCGGCAAGCAGCGTCAGCGGCCAGAGCACGAGGGGAGCGCGGCGGATCACACGGCGATCTCGCGCCACCGAAGCCGGCGGCGCAAGCCTGCAGCGCGGGGTGCGGTTTCCCGCCGCTGCCGAGGCGAGCCGCCCGATCCTGCCCCCGTGGGGCGTGACCCGCTTCAGGGGAAGTGGGATGATCGTGGAAACGTCGCCAGCCGGGAGTTGGGCCCCGACCGTGTCACACCCCTTCGCCGAAGAGGTTGGCGAGGCGGGCGGCGAGCTTGCGGCGCGCCACCGCGTGCGAGAAGTACTTCAGCCCGAGGGCGTAGTTGGTGCGGGCCCAGTCCTCGCGCAGCGCGGGCTCACGCAGTACGGCGCGGGCCTGTTCGACGACCTCGCCGGTGACGAGTTGCGACAGCTCGATGGTCTTGAAGCCGAGTGGGTCGATGTCGCGGGCGTAGACGGCATAGGTGTTCACGACGACCGGCTTGCCGAAATAGATCGCCTCCAGGAAGGCGTTACCGAAGCCCTCGTAGTGGCTCGGGTAGGTGACGAGATCGGCGTGGAGGTAGACGTCGAACAGAGTGAAGATTCGCCGGCCGGCGGCATCGCGCGTGCGTTGCTCACCCACGCGATCGGCGATGAAACGCACGTCGATCCCGGCATCGGCGATACGATCGTGGAGCATGGACATGTAGGCGTTGCCTTCGTCGCCGGCAGGGTGCGAGAGCACAAGCTTGGCACGGGGGTCCTTGAGGCGGCGGACGAGCTCGATGGCGTGCTCGATGCCCTTGCGGGGCACAATCCGGGTGGGTTGGAGCACGAAGATGTCGTCGTCGGCCAGCCCGATCTCGCGGCGCAGGTCGCGGTTGTAATCATCGAGGCCCGGGGGCGGAGTTTCGAAATCGAGGATGTTGGGGATGATGACGGAGGCGCAACTGCAGCGGCGGGCGAGCTCCTTCTGGGCCATCGAGTTAATCACCACGTGTTCGACCCCGGGCAGGCCGCCGGGGAAGGACGCGCGCAGGTAGTCGTTGACGGCACTGACGACAAAGCGCTCGCGTTCCCAGGCGAAGTCGTGGTGGTGCGCGATGGTGGGCAGGCCCGTCTCGGCGATGACCTCGGTCATCGCGAGGCCGAACGGCACGTGCATCGGGATGGCGAGGATGTTTTCCGGTACCAGCACCTCGATCTGAAATCGCTCGATGAAACGGTAGAGCTCGTCCTTGAGGCGCTCCTTCAGCTCCTGGATGCGGTGGGTGGTGGCACGGGTGCGGACGGTGACGCCGAAGAGCCGCGACTGCACGTCCGCGACCTCGGGATGGCCGAAGTAGGCGAGCGGCGCCTCGTGGCTGCGTTCCGGTGGGGCATCGAGCAGGCCGGCCATCCAGTAGCAGGTGTGGCCCATGCCCTCGAGGACCTGCGCCCACTTGCGAGCCTCGAGAGTGACACCGTCGGTGCCGGCAAAGCGCGTGGAGATGAAACCGATCCGCTTGGGATCGCCGGTGGTGAGGAGGCAGGTTGTCATGACAATCGGGGGGAGGAGGCGGAGAGGAAGCGATCCCGCAGGCGGGTCCAGTCCGCCGCGGGGGACTCGCGGGAAATCAGGGCGGTCTGCCAGCCCTGGGCCCGGGCGGGGGCGAGGTCGTTGTCCTCGCGGTCGCCCACCATGATCGCGGCGGCGGGCGGGAGGCCGAGCAGGCGCAGGCGGGCGGTGAGCTGGCGGAAGACGTGCGGGTTGGGCTTGCTGAAGCCGTTTTCGAAGGAGAGGAAGGTCAGCCGGGGAGCAAACCGCTCGCGGCCGAAGCCGGTGCCGGCGAGGGCGGCGTCCAGTTCGCGGAGGGTGTAGGGCTGGCAGTTGGACGCGAGGCCGAGGTGCAGGCCGGCGGCGGCGGCCGCGTGGAGACCGGCGGCGGCACCCGGCATGAGTCGGACGGTGTGGGTGAGGTCGGCGCCGTAGACCGGCGACGCCAGGCGGATCGCTGCCGGTAGCGCGGCGAACTCCGGCAGCACGGCATCGACGATGGCGGGCCAGTGCACCTCGGGAAACGCCAGGCCGGCGGCGCGGGCCGCGGCGTGTTCTTCCGCCACCCCGGCACGGCAGGCGGCGACAAACTCCTCCAGTCCGAGGCGCGGGCCGCAGCCGAGTGCTTCCCGCCACGCGCGATCCCAGCGGATGGCGGCGTCGGCGGGCGCGGGGCCGAACTCGAGGATCGTTCCGTAGACGTCGAAAATGGCGGCCTGCAGGTTCATGAGCGGATGCTCCATGCCAGGGGGTAGAGGTTGCCGGCGTGAAGTTTGGCGCGAATGAATTCCGCCTGGGCGGCCGGCGCAACCGCCGGGGGCAAATCGGCGGCGGGCCGGCCCGCGAGCAGGTGCTGGAAGCGCTCGACGTAGGCGGCGCCGCCGAGCCAGTGCGCGGCGGCGCGCGGCCCGGGCGCGACGCCGAGGGGGCGGCGGGCGGCGCGCGTGCGCCCGCCGGCGCGCCAGGGGTTGAGCGGCGCGCAGCGTGCCCAGGTTTCGGCCTCGGGCCGCCGCAGCACCTCGAGCTGGCCGGCAAGCGTGAGCCGGCTGAACGGCACCGGCTGGCGCCAGGCCGCCGCGTCGAGCAGCGCCGGCGGCGCGGCGAGCGGCCGGCAGGTTCCGGGCAGGTGGCGGCGCCATTCCGCGAAGCGCCGGAGCTGGCGCGCGCGTTCGGCGGCACCGTCGAGCAGCGCCGGATCGATCAGGATCTCATCGTAGAGTTGGGGAAAGCGGAAGCCGAACCGCGCGAGGTCGGGGGCGATGTTGGGCAGGGCGCGGGCGATCAGGGGGCGCCCGGCGGCGGCGGCCTCGAGGTAGGGCAGCCCGAAGCCTTCCTGGATCGAGGTGAGGAGCACTGCCTCGCTGGCGGCGAGGAGTTCGGGGACCGAGGGTTTGTCGGCCTCGCCGTTGGCCAGCACGGAGAGGCGCAGGCGCCAGCCGGCGGTGGACGCCGCGGCGGCGAGGTGACGGGCGTAGGGCTCCTCGTCGGCGGAGCTGAGGCCGCCGGTGGTCACCAGCCAGGCCTCGGGGCGCAGCCAGCGCGTGAGGAGCAGGGCTTCGGCGAGGTTTTTGCGGCGCAGCAGGCGGCACGGCACGATCCACACCGGGGCTTCGTCGCCGAGGCGCTCCGCCAGCCAGGCGCGGGCGCGGCGCGTGCGGGCGGGGGCGGGGCGAGGGGCGGAATCGGAGGGATTCGGCAACCAGCCGGCGCGCGGGCCGAAGTGGGCCTGCAGGAGCCCGGCATCGAGTTGGTTGATGGCCGCGTGGCGCACGACGGGTGCGGCCGGCAGGATGGCGGTTGCGACCGCCGATAGCGTACGGAAGCCGGCGCGTCTCATCTCGGGCCAGCGCCGCCAGCGGTTGTCGAACCACCAGTCATGATGGTGAAACACAAGCGGCACGCCGTGCGCGGTGCAGGCGGCGGCGAGGGTCCGGTTGAGTTCGAGGTTGCGGCCGAGGCCGGGGTTGTGGACCCAGACGACGCAGTCGTCCGCCGTGGCGCCCTGCAGGAGCGCCGCGAAGCACCGCTGCAGCCGTCGCCGGCGCACCGGGGCGCCGGCGGACTGCTCCGCCACGTAGCCGAGGGCCGGTTCGACGACAAACGTCACCGGCCGGGGGGCGAGCCGGCGCGTGAACTCCTCGCGCCAGGTTTCGTCCGGCGCCGCGCCGGTCGCGACCACGACGGCGGAGGCGGCGGGCTGGAGCGCGCGGGCGACGGAAGGCGTGGCGAGTTCGATGACCCGGCGCACGCCGCCGGGGCGCAGGTGGTGGTGGACGATGATGAGCTTCAAGCGCGGCATGCTCTCAGCGCGGAGTGGCGCGGCCAAGGATTTCTTCGGGAACAGTGGGATTGGCGCTTGTCATGCGCCGGCCGGGGCCGACGATCGGCCTGTTCCTGGCGGTTCCATGAATTCCAGGTGCGCAGCAAGGGTCCGGGTTGAGGTCCAGCCTGGAGGCAATGCGGATGGTCGGGCCGCCATCCTTCCCCCGCCGCCGGCCGCGCTTTCGGGCGCCGGCCGCCGGCTCGACCCACATTCCCATGGCTGACTTCTTCCAAACCGGCGCGATCGCCACGCTACACCGCCTGGGCCGCACCAACCTGCCGCGCCTCGAGGGCGAACTGCGGCAGTTCGTCACCGAGACGCCCATCGCGCTGGTGCTGCCCTGTCATATCCGGGAACTGGGGACGCGCGCCCTGCGCGGCATCGTGCGGGAGCTGAAGGGGGTCTCCTACCTCAAGCAGATTGTCGTCGGCATCGACGGTGCCACCCGGGTGCGCGACTGGCGGCGGGCCCAGAACCTCTTCCGCCAGCTCCCACAACAGCCGGTGCTGCTCTGGAACGACGGTCCGCGGATGACCGCGCTCTACCGGCAGCTCGAGGAGGCCGAGCTCAGCCCGGGTGAGGGTGGCAAGGGCCGCAATGTGTGGACCTGCCTCGGGTACGTCCTCGCCAGCGAGCAGGCCCGGATGGTGGCCCTGCACGACTGCGACATCGCCACCTACGATCGGGAGATCCTGGCCCGGCTCTGCTATCCCGTGGCCCACCCGGCGCTCGGCTTCGACTTCTGCAAGGGCTATTACGCGCGGGTCACCGACCGGCTCAACGGCCGCGTCATGCGGCTGCTGCTCACGCCGCTCCTCCGCGCGCTTAAGAGCATCGTCGGGGCGCATCCGTATCTGGTTTACATGGACACCTTCCGTTATCCGCTGGCGGGGGAGATCGCGCTGGACGTCGACCTGGTGCGCCGCATCCGGGTGCCGCACGACTGGGCGCTGGAGGTTGGCACCCTGGCGGAGGTGTTTCGCAACTGCGCGCCGCGCGCCATCTGCCAGTCCGAGCTCTGCGACGTCTACGAACACAAGCACCAGGAGCTGTCGATCCGCGATCCGGAGAAGGGGCTCAACAAGATGGCCATCGACATCGCGAAGTCGTTCTTCCAGCGCATGGCCGCCGAGGGCATCCGGCTCGATGCCGGGCTGTTCGACACCCTGCTGAGCGCGTACAGCCGGCAGGCGGAGGACACCCTGCGGTTTTACGCCGCCGACGCCGCGGTCAACGGCCTGCACTACCCGCGCCACGAGGAGGAGATGGCGGTGTCGACCTTCGTGCGCAGCATCCGCTCCGCCGCGCGGGCCTTCATGGAAGACCCGCTCGCCACCCCGCTGATCTCGAACTGGAACCGCGTCGAGTCGGCGCTGCCGACCTTCCTCGACGAGCTCCGCGAGGCCGTGCGCCTCGACAACGCCTGAAGCCCTGCGCCGCCATGTCTGCCCGCTTTCAGGCCTTGCTCGAAACGATCTACCCGCCGGCAGTGGCGGTGGAAGTCGCCGGCCGGATCGTTCGGCGGGTGGAGGCATTCCGCCGCGACAGCGGCGGGAGAGCTGGTTCCCGGGCGGCGTCCCTCACCGCCGGCGACGCGCTCCTCATCACCTATGCGGACCAGGTGCGCGCGCCGGGCGAGGCGCCGCTGGCCACGCTGGCGCGGCTGGCCGAGATGCGGTTGCGCGGGGTGGTCAGCGGTGTGCACGTGCTGCCGTTTTATCCGTGGTCCTCGGACGACGGATTCGCAGTGAAGGACTTTTATGCCGTGGCGCCGGAGTACGGTTCGTGGGAGGAGCTCGCGCGGCTCGGGCGGAGCTTTGATCTGATGTTCGACGGCGTGTTCAACCACTTGTCGGCGGAGAGCGGGTGGTTCCAGGGCTTCCTCTCCGGCGAACCGGCCTATCGCGACTTTTTCGTGACGGTGGAGAGCGACCCCGATTTGTCCGCGGTGATCCGCCCGCGGGCGCTGCCGCTGCTGACCGAGTTCAGCTCCACGCGCGGGCCGCTCCACGTCTGGACGACCTTCAGCGCCGATCAGGCGGATCTCGACTTCCGCCAGCCGGCGGTGCTGGAGGCGATCGTGGACGTCGTGCTGTTCTATCTGCGGCACGGCGCGCGGTTCCTGCGCCTCGACGCGATTGCCTTTCTCTGGAAGGAGGTGGGCACGACCTGCCTGCACCGGCCGCAGACGCACGCGATCGTGCAGCTCCTGCGGGCGGTGGTCGACGCGGCGGCGCCGGATGTGCGCCTGATCACCGAGACCAACGTCCCGCACGCCGACAACGTGAGCTATTTTGGCGACGGCACCAACGAGGCGCATCTCGTGTACAACTTCGCGCTGCCGCCGCTGGTGCTGCACGCGCTGCAGACCGGCGACGCGCGCCCCCTGACGGGCTGGGCGCAGGGACTGACGCTGCCGTCGCGCGAGGTCACGTTCTTCAACTTCCTCGCCTCTCACGATGGCATCGGCCTGAACCCGGCGCGCGGGATCCTGAGCGACGCCGAGATCGACGCGCTGGTGGCGCGCACGCTGGCGCGCGGCGGCTACGTGGGGCTGAAGCATCTGCCCGACGGTTCGACCGCGCCCTACGAGATGAACATCAATTATCTCGACGCGTTGACGGACCCCGCCGCGGGCGAGCCGGTGGCGATCGTCGCGCGGCGGTTCCTCTGTGCCCAGGCGATGATGCTCTGCCTGCAGGGGGTGCCGGGGATCTACTTTCACTCGCTCTTCGGATCGCGCGGCGATCGCGCGGGGGCGGAGGCCAGCGGCATCAAGCGGCGCATCAACCGCCAGAAGCTGGAGCTGGCGGCGCTGGAGGCGGAGCTGGCGGATCCGGGCTCGCTGCGCGCGCAGGTGTTTTCCGGATACGCCGAGCTGCTGCGGGTGCGCCGGGCCCATCCCGCCCTGGCCCCGGCGGCGGCGCAGTGCGTGCGCGACCTTGACCCGCGGGTGTTCGCGGTCGAACGCGAGGCCGCGGGAGAGGGTGGCTGCCTGCTCTGCCTGCACAACGTCAGCGGCGAACCCGTATCCGTGCCGCTGCCGGCGGCTGCGGGCACCGGGCCGGTGGAGCTGCCGCCCTGGGGCTGGCGCTGGCTGCCGCTTGGATAGCCGGCCTGGAAGGGGCGGGCGGCCCCCGGCGCCGTCGCGACCTGGCCGGGGCCCCGGGCGGAGTTGAGATTCACTCAGCGGTGCAGGTAGCTCAGGAGGAGGTTTTCGAGGTACTCCTGCCGGCCCGACTTTGGCACCGGCTCGCCGAGGCGGGTAAGCACGAGTTTCTCCAGTTGGCGGAAGCTGGTGCGACCGGTCTCGATTTCGCGGCCGTAGCCGGTGTCGTAGCTCGCGTAGCGTTCCTGCACGAAGCGCTCGAACTTGCCATCGGCCAGGATTTGCCGGGCTAGCTTGAAGGCGAGGGCGTAGGCGTCCATGCCGCCGACGTGGGCGTGGAAGAGATCCGCGGGGTCGATCGAGGGGCGGCGGAGCTTGGCGTCGAAGTTGAAGCCGCCGCGGCCGAGCCCGCCGGCCCGGAGGATGGAGATCATCGCGAGGGTGAGTTCGCGCACGTCGGTGTTGAACTGGTCGGTGTCCCAGCCGAGGAGCAGGTCGCCGGCGTTGGCGTCGATCGAGCCGAGCATGCCGGCGGCGGCGGCGACCTCGATTTCGTGCGGGAAGGTGTGGCCGGCGAGGGTGGCGTGGTTGGTCTCGATGTTGAACTTGAAGTGCTTTTCGAGGCCGTAGGTGCGCAGGAAGGCGATGCCGCTGGCGACATCGAAGTCGTACTGGTGCTTGGTCGGCTCCTTCGGCTTGGGCTCGATCAGGAACTGGCCGGTGAAGCCGATTGATTTGGCATAATCGACCGCCAGGTGGAGGAAGGCAGCGAGGTGGTCCTGCTCGCGCTTGAGGTTGGTGTTGAGCAGGGTCTCGTAGCCTTCGCGGCCGCCCCAAAAAACGTAGTTCTCGCCGCCGAGCTGCTTGGTGACCTCGAGCGCCTTTTTCACCTGGGCGGCGGCGTAGGCGAAGACGTGGGCGTCGGGGTTGGTGGCGGCGCCGCACATGTAGCGCGGGTGCGAAAAGAGGTTGGCGGTGCCCCAGAGCAGCTTCACGCCCGTGGCCTGCTGCAGATCCCACGCATGGGCGACGAGGGCGTCGAGGTTCCGGTTCGATTCCGCGAGCGTGCGGCCCTCCGGAGCGATGTCGCGATCGTGGAAGCAGTAGAAGGGCGCGCGGATCTTCTGGAAGAATTCGAAGGCGGCATCCATCCGGGTCTTTGCCACTGACACCGGGTCGCGGCCCTTTTCCCACGGGCGGACGATGGTGCCGGGGCCGAAGGGGTCCGCGCCGACGCCGCGGAAGGCGTGCCAGTAGGCGATGGAGAAACGCAGGTGCTCGGCGAGGGGGCGGCCGTCGACGAGTTCGTCGGGATGGTAGTGCCGGAAGGCGAGCGGATTGGTGGTGGCCGGACCCTCGTAGGCGAGGACCGGCACGGTCGGGAAGTGCGAACGGGATTTTTTCATGAGGAGGCGAAAACGGAGGGGGGACGAATTGGGCCGGGGCGCCGCGGTGTCGGGGCGCGGGAGGGACTGGCCCGGCCCCTTTAGCGCATCGCCACACCCGGCGGGAAACAAAGTTGCGCACATTTCTTTTGATCTTTTGCACCCTGCGGCCTCGGCTGATCGCATGGTCAGGCCTCCCTCCCGCGCCCGTGCCCCCTCCGGCCGCCAGAACGCCGCGCGGCAACAATGTAACCCAATAGGTTACACTGTTGCCGGGGTCGGTGAGGGGGGCGGATGATGCGCAAAGTGGCGTTGCTGATCGAGACGTCGAACCGCTACGGCCGCGATTTGCTGTACGGGGTGCGGGACTGGCTCGAGACGGGGGAGCGGTGGGCGATTCGTTTCACCGAGCAGGTCCGGCTGGCGCCGCTGCCGTCGTGGCTGGGGGGCTGGCAGGGCGATGGGATCATTGCGCGGGTGGATTCGCCGGCGATTGCCGCGGCGTTGCGGCGGACGGGTCGGCCGGTGGTGGACGTGAGCGCCGAGCGGTCGGTGTCGGAATTTCCGCGGGTGAGCGTGGACAACGCCGCGGTGGCGAGGCTGGCGGCGGAGCATCTCCTCGCGAAGGGATTCCGGCACTTTGCGTATTGTGGGGAGGCGCAGTTCCTGTGGGCGCAGCAGCGCGGACGGGAGTTCCGGCGGTTGTTGGCGGCGGCGGGGCGCGGGTGTGCGGTTTTTGAACCGGCACCGGGAGCGGCGCGGCGCCCGGGTTCGGATGCGGAGATCCGGGCGATGGTGGCGTGGCTGGCGCGACAGCCGCGGCCGCTGGGCGTGCTGGCGTGTTACGATGGTCGCGCGCAGCAGGTGCTGGAGGCGTGCCAGCTTGGTGGCTGGGCGGTGCCGGACGAAATTGCCGTGGTGGGGGTGGACAACGACGAGGTGCGGTGCGAGCTGTGCCAGCCGCCGCTGTCGAGCGTGCAGCCCAACGCCCGGCGGACCGGTTACGAAGCGGCGGCGATGCTGGCGCGGATGATGCGCGGCGAGCGGCTGGCTTCGCAGACGCAGGAGGTGGAGCCGGTGCGGGTGGTCGAGCGGCAGTCGACGGACGTGGTGGCGGTGGCGGATGTGCGGGTGGCGGCGGCGCTGCGGTTCATCCGCGAACACGTGGGCGAGGGAATTGATGTGGGGGACGTGCTGCGGGCGGTGCCGATGTCGCGCACGCTGCTGGAGCGCAAATTCAAGGCGGTGCTGGGTCATTCGCCGCACCGGCAGATCGTGCGGCAGCGGATCGAACGCGCCCGGCACCTGCTGGCGGAGAGTGAGGCGTCGATCGCGGTGGTGGCGGAACTGGCGGGCTTCAATGATGCGAGCTACCTGAGCGTGGCCTTCCGCCGCGAGACCGGCGAGAGTCCCCGGTCCTTCCGTCGCCGGCATCGGACCAGCCCGCCTGCACCGCCGGCGCCCGGCCAGCAACCCGGGCGGCGGGAAGGGCGGGCGTAGTATCCGACCTCCGATTACGACGTCCGGGCGGGGGAGGCGGGGCGTTCGGGGATGAGGGGGCCGTCGAGGAGGGACCAGTCGCGGGGGTCGACGACGTAGGCCTGGCCGAAACCGGCCACCAGCCGCCCGTGCCGCGGGCTGAGACGGAAGAGATGGAAGTCGTCGAGGCGGGCGAGGAGATCGAAAGCGGGGCCGAGTCGCGTGCGCAGGGCGGCGAGGGCGGCGGCGTGTTCGACGGTGGCGCGAGGCACGAGGATCGCCGCGCAGGCGAAGGTGAGCCGGCGCCGGGCGAGGGGTTGCGCTGCCGCCGCCTCGTCCTCGACCACCAGCACGCTGGCGCGACCGGTCGCGAGCAGGTGGCGGGTGTGGGTGGCGAGTTGGGATACGAAGACATGAAACGCGCCATCGTCACCGACCACGGCGCCGGCGACCGAGGCATCGGGGTGCCCGTCCGGCGAAGTGGTGCCGAGGATGATGGTTCGGAAGCGGGCGCGGATCGATTGTGCCCAGGCGCCGGCCTGGGCGCGGCGGGTGTCGGCATCGGCGGAGGAGTTCATCGCGTAGGGCAAGGTGCGCCGAAGGGACCGGGGAAACGGCCCGGCGGGTGGCTCGCGGCGGGCGCGTGGTGGCGGAGCGCGGCGGACACCGCGTTCAGCGCAGGAGGCGGCGCCGCCGCAGTTGCAGCAGGACCGTCGCCCCGCCGATCGCCAGCAGGGCCCACGTCGATGGCTCGGGGATGGGGACGAAGTGGCTCAGCGTCACGTTGGTGCCGCTGTAGTTCACCTGGAAGGAACCGAAGCCGTCGAGGGTGTTCACACGGGCGGGGCCGCCGAAGGTGTTGGTGAAGGCGCCGGTGACGGTGGACGCGCCGATGATTGTGAACACGTCGGCATTGGTGACGAAGTTCTGAAAGTTGTCCAGGAACACGACGTGCAGGGCGCCGTTGAGCGCGAGGGTGCCGGCGACGTTGAGGGCGTCGTGTTCGGTTCCCGGGTTGAGGCCGGCGAGTTCGAAGAGGAGGGTGGAGGTGGCGAGCAGGGTCAGATCACCGGCGATGTTGAGGATGCCGGGGGATTCCCCGGGGGCGATCACGCCGCCGGAGGTGACATTGCCCGTAACCGTGCCGCGGCCAACCAGGTTGCCGGCGGCGAGGTTGAGTCCGCTGGCGAACTGGAGGCTGGCGCCGTTCTGGATAATCAGACTGCCGCCGCTCTGCGTGAAGGTGGACGTGAAAGCGAGCGTACCCGCAGTGACGACGACGTTGCCCGCATTCTGCACCGGCAGGTTGAACGTGAAGGTGCCGCTGGTCTCGCTCTTGATCAGCGTGGCGTGGGCCTGGTTGACGAAGAGGTGATTGCCGCTGACGCGTTGGAAGGTGCGGTCGGCGCCGAGGTCAAAGTAGGCGAAGGGGGCGTTGGTGAGGGTGACGTCGCCGACCAGCACGAGGTGGTTGTCCGGGGCGAAGGTGGTGTAGCCCTCGTTGGTGAGGTTGCGGCCGCTGAGGGTGGGGCTGGTGCCGGTGATGCTGAGCGAGCCCTTGATCAGAGTGCTGCCGGTGCCGGTGAGCGTGCCGCCGAGCCAGAAGGCGGAGTCATCCAACCCGACCTCGATGTTGCCCGCGCCGGTGAGCGTACCACCAAAGAGCGAGAGGATGCTGGCGCGCAGCGTGTAGCCTGCTCCCAGCGTGACGGTGCCGCCCGAGACCTGAACCGCGCCGGCGCCGGTGAACGCCGTGCCGGCATTGAGGGTGTAGTTGGAGTTGAACTGGAGGATCGCGCCGTCGAAGACCTCGAAGACCCCGGTGGAGGAACCCCCGCCTTCGAGCGAGAGCGTGCCGCCCTCGACGTAAACGCTGCCGGCATTGGTGAGGATGGGGGTGAAGGAGAGCAGCCCGGTGAGGCTCGATTTCTTCAGGATGCCGTCACTGGTGTTGTTGAATGTGTAACCGCTGTTGGTGAAGGGGGCGTTGCTCTGCAGATCCCAGAAGCCGGAATTGGCGATCGTGCCCGTGCCCGAGAGCACCAGCGGTGCGGAGGTGTTGTGGATGACGGTTCCCTGGTTGTCGATCGTGCGTCCGTTGAGGGTGTGCCCGCTGCCGCTGATCGTCAGGCTGGCTCCGAGGGCGATGTTGGTGCCGCCGCTGCCGCTCATCGTGCCGCCGGTCCAGGTGGAGCCGGTGTCGGAGAGCGTGAGCGTCTGCGTGCCGGTCAGGGTGCCGCCGGACAGGCTGAGGGCGCCGATGGAGCGCGGAAGGTCGCTCATCGCGACAGTGCCGCCGGTGATCTGGGCTTTGTGCGAGGAGAGGGACGGAACGATTTGCGGATCCCACCAACCGGAGTTGCTCCAATTATCGCTGACGCTGGCGTTCCAGGTGATGGTGAGCTGGGCCTGGATCGGGGCGCAGCCGAACAGCGCGAGTAGCCCGGCGAACCTGGCCAGGCGGCCGGGCAGACTGGCGGGGCGGTGGGCGTTCATCGCTCGCCACGATGGCCGGCCCGGTGGCGGACGCGACCAAAATTTTCGGACGAGCCGTGCTCTGCTTTCAGCGACGGATGCGGCGGCGGAGGGTGGCGAACCGCCAGGGCGGGCCCGTTGTTCAACATGAGCCCCCCGCCGCTGTTGGAAAAGGTGGAGGTCAAGGCGAGCGTGCCGCTCGTGACGACCACCGGCCCGGTATTGGTGAACGGCACGGCGAGAGTGCTCGTGCCGGTACTGGAGAGCGCGCCGCCCTGCAGCAGAAGGGAGGCGACGGCAATTTTTCCGGTGACGGTCACCGTGCGGGACGAGATCTGCGGCGTGTCAGTGGCGGTCGGCACCCGGCCGCTCGACCAGCCCGCCGGATTTCCCCACTCGATGTCACCGAGATTGGTCACAATCTGGCCGCGCAGCGGTGCCAGCAGCAGCACCGCGACAGCAAACTGGCGCAACCAGCGCAGGGACGCGGACGAGGCCATGAGATCGACACCGGTCTCTCATCGGGCCTCATTTCGCGTGCCAAGCCTCCGCCGCGGGGGCGCGTTCAAGGCTTTACGGTGGCTGGGGGCGCGGACTGACTCGGTGGGCGGTGAGGTCGAACCCGATCACTCTCCAGGTTGGCAGTCTGGCGTGCGCCTTGGTCCTATTGGCTGCCGCAGCCGATGCGGCATCAGGAGCGACGGAGCCGGGCTGGCGGATCGATTCGACCAACGTCAGCCGCCTGGCGCCGGCCTGGACGTTTCGCACCGGCGAGGCGTCGAGCGAGACGCGACTGATGGGCGAACCAGTTGTCCGCGATGGGGTGGTGTATGCGCTGACGCCGCGCGCGCGGGTGGTGGCGCTAAGCGGCACCACCGGCCGCCTGCGCTGGCGCTATGATCCGACGAACGGGCAGCGCGGCGGCGCGGCGCCGGTGGCGGGCGGGATCGCCTGGGGCGAGGGCGGCGGGGCAAGGAGGCTGTTCCTGACGGCGGCCGGGGAGTTGCACGCGATCGACGCGGACGACGGCATGGCGGCCCCGGGTTTTGGGCCTGCGGGCCGGATCGATCTGCGGACGGCGCTCGGACGGAGAGCCGCCGATTACGCGATCGAGGAAGTCGCGGCGCCTGCGGTCTGGCGGGAACTGGTCTTCCTCAGTGTGACCTTCCGGCACCGGAGCTCAGGGGCGCACGACGGGGTGCTGGCGGCCTTCGAGGCCCGCACGGGCGCCGTGCGGTGGACCTTTGCCCTGACCCCGGAGCCGCGCGCGTCCGGCAGTGAAACCTGGCCGCAGCGGCGCAGCCCGGGGACGGGGGTGGCGGCGGCGGCGGTGGCGCCGGTGGTCGACGCGGAGCGCGGGCTGGTGTTTTTCGTCTCGGGTCCGGCGACGGCGTGGCACTGGGGAGGGGATCGGGCGGGGGACAACTTGTACGCCAACTGCCTGCTCGCGCTCGAGGCGACGAGCGGAACGCGGCGGTGGCATTTCCAGTTCGTGCATCACGATCTGTGGGCGACCGGCCTGCCGGTGGCTCCGGTTTTGGGTCGCATCACGCGCGAGGGGCGGGAAGTGGCGGTGGTGGCGCAGGTGACGCGATCGGGGCACGTCTGGGTGTTCGAGCGCACAAGCGGGGGGGCGTTGTTCCCCTGGGGGCGCGAGCCGGCGCCGGCGTCGACACTGCGCGGCGAGCAGGCGGCCCCGACGCAGCCGGTGCCGCGGCGACCCGCGCCACTGGCGCGACAGGTGTTCAGCGAGGCCGAATGGGCAAACTTCCCGCCGGCGATCGCGGCAGTGACGCGGGCGCGCCTGCGCGAGTTGGCGGCGCACCGGCCATTCGATCCGCCGGGTCCGCGCGACACGATTGTGCTCTCGGCGCTGCACGGCGGCAGGGTGGCGCTCGACGACGGTGGCGTGCTGTACGTGGCCGCCAGCGAGGCGGTGTGGGCGCTGCAGATGCATCCGCGGCAGGCGGAGGGAGGGAGCGGGCTCGGGCCGATGCTCTTCCGGCAACTGTGCGCGCCCTGCCACGGAGTGGACCGCGCGGGCAATCCGACGCTGGGTGTGCCGTCGCTGGCGGGGCTGGTCGGGCGGAAGGATCCCGGTCCGATCGAGGAGATGCTGCACCGGGGGCGGGGCAACATGCCGCCCTTCGCCTTTCTGACGCCGGCTCAGCAGGAGGCCCTGCTGGCTGATGTGTGCGGGCGGCCGGAGCCGGCGGCGCCGCGATCGCCCGCCGCCGCCCGGCCGGCTCTTTCGTATCCCGAAAGCCCCTACACGACCGGAGGCCTGTTCCCGCTGACCGATCCCGACGGCCGGCCCGTGCTGCGTCCACCCTGGGGCACCCTCAATGCGCTCGACCTGAACTCCGGCGAGTACCGCTGGCGGCGTCCGCTCGGCGGAGCGCCCGGTCCGGCCGGGGGCGGCGGGGGGGCGGTCGCCCGCACCGGGGTCGAAAACCTCGGTGGCCCGCGGGTGACGCCGGAGGGGTTGTTATTTGCCGCCGGCACGCGGGACGAACGGATCCGGGCGTTCGACGCGGCCGACGGCCGGCTGCTCTGGGAGCACCCGCTGCCCGCCGGCGGTTACGCGGCTCCGGTGACCTACGAGGCCGGCGGCCGGCAGTTCGTGTTGATCGCGTGCGGCGGCGGCCATTTCGGTACGCGGCCCGGCGACGCCTACGTGGCCTTTGCCCTGCCGCCGCGGTGAGATCGTCGCGCCGAGGTCGAAAGGATCAAGTCGCCACTGGCGAGTTCCGGCGGTGGAGTGTCTCACCACCGAGCAGCCAAGGCCCCATCCGATCTGCCGGGCGCTGTCCGCCCTGGGAGGGCGCCGCGGGGCTCGTCCGTTGCTTGGTGGCTCGGTGGGTGAGGCCGGATAGTCCGGTGCCGCTGGCCGCGGTGCGAGGTCTTCGGGCTAACGCCACCGCCACGCCGCGCCGACCAGCGCGAGGCCGGCGACCATCGCTCCGGCGCCGGCGAGCAGGCCCTCCGCGAGCGGCAAGGCGAACGCCCGGCCTGCCAGCCCGGCCGCGGTGGGTGCGATGAGCAGGAACTCGGTCAGCGCGGCACCGGCGAGGAACAGGGCGACGCCCGCGCGCCGGCGCCAGCCGGCACGAATCCAACCGGCGGCGTCGGCCCACGCGATCAGCGCAGGGATGACGAAACCGAGAAACACCAGGTGCAGGAAGGCGATGGCCACGAACCGCTGGTGCGCGAGCGTGGTCAGGCCCGGCAGCACGGCGGCGATCTGCAGCAGCGGTTTTGCGACAAACACGCTGGCGACGAGACTGAGCAGGGGACGCCGGGCGACGGCCTGCCGTGCCGCCGGCACCGCGATGACTCGGACCAGCAGCGCGCATCCCACGAGCTGGGCGAGCCCGCCGAGGGCGGCGAGGGCATGGACGACCGGAGGTGGATCGCACCACAGCGTTGAGAGGGCAAAGGAGAGCAGCCCGCCCGCGAAGAGCCACCACCCGGCCCGCACCGCCGCGGCGGCTGCGGGCGCGGCGCCGGCCGACGCCAGCCGTTCCAGCGCCAGCGCCTGCAGGAAGAAGACGAACCAGCCGTTGTAGTGGCAGTGCAGGTACCAGTAGATCGCCAGCGTGTAGGCGGGGGCGTCGCGCAGTCCGGCGGCGGCGAGGGGCCCGAGCGCCAGCGGGCCGGCCGCGGACAGCACCAGGAAGACGAGGGCCGCCCGCAGGTGGAAGCGCACGCCGGGGGCGGCGGTGGTCGTCCGCCACAGGCGGTATCCGAAAACCATCGACGCCCCAAGGTGCAGGGTGGAGAAGGCGATGCTCACCGGTCCGTAACCCTGCCACGGAAAGGAAACCAACATCCCGACCACCGCGGCCTGCAGCACCCACCACAAGCGGACAAGGCCCGGTCCGGCCGCCGGCGGCAGGAAATGCCGCAGTGCGACCACGAAAAACGCATTGAACACCCAGCCCAGGAATGCGACGTGCGAGTGGGCGTGCAGCAGGTTGCCATACGGCAGGGGCGGCCACGCCACAAACACCTGCCAGCGCAGCACCAGCCCAAGGGCGGCGGAGATCACCAGAAAGGCCCACGCGACCGCAAACCGCCGCGAGAGGGGGGCGGCGCTGGCGGCGGACGGAGGAACCTGGAAGGGTGCGGTCACGAGTGGCGTGGGCGTCCCAACGGGGAATGCTTTCGTCGGTCGGAGATCGACGAAATTCGGGGCGGAGCCGCAGAAACCCGGTCGGGTCGGCTGGTGGAGGGCCCCGCGACCGCCCGGCGCCGCGTGCGCCGGCTGTGGCTTCCGTAGCGGCTCAACCCGGTCGCAGCCGCGCGATCAGCGCCGCCGGATTCGCGAGGGTCCCGAATTCGACCTCCCCGCCATTTCGCTGGAGGCGGAGCGTCGTCCCCGTGCGCAGGGCCTCGGCCCAGAAACGTTCGGGCGTGATCGCCGGCTGCACCTGGCAGGCGAGCGCATACAGGCCCGCGATCCACGGCACGGACCAGCTCCAGCCACCTCGCGAATAGTACACATAGGCGCTGCCCCCGGTCGGGCTTGCGGTGGTCCGCGCATCCATCGGCACCAGCAGGCGATCTCCCGGGGGAAAACGACTGCCGCTCCAGAACTTTTCCGCCCACCAGAGGCCCGGCCCGTACGAGTCCGCCCGCTCTGGATCGGACGTCTGATCGCGTCCCAGCCCGTGGAAGTGCAGGCCGTGGGTGCGTGACAGCGCCGTTGAGACGACGAAGACCCCCGCCCGGGTCGCCTGCTGCACCGCGGCCATGGTCTCCGGGTAACCCTTCTGCCCGGCACTCCACCCCGCCGAGATCGAGATCACGCGTAACTTCCTCCCGGCCGGCAGAGTCTCATTGATCTCCAGCAACCTGAGGATCGAACGCGCCAGCCAGGTGAAGTCCCACTCGAGACTCCCGTTGGGGCCCCGCGTGGTGTGCATCTCGGCGATGTAATAGAGCTCCGCCCCCGGGGCCACACCCACCGTCCGGCCGACGGCGATCGACGCCACTGCCGGACCGTGCATCTGGGCCTGATCGCCGCGCCAGTGGATCTCCTCGTAGCTCCGCAGCCGGTCGCGGTACTCCTCGTGTTCGACCAGCAACGCCTGATCGACGATCCCGATGCCCACCCCGGCGCCGGACACGCCCTGATCGTGCAGGGCCCGCACGCCCAGACCCGGCGACCGGTTCAACGTGAGAATCGCCTCGGGATCGAACTCCGCAGGCAACCGGCCCGCCGGCCAGCGCGTCCCGCTGTCGAAATCCGCGAGCCGCAAGTCGGCGAGGCGCCCCGTCAGATCGAGCGCGCTGACATCACGGCCGCGGAGATCGACCTGCCAGCCCTTTTCCAACAGCGGATCGTAGTGCGGCAGGCGCTTGAGCGGGCCGCGGGCCAGCAGCAGTTGCAGCGGCTTCGGCTGGCGCACGATCTCCAGCCGGGCGGTCGACGCCAGGCGCGTCACCGGTTCGGCCCGGATGCCACCGGCGCGTCCGGTCCACAACCGGAGGAGCAGGCCGGCGGCTGCGATCGCGCATATGCCCATCGGGAGGACGCGGAGAACGGGTTTCATCGGGTTTGGCTGTGAGGCCAGGCCCCAATTTCCCGCCGGCCCGCGCGGCTGGCAATCCCGCGCCGCGTCGGACTGCACCAGCCGACCCGCCGCGCTGCCGGCGCGATTCGCGATTTGACGCCGCCGCCCGCTCGGTGCGGCGTGGTCGCACGCATGACTTCCTTCCCCCTGCCCGCCGGCTCCGCCCGGGTGCGGCGTGTGCACAGTTTTCACGAACTCGTCACCACGCCCTTCGCCGACGGCGTCAACGCCCTGTGCTGGGCGCGCGATCTCCCGGGCGACTTTGGCGAGGTGGTGGCGCAGCTCGGCCGCGGCGAAGGTCTCGTCGCCCTGGACGAAGCCGGGCTCCGCGCGCTCGCCCTGAGCGCCGCCGGCCGGGCCGCCGTCGACGTGCTGGTCGCGGACCTGCGGCTGCTGCGCGACCACGGCCTCGCGCCCGTCCTCGACTGCATCCACGGCTACCCGCGCGACGAGGACGCGGAGGTCGTCGCCACCGACGTCTACTCGTTCCACGCCGACCGCGCGCCGGTGGAGGCGGATACGTATCTGTGCACCTACTACGGGCCGACGAGCGAAGGACTGGACAACGACGCGGCCCGGCGGCACGTGGACATCCCCGCCACCCGCGCCGAGCTGCTGCGGCGCTTCGGCGGGCCGGATGACGAGGCCTTCGCCGCCTTTCTCGAGGAGAACTGTTACGATCTGCACTATGCGCCCATGCCGGAGGCGCAGCCGTTTGCCTTCGGCCGGGGCAACCTCTGGCGCATCGCGATCGCCTGGCCCGGCAGTCGGGTGCCGCCGTGCCTCCACCGCGCGCCCGCCACCGCTCCGGGGCAGGTGCGCCTGCTGTTGATCAGTTGAGAAACTGATCGAAGGGGCCACGTCTCGAATTCGGACCAGACGGAGCGGTGTCCGCTGGGTCGGAACTGACGCCGAAAGGTAGCGCGTGGATTGGCCCGTTGAGCGCGGCCCGGTGCGGGTGGCTCGTGCCCCGCGAGCCGCAGAGGGCGCGCCCTCTCTCGAGGCACGAGGCTCGTGGAAGACCGCCCAAGCCGCGCGGGCGCCGGCCCGCCGTCTACTTCGCGGCTCCTTTTTTGCCGCCGCCTTTCCGGGGCGGGAGCGCAGGGTCGTAGCGCGGGTTGGGCTGGGCGGCCAGCGGGGCGCGGGTGGCCGCGATCCAGGTCAGGAGCTGGTCGAGCAGGGCGTCGCGCCGGGCCGGATCAGTGAGCGCCCGATCGCGCGTTTCGCCGGGGTCGCTGGCGAGGTGAAACAGCTCCACGGCGCGATTGGTGGTGAGCCGCTCCCGGCCGCCGTCGAGCCGCCACTCCTCGTGATAGAGCATCAGCTTCCACTCACCCTGGCGCATCACACTCACCGGGCGGCTGCGGAAATGCGGGTCGCGCTGGCTGTCGGTGCGCGCGTAGCTCTGCAGGTAGGCGGGAAAATGCCAGTAGAGCGGGCGCTGCTCCAGGCGCGGATCCTTCCCGTCGCGCAGCAGCGGCACGAGGCTGACGCCGTCGAGGACGTATCCGGCCGGAGGCGGGAGCCCGGCCAACTCGAGCAAGGTGGGAAACAGATCCACCTGATGGACGGGAGTCGCGTTGCGGACTCCCGCGGCCGTCACGCCGGGCCAGCGGACGACGAGCGGCACCCGGATGCCGCCCTCGTAGTACGCGCCCTTGTAGCCCCGCAACGGATCGAGGCGGGTCACCGGGCCGTATCCGCCATTGTCGGACGTGAAGATGACCACCGTGCGCCGGCCCTGCCCGGTGGCCTCGAGGGCGGCGAGCATTCGCCCCACGGCCTCATCCATCGCGTGGACCATCGCGGCGTAGATGACGTGCCGGTGTAGCGCGCCGGGTTTCTTTTTCTCGTAGCGGGCGATCAGGTCGGCGCGGGCCTGGATCGGGGTGTGGACATCGAAGAGCGGCACGTAGGCCAGCCACGGGCGCGCGGCGTGGTCGCGGATGAACTTTGAGGCTGCGTCGGCGAGGACAGTGGCGATGTGCGTGCCCTCGGGTTCGCCGCCGAGTCCGGGCACGTCGCTCCGGAAGGGGGCGAAGTACTTCGGAGGGTTGCCGGAGTGGTCGCCGCCCACATTGACGTGAAAGCCATGCGCGAGCGGTCCGGACCGGGGGTCGGCGCCCAGATGCCACTTGCCGAAGTGGCCGAGCCGCCAGCCGGCGGCGGCGAACACGCGGGCCCACGTGGGCTGGGCGGGGTCGAGGGTGTCGGTGCCGGGCACGTGCAGGAGCCGCTGCAATCGGGTTTCCCCGCGCGCGCCGGTGCCGACGTTGTAGATCTCGTGGCGGGGGGAATACTGCCCGCGCATCATGACCGCCCGCGAGGGGGCGCAGTTGGCCGCGCCGGCATAGGCCTGGGTGAAGACCATGCCCTCGGACGCGAGCCGATCGAGATGGGGCGTCTCGTAAAAGTCGCTGCCCGCGAAACCGGTGTCGCGCCAGCCCAGGTCGTCGGCGTTGATGAGGAGGAGGTTCGGCGCCGCCGCGGCGAGGCGACCGGCGTTGCCGAGCAGGCCGAGGCAGAACAGGAGGCGGGGAAGATGAAGCGAGCGCATGGAGGGAAGAAGAAGTGAGCGCATGGAGACGTGAGCCCGGTGCGAACGAAACGGGTCGGACGGGCGCGAAGTTAAGGCGGTCTTGAAGGTGGCAGCGGCATCTTGCCGCTGCGAGCAGGGCCGGGACGGATCTGCCATTTTTGGTCTTATCTTAGCGGCAGTCGGGTCATGTCGAGATTGGAGGCACCCGCTGTGGCCGGTGGCTCGGGGAAGAGGTTGCTCCGACCCCGCGGCGACCGTTGAGCGTAGCTGCAACCTTCGCTGCGGTGTCCGTGGCTTCGGCGGCGTTGAAGGCGATGGAGCCGGCGAAGCCGTTGGCGAGGCAGGGAACGCCGCGGAGGTGGGCGTCGCTGCAAAGGGAAAGCGCTTTCGTTTGCCGCACCTCGCGGGTCCGGGCAGAACCCATGCTTCCCGTATGCAACGCCTCAATCGTCGTGAGTTTCTCCGCGCTGGCGCCGCTGGCGCGCTCGTTCATTCGCTGTCTTCCGCCCGCGCGGCCGCGGCAGGCTCCGGTTCCAGCCGGGCTCCGGAAAAGGGGCGGGCGCGCAACATCATCTTCCTGGTATCTGACGGGATGAGCCTGGGCACGCTGGTGCTCGCGGAGCGGTTTTCGCAACTGCAGCGCGGTCGGGGTACGCACTGGCTCTCTTCCTATGCCCGGCCCAGGATGCGCCGCGCTCTGATGGACACGGCCTCGGCGAACTCCCTCGTCACCGATTCCGCCGCACCAATACATGGACCCTGGAGGGGCTGAAGAAGGGGGCGACGCCCG
>CAZDGC010000036.1:0-6614 GCA_964504885.1 uncultured Opitutus sp.
GTGGCGGTCAGGCGCAGATCGAGCACCTGGCGAAGACCGAGGAGGTGCCGGCCAACTTTCTCGCGCAGATCCTGCTCAAGCTCCGTAACCACGGCTTGGTGACGAGCCGCCGCGGCACCCACGGCGGCTACCTGCTGGCGCGACCTCCCGAGGACATCTCGTTGTACGATATCCTCGTCGCCGTCGAAGGCCAGTGCCTGCAGCTCAGTGGTAACTTCGGCGGCCGCAGCGGCCGCCGGGTGAAGCGGGTCTGGGCGGAGATCGAGGCCGAACTCGAGGCCCGGGCGAGGACCTACACCCTCGACAAACTGGCCGGACGCGAAACGGCCGAGATGTACTACATCTGACCGGGTGCCCGGAGGAGTTCCTCGTTCCCGCGAGTTTGCGCAGAGAACGGGGTTCTGAGCGGGCTCAGCCTCGGTGGAGCCCGGCTACCGAACGAAGATGGCGGCGGCCGCGAGCTCGAATCCCAGCAGCGCGGGCGAGGTGAAGCTCTCGTTCTCGTCCCCGACCGGTTGCATGACGGCACCTTCCGCGGCGACTCGTTCGCTGTCAAAGCCGTTCAGTTTCTGGCGCTGGCAGGTTTCCGACGGGCAACTCGACCGACGGCAATGCGCAGGTGCAGCCGGCAGCAGGCGCCCGACTCCATCCGGGTGGCGGCCATCTTCCGCCATCCCGTCAGCCGCCAGATCAGGAGGAGCGGGCCCGGCGGCATCAACCCCACCGGTGAGTGCTATTTCTTGTCGCCCTTGAAGAGTCCTTTGAGGGCTTCGCCCGCCTTCTTCACACTTTCGGCGGCGGTGGCCCCGCCGGTCTTGCCGATATCGCCGAGAGCCCCGGCGGTCGCGGTAACGATGCTGCTGGTGACGCTCTTCATCACGGCGAACGCGAGCTGATCGGGCGTGACGCCACCCTCCTTGGTGCCGAGGTCGGTGAGGGTGATGGGTGGCATGGGCAGGGTGGCGAAGGCGCCGCCGACGCCGAGGCGGACCTTGCCATTGGTGAGGCGGAAGCTCTTGACCTCGATCTTGATCGGCTTCCCGTCCTTGGTGGCCGGCTGGGCGGCGGGATCCTTCTTTCCTCCGGTCGCCTCCTCGATGTTTTTGAGCAGGTCGTTCACGTTGCTGGCGATCAGCTTGGTCTCGTAATTGAACTCGGGGGCGTCGATGACGATTTCCTCGATCAGGATGCGATCACCGAGCACCGAGAACGGCGCGACATTGAGGTGAATCTTCCCGAGGGAGCAGAGGTTGTTTTCGCTCCAGCCCTTGGGGTTGCCGATGATGAGATTGGACAACGTGCCGCTGCCGGTGAGCGGCGAGAGGCTCGCGCTGGCGAGGGTGAGTTTGGTCTGCGTAATTTTGGGGCCGAAGTTGTTCACGCCCGCGGTGACGATGCCGCCCAGGAAGAACGAAAGCACGAACACGGCGACGAGGGCGACGGCGACGACGGCGCCGCCAAGGAGCAGGATTTTTCTCATAGAGGGAGGGTGGTTGATCGGGACTCGTGGTCATTCTGCGGACGATCGCGCCGGAGGCAAGAGGGCGTCGGCGAGGTGGGCGTTTTCGGCGCGGACCCACGGCGGAGCGCAGGAGACGCCCCGCCGGCCCGGGCTGGGCGATCGCCGCAGGAGATCCGCCCGCGCTGCGCGTTCAGGGCTTGATCACGACCTTGCGTATCACCACCGGCGTTACGGGCTTGCTGGCGTCGCCGTCGGCGCCGCGGGTGGTGGGCGATTCGGCGACGGCATCGAGCACCTCGAAGCCGCGGATCACCTTGGCAAAGATGACATAGGACGGCGGCAAGCGGTAGTCCTGGTGCATGATGAAGAACTGGCTCGTGTTGGTGTTGGGCCCGCGGTTGGCCATCGCAACGAGGCCGCGTTTGTAGCCGCCGCGGTAGAGCGGGGAGGCGGGGTCGATTTCGTCGGCAAACGTGCCGCCCCAGGCGCTCTGGCCGCCGCGGCCGTCGCCAAGGGGATCACCGCCCTGGAGCATGAAGCCTCGGATGATGCGGTGAAACGTAAGGCCGTCGTAATAGCCGTGTTCGGCGAGCAAGCGGAAGTTCTCGACCGCCTTGGGGGCGGCGTCGGGGAGAAATTCGAGCTCGATTTCGCCGCGATCGAGGTGGATCACGGCGTGCCGGCCGCCGGAACTCTTCGCGCCGGCGGGCACCTTGGGATTGCCGGCAGGGGCGGGGTCGTTGGCGGCGGCACCACCGCCGCCGGGGGCGGCGGGCTGGCAGCCGGCGAGGGCGACGAGAGCGAGGACGAGGGCAGGGAGCAAAAGAGTACGCGGGAACATGCGGGCGTTGTTGCGGGGCGGGGCGGCGAGTCAAGGCAGGGGTCGGAGGTGGGAATTCCCTCGCGAAGGTTTCCACACCCGGCGTGGGGCGTCGGCTTGGTCGGTGTGGCGACGAGCGTGAGCAAGTCGAAAACTGCAGGGCTCCACTCGATCACGTCTCGTGGCTACCAGAGACGGAAAACGTCAGACAACCACTGGGTTCGGGGCGGAAAGAGGCTCCGGAGAATGCGGCCCAGACGTCTATTTCCCGGGTGAAGGCGCGGGGTGGGGGGCGGGCGAGGTGGTGGCGGGAGGCGTGGATGCCGGGGTCTCCGGCGCGGGCGGGGCGCCGGTGCCCGGCGGGCCGGTCGGGGTTTCCGCCGGGGTCTCGGTGCCCGCTCCGGCGAGGGAGCGGAGGAAGCTGCGCGGACCCATGACGAACTCCCACTGCGGTTTTTCGAAGGTGCCGGTGAGCTTCACTTCGAGGGCGTTGGACAGCGGGGTGAGCACGGCGCCGACGACGGACTTGATCACATTTTCGCTCTCCGAGAACGGGTAGACCTTGGCATTGAAGTTGAGCTCCTGCCGGTCGATCAGGAAATCGCCGGCGGCGTCGATGGCGGAGTTGGCGCCGCGCAGTTCAATCTTCGGAAAATGCAGTTTGGGGCCGTCGATCGTAAAGTTGCCGCGCGCCTCCGTGAACCGCAGCGAGGTGAAGGTGAAGAGTTCGGAGAGCAATCCGAGCAGCGGCACCTCGCCAATCTCGGCGCCCTTCAGGACGGCGTTGCCGTCGCCGCGGTAGGAGAGCGGCAGGTCGTAGGCGCCCTCGGCGGAGGCGCCGACGTTGAGGCGGAGGTTGGCGCGCTCCTGAACGAAGCGGCCGGGTGGTGGCGGGGGGCGTCCCTGGCGGGCGGCGAGGTAACCCTGCAGGGTGGTCGCGGCCTGCCCGAGGTGGAGATCCTCGAGCGAGGCGTTGAAACCGAGGCGTCGGTCGGCGCCGTCGCCCCACACGCGGGCGTTACCCGAAATTTTGCCGTCGGCGAACCGGCCGTGCACGCGTTCGAGCGCGAGTTCGCTGCCGCGGAGCCGGGCGAGGAAGGCGACATCCTGCAGCGGGAAGCCGTGGTAGCGAAACTCCCCGGTGGTGCGGGCATCGACCTCGAGCAGATCCTTGCTGCCCGGCGGCGCGCCGGAACCATGCAGGGTGCCACGGGCTTTCACCGCAGGGGGCGCGACGACCCGGAAGGGCGCGAGCGACCGGCCGGCACCGGGGCCCAGCAGCTCCGCGATCAGTTCGAGGTCGAGGGACGAATCAAAGTCAAAATCGAGCGAGTGCCAGACATTGGCGGCGTTGGTGCGGTGGGCAAACGTGCCGCGGACCTCGCCGCCCTCGCGCCCGCCGCGCAATTCCAGGCCGTCGATCCAGCCCGGGCGAATGAAGAGCCGCGTGCGCACGTCCTCCACCGGAGTGCCGCGGATGACCGCCTGCGGCGTTTCGGCGAGCACCATCACGCGCGCGAGCCGGCCTTCGCGCCAGACTCCCTGCACGTCGACGTCGGCTGAGGGTGGCGCCTGGGGAAACTCGAAATGACCAAAGAAGTCGCGCCACCACGGCCCGAACCAGGTTCCGATTTCCAGCGGCCGCAGCCGGCCCTGAAGGAGGAAGCGGAATTCCCGGGTGCGCAGGTTGTGGTCGTAGGTGCCGCGGGCGAAGTTCTCCCCGACGCGCGCAAACGCCTCGGGCGACCAGAAGCGGTCCGGTTCGAGGAAGACCGTGGCCCGGCCGTCCTCCATGATCACGCCATAGGAGTTCATCCGCGGGATGCGCACGCGGCCGGAGACGCGTTCGAATTTCCAGCCGGGGCCGAAGCGGGCGGCGCCGTCCTCCGCCTCGAGGGCGTCGAAGTCGTAGTACCGGCGCACGTCGACCCCCACGCGCCGGCTGATCACGTCGAGCACCCGGGGGGAAATCCCGCCGTGGAAGCGGAGGTCGGCGGTGCGCTGGTCGAAGTCGGCGGCGGCGGCGACGGCCAGCGGGGCGCCGAGGATGCGCGCCGTGAGTTCCGCGGCGACGCGCGGCAGTGGCCCGGGAGTGAGCCGGACGGAGGCGGCGACCGCGTCGACTCCTTCGACTTCGATTTCATCCGCCGTGGCGGCCGCCGCGCGCACCGTCACGGCGGGCGGTGACGGGGCGAGATCGGCGTCGAGGTCAAGGGCGATCCGGCGGATGCGGGCGCCGGCAGGCAGCGCGACGGTGGCGGCGGTGACGCGGACGGGGGAGGTGAGGGCGAACGGGGGGAGGGCGAGGGTGGCGCGGGCGGTGACGGCGGCGGCGGAGAGGGCGACGGGCGAGGTGAGTTCGAGGCGGTTGGCGAGAAGCGTGGCGGCGAGGGTGTGGCGCCCGGGGGCGGCGGGTTGCAGTTGAAGATGGAGGGCGGGTTGTTCGCAGGGCTCCAGGTGCCCGCGCCAGACGAAGGCCTGGCGGCAAAAGGCCGGAAAGGCCCGCGCCAGGGTTTCGCCGAGGGGGGCGGAGGCGGCTGTTGGGCTGGCGGGGGGCAGGGCCAGTGTGCCGCGCAGGGAGACGGTGAGTTCGCCGAACCGGGCGATGAGCTGATCGAGCCGCACCTCGCGGCGGCGCGGGATGAGGTGAACATCGAGGTCGTGGGCGATGGGTTCCGGGCGGCCGGACGGGCTGAGCTGGGCGGGGGCGAGGAGCGCGGCGTGAAAGACGTGGAGTTCCTCCGGTTCGAAGGCGCCGGCGAGGAGGTAGCGGGGGTGGAAGCGGATGAAGACGGCGCGGGCGGTGAGGACGGGGTCGGCAAAGGCGGGGAGAAAGACCTGGACGTTTTCGGCGAGCACCAGGCCGGAGGGGTCGAACGAGGTGCGGCCGACGGTGACGCGCAGTCCGGCGGCGGCGAGGCGCGCCTCGATCCGCTCGCGGAGGAAGCCCGGCAGCGTCAGTTTCTGGGAGGAGACGACGTAGACCTGAAGTGCCAGCAGCAGGCCGAGGGCGAGCCAGAGCGTCCACCAGGCGAAGGCGGCGGCGCTGGCGGCGCAGGCCCTGGCGCCGGCGGCGCAGAGCTGGAGCCAGGGCTTCATGGGGCGGGGCGGCTCAGGGTTTTGGCGCCGGGCGCGGACCGGGGTCGCGCGGGCCGTAAAGCAGGGTCCAGAGCGCGTCGATGAAGGGCTGCTCGAGGGAGAAGATCGTATCCAGTTCCTTGATTCCGGCGTACTGCAGGCTGCCGCCGATGCGCTCGGTGAGCAGCAGCACGAGCGCGCTGGTCTGTTCGGCGGCGGCGCTGCCCGGACCGGCGATGGTGGTGTCGAGCTGGAAGCGCCAGGGCCGGTCCTCGCCGGCGGCGGTGACGCGTTCGGTGAAGCCGCCGGCGGCGTAGTCGCGGGCGCGCAGGGCGCGGAGGGCGGCGACGAGCGCCTGGAGGGCGGCCGGGTCGCGCGGAGCCTGGGCGGGTTCGCCGGCGGCGTTGAACGTGGTCTCGTAGACGACGGCGCGGGTGTCGAGATCGGTGAGTTTGAGCGCGGCGATCCGGGCGGCGGCGGGCAGCGGGTCGGTGACGGCGCGGTCGCGCCAGGCGTGCGGGGCGAGGGGGAGTTCGTCGAGGATTTCGCGCCCGACCTGGTAGATGGAGTTGCCGGGGTCGCTGGGGGTGCCGGTGCGGGCGTAGACGTTGCGGGAGGCGTCGGTGCCGAGGCGCAACACGAGGGGCGTGGCGCCGCCGCCGAGGGCGAGGACGAGTTCGCGCTGCGGGCGGTTGAAACCCCATTCCTCGAGGTCGGCGGAGGTGGGGGCGTCGCTCTTGAATTTCTGCGCGCTGAGGGCGGTGAGCTGGGCGAGCAGGCGCTGCACGGCGGCGGGGTCGGCAGGCAGGATGCGGGGGACGGTGGGGTTGTCGCCGCGGCGGACGACCTGCCAGTCACGGGCGGCTTCGCGGGCGGCGCCGGCCGGGGTGTCGACGATGCGCTTGAGTTCGAAGGGGGTGAGGTTGGGTTGGACGGGCGAGGCGAGGGAGATCGCGGTGACGGCGGCGGGGTCGAAGTCGAGCACGCGTTTTTCGCGCAGTTCCTCCTGGGCGTTGCGGAGCACTTCGAGAAGGGCGTCGGGCACGGCGACGGTGAACAGCACGCGCCGGCCCTCGAGCTGGGCGTAGAATTCAGTGGCGGCGGCGGCCGCGCTGGCGCCGCCGGCAGCGGTGGCCGGAGCGGGGGGGGGGCGGGGGGCGGCGGGGGCGGCCGCGCCCCCCCCCCCCCCCCCCCCCCCCCGCGCCGTGCAGGGCAAAGGCAAGCGATGTTTCGGCAAGCGGCATGAATTACCTG
>CAZDGC010000036.1:6624-40256 GCA_964504885.1 uncultured Opitutus sp.
GGCGCGGGCCGCCGGGGCGGGCGGCGCGGGGGGGGGCGGGGCGCGGCCGGGGCCGCCGCGGCCGGGGGGGGAAACGGGCTCGCCGAGGAAGAGCGTTTCGACGCGGTTGTTGCCCTCGAGGGAAAGGCGCATGGTGGGCGCGGTGGACGGGGCTTGGGCGGGCGGCGCGGCCGGGAAGGAGCGGGCGGCGAGGGCGTTGAGATCCTTGATCGCGAGCTCGATGGCGATCCGGCTGGCGCGGGCGGTGATGGGGGCGTCGAAGGTCCAGCGGGTGCCCTCGCGCCGGATGCGCACCCGGACGCCGGCGGTGTCGCCGGCGCGCGGGGCGGTTTGCACGCTGAGGGAGCGGGCCTCGAACACGCCGACGCCGAAGAGCGCGTCGGAGCGGAGTTGTTCGGGGGGCAGGGTGAGACTGTCGGCGAGGCTGCGGGTGACGACGTGGACGCGGTCGCCGTCGGGGGAGAGCAGGTAGAGGCGTTTGCCGTCGGGGGTGGCGTCGCCGATGCGAAGGATGATGGTGCGGGCGGGGGCGTCGCCGGTGGCGGCGGGGTCGCCGGAGGTGAAGGCGACGGTGATCCGGGGTTTGTCGAGGCTGAAGTCGGCGAGGGTCTGGTTGTTCCGGGCGAGATCCTTGACGGCGAAGCTGGTTTCGTGCTCGAGGAGTTGAAGGCCGTGGAGGATGGCGCTGACGGCGTGCTCGTTGGCGGGCCAGCGTTCGAGGGGCTTGGTGAGGAACCAGGTGTCGCGTTCGCGTTGGAGGCGGTAGCCGCCGCCGGCGGCGAGCGTGACTTCGAGCGAGCGGATGTTGGCGGCCTCGGGGCCGAGCACGCGGCGGCGGGCTTCGCGGAGGGCGTCCTCGGTGCGCCAGGTGCGCTCGAATTTGAAGATGAAAAAGAACAACGCGACGTTCAGGAAGACCAGGACGAGCGTGACTTTGGTGCGCATGGCGGGAGGGAGCGGGCGGGGCGTCAGGCGCGGCGGGTCCAGTAGACGAGCAGGCCGAGCAGGAGGGTGCAGCCGGGGATGCCGAGCAGCAGGGTGTAGCGGAGGCGGGTGAAGTCGGCGGCGCTGAGGGTGAGCTGGAAGCGTTCGACGGGCCGGGGGGGGATGCTGAGCTGGCGATCGCGGTCGACGGTCCAGTTGACGGCGTTGAGGAAGAGGGCGAGGTTGCCGCGGTCGACGCGCGAGTTGGCGATGAGGTCACCGGTGCCGAAGACGACGAGCCGGCCGCCGCGCACGCTGAACGGGAGGTTGTCGCGCACGCCGAGGCGTTCGGACGCGACGACGACGCCGAGGCGGTCGGGCGGGTCCATCCCGGGCAGCGGACGGGTGTCGATGCCGGGATCGTATTTGGGCAGGGCGCCGACGCGCAGGCTGCGTTCGCCCCAGGCGGTCGGCGAGGTGGCGGCGAGGGTGACGGTGCTGAGCCCGCCGCCGAGGGAGCGGCCGGGGTCGGGGATGACGGTGCGGGAGGCGCCGAGGGCGAGGTGGGCCTGGTATTCGAGCAGGGTCTTGGTGATGGGGTGGGGCGTGTAGGCGCGGATCAGCAGGTCGCCGTTCTCGGCGATGTTCTCCGGGCCGGTGTCGCAGATCCAGTCGTCCTGCACGAGCACCCCCCAGTCGAGGAGCAGGTCGTCGAGCCCGAGGGCGGCGGTGCTGAGGCCGGGGGCGAGAAACACGATCAGGCGGCCGGCGTTGGCGCCGAGGTACTGGCGGAGGAGTTCCTGTTCGGCGCGTGAGTAGCGGCTCTGGGGGGCGGCGATCACGAGCAGGGAGGCGTCGGCCGGGATGCGACGGGCGACGGTGAGGTCGAGTTCGTCGACGTCGAAGTTGCGCAGTTTGAGCTGGTCGCGGACAGCGGAGAGGCCGCGCACGGGATCGGCGTCGCCGAGGCGCAGTTCGGAGTGGCCGACGACGAAGTAGATCTTCTGCCGGCCGGGCGAGGAGACGTCGAGGATGGCGGCGGTGAGGACCTGTTCGCCGTGGAAGGTGTCGCGGCGCTTGTCCTTCAAGGTGTAGAGTTCGTTGAGGGTGACGACGCGGCGCCGGTCGCCGGAGATGAGGACGAGGATGTCGGCCTGGTCGACGCCGAGTTCCTCGGAGCGGCGGCGGTTCTGGTAGACGTCGAGCACCTCCCGGGTGATGCGGCCGGTGGGGCGATCCTCGGTGGCGTGGACGTATTCGTCGAGCAGGCCGCGGACCTCGGGATTGTCGCTTTCGGGCGACTGGGTGATGATGACGTGGACGGGGCGGGGGAGATTTTGGATGTAGGAGAGGGTCTCGGGCGATAGGGAGAATTTGCGGGTGCTGGTGAGGTCGAAGCGGCGCGGGTGGTTTTTGGCGATGTAATTGAGCCCGCCGAAGAAGGTGAGAAACAGGAGCGCCTGCAGCACCAGGTTGAGGGTGCGGAGCCAGCGGGCGGCGCGGAAGCTGGAGAGGATCGGCATGGTCAGGCGTGCAGGAGCTTGGCCTCGACGCTGAGGATGCTGAAGATGAGCGCGAGGGCGGTGCCGCTGGCGTAGAACAGCAGGTGCCGCAGGTCGATGACGCCGCGGGTGAAGTCGTCGCGGTGGCCGAAGACGTGGGCGTATTCGACGACTGACTTCACCGGGCGGAAGAGGCCCTGTTCGAGCCAGGGGGAGTCGGAGAGGGCGTTGCCGCCGAGGATGAGGGTGGCGAGGGCGACGCAGGCGAGGATGCCGGCGACGGATTGATTGCGGGTGACCGAGCTGGCGAGGACGCCGAGGGCGACGAAGAACAGGCCGGAGACGGCGATGAAGAGGAAGCCGCCGAGCAGGGGGCCGGAGTCGAGGAAGCGGGCGTCGCCGGAGAAGCGGCGGAGCGCGTAGAAGAAGCCGAGGGTGGAGGCCCAGAGGGCGGCGTAGAGGCAGTAGGAGGCGCCGAATTTCGCCAGCACGACCTCAGTCGTGGTGACCGGGGTGGTGAGCAGGGTCTCGATGGTGCCGAGCCGGCGTTCCTCGGCGAGGCACTTCATGGTGAGCAGCGGGACCATGACGCAGACCGGGAGCCAGAAGAGCTGGAAGTAGACGATGGCGGGGGAGGTTTCCTGGGGGGCTCCGCTGTAAATCTCGAGGATCTTGGTGAAGATCAGCCCCATGAAGGCGAGGAACAGCGTGGCGGCGACGTAGGTGGCCGGGGAGACCAGCAGCATGCGCAACTCGTGGCTGAGGAGCGTCGGGAAATGCTTCATCGGGAGGCGGGCGGAAGGAATGTGAATGTTCAGGCCGCGGGCCGCGCCGGCGGTCCGACCTTCTGGTCTGCCGCCGGCGCGGCGACGACGTCCCAGCTCCGGCGGGTGGCGGCGAGGAAGACGTCCTCGAGGGTGGGATGTTCGCGGTTGAGGGCGCGGACGCGGAAGCCATGGCCGAGGAGGGCGGCGAGCAGCGGCTCGCCGAGTTCACCGTCGCGCCGGGTGGTGATCTTGAGGCGACAGAAGCCGTCGGCCCCGGGTTCGCCGGGCGCGGAGCACTGGAGGGTGTCGTCGACCGCGGCGAGCGCGGCGGGCAGGGCGGCGAGGTCGCCGGCGAGTTCGAGGTGGTAGGAGGAGTGGCCGAAGATTTCGCGGCGGAGGTGGGCGGGGGTGCCCTGGGCCACGACGCGTCCCTGGTTGATGATCAGCACCCGGTCGCAAGTGACCTCGATCTCGGGCAGGATGTGCGACGAGATGATGACCGTCATCCGGCCGCGCAGGCTGGCGATCAGGTCGCGCACGATCAGAATCTGGTGCGGATCGAGGCCGATGGTCGGTTCGTCCATGATGATGACCGGCGGTTCGGCGAGGATGGCCTCGGCGATGCCCACGCGCTGGCGGTAACCCTTCGAAAGCTGGCCGATGATTTTGTGGCGGACGCGCTTGAGGTCGCAGATTTCGAGCACCTCGTCGATGCGCGGACCGAGCTTGCGGCGCGGCACCTCCTTCAGCCGGCCGCGGAAGTACATGTATTCGGAGACCCGCATGTCCTCGGGCAGGGGGTTGTTTTCCGGCATGTAGCCGATGCGGCGCTTGATCTCGTCGGGCTGGGTGGCGACCGGCAGCCCGCAGATGTGGACGCTGCCGGAGGTGGCCGGCAGGTAGCCGGTGAGGATGCGCATCGTGGTTGATTTGCCGGCGCCGTTGGGGCCGAGGAACCCGACGATTTCGCCGCGTGCGACGGTGAAGCTGATGTCGTTGACGGCGAGAATTCCACCGTAGGACTTCACCAGGTGGGACACTTCAATCGCGTTGGGCGCTTCGGACATGTCAGGCAGGACAGGCAAGGGGGCGCAAAGGTTGCGGGCCGTCAGGCCGGAGCTGCGGATCCGGCTTCCTTTTCGAGGGTGACCTCGCCGGCGTGGTACCGGTGCAGGCGGCCGCGGGCGTCGCGCAGCACGAGCGAGCCCTCGGCGTCGATGCCGGTGACGACGCCGGAATGGCGCCGGCCGCCTTCGAGCAGGGTGATGGACCGGCCGCGCAGGACGTCGTAGCGGTTCCAGAGATCGGCGAAGCTGACGGTGTGGCGGCCCTCGACGAAGGTGTGGTAGGCGAGCTGCACCCGGCCGAGCAGGGCGGCGGCGAGGCGGTTGAGGTCAACGGGTTTGCCGGCGAGATCAACGAGGGCGACGGTGCGGCGGGCGAGGTCGGCCGGCCAGGCCGCGGGGGGGGCGTTGACGTTGAGGCCGACGCCGAAGACCAGGTCGCGGATTTGGTCGGCGTCGATTCTCGCCTCGGTGAGCATGCCGCCGAGCTTGCGCCCTTGATGGACGAGGTCGTTGGGCCACTTGAGGCCGGGGCTGACGCCGGTGAAGTTGGCGAGCAGTTCGCAGACGTTGACGCCCATCCAGAGGGTGAAAGTCTGCATCTGGCGCGGGTCCACGCGGGGGCGGAACCCGAAGGAGGCGTAGAGGTTGTGGGGGGACTCGCTGTGCCAGACCCGGCCGAAGCGTCCGCGCCCGCGCGTCTGGCGGCGGGCAAGGACGGCGAAGGGGGCGGCGCGCCGGGCGGCAAACTGCCGCACGGCCTCATCGTTGGTGCTATCCACCTCGTCGAAAACGAGGAGCGAGAAACCGCGCGGGCGCACCTTGAGGAGGGATTCGATGAGCGCGACGTGCAGGGTGGAAGGGCGGGCGCTGAGTCGGTAACCGCGGGCGCGGCGGGCCTCGAAGGCGAACCCGGCGGCGCGGAGCTTGGTCATGTGCTGCCAGACCGCCACGCGGGAGACGCCGAGTCGGGCCGCGAGCGTCGAGCCCGACACCCAGTCCGGATCGCGGGCCAGCAATTCCCGGAGGATGACGTGTTCGGGGGTCGGCATGAGCGGCGGTCGGAAGCGTTTGGCGGGCGGCGGTCGGTGCGGCGGCAGGGAGGAAGACGGGCGGGAGGGATTGAAATCAGAAACGGCAAGCGCACGCTGGCGCAAATGTCATTTGCCAAATTGCGTCAGTCAGTGGAACGGGACGCGGCGCCGCCGGCGGAATGGAACGGGGCGCTGCGGGCGTTGTGGCACGAGGCGCGGGGGGATTGGCACGCCGCGCATACCTGTGCGCAGGAGGACGACTCGCGGGCGGGCGCGTGGGTGCATGCCTACCTGCATCGCAAGGAGGGCGACCCGGGCAATGCGGGTTACTGGTATGCGCGCGCCGGCCGGCCGATGCCGCCGCGCGGCCTGCCGCTCGCGGCGGAATGGGAGCAGATCGCCCGCGAGCTGACCGGCGAGCAGTCCGACGCCGAAGCGCAGTCTTGAGGCCGGCGCCGACTTGTCCGAGGCTGAGCGCCTTCCCCATGAAAAACATCGTTCGCCGCGGACTCGCGGTTCTCATTGTGCTGGTGGGTGGCCAGGCCGCCCGGGCCCAGGCTCTGCCGGAGGTGCCCTTGGATCAGGCGTGGAAGGACAAGATTCACGCCCTTGCGCCGGCCAGGGCGCGTTTTCCGAGTACGGAGCGGAAGCGGCTCCTGGTGTTTTCGCTGCACACGGGTTTCAAGCACTGGGTGATCCCGCACGCCGAGGAGATGGTGAGAATCCTGGGGGCGAAGAGTGGGGCCTTCGAGGTGGTGGCGAGCAAGGACATCGCGGAGTTCGAGCCCGCCCGGCTGCGGAGCTACCATGCGGTGGTCCTGAACAACACCTGTTCCAAGGGAGATTTCCGGAATCTCTTTTACGACGTGTTGCGCGAGCGGGCCCAGGCCACGGACGAGGCACGGAAGCAGCAGGCGGCGGCGCTGGAGAAGAGTCTCCTCGCGTACGTGGAGGGCGGCGGCGGACTGCTCGTGATGCACGGCGGGGTGACGACCCTGAATAATTCCCCGGAGTTCAGCCGGCTGATCGGGGCCAGCTTCGATTACCACCCGCCGCAGCAGCGCTTCACGGTCCGGGTGGAGGACCGCGGCCATCCGCTGACGGCGGCGTTCACCGCGGGTGAATTCTCGCACGTGGACGAACCGTATTTCTACAAGAACGCCTATGCGGAGCGGGACTTCCGGCCGCTGCTTTCGTTCCGCAACGCGGAAATCCAGAAGCAGCGCAAGGGCCAGGAGAAGACCGAGGGCAGAACCTACGTCGCCTGGATCCGGGCGCACGGACGCGGCAAGGTGATGTACGCCTCTCCGTCCCACAACGCGCAGAGCTTCGAGAATCCGCAGCTCCTGCAGTTCTTCCTCGACGGCCTGCAGTATGTCGTCGGCGACGTGAAGTGCGACGACTCGCCGCTGCCGCGGCGGAAGTGACGCGCCGCCGGCGGGCGCCCCGGGGCGGGCGGGCCGCCCGCGGCCACTTGCCGCTTGCCGGGGCGCGGAGGGCGACTTCTGCTCCGCGCGATGGCCGCCCCCGAATCCGCCGTCCCCCGCGAGGCCCCGTATCCATCAGTAACGGACGGGCTTTCGCCGCGCGCCCTGCTGTGGCGACGATTCCGGCAGCACCGCCTGGCGGTGGCCTCGTTGCATCTGCTGGCAGTGTTGTACCTGCTGGCGGCCGGAGCGGAGTTCTTTGCCCCCCATGCGCGCGAGTGGCGGGATCTTTCGTACGCACACTGCCCGCCGCAATTGCCGCGCTGGTCGTGGGCGCACGGGCTGCACGTGCCGGCGATGCGGCTGACCGTGGATCCGTTGACCTTCAAGAAGACCTATGTCGAGGATCCGGAGGCGATCGTCGCGCTCGGGTTTTTCGTGCGCGGTGAGCCCTATCGCTGGTGCGGACTCGTCCCAGCAGAGCGGCGGTTCCTGGGAGTCAAAATCGACGTGCCGGCACGCGCGGGCAGTCCCCGGCCGGTCTGGTATTTCCTCGGCGCGGACAAGTATGGCCGCGACCTCTTCAGCCGACTGGTCTACGGCGCGCGCGTCAGCCTCTCGGTGGGACTCGTCGCCATCGCCGTGACCTTCGTGCTCGGCGTGAGCATCGGCGGGATTTCAGGGTATTGCGGGGGCGCCGTGGACACGGTGATTCAACGGATCATCGAAATCGTGAATGCTTTTCCGCAGATTCCGCTGTGGCTCGCGTTTGGCGCGGTGCTGCCGGTGGACTGGCCGCCGCTCTGGACCTACTTCGCCATCACGCTCGTGTTAAGCCTGCTGGGCTGGACGAGCCTGGCGCGGGTGGTGCGCGGCAAGATCCTGGTGCTTCGCGAGGAGGATTATGCGACCGCGGCGCGGTTGCTCGGCGCCAGCCATGCGCGGATTCTCTTCCGTCACCTGCTTCCGGGGTTTGCGAGCCACCTCATCGTGGTGCTGACCATGAGCGTGCCGGCGATGATCCTGGGCGAAACGTCGCTGTCGTTTCTCGGGCTCGGGCTGCGCCCGCCGGTGGTGAGCTGGGGCGTGCTGCTGCAGGACTGCCTGAGCATCCAGACCGTGGCGAACTACCCGTGGCTGCTGATGCCGGTGGTGTGGGTCGTGGTGACGGTGCTCAGCTTCAATTTTCTTGGCGACGGCCTGCGCGATGCGGCGGATCCGCACGGCGGACGGTGAGCGGGTGCACGCGGCGCGCGATCCGAAGGCGCGTCCATTTCGCGCTTGCGCGCCGGTGCGGGGCGATCCTTCGCTTGCGCGCCGCTCGCTAGAGAGCGCGCCGCGGCTCCGGCCTTCGCCGGGCGCCGGGACTCCTGAACCACCTCAACACCAACCCAATCATGCTGCCCCTCGTCCTGTGGTCTGCCCGCTCCTGCGTTCCGGCATTGCGCCGGCTGCGCGTCCCGCTCCTCGCCGTGCTGGTCTCCGCCCTCGCCCCCCTCTCCGGCGCCGCGGCCGCCGACACCGGCGTCATCACCGGAGCGGTCAGCAATATCGCCACGGGCAACCTGCTCGAGGGCGCACGGGTGGAGATTCCCGCACTGCGCCTGCAGGTTCTGACCGACGGCACCGGCCGTTTCGAGTTCCCGGCGGTGCCCGCAGGCACGCACGAGATCGTCGCCTCGTACATCGGCCTCGACACCATGCGCGTGTCGGTGGCGGTGACCGCGGGGCAGCGCGTCGAGCGCAGCTTCGATCTCACCAGTGGCATCTACAAGCTGGAGGCTTTCAAGGTCACCGGCGAACGCGAGGGCAACGCCGCGATGATCACGGAGAAGAAGAATGCCGACAACGTGAAGGACATCATCGCGATGGATTCCTTCGGCTACCTGCCCAACATGAGCGCGGGCGAAGTTGTGATGCGGCTCCCCGGCGTGGCCGGCAGCCCGACCGACGAGGGACTGGCCTACCGCTTCAACATGCGCGGCATGGACCCGACGCTGAACAACGTGACGGTTGACGGCCAGTCGATGACCACGCTCGGCAACAACCGCAGCTTCGAACTGCAGAGCATCACCGGGACGATGTTCGACGCGCTCGAGCTCATCAAGGGCCACACGCCGGACAAAGGCGCGGACTCGCTCGGGGGCACGGTCAATTTCAAGTCCCGGTCGACGTTTTCGATGAAGGAAAAGCGCCGCACCACCTACAACTTCAGCACGCGCTGGGCGCCGCCGTTCTTCGAGCAGACCCCGATGCGGAAGGATCATCGGGCGCATCCGATCCTCAACGTCGCGCACCAGGAAGTGTTCAGCGTCTTCGGCGACACCCGCAACCTCGGCGTTTCCGCCAATCTCTTTTTCAGTGAAAACGCCGTGGGCGGCTGGGCTTCGCTGATGGACTACACCAACATCGCCAACGGCCCTGCGCCGGTCTGGGACTACCAGACCTGGGACAATATCAACAACCGGAAGCAGATGAGCCTGAACCTCAAGGCGGACTACCGGCTGTCGCAATACGCGAAGTTCTCCGTGGGAGTGACAGGCAACGACAACTTCGAGCGCATGCGCCGCCGCGTGACCGTGCGCGCCTTCACCGGCAACGCCAACACCGTGCCCAACGCCACCACCACCGGCGTCGTGCCCGGGTTGTTTACCGACACGGTCACGGTCGTGCGCCCGGTGGTCGCGGCCAACATCGACTCCATCATGGACGGACCGCTCAACTACTACGTGCGGATGCGGCGCCTCGATACCACCGCGGAGTACCAGCGCGGGCGGTTCCTCGTCGAGTATGCCGGCTCGATCGCCACCACACATCTGAACAACGGCAACGGCCGCGGCGGCACCCTCAACATGCGCATCGGCACCGTCAACCCGAACACGGGCCTGTTCACCTATGGCGGCGCCGGCTGGATCCTTGACCGCACGGAGAGCGCCCTGCATCCGAAGTTCATCCAGAACGGCGGTCCCGACTTCACCAATCCCAACAACTACCGCCCGCGCCCGAATGACGGCCTGGTGCAGCAGCGCAACGAAAACGACCAGCAGTTGAAACAGGCCCGCGTCGATGTGCGTTACGCCCTGCCTCTCGCCGCGCCCACCTACTTCAAGACCGGCGTCCACTGGCGCGAACTCAATCTCAGCATCTGGGGCGGCGATCGCCATCGGTGGACGGCCGCGCCGGGGGCCGGGCCGCTGCCGCACGATCCCAGCTACGTGAGCTACGACCGCACCAAGACCGGGCGCGCGATTCCGACCTGGCAGTCGGCCATGCATACGAACGACGGCCGCCCGGCGGACCCGAGCTACTGGGTCGAGGATCGCTACCACCATCGCGAGCAATACTACCTCAACACCCGCTGGCTCGACGAGGAGATCACGGCCAGCTACCTGATGGCGCAGGGCCGGCTCGGCGCCGAGGGCTTCCTCCGCCGCACCGGCTACCTCGGCGGCGTCCGCTTCGAGACCACCGAGACGCTCGCCCGGGGCTGGGTGCGCAGCCGCCGACTCAGCACCACTGCTGAGCGCGCGGCCGACCCGATCGGCTGGGCGGAACGCGACTATGCCGAAAACTACCGCGTCAACCCCGGCAAATACACCAAGGCTTTCCCCAGTATCCACGCCCACCACGAACTCACCAAGGATCTGAAGCTGCGGGCGAGTTTCTCCACCAGCTACGGCCGCCCGCCCCTCGCCAACCTCATGCCCGGCGAGACCCCCAACGAGACCACCCAGATCCTCACGGTCAACAACCCGGGACTCGGGCCCTACACCGCCAGGAACTGGGACGCCACGATCGAGTACTACTTCGAGCCCGTCGGCAGCCTGACGGTCGGCTGGTTCCACAAGGACATCCGCGACTTCATCGTCACCTCCGATGTCGGCACGATCGGCGACGGTCCGGACAACGGCTTCGACGGCCAGTACAGCGGCTGGACGGAGCGCACCAGCATCAACGGCGGCAATGCCGTGGCCCAGGGCTGGGAGTTCGCCTACAGCCAGCAGTTCACCTTCCTGCCGGGCCTGCTCAAGGGTCTGTCCGCCTCCTTCAACTACACGTGGATCACCACCCACGGCAAACGCAACGGCACGACCTACCTCACGCGGCGCGAGGTCGCCGGGTTCATCCCCCACGCCGCCAACGCCTCGCTCTCCTGGCGCTACCGGAAGTTCAGCGCCCGCGCGCTCTACAACTTCACCGGTGAGTACATCACGACCTACAGCGTCACCAACGGCATTCCGAATCCCGCGCTGCACCAGTACCGGTTCTCGATGAAGACCGTGAACCTCGGCCTCGGCTACCAGTTTCGCCAGGCGATGGGCTTCAGCTTCGATGTCTCCAATGCGTTCAACGAGCCGCAGCGATTCTACATCGGCCACAAGGGACGCGAGCGCCGCACGATCGTCAACTTTGTCACCGTCACGATCGGCGTGAACGGACGATTCTGAGGCCGCGGCGGTGGTCGCCTTCCCGCTTTTCCCGAAGCGGCGGGCCACGATCAACCGGCGGGCCTCGAACCAGCGGGGCCCGCCTGCGGACGCGAGAAATTCGCGCCACCGCGCGGCCTGCGACCGCGACGCGGCGCGAATCATCACCGATGGGGAATTCGCGCTTGCGCGTCGCCGTGCATGATTTTCGCTTGGTTCCTGCACCTCCGGGTACGCCTCCTGTCTCCGTTCCTGACCGGGATCCAATCCGCGCCCGCAACCTCAAGCACCTCGCCGCCATGAACTCCCTGCCCTGTCCGTCCCGCTTCCTTTTCAACCCGCTTCGCCGCGCCTTCGCCGTCGTCGTGGCGCTCGCCGCTGCCGTCGCCGCGGCCGCCCAGACTGGCATCGTGAGCGGCACGGTCAGCAACACCGCCACCGGCAACCTGCTCGAAGGCGCGAAGATCGCCGTGCCGTCCCTCGGTCTCACCGCCTTCACCGATGAGACCGGCCTCTACACCCTCGCCAATGTGCCGGCCGGCACCCACGAACTGGTGGTTTCCTACATCGGCCTCGACACCGCCCGCGGCAGCGTGACCGTCACCGCCGGCCAGCGGGTCGCGCGCAATTTCGATCTCACCACCGGCATCTATGTGCTGCAGGAGTTCCGCGTCACCGGCGAGCGCGAGGGCGGCGCCGCGGCGCTCACCCTGCAGCGCAACGCCGAGAACGTGAAGAACATCGTGGCGATGGATTCCTTCGGCAACCTGCCCAACATGAACGCCGGCGAGGTGGCGATCCGGCTGCCCGGTGTCGTCGGCAACTTTGGCGACGAAAACCTCGTCGATGGTTTCACCGTTCGCGGCATCGGCTCCGGGCTCAACACCATCACCCTCGACGGGTCGCCGATGACCAGTCAGGGCGCGCTGACCCGCAATACCAACATCAACAACCTCACCGGGACGATGTTCGACCAGCTCGAACTGGTAAAGGGCCACACGCCCGACAAGGGCGCCGATTCTCTGGGCGGCACCATCAATCTGCGCAGCCGCTCTCCGCTCAGCATGCGCGAAAAGCGCCGCCTCTCCTACAGCGCCAGCGTGCGTTGGGCGCCGCCCTTCCTGGAGCATATCCCGCTCCGCGAGGCCCACCGCGCGCACCCGCTCTTCAACGTCCAGTGGCAGGAGTTGTTCGGCGTCCTCGGCGGCGAGCGCAACCTCGGCATCTCGATGAATCTCTTCTACAGTGAAAACGCGGTCGGCGGTTTTCGCAGCGTGCGCGACTTCCAGAACACAACCGCCAGTCCCGCCTTCGTCTGGGACTACCGCACCTGGGACAACTACAACAACCGCAAGCAGCTCAGTCTGAATCTCAAGACCGACTACCGTCTGTCCCCGAACACCAAGCTTTCGATCAACACCATTCTGAACGACGCCAACGAGACCTTCCGTCGCCAGTACGAGCACCGGGCCTACACCGGCAACCAGAACACCGTGCCCAACGCCACCACCACCGGCATCGTGCCCGGCCAGTACACGGACAAGATCACCGTTGTCCGCCCCGTCCCCGCCGCCGTTATCGATCAGACCACCACCGGTCCCGGCAATTTCTACAACCGGATGCGCCGCCTCGACCTCGGCGTCGAGCAGACCTTCGGCCGCCTCCAGCTCGATTACAACGCCGTCTATACCCAGACCAACATCAACGGCGGCAGTGGCGGCCGCGGCGGCGTGCTCATCACCCGCCTCACCGGCTCCGGTTGGATCCTCGACCGCAGCGACAACGACCTCCATCCGCGCTTCCTCCCCAACGGCGGACCGGACTTCACCGACGCCTCCAATTACAGGCCGCAGCAATACACCAACACCGAGCTCCAGAACAACAACCAGCGCAAGGAGCTCCGTGGCAACGCCCGCTACGAGCTGCCGGTCGGTTTTCCGCTCTTTCTCAAGACCGGTGCGTCCTGGCGTGAACAATACGCCGACACCGAGAGCAAGTCTCGCCGCTGGACCTACCGCGGCACCGCCGCGCTGCCTGCGGACCCGACCATCGTCTCCTACGATTATATCAAGACCGGCCGCCGCATGCCGTACTGGGAGCCGATCCAGTTCTTCAACGAGCGGCAGCCCATCGACCCGGCCCTGTGGAACGAGAACCGGTATTATCATTACCAGAACAACTACACGGCCAACCGCGCGGTGACCGAGTGGGTCACCGCCGGCTACGTCATGGCGCAGGGCCGCATCGGCCGCACCGGCCTGCTGGGCGGCGTGCGCACCGAGCGCACCGAGGTCGAGGCCTGGGGTTACGTGCGCAACCGCTTCGGCAGCACCGCGGCCCAGCAGTTGGCCGATCCCCAGGGTTCCGCCGATCGCGACTACGCCGGCACCCTGCGCAAGAGCCGCGGCGACTATACCAAGTCGTTTCCCAGCATCCACCTCTCGCACGACGTCACCTCCAATCTCAAGGCGCGCCTGAGCTGGTCCACCAGCTTCGGCCGCCCGGCGCTCAACAACGCCATGCCCAACGAGACGGTGAACGAGAACAATCAGACCCTCACGATCAACAACCCCAATCTGCTGCCGCAAAACGCCACCAATTGGGACGCCGTGCTCGAGTACTACTTCGAGCCGGTCGGCAGTGTCTCCGTCTCCTGGTTCCATAAGCGCATCAAGGACTACATCGTGACCGGCACCAACGTGGGCACCGTGGCGGCGGGCGACGACAACGGCTACAACGGCGAGTACGCCGGCTTCACCCTGCTGCAGTCGGCCAACGCCGGCACCGCCACCGTGCAGGGCTGGGAGTTCACCTACCAGCAGCAGTTCACCTTCCTTCCGGGCTGGATGAGGGGATTCGGCGCCTCGGCCAACTACACCCTCATCGACACCCGGGGCAATTTTGGCGGCGCGACCAATCGCAGCACCAACGAGGTGCCCGGCTTCATCCCCCGGACCGGCAACGCCAGCCTTTCGTGGCGCTACCGCAAGTTCAGCTCCCGCGTGCTCTACAACTACGTCGGCTCCTACATCACCAGCTACAACGCCACTTCGCCGGGCTATAACAATTACCGCTTCAAGTACCAGACTGTGACCGCCGGCATCGCCTGGCAGCACCGGCCCTATCTCCAGTTCACGATCGACGTCGCCAACCTGTTCAACGAGCCGCAGCGGCTCTACCGTGGCTTTACCGATCGGCGGTCGAATACGATCATCAACGGCACCACGCTCACCTTCGGCGTCAACGGCCGCTTCTGAACGGGTGGCGCATGGCGTCCGACCGCATCGCGGGATCAACCCGCTCAGGGCGCGTAAGTGATCGTGTGGACGCTGGCGATGCCGCCGATGGTGATCGTGGTGCCCCGCGTGCAGCAACCGGGGGATAGGTTGAGGCTCCGCCAGGACAGCGTCTCCCTGGGGGCGGCGCCCTCAGGGCGGCGGGCGACCCGGGGGAAACCGAATCCGTCCGCCGGTTCAGCCTGACAACTTTCCTACGCGAGAGCCCCGCCCCGCCGCCGCCTATCGCACGATCATCAAGCCGAACCGCAGTTGGTCCTTCCGCCGCACGTCGTAGTCGAGCAGGCTCTCGCCGTAGCCGTTGAAGTATTGGATCTGCGCATACCCGCCCAGGGTGTCGACCAGGGGAAAAGCCCGCAGCAGGGGTGATTCGCTGGTCGGCCAGGTGAGGTTGAGCTCCACGCTCCCGTGCCCGTCGACCTTGCCGCGCACCTGCGCCGACAGTTGCAGGCCACGCACGTAGCCGCCCCGCAGCGTCAACTCGGCGTAACCGCGGTAGCGGGCGATGTCGGGATTCTCATCCGCCTGAAAGTACGCGCTCGCCCGCAGGGCCGCCTCGAAGAAGGTCTCGCCCCGCTCCTCCCAACGCGCCCGCGGCAGGAGGTAGAGCGTGTTCAGGCTGCGGGTGTCCGACGGGTGCCGGGCGAGGTTGGCGGTGGAAATCAGCCCCGGTCGTGCGGGCACCGGCGCCGTGCCGCCGCCCTTGCCGTTCGACTCGTGCTGCGCCCCCGCCTGCAGCGAAAAGGTCCACGGTGAACGGCTGCGGACGGGCAGGCGGTGCAGCGCGAACAGCGTCGGCTTGTAGCTGGAGTCGTAGAACGGCTTCGAGAAGCTCTCGAGATCCCAGAGGGAGGTCTGCGTGTAGGCGAAATGCACTTTCCCCAGCAGCGTGCGCAGGGGATCTGCCGCCCAGTTGTCCGGCCCCGGATCGACCGGTCGGTACTTGAAGCTGAACTGGAAACGGGCGTTGAACCGCTCGCGCCAGCCCACTGCGAAGTAGATCGGGTCGTAGCCCGAAATGTGGCGCCGCATCTGCTCGATGTCCGTCGTCAGATCCAGGTGCCGGCGCATGAGCCCGCGTCGTTTCACTTCGACCCCGCCGGAAGCTGCCACGGGCGCGGCTGCAGCCGCCGATTCGTTCGCTCCCGGTGGCGGCGCGGGGCGGAACATCACCGCGTTGGTCGTTGGCGCCCGCAGGCGGAAGGAGATGAATTCCCCGCGGCCGGTGAGGTCAGAGGCCGGGCGCAGCACCACCGTGCGCCGGCTCATCCGCGGAACCTCGACGCGGCGCTGGCTCTCGTCTGCCAGCACCAGCCGAACCTCCCCCTGCCGATCGGTGTCGGCGAACTCGCCGATGATTTCGCGCTCGAAGCGCATCGTGTCATCAAACTCCGTTGGGTTGTTCAGATGCAGGACAAATTCCGGCCGCGCCACCGGTGCGGCGGTGTCGGGCGGGGGCAGCAAGAGCAAGTCCACGCGGGCGCCCAGCGGGAGGGGCGCGGCGGCCAGCAGCGCCAGCGCGGCAAACAGGGAAGTGCGGAGGTTCATCACGGCGAGTGGGTCGCGGAGCATCAGGCCGCCGCCGGATCGTTGGCGACGGTATTTCCACGGGAGGTGGCGGCGCGGGGGCAGCGGCCGCTTGGCGGCACTTGCCCCCGCCTCCCGCTCCTCGCGCAGCGGGCCATGCGTCGGGCGTGTGGGCGGGCGGGCTCCTGCGGTTTCGCCGGTGGTTTCTACCGCGGCTACCGCCAGGCGGGCTCCTCGTCAGGCGCGGGTTGCCGTCCGTTCCTCCGGCGGCCGGTCCCGCCAGCGCCACCAGCCCGCGAGCACGCTGCCGATCACGGAGTGAAACACGCTGGAGATTGCACAGGGCACCGCGGTCAGCGGGTCGGGAAAATGCCGGCGCGCCAGCACCACCCCCAGCCCCGAATTCTGCATGCCCACCTCGATCGACACCGTCCGCACCGCCTTCAGGTCGAAGCCGGAGGCGCGGGCCAGCGCGTAGCCCAGCGCGAAACCACCCGCGTGCAGACAGAACACCGCGCCCAGCAGTCGCAGCGCCGCGCCCTGCACCGCCACGGCGCTGCCGCCGATGATGCTCGCGCAGATCAGCGCGATCGTGATCACCGACACCAGCGGCAGTCCGAGCTGCACCCGCCGCACCAGCCGTGGCGCGACCCGGTTCGCCCACACCCCGAGCAACACCGGAATCACCACCACCTGAAACGTGCTCAGAAACAAACCCCACGCGTCCACCCGCACCAGCGTGCCCGCCAGCCACGAGGTCAGCAGCGGCGTCATGAACACGGCCGCGAAGGTGGAGCACATGGTCATCACCACGGAAAGGCAGACATTCGCCCGCGCGAGGTACGTCACCACGTTCGACGCCGTCCCGCCCGGGCAGCACGCGACCAGGATCAGCCCGACCGCGAACGGCGTATCCAGCCCGAACGCCCGGCCCAGCCCCCAGCCGAGCGCCGGCATGAGGGTGTATTGCCCCGCGAAGCCCAGCGCCACGGCTTTCGGCATCCGCGCCACCGCGCGGAAGTCGTCGAGTGTCAGCGTCAGGCCCATGCCCAGCATGATCAACGCCAGCCCCCATACGATCCAGGGGCCGCTGAACCAGGTGAACCACGCCGGCTCCACCAGGGCGAGGCCGCTGCAGGCGACCACCCAGAGGGGAAAGGCGTTGGTCGACCAGGCAAGGAGGCGGGGCATGGCCGGCGAGTCAGGCACCGCGCCGCGCCGTCCGCGAGCCGGTTTTCCTTGGCCACGGGGAGGGAAGGCGGCAACTCTCGGCCCCGGCAGCGCCGGTCCGTCGGCTGGTGCGTGCCAGTAACACCGCCTTCTCCCATGAAATTCGGCATCTGCAACGAGATCTTCCAGGGCTGGAAAATCGACGACGTGTTCGCGTACGCGGCGCGCATCGGCTACGACGCGGTCGAAATCGCGCCGTTCACGCTGGCGAAGCAAGTCACCGACCTCCCGGCGGCGGAGCGGGCGCGAATCCGGGAGGCGGCGGCGCGGGCGGGCGTGGCGATTTCCGGCATCCACTGGGTGCTGGTGCAGGCGGAGGGCATGTACGTGACGTCGCCGGAAGAGGCGACGCGAGCGCGCACGGCGCAGTACTTCTGCGATCTGGCGGACTTCTGTGCCGACCTGGGCGGCAAGGTCATCGTGGTCGGGTCGCCAAAGCAGCGCAGCCTGTTGCCCGGGGTGACGCCGGAGCAGGGCTGGGCGTGGGCGCAGGAGGTGTTCCGGCCGTCCGTGGCCGTGGCGGAGCGGCGCGGGGTGACGATTTGCTTCGAGCCGCTGCCGGCGGAGGACACCAATTTCGTGAACACGGCCGCGGAGGCGGTGCGGTTCGCGGGCGAAATGGATTCGCCGGCGTTTCAGGTGATTCTGGACGTGCGGGCGATGAGCCACGAGGCCAGGCCGGTGCCGCAGATCATCCGCGAGAGCCGCGGGGCGTTCGCGTATGTGCACGCCAACGACAAGAACCTGAAGGGCCCGGGATTTGGCGACGTGGACTTCGGGCCGATTGCGGCGGCGTTGCGGGAGGTGGGCTACGACGGCACGGTCTCGGTCGAGGTGTTCAAGTTCGACGAGGGGCCGGAGGCGATCGCGACGCGCAGCCTGGAGTATCTGCGGCGGGTGTTCGGCTGAGGGCGGGCGGAGATCCCGCGCCTGATCAAGCGGGCCACGGGATCAAGCGCGTGGCCCGGCTGATCACAGCCGGGGGCACTGCCGCCGGGCTTCAGACCGGCTGGGACGCGTAGGCGGCGCGGAGGGCTTCGGCGACGTTGGGGGGCACGAAGCGCGCGACGTCCCCGCCGAAGCGGGCGACCTGCTTGACGAGGGTGGAACTGGTGTAGCTGTACTCCTCGTTGGGCATGACGAACAGCGTCTCCATGCGCGGCTCGAGGTGGCGATTCATCAGCGCCATGTTGAATTCGAACTCGAAGTCCGACAGCACGCGCAGCCCGCGGATGATGGCGTCGGCCTGTTGCGCCATGCAGAACTCCACCAGCAGACCGCGGAAGGTCGTGATGCCGACGTTGGGCAGGGTGGAGAGGTTGGGCGCGATCATCGCGACCCGTTGCTCCGCGGTGAAGGTGGGCGCCTTGCCGGCGCCGGCGGTCTCCGCGACGGCGACAGTGACGCGGTCGAACAGGCGCGCGGCGCGGGAAAGCACATCGAGGTGCCCGTACGTAATCGGGTCGAACGTGCCCGGGTAGATGCAGTGTCGCATGGCCACAGTGGCGCCACGAAAGCGCCTGCGGCGGCGCGCGGCGAGGGCGATTTTTTCGCCCGCGAGGGCGCCCGCCGTTGACCGGGCGGGCGACGAACCGGCGGCACGGCAGCGAGGGCGGGAATCAGCCGGGCCGCGCTGATCGCGATCGAAAAACCAGCGGAGCGCGAGCCGGCGCTCCCGCCAGTCCCAGGCCGCGAGCGGCACGGCAAGGCACGGCCGTGGCAGCGCGCCGGCCGCGAGGTTGCACGACTCGCCCGGCGGCGGTTCGACGCCGGTGCCGACCGCGCGGACGAGGCACCAGGTCCGGGCGGCGAGGTTGGCGGTGTCGTCGAGGAAGAAGGTTGCGCCGGGAGCGGGTCGGACGGGCGGTGGAGTTGGCCACCCAGGATCCGGCGCCGCAGCGGAAGGTGGCATCCAGCGGCCGGACGGAGGGCGCATCCCCCGTCAACCGCCTGTGTATCCGGGGGTACGTTACGGGCGCGCCGCCGGCAGCACGAGGGTGAAACGGGCGCCGCCGCCGGGCGGATTGTCGGCCCGGATGAGGCCGCCGTGGTCCTCGGCGATGCGCCGGCAGATGGCCAGTCCCAGCCCGGTGCCGTGGGGCTTGCCATGGGTTGCAAAGGGCCGGAAGAGCGTCGGCAGGAGTGCCGGGGCGATGCCGGGACCGTTGTCCTGCACCTCGATCCGAAGCTCGCCGCCCTCGCGGCGGCACCGGACGGCAATGGTGCCGCTCTCGCCGAGGGCGTCGACCGAGTTGGCCCAAAGATTAAGGAAGAGCCGCGAGAGTCGGGGCGGGTCGATGCGCGCCCGGGAGTCCGGGAGCGGAGCTTCGAGGTTCAGCACGACGCCGCGCTGGGCCAGTTCGGGACGGGCCTCCTCGACCAGGCGGCGCAGGAAGGGAGCAAACCGGAGGGCGCGCAGCCGCGGTTTCTGGCCGCCGGGGCGGGTGAAGTCGATCAACTCCTGCAGCATGGTCTTCATCCGCCCGACCTGCCGGGTCACCATGGCGCGCAGTTGCCGCCGCTCCGCCGCCCGCGTGCGCGGCCGACAGGCGAGGTCCGTCGCCAGGCCGATGATCGCGAGCGGATTCTTGAAATCGTGCACGATCGTGGTGGCGAACCGGCCGATTACCGCGAGGCGCTCGGCCTGCACCACCTCGTCGACGTACTTGTGGTTGAGCGCGCGCATCCGGGTGCTGAAGGCGCGGATGATGTTGAGCGCGAGCCGCGGCCGCCGCTCCAACAGGGCGAGGAGGTGGTGGCGGGCGAGAAACTGGGTGATGGTCGGCTCCTCGGCGGTGGCCGTGGCCGAGCGCGGAGCGTCGTCGAGCACCGCCATTTCGCCAAAAAAATCCCCCGGCCCGATCACCGCGAGGGTGCGGGACTCCCCCGGGCCCACCTCGGCCGAGATGCGCACGCGGCCGCTGCGGACCACATGGAAGCCATCGCCCACTTCACCGGTGGAGAAGATGACCTGTCCCCGCCGGAAACGGCGCTCCTCGCTCTGCGGCTGAAGCGCACGCAGTTCGTGAATCCAGGGAGAGAGGGGCAACGGACGGCACGGGCGGGCCATGGGGCCGCCGAGCATGCGACGGCCCGCCGGCGCGTAAAGGGAAAGGTGCGCCGTTGCCGGCGCCCGGCGCGGGCAACCCTCGTTCTTCTCCGGCGGCGGGCCACCGCGATCCCCTTTGCGGTGGGGGGCCGTTTCGGGCGCAGCGGAACGGCGGCAACACCGCGAGCCCGGCCCTTCCCGCGCTGCGCCAGCGAAAACCGCCCGGGCCGCGTGGGCGCGGCACCGGGCGGGTTGGAATTGCTCGGGAAAGAGCGCGGGGGCGTTCAGGGCAGCAGCACGGTGTCGATCACGTGCACCACACCATTGAGGCCACGCACGTCGGCGGCGACGACGCTGGCACCGTCGATCTTTGCGCCGCCGGTAAGGTTGACCGACAGCGGCCGGGCGCCGGCGCGGAGAGTGGTGATGGCCTGGCCGTTGGTCAGTTGGGTGGAGAGGACCTGACCGCTGGCGACGTGAAACAGGAGCACTTGCGCGAGTTGCGCCGGGTTTGCGAGCAGGCCGTTGAGGGTCGCGGCGGGCAGGGCGGCGAACGCGGCGTTGGTCGGCGCGAAGACGGTGAACGGCCCGCCGGTGGCCAGGGTGGCGTCGAGCCCGGCGACGCGCAGGGCGGTGGCGAGGGTGCTCAGGTTGACATTGGCGGCGGCGAGTCCGCTGATCGTCTGGCTCGTCGTCCCCGCGGCCACGGCGCCGAACTCATAAACCTCGAGGAGCGCGGGGCGCGCCTCAGTGGCGGCATTGGTGTGGAGTTGCACGGTGTAGGCGCCCGCGGGGACGCCGATCAGCAGCGCCGCGTCGCTGGCGCTGGTGAGCGGAAAGGCTCCGGCGGCGGTCGTCACCGTGTTGAGGAGGGTGAGGTTGGGCGCCGTGCCGACGTTGTCGTTGACCCCGATCACGGTGCCGTTGCCGGCCGTCACCTGGATGGCGGGATCGGCCAGCGGCTGGGTGACGCCGAAGCCGGCCAGCGAGGGGCCGACGCCACGAATCAGCACCCAGCGGAGCTCGCCGGCGGGGGCGTTGACGACAAAGCCGCTGATCATGGCGTTGGCGCCGCTGCCCGCCACGCCGCGGGTGGAGTTGTTGACCAGGCTGCTGGTCTGGGCGAGGGCGGTGGAGGCGGCGAGGGCCAGGACGGGAAGGGTGAGGATGCGGAGGAGGGACATGAGGACGTGTCTTTGGTTGTGGGTGGGAGGGAAGGGAGGCCGCGCCCCCCGTGCTAACGGCGTCTGCAACGCGCCGGCCGCGCGGTCGGATGCGGCGGACAGGCGGATTTCTTGCGCAAAAAATCCGCCGGCGGCGCTTGACGACGGGCGCAGTCGCCTCGGGCCGGGGTCCGCGGCGTAACCAGTAGACGGTTACGCCGCCGGCGTTGGGGCGGGTCTCCGCCGTCAGGCGGCACGGATTTGCCGGCGCCCTGCCCGGCCGGCCATCCTGGTTCGCGTCTGACCGCGGTCGTGAAGTATCGACAGTCCGGTTACGGGCGGGCGTGCTGTCGGAAGAAAGCGACGATGAGCGGGCAGGCTTTCGCGGCGGGAAACTCGTGGCCGCCGTCGTGGATGAACGTCACCACGGGGGCGCCGATCGTCGAGGGATAGACGGTGCGTCCCTGGCCGCCATCGGTGGCGGGACCGCACTGGTTGAGCCGGCGCAGGTGGTTGATGATCTGCTCCTGCCACGCGAACCGCACCAGCGGGTCTTTGCGGCCCGCGAGGTGGAATACCGGCTTGGGCTGGAGCCGTTCGCGGGCGCGGGCGGCTGCACTCGCGGTCGGGGCCACTGCGGCCAGTACCGGGCCGCGTTCCGCCCAGAGCAGGTAGGTGAAGCCGCCGCCGTTCGAATGCCCGGTGGCGTAGATCCGGCGATCGTCGACCCGGTAGTCCTGCCGCAGGCTCGCGAGCATGGCGTCAAAGAACTTGAGATCGCGATCTCCCTGCGCGCCCACGTCGTGCTGCCAGCCCGGGCGTTTGCCCTCGGGATCGGTCAGCCGCCCCGGGGTATTGAGGCCCTGCGGGTAGACCACAATCGCCTCCGGCCAGAGCCGGTGATAGGCCCAGGTCCGCGCCGGGTGGCGCATGTTGCCGCCATGACCGTGAAACGCAAAGATCACTGGCGACGGCTGCTCCGTGGCCGTGGCCGACACCTGCACCAGGGCTTCGCGCACGACCCCGTCGACGATCCATTCGCGGCGAAGCGGAAGTTCGGCGGCGATCATCGCGCGGCCGGCAACGAGGGCGGACAGCAGCAGCAGGAGGCATGTTTTCATGTTGGCGAGTCAGCCGGAAACCCGGCGGGACCGATGTGGGCCTGGACGAAACCAGTCATTGCAGCCGTGAAATCACGCGAAGCGACGCGAATTTCCCGACTGAGAAGGCGCCGAAAAGTTCCACCATGCCCGGTCGATGAAGGCGCCGGCCCCTGGGCGCCGCAGGCACGTTCGCGGTGGCGACCGCGCGCCGCCCTGAAGAAAATCGAGTTAGGCGACGCGTTCTGAGAAGACGATCCCGGGTGGCGCACGCCACCGGCCATCGTTCGGGTGACGGATTGGCGGCGCGAAGCGGAACGATCCGTCCACCGAAATTCGCGTCCCTTGGCGTTGACGCGCGGTTCCTGCGGAATTGATCCGCCCTGTCCCGGGCCGGATCGGGGCATGCTCAGAAGCGCACCGTCATGTTCAGTTCGTACTGGGTGGGGACGACGTAACTGTAGCGGTAGACGTTGGAGCCGTCGCTCATCGTCGTGAAGCTGGTCTTGCGCAGCTTCCCGTTTTCGATGTCGGCGAGATTGCGGATGCCGAGGCGGAAGCGGAACTGCTGGTTCCAGATCTTCTGATCGCGCATGAGGTAGCCGTGCATCAGATGCGTGGTGCCCCCGACCATCTCCTGGCCGTTGGGCAACCCGAAGAGGTAGTCGTCGCGCCAGCTTCCGTTGAGGCCGACGCGCACGCCGCGCAACAGCGCCCACGTGTCGCGCGGGAAGGCGTAATCGATCACCCAGCTTGCGGACCAGGGCGAGGCACGGGGGCCGGTGGGCTTGGTGTCGATGTCGAGGGAGTCGAGGAGCAGTTTGGCGTCGGCGAGGACGGCGGGGTTCTCGTCGCCGCGTTGCACCGCCGCCTCGTAGTAGCCGCGGAAACGATCGAGGTCGGGTTCGCCGGTGACTTGGGTGCGGGCGAGGGTGAAGCGCAGTTGCAGGCCGCGGAGCGGGCGCAGGTTGAGGGTGAGGTCGGCGCCGCGGGAATTTTCGGTCGACTTGTAGTAGCGGGAGGCGCTGGCGGTGCCCTCTTCGCTGTAGATGTAGCGCGGATCGCCCGGGAGGACGTCGTTGGGATTCATCAAGTCCTCGAGTTCCGTGCGGTCGAGGGAGATGATGTTGTTCCAGCTCAGGGCGACGTTCTGGCGGTCGATGTTGAAGACCCCGAGATTGAGGCTCGCCTTGTCCTGCCAGAAGTTGCCCTTGATGCCGACTTCCTTGGTGACGCCCAGGATGGGCGGGAAACGCTCGCGGTCGAAGGTGCGCAGTCCCTGAAAGCGGAACGACTCCGAGTAGACGCCGTAGACGTTGATGTCCTTGGTGAGGGCGAAGGTCAGGCCGCCGGTAAGGCTGGTGTGTTCGAGGCGGAGTTGCTTGTTCTCGGCGTACTCGCCCGGGAGGGCATCCTTGCGCAGCGGCGGTTCGATTTCCTCGTTGTAGGGACCGAAGACGCGGGTGCCGTTGTATTCATAGTTCCGATTCCAGTCGTGGCGGGCGCCGACGAGCGACTGCAGGCGCCCGTTGAAATAGCGGCCGCTGGCGGAGAAGGCGACGGCGGAGGACTGCCGCCACTGGGTGCCATCGGTGGCGCTGGTGCCCGAAGGGAAGGAGGCGAGGGATTTCGGGGTGACGTCGGCCGTTGCGGGCAGGTTGGCCGGTTTCATCGCGTCGAAGAGCGCGCGCGAGTAGAAGCGCGGGTCGTCGAAATAGAGGCGCAGGCGGATGCGGTCGGCGTTGGTGTCGAGGGCCGACGCGAAACCCCGGTCCAGGTTGGCCGTGTTGTAGGTGTTGAAGCGCCAGTTGACCACCTGGTCCTCCCGGTATTCAGCGCTGCCGACGAGGAGTTGCTGCATCCACTTCCACTTGTCGAATTTGTAGACGGCGATGCCGCGGACCGCGTCGACGACGTTGCCAAAGCGTTTCTCGTCGAGCTCGGATTCGACGTAGGGGCGGCCGTTGACGTCGACGCTGATGGTGCTGGAGAAGAAGTTGTCGTTGCGGATGGCGGTCTGCTTCTGGCGGTTGTAGGCGACCTCGACGCCGACGGGGCCGAGCCGCTGTTCCACCGTGACGGAGAAATTGTCGAAGGGCCGGTTCTGGCGATCGAAGGAGCCGCGCAGGTTGTAGTGCTTGGGGTAGCCAGGGAAGCGCTTGGTGCCGATCACGGCGCCGGCGGCGTTGCGCATGGTAACGTCGAAGTAGCCGCCTTCGACCAGGGAGGGCGAACCGCCGGTCGGGCCGTTGGAGCGGTCGGCGGAGGGGAGTTGGGCGCGGACGATCCACTCGTTGTCGGACGTGTAAAAGAGGCGGGTGGTGGTGAAGGCGCGGGAGCGGGCGGAGATTTCGCGGATGGTGACGCCACCGAAGCCACGAACGTTGGCGAAGTCGCCCTGCTCGTATTCGACGCGGACGAGGGTGTTGCGGAGGGGCTGCCAGGTGGCGGTGAGGGTTTCGCCCTCGAGTTGGAAGGTGGAGGCGTCCTGAAAGGTGCGTTCCTGGCGGCGGACGGCGTTGAAACGCAGGGCGAGGCCTTCGCGAAGCTTGCGGTTGTAGTCGAGCTGGAAGCGGTAGGCGCCATCGTTGTTGTAGGAGGCGAGGAAGGTGCCGAAATTCTTCATCAAGGCGCGCTTGGTGAAGACGGTGGCCTGGCCGCCCGGCTCGATGTCGCCGAAGATGAGGGAGTTCGAGCCCTTGCCGAAGTCAATGCGCTCGACGTTGTAGGTGTCGCTGGGCACGTACCAGCGGAAGTAATTGCGGGTGGCGGTCGAGCCGCTGAGGCCGCGGAAGGCGATGGCCCCGCTCTGGTTGTCGTTCTCGAGGGTGGGCGGGGCGTAGGCGTTGGCGACGAAGTTGGCCACCTCGTCCGCGGTGTAGAGGCCGAGATCCTCCATGAAGTCCGACGTGATGGCGTCGATGTTTACCGGTACATCCTTGAGCGCCTGTTTGGTGCGGGTGGCGGAGAGAGTCTCGTTGGCGGACCAGCCGGTCTCGCGCTCGGTGGAGATGATGAACGGCGAGAGGGTGATGGTCTCGTCGGTCGTGACGGTCGTCGTGGCCGGTCGGGCGGCCGGAGCGCTCTGAGCGGAGAGGGGGGCGGTGACGGCGGCGGCCAAGCCGGCCAGCAGCGCGGCGGTGCGCACCGCGCGCGGAAGGGGGGGGAGGGTGTTCATGGAGGTCGGGTGCTTCACCGACGAACGCAGCAGGGTGGTCCGTGCGGTGCTGGGGGCCGGACGATTGGAGGCGTGGTGCGGGGCGTCAATCTTCGCTGGAGTTGCATCGTTAAGCGGGGCGGAGCCACTGCGACGTTGAAGTGCCGCCCGGGCGTCGCCATGGGGTGGGCGCATGAAGAACGTGATGGAAGAAGGCCTGCGCTGGTTTGGCCCGGACGACCCGGTGACGCTGGACGAGATCCGCCAGACGGGGGCGACCGTGGTGTATTCCGCGCTGCACGACGTGCCGTATGGTGAAGCGTGGCCGGTGGGGGCGATTGCACGCCGTCGGGAGGAAATTGCGGCGGCCGGGCTGGCGTGGCGGGTGGTGGAATCGGTGCCGGTGTCGGAGGCGATCAAGACCCGCCACGGCGACTGGGAGCGGCACGTGGCGAACTACGCGGCGACGTTGGAGCGCCTGGGGGCCGCGGGGATCCGGTTGGTGGTCTATAACTTCATGCCGGTGATGGACTGGGTGCGCACGGACTTGCGGCATCGGTTGCCGAACGGGCGGGAGGCGCTGCGGTACGAGCCGGCGAAGTTTGCGGCCTTCGACTTGTTTGCGCTGCGGCGGCCGGGGGCGGAGGCGGACTGGACGCCCGCGCAGGTCGCGGCGGCGCGGGCGTTCTGGGATGGCTTGGACGAGGCAGGGCGGGCGGCCTTCACGACCCAGACGCTCGATCTCTTTCCGGGAGTCCGGCTGGGGCTCACGGTGGAGGACTTTCGCGCCATGCTGGCGCGGTATGCGACCCTCGGGGCGGAGGGCTTGCGCGACCACTTGCGGCGTTTTCTGGAGGCGGTGGTGCCGGTGGCGGAGCGCGCCGGCGTGCGGCTGGCGATCCACCCGGACGACCCGCCGTTTCCCGTACTGGGGCTGCCGCGAATCGTTTCAACCGAGGCCGACCTGCGGGCGATCACGGCGATGGTCGATTCGCCGGCCAACGGCCTGTGCTTTTGCACGGGGTCGCTTGGCGTGCGGGCGGATAACGACCTGTCTGGCATCGTCCGAAGGCTTGGCCCCCGCATCCATGCGGTGCATCTGCGCAGCGTGCAGCGGGAGCCGGACGGTGCGTTTTACGAGGCGGGCCACCTCGAGGGAGACGCCAACCTGCCGGCGGTGGTGGCGGCCCTGCTGGAAGAACAGGCCGCGCGACGGCGCGGCGGGCGTGCGGACTGGCGGTTGCCGCTGCGCCCCGACCACGGGCACCTCATGCTCGATGACTTCCGGCGGCCGGCGCCGACCTGCCCGGGTTATCCGTTGATCGGACGACTTTGCGGGCTGGCGGAACTGCGCGGCCTGCAGGCGGGTCTGGCCTACGCGCGCGCGGCGGCGGGGGACGGCGCGTGACCGCCGGCGGATGAGCGCGCGGCGGAAAGCGGGCGTGGTCCGCGGCGTGCCGGGGGGGGCGACGTCACAGCCCGAGGACGTTGTCCGCGCGATAGAACACGGATGTGCACCAGCCGTAGGTGTTGATCGGCCCCAGGCCCCAGAAGTCCAGACGGCGGAAGCCTGTCGTCCGCAGGTGCTCGAAGCCGGGCTGATAATCTTCGCGGTCGCTGTTGTCCCAGATAATCACGCCGTCGTGGGTCAGCGCGATCGGGGCGTACCGGGCGCAGGCGACGCGCTCGCGACCATCGATCACGACCACCTCGAACCCGCCGGGGAAGCGGGCGACGCAGGCGGCGTAGGGGTCTGGAGAGTCGAGCGCGACGTGCAGGGACTCGACGTGGGCCGGCAACTGGGGGAGGAGTTGCGCGTGCCAGGCGGCGTCGTGTTCGCAGCTCACGACGCGCGCGACCCGCGCGGCCCACCAGAGGGTGGAGTGGCCGCTGCCGTATTCGAAGACGCTCCAGCGGGAGTCGACGCGGCCGGCGAGGAAGCGGATCGCGGCATAGGTGTACCAAGGCAGGGGGGCGCCGGCGGAGTCGACCGGCAGGCCGGTGGCGCGGCTCCGGAACCAGCCGGCGTCGCGCAGTTCGCCCTCGCGGGCCAGGGCGCGCAGCGCGGCGAGCAGGGAGCAGAGGCGGTTGCGCCGGAGCAGCGGTACGAGAAGGGACTTGGGCGACATGGTCGGAAGGGACGGTACTCTCGAACGGCGGCGGGCCGTTGCGCGACGGTTTTGGTTCGGCTTCAGCGGAAATCGTGCGAGGCGGCGACGGGCAGAGCGGGCTCGGCGAGCGCCTCGATCTGCGCCGCCTTCACATGGATGACGCCGTGCTGGTTCTGCAAGCGGCCGGCGATGCGCAGGGCGGGTTCCTGGGTGATGACGAGGCGGCGCGCCTCGAAGAGCGGCGGCACAACGATGACGTTGGCGATGCCGGTTTCGTCCTCGAGGCTGAGGAACACAAAGCCCTTCGCCGTGCCGGGGCGCTGGCGGCAGATCACCGCGCCGGCGACGACGACTTCCTCGCCGTCGCGGGCGAGCGTGAGATCGGCCGCACGCCAGACCTCGGGCAGGCGATCGCGGATCAACGCCATCGGGTGAATGCCGGTGGTGAGCTCGAGCCCGGCGAAGTCGGCGCGCTGCCGCTCCGCGGGTGTCATGGGCGCCAGCGGCAAAGGGGTCAGGCCTAAACAATTGTGAGAAGGCGGCGCTGCCGACATCATACCACAAGAGTTTAGGCCTGACCCCGTTGTGCGGAACAGGGGCTCATCCTCGGACCAGGCGGCTTCGATCTGCCAGAGGGCGGCGCGGCGGTGGGGGGCGAAGGCGTTGAGCGCGCCGACGGCGGCGAGGGCGCGGCGCTCGGCGGGGGTGAGGGTGGTGCGGCGCAGGAAGTCGTCGAGCGAGGCGAACGGCCGCTCGGCCCGGGCGGCGAGCAGCGCGCGCGCGGCGGTCTCGCGCAGGCCCTTGACGTAGCGCAGGCCGACGCGAAGGGCGTCGTCGCCCTCGACGGTGCAGTCCCAGTCCGAGGCGGCGACGCAGACCGGGCGTGCCTTGAGGCCGTGGCGGCGGGCATCCTGCAGCAGCGTGGCGGGCGAGTAGAAGCCCATCGGCTGGTGGTTGAGCAGGCTGGCGGTGAATTCGGCGGGGCGGTGGACCTTGAGCCAGGTGCTGGCGTAGGCGAGCAGGGCGAAGCTCAGCGCGTGCGATTCCGGAAACCCGTAGGCGGCGAAGGAGAGCGCGGCCTCGCTGACCTTTTTCACGACGGTCTCGTTGCGGCCGCAGGCGCGCAGGGCGGTGCAGAGCCGGGCGAGGGTGCGCTGGAGGCGCCCGGTGCCCTTGGTGAAACCCATCGCGCGACGCAGTTCCTCGGCTTCGCCGCCGCTGAAGTTCGCCAGCTTCATCGCGAGCTCGAGCATCTGCTCCTGGAACAGGATCACCCCGAGGGTGCGGCGCAGGATGGGCGCGGCGAGGTGGTCGACGCTGGGATCGAGGTACGTGATCGGTTCGAGGCCGTTGCGGCGGCGGATGAGCGGGTGGGCGAGGTTGCCGACGATCGGCCCGGGGCGGACGATCGCGACCTGCATGGCGACATCGTAAAAGCAGGCCGGCTTCATCCGCGGGAGCGAGGCCATCTGCGCGCGGCTCTCGATTTGGAACACGCCCACGGTGTCGGCGCGCTGCATCGCGGCGAACGTGGCGGGATCGTCGGGCGGAATGGTGTGGAGCTCGACCGGGCGGCCGCGGGCGGCGCAGAGCGCGAAGGTGTCCTGCAGCGCGGCCATCATGCCGAGACCGAGGAAGTCGACCTTCACGATGCCGAGACCCTCGCAGTCGTCCTTGTCCCACTGCAGAACGACGCGGCCGGGCATGGTGGCGTTTTCGAGGGGCACGACCCGGTCGAGCTGGCCCTGGCAGATGACCATGCCGCCGCTGTGCTGGCCGAGGTGGCGCGGCAGGCCGTGGACCTGCCGGTAGAGCGAGGCAAGGGCGGCGGCTCGCGGGTGGTTGGGGGCGATGCCGGACAGCGCGAGCTGGCGCTGGAGCTCGAGCGTCTCGGGAAAATCGCCGTGGGCGTAGAGGCGGGAGAAGCGATCGAGCGCGTCCTCGCCGAAGCCGAGGACCTGGCCGATTTCGCGGATGGTGCTGCGGCCACGGTAGGTGATGACGTTGGCGGTCATGGCCGCGCCGCGCGGGGAGTAGGTCGCGTAGACCCGCTGGATCACGCGCTCGCGCAGCTCGCCGCTGGGCAGGTCGAGGTCGATGTCGGGCCACGACGGGTGGCCGTCGCGCCCGACGCGCCCTTCGCTGAGGAAGCGTTCGAAGAGCAGCTCGTGTTTGATTGGGTCGACGGCGGTGATGCCGAGGACGTAGCAGACGGCGCTGTTGGCGGCGCTGCCGCGGCCCTGCACGAGGATGCCCTGGTCGCGGGCGAAGCGGCAGATGTCCCAGACGATCAGAAAATACCCGCTGAAGCCGAGGCGCCCGATGAGGGCGAGCTCCTTGTCGAGCTGCGCGGTGACGCGCGGCGTGAGCGGGACGTAGCGGCGGCGCGCGCCGGCGACGGTCAGTTCGCGCAGGTAAGAGTCCATCGAGTGGCCGGGCGGCACGGGGAATTCGGGGAACCGGTAGCCGAGATCGCGCAGCGTGAACTCCAGGCGCTGCTCGAGGCGCGCGGACTCGGCGACGGCCTCCGGCAGATCGCGAAACAGTTCCGCCATCTCGCGGGGGGATTTGACGTGGCGGCGGTTGTTGACGGAGAGGCGGCGGCCGGCGGCGTCGAGGGTGGTGTGCAGTCGCAGGCAGGTGAACACGTCGGCGACCTCGCGGGCGGCGCGGGTCGCGTAGACGACGCCGCCGGTGGCGAGGAGCGGCAGTCCGTGGGCGGCGGCGAGGTCGCGCAGGAAGGCGTTTTCCCGCTCTTCGCCGCGCCGGCGCTGGCGCTGCACCTCGACGCAGAGGCGGTTGCGACCGAAGATCGCGAGGAGCGGCTGGAGGGCGGCGGCCGCGGCGGCGGAGCCGGCTTCGCGCCAGGCGCTGCGGACGGGCCCCTCCTCGTCGCCGGTGAGGGCGATCAGGCCTTCGGCGTGGCGGGCGACTTCCTCCCAGGTGGCGAAACACGGCCGCTTGCGGTCGCGGGGATCGGGGGCATGGGGATCGGGAACGACGAGGGAGGCGCGTGGCACGAAAGGAGTGCTGGGACTGCGAGTCCGTTGGCTTGTTCTTCCGTGTGACGAGTTGCCGGGCCGCGTAGCCGCATGGGAGCGAAGCGACCGCATGGTCTCACGCCCGACCACGCTTTCGCTCCGCTGAAGTGCGGCTACTTCCCGAGCCACGGCCGCCGGGCGCTCCGTGAGTTTCGCGGTGGTGATAAGCTGGCAGAGATTCTGGTAGCCGGTGCGCGTGGCGGCGAGAAGGGGAAGCACGCTGCCGTCGGCGAGGGTGAGTTCGGCGCCGACGCGCGCACGGAGGCCGGCGTCGCGGGCGGCGTTGAAGCAACGCGGTGCGCCACTGACGCCGTCGCGATCGAGCAGCGCCAGGGCGGGCAGTTCCTGCGCCTGCGCGGCGTCGACGAGCGCCTCGGGATCGGAGGCGCCGCGGAGGAAACTGAAGGCGCTGCGCGCGTGGAGTTCGACGTAGGGCATGGGGCGGCGGAGCTGCCTCGTGTTTGTTTCTCGTCAGCGTTCTCGTTTACCGAGGGTCGTGAGCGGAGGAGAACGAGGAACGAGAAAGGAGAACGAGAACGAGGTCCCTAATCGTACTCCCCCTCGATGAAGTACGCCTCGCCGAGGAGGAGAAGGCGGTAGAGGCCGCCGCCGGCGAGGGCGAGGTCCCATTCGGTGCGGGCCCAGGCGCGGTCGGCCTGCCACCAGTCGCCGCTGGCGAGCCAGGGGCCGCGGAGTTCCGCGATGGGGCCGTGAAACCGCTCCGTCCACACGTAGGCGGGGCGGCGTTCGGCGGCGGTGAACTCGAGGCGCGCGGGGAGGGGCGGGCGGAAGCGTCGCAGCGGCAGGCCGAGCGGCGGGTGCACGGGCGGCGGGGCGGGCGGCGGCACGACGGCGGGCGGCGGGACGAGGCGGACGGCGTCGGGCCGGTGGGTGTCCTCGGGTTGCGGGGTGCCGAGGCGCCCGGGGCCGACGAGGGCGGAGACGCGCGCGAGCGTCGCGGCGAAGCCATGCGGATCGCGGAGCCCGGCTTCGAAGAGGCCCTGCTGGCGCACCAGCGGGCGGGCGGGCGTGGCGCGCAGGTGCAGGCCGGTGATGGGCGAGGCGGTCTGCAGCGTTTCGAGGTGCGTGTGCAGGGCGCGGAAGAGGATGCCGGCGTCGGCCGTCGGCTCGGGCAGGCGAAAGGTGCGCGTATAGGGCGGGCCTTCGTCGAGCGCGAGGGTGAGGGCGAGTTCGGCGGCGACGGCGTGGGCGGCGGCGAGTTCGAGGGCGAGGCGATCGACGAAGCGCCGCAGCAGGAACAGCAGCGGTTCGAGGGTCTCGACGGCTTCCTCGAATTCATGGACGGCGGCGAACTCGCGCGGCGGGATGAACGGGTGCAGCGGGCGCGGTTTGCCGCCGCCGGCGCGCTGCCAGAGTTCGAGCCCGGCGCGGCCGAAGCGGCGCACGAGTTCGTCCCGGGGGAGCGCGAGCAGATCGCCCAGCGTGCGCAGCCCCCAGAGGGCGAACACGGTGGCGAGTTCGGGCGGCGGTTCGGCGGTGGCGAGGGGGAGCGGGGCGAGGAAGGCGGCTTCGGCGGCGGGGGCGATAACGAGCACGGGGGCATCGGCTCGTTCTCGTTCTTCGTTCTCATTCCTCTTTCTCCCGTTTGGGGAGTGATGAACAGGGCCGGAGTCGGGGGAGAAAGATAAAGAGAAAGAGGAAAGAGAAAGATCGGCGGCGGCCACACGCGCGGCGTAGAGGGCGAGCAGCGGGGTGCGGGCGAGGCCGGCGGAGGCGGGCAGGGCGAGCGCGGCGAGTTGGGCGAGGGCGGCGCGGGCGGCGGGGCGGTGGCGGGCGGAATCGAGGCCGCGCAGATCGACGGTGCAGACGCCGGGGGCGGTGTCCTCGACACAAGGAGAGAGGGCGAGCCCGGCGGCGAGCAGGGCGGCGCGGGCGGGGGTTGGGGGGGGGGGGGGGGGGGGCGCGGGGGGCGGGGGGGGCCGGGGGCGGGGGGGGGCGGGGCGGTCATGCCCGGGGCGACGCCCGCGGCGCGCGCCGGCGCGTTGGCGGCGAGCACGCAGGACTTTTTTCCCGTGCCGCTGAAGAGCGCGGCGGGAGAGACGGACCGCAGGCCCACTCGCTCACGCCCGTGGCCCCGGGGCTCGAGGCGGAGCACGGCCTGCAGGGCGAAGTCGGCGACGTGGAGGACGGCGTACACGGGGGAAGGGAGTGAGGGAGTGAGGGAGTGAGGGAAGGAGTGGGGGTGCGAGGAGGGGCGAGAGGGCGGAGTTGTAGGCGGGGCGACCCCGCCCCGCAGAGTCGGAGCACCGGTGCGAAGCGTGCGGCGCGGGGTCGCCCCGCCCGCACCGCACGATCCTACACCGCGGCGGCGAGACGGTGGCGCTGGAGCCGCGGAGCGAAGGAGGCGAGGAGTGTGGTGCGTTCGAGGGTGAGGGCGGCCCAGGCGTGGGAGGCGGCGAGGACAAAACGTATCCGGGCGCTGGGCACGGCGGCGTGCGGGGTCTGGACGACCAAGGGCAGGCCGGCGGTCTCCGCCGCGTGCCGCAGGCGGTGCCAGTAGGTGGCGGGCGTGCGGTCCAGAGCGGCGGCGGAGCAGCGGCGGAGATCGAGCACGACCAGGCCGAGGTTGGCGTCGCGTACGAGCAGATCGGCGGCCTGGAGGGCCCAGGCGATCTCCGGGGCCGAAGCGGTCGCCCCACCTGAACGTGGCGAAAACGTGGCCGGGCCAGGGACCCCGGGGTCGCTGCGCTTGCCCGCGGCTACGGGATCCGGAACTGGTGCCGTGGTCGGCCGGCCGCCGCGGACCCACACGAGGTGGGCGAGCAGGTCGGCGGGAAACGACGCCGGATCGA
>CAZDGC010000036.1:40266-55087 GCA_964504885.1 uncultured Opitutus sp.
CGTCGTGGCTGTCGACCAGCGCGACGCGGGCGTGCGCGAGGCGGGTGGCGGCGAGGAGCTGGCCGAGGAGCAAGTGGCTGCCGCAACTGGGGGTGGCGCAAACGATTTCGGTGACGGCCCCGAGCGGGAGGCCGCCGGCGACCTCATCGATCGTAGGAACACCGGTGGGCAGCGCCCGGCCGGCCCGCGATCCGGCGGTGAGGTCGGGCGGGGGGGCGGCGGCAGGGAAGCGTCCGGCGAGCAGTTGCCGGAGCGCCGCGACGGTGGCGGGCGCGGGCATGGAACAGGCGGCGGGCGGCGGGTTTCAAGTTTCAGGTCTGGCGAGGTAAGATCCCCGACGAGGCGCGGCCCCGGTGGCGCGGATTGCTCGGAGCAACCCCAAACGCGTCCTGATCATCCGTGTGATTCGCGGTTGGCTGGCTGGGGGAGTTGGATGGGGTCGCCACACGTTTCGACTTCCCGGGGCGCCGGCACTTCAACTGCGGCCGTCGACGGTGCGGAGCAGGCCGAGCATCACCCCCTGGATGACGAGTTCGGCGGCGGGGAGGAGATCGGGGTAGCGGGGGTTTTCCGCGCGGAGGAAGGGGCGGCCGCGCTGGACGAGGTAGCGTTTCAGCGTCGACTCGCCGTCGATGAGGGCGGCCACGATGTCGCGGGGGTGGGGTTCGCGGGGGGTGAGAAAGACGACATCGCGATCGAGGATGCCGGCGTCGATCATCGAATCGCCGCGCACGCGCAGGGCGAAGAGCGTGGTGCCGGGGCGGACGCCGAGGGCGGCGGTGTCGACCGCCAGGTAGCTGTCGGGCTCCTGCTCGGCGGCGGTGGGCAGGCCGGCTGGAATGGTGCCGAAGAGCGGGATGTCGGCGAGGGTGGGGCGGCGCGGCGGATCGGGCAGGAGGAGGGCGCGGGCCTTGCCTTCGAGGCGGCGGAGGGCGCCCTTGGCGATGAGGGCGTCGACGTGGCGCTGGATGCCGAAGGGGCTGGCGAGCCCGAAGTGCGCCTGGATTTCGCGGAGGGAGGGGGCGACGCCCTGCTGGCGGTGGTGCGCTTGGATAAAATCGAGGACCTGTTGCTGGCGTGTGGTGAGTGGTTCGCTCATAGTGTGCAGGTGAACACATTCCGCGCCCGAAGGCAAACCCGGAGATGGAAAAACGAGCGGGCGCGCGCCGGGAGTCGGGAAATCGAGCTTGCCCGTAAATCGATTTAGCACTTGCTGGCCCCCGTCCCCTCCCTGCCGTGCCTCCCGCTGACCCCGAGCTCGCCCGTTGTCCGCCCTTGAACCTGACGAAGTGGTTTGTGGAGGAGGTGCAGCCGCACGAGCCGGAGCTGCGGGCGTACCTGCGGCGGAAGTTTCCCTCGCTGGCCGACATCGACGATTTGATCCAGGAGACCTATGCCCGGCTGGTGCGGGCGCGGCACGCCGGCCAGGTGAGCGAGGCGCGGCCGTACCTCTTCGCGACCGCCCGCAATACGGCCTGCGATCTATTTCGGCGCAGCCACACTGTCTCAATCACCGCCATAGCCGATATCGAGGGCTTGTCCGTGGTAGAAGATAGGCCCGCCACCGGCGAGGCTCTCGATCGTGCCAAGGAAATCGAAATACTTCGCCAGGCCATTGCTGCGCTTCCCCCTCGCTGCCGGGAGGTGCTTACGCTTTGCAAGTTATACGGGCTCTCGCACCGCGAGGTTGCCAGACAGCTCGGGATTTCTGAACACACCGTTCATGCGCAGGTGGCGCTCGGCGTGCTGCGCTGCCGCGATTTTCTTCGCGCGAGTGGGCTGCTGACGGAGCGCGCGTCATGAACTCCGATATTGAAACCGTGGCCGCGGACTGGCTGGCCCGCAATTTCGCCGGCCTCAGTCCGGCGGAAGCGGCCGAGTTTCAGCGCTGGCTGTCCGCCGATGCGAAACACGCGGCGGTCTACGCCGAACTGGCGGCGACCTGGCGTGCGCTCGACCGGCTCCGCCTGCCGCCGAGTCAACGCGGCATCCCGGATCCGGCCGCCCTGGAGGATCACACCGTGCCGACGTCCGGCCGCTGGTGGATGCCAGGGCTGGCGGCCGCCGCGGCCGCGGCCCTGGTGCTCGTCTGGCCCCCCGATCGTGAGGCGGACCATCGGGCGTCGCCGGAACAAACGAGACAGATTCTTGCCGAGACCGTCGTCACGAGGATCGGGGAATTGCGCAAATTTGATCTGCCCGATGGCTCCACCGTGCGTCTCAATACCGATAGCACCATCGAGATTGCCTTTTCGGTGGGGGAGCGCCGCGTGCGACTGAGCCGGGGTGAGGCGCACTTTACGGTGGCGAAAAATCCTGCGCGGCCATTTTTCGTCGAGGCGGGCGGGATCGCGGTCCGCGCCGTCGGTACCGCCTTCAATGTTCGCCTTCGGCCTGCCGGCGTCGACGTGCTCGTGACGGAGGGCAAAGTCCGGGTCAGCGAAGCGGTGCGCACGGCCAGTTCAGCGAGACCAGAACTTCCGGTCGCGGCCCCGGACGTGCCGCTGTTGCACGCGGGGGAGCGTTTGGTGATCCCCGTGGTGGGAAGTCCCGCCGAGCCGGTCACTCCCGTGGCACCCGTGGCAGTGCCAGCGGCCGAGATTGCGCGGACGCTGGCCTGGCAGGATCAACGGATTGAAGTCGTGGCGGTGCCACTGGCCGAACTGGTGGCGGAATTCAACCGGTACAACGGGCAGAAGTTGGTGGTGGAGGATGCCATGCTGGGCGAACGGCGCTTCGGCGGTAGTTTTCGAGTCGACGCCCCGGAGACGTTTGCGCGCCTGCTCGAGACGCGCTTTGGCCTGCGGGTCGAGCGCCGTGGCCAGGTCATCGTAATCTCCCGCTGAGGGTCATCGTTTCCGCGCCCAGCGCCGGACTTTCTGGCCTTCGGGTTAGTTACTCGCGACGCGCCAACCGTGGTGTGAGGCGAGTCTCATGAAACTATTACCGTTTTTGGTTCTCGCGGGGAGTTCGGCGATCGGGTTGGGCGCCGCTCCCCTCGATGTCTCGAAAGCATCGATCGTGGCTTCCGATTCCGGCAGTCGGATCGAAGCCAAGGCGGTCGCGATGCTGGCGGACGAAATCGAGCGCAGAACAAGAATCCGGCTGGTGATCGCCGACCAACCGCCCACGGGAGATCAGGTCAGCATCCTGATTGGGACCGCAGCGGGGTTGGTCGCCAGATCCTTTGCGCCGCCGGCCGGTCTGGAGATCCCCAACCGTCCCGACGCCTATGCCATCTGGGTGGATACCAGGCATCCTTCCCGGCCGACGATTTGTCTCGCCGGCCAAGACGCGCGCGGGGCGCTGTTCGCCGCCGGGAGACTGCTCCGCCTGCTGGACCTGAGCCGGGACCGGGTGCGGTTCGAAAGCACGACCGCAATCGCGACCGCCCCGCGGGTTCCGCTGCGAGGTCACCAGTTGGGCTACCGCCCCAAGACCAACTCCTACGATGCGTGGACGCTTGCCCTGTGGGAGCAGTACTTCCGGGACATGATCGTTTTCGGCATGAATGCCGTGGAACTGATTCCACCTCGCAGCGACGACGAGAGCGACAGCCCGCATTTTCCGACGCCGCCCATGGAGATGATGGTGGCAATGTCCCAACTGGCCAGCGACTACGGCTTGGAGGTTTGGGTCTGGTATCCGGCGATCGACCAGGACTACACCGATCCCAAGACCGTGGAATTTGCCCTGCGGGAGCGGGCAGAGGTATTCAAGCGGCTGCCGCGCCTCGATGCGGTTTTTGTGCCGGGCGGCGACCCGGGTGATACCCGCCCCGATGTCCTGTTTTCGCTGCTGGAAAAGATTAAGCCGGTCCTGACCCGCCACCACCCCGCCGCGCAACTCTGGGTGTCCCCACAAGGCTTTGACCGGCCGGGCAAGAACCGGGTGGGCTGGCTGAAAATGTTCTTTGAACTGATGCAAAAGGAACGGCCGCGCTGGCTCGATGGCGTGGTGTTCGGTCCGCAAGTTGAAACCAGCCTGGCCAACCTGAGAAAAGAACTGCCTGCGCACTACCCTATCCGGGACTATTCGGACATCACGCACAGCCGGGGCTGCCAGTATCCCGTGCCCAACTGGGACAAGGCGTTCAACGACACCCTGGGAAGGGAATGCATCAATCCGAGGCCGCGCGGATTCGCGCAAATATTTCACGAGGTGACGCCCCACGTCCGCGGGTTCATCACCTATAGCGAGGGATGCAACGACGATTTCAACAAGGTATTGTGGAGTTGCCTGGGCTGGGATCCGGAAATGACGGTGGAAGCGATCACCCGGGAATACAGCCGCTACTTCATCGGCGGACAATTCGAGGAGGGTTTCAGCCGCGGCCTGCGGGCGCTGGAGGAGAACTGGGTCGGACCCCTGCGACAGAACGACGGCGTGGAAAAGACCCTGCGCCTGTTTCAGGAAATGGAACGTAACGCGACACCCCGCGACAAACTCAACTGGCGGTTTCAACAGGGCCTCTACCGCGCGTACTACGATGCCTACATTCGTGCCCGTCTCCTCTACGAAACCGGCCTGGAAGAACAGGCGCGGGCTGCCCTGAAAACCGCCCGGGAGTCCGGCGCGCTCGCGGCTTTGGCGCGCGCGGAGCAAATTCTGGAGCGAGCCGAATCGCAGAGAATCGCCCCCGAGTTGCGGGCGCGCGTTTTTGAACTGGCCGAGGCGCTGTATCAGAGCATTCGCATGCAATTGAGCGTGGAGCGCTACCAAGCCATCGCCGTCGGCCGCGGCGCGAATCTCGATGAAATCGACCGGCCGCTGAACCGCAGCGTCGATCTGAAGAAGCGCTTTGCCCAGATTCGCGCGCTGGCGTCGGAACCGGAGCGTCTCGCCGCCTTGGCACGACTCGACGAGAAATGATGCCGCCCGCCGGGCTGGCCCGAAAAACCACCCTCGGCGTGGCGGCGGGGAGTCACTCCGTGCGACTCCCTCTCCGCCAGCGATCCCCTGTTGTCTCGCGGGCTGGCAGATCATCGACCGAAGCGCCCGATTTTACGTGCCGTCACCCAGCATGCATCCGGGGGACCGCCACCGTTGGCACCGGTTTCTTTGCCGACGGGTTAACCCTTCGCGGCGCGCCGTTCGTGGTGGCAAGCGAGTCTTCCTCCACCCCGCGCAACCGATGCCAATATCCCCGGCGGCCATCGCACGAAACGGTTTCGTTTCCGCAAAAGTTGAATGCTCATGATGAAATCACCACTGACCGGAATTGTTCCTCCCATGATTACGCCGTTGCTCGCGCGCGACCGACTGGATGTCGCCGGCCTCGAAAGGCTCATCGAGCACATCCTCGCCGGCGGGGTGAGTGGTTTGTTCATTCTTGGCACCAGCGGAGAAGGGCCGGCTTTGAGCTACCCGCTGCGCCGCGAATTGATCCAACGAACCTGCCGTCAAGTCCGCGCCCGGGTGCCGATTCTGGTCGGCATCACCGACACGATCTTTGATGAATCGGTGAATATGGCCAAAGCGGCGGCGGATGCCGGCGCGGCGGCGGTCGTGCTCGCCCCGCCCTACTATCTGCACGCCGCGCAGCCGGAACTCCTGGATTATCTCGAGCATCTCGTGCCCGAACTGCCGCTGCCGCTCTACCTCTACAACATGCCTTCGGTCACCAAGGTGTCCTTCGAGATCGAGACCCTCCGCCGCGCGATGGACTATCCGAGTATCATCGGCCTGAAGGATAGTTCCTGCAATATGTTCTACTTCCACCAGGTCCTGGCAGTGCTGCACCATCGCCCCGATTGGCCTTTGCTGATCGGCCCGGAGGAACTGCTCTTCGATGCAGTGCTCGCGGGTGGACACGGGGGCGTAAATGGCGGCGCCAACGTTTTTCCACGGCTTTATGTCAAACTGTTCGAAGTGGCTCGCGCGGGGGACGTGGCCCACGCCCGGCAATTGCACGGCGCGATCATGCGGGTGAGCGGCTCCCTTTATCGCATTGGCCGGCATTCCTCCGCCATCATCAAGGGCATCAAGGGCGCCCTGAACTGCCTCGGAGTCTGCGAGGACGGCATGGCGGAACCGTTTCGTCGGTTCCGCGAGGAGGAGCGAAAGGTGGTGCAGGCCCGGGTCGCGGAAATTCAGGCAGACCTGGAGAAGCTGGATTTGCAGCCATGACCACCGCTTTGCCTGCTGATCTTCTGGATGAGCCTGTCGCCGCGGCTATCCGATGAGTGGGCGGCTTGGCGCAGTCCGTTTCATAACTTCATGGTCACCGTGATCGGCACGCTGGCCATTCTGCTGGTGGGATTGACGATCACCTTCTTGTTCGGCTCCCGCGGCGGCGCCCCGATGGCGACAAGTTCAACCGGCCAGCAACTCCGGCCCCCGCCGTCCCGCCCATGAAGAACGCAACTGTCTTACAACTCTATGCCGATGCGATCGGTGAAACGATCCCAACGGGTCATTTTCGACGACTGCTTAGTTACCCGAGACGCGCCATTCGTGGTGTGAGTCAATGCACCTTCAACCCCGTCATACTCCGATGACTCTGCCCGCCTTGTTCCGGCTTCTGACTCAATTCATGCCTTCCCTCGTTGCTCTGGCCTGGGTTTCGACCTTGGGCGTTCCTGTCCGAGCCGCCAACGATGCCCGGAGGGCTTATGATATTCCAGCGGGTGAAGCGCTGGTCACGCTGAAGCAGTTCACCACCCAGTCCGGCGCCCAGGTGCTGTACTCGGCGGATGAGTTGACAGGGATAAAAACCCGGGCGATTCGAGGACGCTTCAGCGCGCGGGAGGCGCTGGAGGCGCTTCTCACAGGCCATCGCCTCGACGTGGCGGAGGATGGTGCGACCGGAGTGCTGACGATTCGATTGCGGACTTCCGGTACCGCCGCCTCTTCCTCGAGTGGCGCAGTGGCAGGCGCGTCCGGAGGTTGGGGGGCCGTCTCCGGACGGGTGAACAGCGCGGCAACCGGTGAGTTTCTCGATGGGGCGGAGGTCCGGGTGGTCGGCACCGATCTCGTCACCACCACGCAACGGGACGGAAGTTTTGCCCTTTCCCGGGTGCCGGCGGGCGTTCACCGCGTTAGGGTATTCTATACCGGACTCGACGTACATGAAGCCGAGGTGCTTGTGAAGGCAGGCGAGACGGCGGTCCTTGCCGTGTCCCTGAATTCGGAGATCTATCGATTGGACGCCCTCGTGGTCGCCGGACAGCGCGAGGGCAACGCCGCCGCCATCACCCGGCAGCGCACCGCTGAGAATATCAAGAGCGTGGTATCGATGGATGCCTACGGCAACGTGGCCGACGGCAACATCGGGAATTTCCTGCAGAACCTCACCGGGGTCGCGGTCAACAAGGAGGCGGGCGACGTCGTCGGCATCGGCCTGCGCGGCGCGCCTCCGGAACTCAATTCGGTCACGCTGGATGGCACCCGCACCGCGGGGGCCGTTGCCGGATTCACGCCGCAGGGCGACCGGGCGGCGTTGATCGACCAGATCCCCGCAGACTTCATCAAGGAAATCGAGGTCACCAAGGGTAACACGCCGGACCAATCGGCGGACTCCCTCGGCGGAACGGTGAATCTCGTCACCAAGTCCGCCTTTGATTTCAAGCAGCGCGTCATCACCTACCGACTCGGCGTCAACTTGAATACCTATCGGGACGGAAACTTCGTCCGCGACGACCACGGCTGGGTGGATTCGGGCAAGTATGGGCCGACCGCGGCTCTGACCTTTATGGATACCTTTGGCGCGGAACGGCAATGGGGCCTGGCGCTTTCCGGCTCCTTTTCGCAGACGACCAACACGCGCGATCGCGTGCAGATGACGCGGCCCAACGCCGACAATCTGATCAGCACCCGGGCGCGGCAGTTGAACGACACGGATACGCGAGTCCGCGCGGGAGCCTCGGCCAAGCTGGAATATCGGCCTGATGCGCGCACCCGCATCGGGGTCAGCGCTTCTTTCAATTACTTCACGTTCGGCAGTGACCGGACGGACTGGGACATCACCGCGACCAACCGCATCGCCGATTACAGCCGGGTGAGTCGCGCGCAGATCGAAGCCGGGACCGCGCCGCGCGATTCGACCAACCAGACCGCGGGCATTGCGCCGGGGTTCACTGACACCTACAACGAGCTCCTCAACGCCACGCTGCGAAACCGGTATACGCATGGCTCCAAGCTGTCCCAACAGTCCAAGTTTGGCGTGGAGGCACGGAAGCAGTGGGCGGACACACGGCTGGATCTCCGTGTCTCCTACAACCCCTCATCCTACCGGAACGACTTCAGGGGATTCGAGGCGCGACGGAACGGTGGCGTTGGCATCGCCTATGATGCCTCGAAGGATCCCACCCGGCCGGTCTTCAAACAAACCTACGGCGCTCCGATCGGGCTCGGCGCCGATTTCAACAACTTCTTCGGTCTGCGCTTCGCGCAACCGGATTATACTTTCGAGGACATCAAGAATGGGCAGGCGGATCTGCAGCACGCGGTTTCCCGGCTGCCCTTTCCCCTGACGATCAAGACGGGCGTCAATTACCGCCGCCAGCATCGCTGGCTCACGACCTACCGTCCGACCTGGAACCTCGTCGGCGCCGATGGCGTACAGCAACGCAACCCGGCCACGGGCATCAACGACGACAACATCGCCCAGTTTCTCTCCCCGTGGCGGTACAGCATCTTCAAGAACGCGATGATGCAGCGCGACCACCTCGACTACCGCCTGGCCGACGCGCTGTTTGCGAGCCACCCCGAGTACTGGCGGCCCTCCGGCACCTCGGTCTCGACCTTTCCGGTGCCGCGCGTGATCACCGAAGAGGTTGGCTCTGGATACGCGCAGGCCACGGCCAAACTCGGCCGGCTCACGGTGCTGGGCGGCGTGCGGTTCGAGCACACCGCGGTCGAGGGCACGGGATCCTTTTCCGACCCGACTCTGCCGGCGCAGGGCTCGGTCACCGTCGCGCGAACCTACCAGGCGTGGTATCCCAGCCTGCACCTGCGCTATGCCCTGACACCGAAACTGCTGCTCCGCTCGAGCTTCTCGACCAGCGGAGCCCGTCCCTCGCTGAGCGCGATCGTGCCCAACACGAGCGTCACTTATCTGACCGACGGCAGCGGGCTCGGCCGCGTCACGCAGAGCAATCCGGGCCTGAAGCCCCAATACGCCCGCACCTACGATTTTTCGGCGGAGTACTACCTCGAGCCCGCGGGGTTGATCTCGGCGGGGGCGTTTCGCAAGGACATCTCCAATTTCATCAACCGGGCGACGCGCATCATCGGGGACGGTCCCGACAACGGCTTCGGCGGACGTTACGAGGATTTCGAGCTGACGACGACGGGCAATCTGGGAACCGCCTATGTGGAGGGAGTCGAGTTGAGCTACACCCAGCAGTTGCGCGGCCTGCCCGCACCGTTCAACGGCCTGTCGGTCTTTGCCAACTACACTGGCCTGCGAACCCAAGGTTCCTATGCCGAGGGCGCCCGCGAACTCGCGAATTTCGTGCCGCGCACCTACAACATCGGACTGACCCAGACTTGGCGGAAGTGGGAGGCGCGCGTGACCTACCACTTCAAAAGCGGCTACCTGATGACCTACAACGCGGCTTCGGCGTCCCAGACGAGGGTGACGGACGACCCGACCGCGGACGTGAATGTTCAGTACCGGTTCCGGCCCGGACTGACGGTCTTCGTCGACTACATCAATATCTTCAACAACTCCCCGGACTGGTGGAGTGCGAGTCCGCGGCACATCTCGATGAGCGAGCTCTACGGGGCCCGCCTTAACGTGGGCTTGAGCGGAAGATTCTGAACGTGCGCGCATTCGGACAGGGGACAAGAGGGGTCGTTGCCGACTATCCCAGGTTGTTGCCATGAAATTCACCGTGTTGGTCCTGGCTCCGGCGTGCGTGGCGGCCGCGCTCGCCGCCGAACCCGGTGGCCCGGCCGAGCCGGTGCGCGTCGTGCACGCGGACATCGACCTGAAGGCCCACGACGGCGGCCTTCGCCCGGCGATCGGAGTGGAGAACATCCAGGTGATGCGCGCCAACCGCACGCATCCAGAATCCGGTGACGGCTTTGGCTGGACATACAACCACGCGCCGATGCTCGCGTACGCGCACGGCCGGTTCTACCTGCAGTACCTGAGCAACCCCTTCGGCGAACATGTCCCGCCCGGCCAGACGCTGCTCGTGACCTCCCAAGACGGCCGTCATTGGGACGTGCCCCGGCAGGTCTTCCCGATCTACCTGCTGCGCCCCGGTCCCATCTCAGGCCACGAGTCGGGCCTGGCGATCATGCATCAACGCATGGGATTTTACGTGGCACCCAACGGACGGTTGCTGGTGCTCGGACATTACGGCCACGCCCCCAGCCCGTACGGAGCGGAAGGCCTCGGTCGAGTGGTGCGGGAGGTTTACGCCGACGCCTCATTCGGCCCCATCCATTTCATCCGCTACAACGCGGCGGCCAAGCGCAGCGAGGCCAACACCCCGCGGTTTCCCTTCTATGCCCGCTCACCCGATCAGGAGTTCGTCGCCGCCTGCGATGCGCTGCTGTCCGACAAGCTGAAGACCATGCAGTGGCGGGAGGAAGATCGGAGCGACGACGGCTTTTACACCACTCCGGGATCGGTCCTGCAAGCGCCCGCCGTTTTTCACCGCCGGGATGGCGTGGCGGTCGCGTTGTGGAAGCATTCCTGGTCAGCGCTGTCCAGCGATGAAGGCCGGACGTGGAGCCCGCCGGTGCAGGTGCCGGGCATCGTCACCGGGGGAGCAAAGACCTGGGGCCAACGGACTGCGGACGGCCGTTACGCGCTGGTCTACAATCCGGCCGAGCGCGGCCGCTGGCCGCTCGCCGTGGTGACGAGCGACGACGGAGTCACTTTCGGAGACATGCTGCTGATCAACGGCGAGGTTCCGCCCCGACGGTATTTTGGCCGGGCGAAGGATTTCGGCGTGCAGTACGTGCGAGGGATCGCCGAGGGCAATGGCACGCCGCCCGGTCAGGACCTCTGGGTCACCTACAGTGGCAACAAGGAGGATATGTGGGTCAGCCGCGTGCCTCTGCCGATCCGCCATCGGGCGACCGGTCCGGTCCACGATACTTTCGACGGACTCGAGGCGGGAGAGCGCGTGCCCGAGTGGAACCTTTACCGGCCACGTTGGGCCGATGTGCGGGTGGCGGCGTTTCCGACGGCGGAGAACAAGTGCCTGCGACTCGAGGATCGGGACCCCTGGGACTATGCCAAGGCCGTACGGGTGATTGCCGAGTCGAAAGCGCTGCGCCTCGAGTTCAGTCTTTGGGCTGGGCAGACGGATACGGGGCGGATCGAGATCGAGGTACTCGATCACCGGGGGCGCCGGCCAATTCGCCTGAGCTTGGCCGAAGATGGCCGGCTGCGGGTGGCCACCGGCGAAGGGGAGGTGAACGTCGGCCCTTATCAGGCGGGTGAGTGGCTCCGGTTCAGCCTCACCCTCGACACCACCGCGGCGAGGTTCGATCTGGCGCTCAACGGACAGAAGTTCCTGACGGCGGTGACGTTCGCCGAGGCGGCGGCGACGGTGGAGCGACTTTCCCTCCGGACGGGGGCCTTCCGCACCGAACCGACGCGGCAGACGGATCGTTATGCGGTCCTGGAGGACCTGCCAGAGCCGGACAAGCCGGTGCCGCCAGCGGTCTATTATCTCGACGAAGTCGTGATTCGGACGGACCCGGGCTCAACCGACACGCGCCGTTGAAGGTCACATCGAATTCCAGCCGCGGCCGGTTGTGGGTTGCCGTGCCGGTGGGGACAAAACTTCTCTTCCATCAATCATGATCCTTCGCTCTTTGCTCCGACGACCTTGGTTTTGGTGCGGGCTGCTGGCCTCTGTGAGCGGTCTCAACTCGCGGGATTTGGCCGCAGCCGGGACTCCCGCCCGCCCCAACGTCCTCTTCATCGCCTCCGACGACCTGCGGATGAATCTCGGCTGCTATGGCGACCCGGTGGCGAAGACGCCGCACCTGGACGCGCTCGCGCGCCGCGGGATGCTCTTCGAGCGCGCCTACTGCCAGCAGGCACTGTGCAACCCGTCCCGCTCCTCGTTGCTTACCGGGCTGCGGCCCGACACGCTGCGCGTGTGGAATCTCCCCACGCATTTTCGTGAGACGCTGCCCGATGTCGTCACCCTGCCGCAGCACTTCAAGCAGCAGGGATACTTCACGCAGAACGTCGGAAAGATCTTCCACAATTGGCGGACCAAAATCGAGGGCGACCCCGCTTCGTGGAGCGTGCCGGCGGTGCTGCACTTTGCGTCGCACGCCACCGATGTGGCAGTGATCGACGGCGGCGAACTGCCGCCGAACACCGCCGTCGCCCGCGGCACGGAAGCCCGCGACGTGCCCGACGAGGCGTATTTCGACGGGCGCGTGGCGGCTCGGGCGATCGAAGCGCTGCGCCAGTGCCGGGCTCGCGGCCAACCGTTCTTTCTCGGCGTCGGCTTCTGGAAACCCCACACGCCATTCAATCCGCCGAAGCGGTACTGGGATCTCTACCGACGCGAGGACCTCCCACCCTTGCGCCATCCCGATGCTCCGGTTGACGCGCCCAAGCTGGCGCTGGCAAACAACCCCGAGGGTCGCGGGGGGCCACCGGACGTGGTGGCCGAATTGCGGCACGGCTACTATGCCGCGACCAGTTACCTTGACGCGCAGGTCGGCAAAGTGATCGCGGAGCTCGACCGCCTGGGATTGGCGGAAAGCACCGTGATCGTGTTCTGGTCCGACCACGGGTACCACCTCGGGGAGCATGGCCTGTGGGGCAAGACCTCCGTCTATGAACTGGATGCACGGGTGCCGCTTCTGATCGCGGCGCCGCAGGTGCAGCGCCCGGGCGCCCGGACTCCCGCGCTGGTGGAGCTGCTGGACCTCTATCCCACGCTCGTGGATCTCTGTGGGTTGCCAACGGTGGCCCGGCTGGAGGGCGTCAGCCTGCGTCCGGTGTTGGAGAATTCGGCCGCGAGCGTGAAACAGGCGGCGTTCACGCAGGCCCCGCGTCCACCCAGGCTTCAGGGCGGCCAGAGCGATACGATGGGCTACTCGATGCGCGACGAGCGTTTTCGCTACACGGAGTGGCGCGAGTGGCGCACCGGCCGCCTCCAGGCCACCGAGCTGTACGATCACGACCGCGACCCGGACGAGACGATCAACCGGGCCGCCGATCCCGCGCTGGCCGCAAGCCGGGCCGCGCTGGCCCGACGTCTCGCGGCGCAGTTTCCCCCACGCGCGTTGCCTTCCCCGTGAAGCAGACGAGCTCACGCCATGTTTCGCGGATCGTTCGGCGCCTCGCCGGCGTGCTGTTTCTCCTGATCGCGGGTCAGGCTGCTGGCGTCTCGTCCGTGTCCGGGCCGCCACCGAATCTTGTGCTCATCCTCGCCGACGATCTCGGCTATGGGGACCTGGGCTGCTACGGCCAGGAGCGGATCCAGACTCCACACCTCGACCGGCTGGCCGCGCAGGGGATGCGGTTCACGCAGTTTTACGCCGGCTCCTCGGTCTGCGCGCCTTCGCGATCGGCGCTGATGACGGGCCTCCACAACGGCCGCGGCCGCGTGCGCGACAACATCCCCCACGGCGTGCACTTGCTTGCCGGCGATCTGACGATTGCGGAGGTCCTCCAGCGCGCCGGTTACCGCACGGGCGGTTTCGGCAAGTGGAGCCTCGGCGATCATGGCGAGGCGGGCGCCCCGTGGCTGAAAGGCTTCGAGGAATACTACGGTTACCCGAACCAGGATCACGCGCATTTCTATTATCCGCACTTCCTGTGGGACACGAATCGCGTGGTGCTCCTGCCCGGCAACCGCCCCGGCAAACCGGCGGCGCAGCGGCAGTACGTGCCCGACCTGATGATCGCGCGCGCCCTGCAGTTTATCGATCGCAGCGCGGAGGATCGGCGGCCCTTCTTCCTCTACTTCCCCACGACGCTGCCGCACTGGTCGGAATTCCCGCAGCGCGCGGCGGAGTCGCACGCGGTGCCCAGCGACGCCCCCTACACAGACCGGGACTGGCCGCAGGTGGAAAAGAACTTCGCCGCCATGGTGACGATGCTCGACCGGCACGTGGGCCAGTTGCTGGCCCGGCTCGAGGAGCGGGGGCTGGCGCAGGACACGCTGATCCTCTTCACCAGCGATAACGGCCCCTCGGCCGAGACGATTCACCGCCCGGACTTTTTTCGCAGCGCCGGGCCGTTCCGCGGACACAAGCGGCTGCTTTACGAGGGCGGCGTGCGGGTGCCGCTGCTCGTCCGCTGGCCAGGCGTGATCGCCCCCGGCTCCGTGAGCGACACCCTCGCCGCGGGCTGGGATCTGTTGCCGACGCTGGCGGAGCTGGCGGGCGCCCCGGTGCCGGGGGATCTCGACGGCCTCTCGCTCGCGCCTGTGCTGCGCGGCCGGCCGCGGGCGCGGGAGCACGAGTTTTTGTATTGGGATTATGGGCACGCGCGGGAGGCCTTCCTGCAGGCGGTGCGGGCCGGGGACTGGAAGGCGGTGCGCCCGGCGCTCGACCGGCCGACCGAGCTCTACGACCTCGCCCGGGATCCGGGTGAGACCCGCAACCTCGCCGCCAACCATCCGGACGTGGTCGCGCGCCTGGAGGGAATGATGCGCCGCGCCTACGTCCCGTCGCCGGCGTTTCCGATTAAAACCGCCAGAAAGCAGTAGTTGATTGGCGGCTGCCGTTCGTGATTGGCGGGTACCCCCTCTCTTCCCACCCGCCTCCCCCATGCACACCCTGCCGCCCCTGCTTCGTTTCCACCTCTTCGCCCTGGTACTTTTCTGGTTCTTCGGAGATCTCAGTGGGTGAAATCACGGGATAGCCGGACGTAGATCGA
>CAZDGC010000037.1:0-37838 GCA_964504885.1 uncultured Opitutus sp.
TAGGCCACCCCGCTACCCACCCCCAGGGCCAGGCCATGAAGGTGGCGGTCGCCGCGGGACCGGTGCGCCGGCTGGCGGTGGGCGATCCGCGTATTCAGTGTCTGGATGTACTCGCCGGCGCCGTGATGGAGCGGGTGGCGGCCTGTGAGGGCGTGGCGGCGCGCGGCGAAATTGTCGTCGATGCCGGGGTTGCGCGCCGGCTCGGCCCCCGCCTGCGGATTCGAGAACGGCGCGTCCTGGAACCCGGGCTGCCGGGCGAAGGCGCCGTGGTCGTGACTGCTCTCGCGCCCGAGGCCCCGGCGCAACCGCGGCCGCCTGGCCCCCGGCCGGCGGACTCGGCGGCGCGGCTGCGCCCGTGGTTGCTCCCCGAAGTCGCGCGCCGCATCGCCGCCGGGCAGGACTTGTTCCTCACCGAGCTGCGACCGGCCACGGCGCTGTTCACCCGGTTCACCGGCCTGGACTTCGAGGGTGATCCCGCCGCGGCCGCCAAGCTCGACGCCTACATCCGCTGGGTGCAGCGCCTCGTGACCCGACTTGAAGGCGTGCTCGTGCAGGTCACGCTGGGAGAAAAGGGCAGCTATTTTTATGCCGCCTGGGGCGCCCCGGTCGCGCACGAGGACGACACCCGGCGCGCCTGCGCGGCCGCCCTCGAACTCATCCACCCCCCGCCGGAGATTGCGGACCTGCGCCTGACGGTCCAGGTGGGCATCACGACCGGCACCATGCGCACCGGCGCCTACGGCAGCCGGCAGCGGCGTACCTACGGCTTGCTCGGCGATGACACCAACCTTGCCGCCCGCCTCATGGCTCGCGCCGGGCCGGGCGAGATCCTCGTCAGCGCCCAGGCCGCCCGCCGCCAGCTTGAGGTGTTCGATTTGGCGCCGCTCCCGGCGGTGACCGTGAAGGGCAAGCAGGAGCCGGTGCCGATCTTTCGGCTGCGGGGGCGGCGACCGGCGGGACCGCACGGGCGCACGCCGACCGCGCCGATGCTGGGACGTCGGCGCGAACTCGCCCTCGCCGGCGAAAAACTGCGCCTGGCGGCCGCCGGCCGGGGACAGGTGCTGGCCGTCTCCGCCGAGGCGGGCATGGGCAAATCGCGCCTGCTGGCCGAGATCGTGCGCGAGAGCGCGGCCCTCGGCTTCACCCCGCTCGCCGGCGACTGTCCCGCCCTCGGCCGCGACGCCGCCTATTCGGGCTGGATTCCCGTGTGGCGCGCCTTCTTCCAGCTTCCGCCCGAGGCCGCGGCCGAGGAGGCCCTCGCGCTCGTCACCCGCCAGTTGCCGCCCGGTGATCCCGGGCTCCTCGCCCGCGCCCCGCTGCTCGGACCCCTGCTCAACCTGGCGCTGCCGGACAACGATCTCACGCGCACCCTCGACGCGCGGACCCGGCGCTCCTCGCTCGAAGGCCTGATTATCGAGTGCCTGCGCCATCGCTCGCAGTTCGGACCGGTGCTGCTGGTGTTGGACGAATGCCACTGGATCGACGAGGCGTCTCGCACCCTGCTCGGTGCTCTGCTCCCCGCCCTCGCCCGCCTCCCGGTCGCCATCGTGCTGGCGCACCGGCCGGTGCCGCCGGGCGAGGTGATCGCGGCGCGGGACGTCTCGCGGGATCACGTCGCCCTGATCGAACTCGGAGACCTCCCGCCCGAGGAGGCCCGCCAACTCATCGCGTACAAATTTGCGAGCCTGTTCGGAGAAGGCGCCGCCCCCGCCGCGCTGATCGAACGCATCGCCGCCCGCGCCGGCGGCAATCCCTTCTTCATCGAGGAGGTCGCCAACCTCCTGCAGGCGCACGGCGTGGACCCCCGCGATCCCCGCGCTGCGGAGACCCTGGAACTGCCCGAAAGCCTGCACAGCCTCGTGCTCGGTCGCATCGATCAGTTGAGCGAGGACGCCCAGACGACCCTGAAGATCGCGAGCGTCATCGGCCGGATCTTCCGCACCGCCGTCCTGTTCGGGGTGCACCCGCTCGAGCGCGTGCGCGCCTCGCTGCCCGCCCAACTGGCGGAGTTGCAGCAGCGGAATCTCGCGACCCCGGAGCCCGGCGGCGAAGAGGCCTACCTCTTCCGGCACATCGTGATTCAGGAGGTCGCCTACGAAAGCCTGCCGTTCGGCTTTCGCGCGACGGTGCATGAGACCATCGGCCGTCACCTCGAGCAGCTCGCGGGCGACGACCTCCGCCCCTGGGTCGACCTGCTGGCGTTTCACTTCGGCCGCAGCCACTGCGACGAGAAGAAGCGCCGCTACCTCGTCGCCGCCGGCGATGCCGCCCGCGCCGCCTATGCTCTCGAATCGGCCATCGGCCACTACCAGCGCGTCCTCGAACTCCTCACGGGCGACGAGCGCATCGCCGTTCTGACCCGGCTGGGCGAAGTGCTGGAACTCACCGGGCGGTGGAACGACGCCTTCGCGCGTTACCACGAGGCGCGCGAGCTCGCAGGTCGCGCCGGCCGGACCACCGAGCAGGCCGCCCTGGCCGGCGCGGTGGGCGACCTGCACCGCCGGCGCGGCGAGTTCGCCGCCGCGGAAACCTGGATTGCCCGCGCCCGCGAGGAAAACGCCGTGCTTGGCAACGACGCCGGCGTCGCCCTCATGCTTCACCTCGAAGGCACCCTGTGTGCGCAGACGGGCAACTTTGCCCGCGCCACCGAGCTGTTTCACCGCGCCCTCGCCCTTCGTGATCGGCTCGGCGACGACGCCGCGACGGCCAAGACGCTCAACAATCTCGGCATCGTGGCCCGCTCACAGGGCGACATCGAAACCGCCCTCGCCCATTACGAACGCAGCCTCGCGATCCGCCGCCGCGTCAATGACCGCCGTGAAATCGCCAATTCGCTCAACAACCTCGGGTTCACCCACCGCTTCCGCCGCGACTTCGCCCGCGCCCGGGAGCTGCTCGGCGAGAGCGTGGAGCTCAATCGCGCCGTCGGCGACCGCTGGTCGACCGCCAACGCGCTCACCAGCCTGGCGGAGCTCGCCCTCGACACCGGCGACGCCGCGCTCGCCGAGCGCTGTCTCCAGGAAAGCATTACCATCAATCGCGAACTCGGCGACCGCCGCGCCCTTGCGTTCCTCCTCGAAGGCGTGGGCCGCCTCGCCGTGCTCCGGAACGACCCCGCGGCCGCACTGCGCTTCTTCGCCGCCGCCCGCAGCCTGCGCGACGCCATCGGCGCGCCGCTCGAGCCCGCCGATGCCCAGGCGCTCGCCGCCATCGTCGATGCCGCGCGGCAGCGGGTCGATGCCAACTTGTACCACCGGCTGAAGGCCGACGCCCTCCGCCTCCCGTTGGACGAGATCGTCGACGAGGCGCTGCGGGCGTGCGCCACGCCCTCCGCGCCGTCCGCGTCCGCCTCCCCGGGATCGCGTTGACCGCGCCGTCCCGCCGGGGCCAGATCGCCAGCCGGGATGAAAACGATCCAGCTTCTCGCCCTCGCCCTGTTTGCGGCGGTCCCCGCCCCCGCCGCCCAACTCCCACCCGCCGAGCTCCTCCAGCGCAACGGCGGCTGGTGCTGGTTCCAGGACGAACGCGCCCTTGTCACCGGCGGCCAGCTCGTCTTCGGCACCCTCGCCGGTTGCGACCGCGATGGCGCCTCCGCCGGCGACGTGATCGTGACCGCCCGCGATCTGCGCACCGGACGCACCACTTCGGCCACGCTCCACGCCCGCTTCCAGACCGACGACCACAACGTGCCGGCCCTGCTCGCGTTGCCCGACGGCCGCCTGCTCGCGACCTACCAGTCGCACGGGCAGACCAAGGGATTCGTCGGCCCCGATCTCATGCGCTGGCGGCGGACGTTGCGCCCCCACGACGTCTCCGAGTGGACGGAGGAGCGCACGCTGCCGGTCGGCGCGAGCGTGAGCTACAGCAACCTCTTCCGCCTGCCCGCAGAGGGCGGACGCATCCTGAATTTCCACCGCGGCGCCGGCTTCAACCCCAACTACCTCGTCTCCACCGACGACGGGGCGACGTTCACCTATGGCGGCCGGTTGCTGTACTGGCCGCGGCGCCCGGAAAACGATCCCAAGTACACCGGGCTCAGCGGCGGACGGCCTTACCTGAAATACGCCCAGCAGGGAGACGACACGATCCACTTCGTCGCCACCGAGGACCACCCCAGTTCCTACGACAACAGCCTCTACCACGCCTTCATCCGCGGCGGCCGCATCCACCACAGCGACGGACGCGTCATCAGCCCGCTCAGCCGCACCACGGAAACTGCGACCCGACCGACGGATCTGACGTGCGTCTTTCGCGGCGACGCCGATCACGTCGCGTGGATGTGCGACCTCCATCTCGACGCCGCCGGCCATCCCCGCATCGTGTTCTCCGTGCAACGCGGCGGCGCTGCCGGGCGGGGCAAACGCCACAACGCCGCCGATGGCATGGACCTGCGCTACTACCACGCCCGCTGGGACGGCGCCGCGTGGCAGGTGAACGAAATCGCCCGCGCCGGTTCGCGCCTGTATGCCGGCGAGGACGATTACACCGGCCTCGCCGCGATCGACCCGCAGCAGCCCGACACGATCTTCATCTCGACCAACGCCGATCCCGTGACCGGCGCACCCTTGGTCAGCGCGGCCGACGGCCGGCGGCATTGGGAGATCTTCCGCGGCGACTCCCGCGACCGCGGCCGCACCTTTGCGTGGGCCGCGATCACCCGCGACTCCACCGCGGACAACCTGCGGCCCATCGTGCCGATCTGGCCGGAGGCCCACGGCCGGCGCATCCTCCTCTGGCTGCGCGGCACGTACCGGAAATACACCGACTACGATCTCGACGTGGTGGGCCTGCTGCCGGCCCCGTAGCACCGGCCCGCGGCGGCGCGGCGGCCGGGGATTTGTCACGTAATACGTGACGAAGGGGCTGCCGTCCAGGCGGGCGGCGGGAAATGGCCAACGCGCCCTCCGCCGGGCGCAGCGGTGTCTCTCTCGCGACCCACAGGCGTTGCTGGCCAAGGTGGACGAGGCATTTTGCCTCGTTGGTCACGAGGCTGGAAGCCTCCTCCACCAGGAGAATGAAAGTGCCGCTCCCCGCCGGGCGCCTCCGCCAGTCGGGCGTTGCCGCGTCCGCCGGGCGGCCTCACGTTCCCAAAACTGCCATGCACCCCGCCTCCACCGCGCTGCGGTCGAAACCTTTCCGCCGCCCGTCCGCCTGCCCGGTCTTGATCCCGCTGCTGCTGCTCGCCGTCGTCCTGCCCGCGCCGGCCGCCGACGTCACTACCTTCGGCACCCGCGGCGACGGCGCCGCCGACGACACCGCCGCCCTGCAGCGGGCGGTCGACGCCGGTGGCGCCGTGGATCTCCCGCGCGGGATCTACCGGATCACGCAGACCGTGGTCGTGGATTTGGATCGCACCGGTTTCGTCGCGCTCCAGGGCGGAGGCGTGGCGCGCGTGGTGATGGCCGGTCCGGGCCCGGCCTTCCGCTTCGTCGGCACACACGAGGGCAGCGCCGATCCGGGCCAGTTCAAACCCAACGTCTGGGCCCGCCAGCGCGCCCCGATGGTCGACGGACTCGAGATCGTCGGGGCCCATCCGGAGGCGGACGGCCTCGAGGCCGCGGGCACAATGCAGTTCACTGTCACCCGCGCCCTGTTGCGTGAACTCCGGCACGGCATCCGGCTCGCCGGGCGCAACCGCAACGTGCTCATCGCCGACTCCCACATCTATCGCTGCCGCGGTATCGGGATCTTCTACGATCAGGTGAACCTGCACCAATCAAACATCACCGGCTGCCACATCAGTTACTGCGCCGGCGGCGGCATCGTCTCGCGGGGCGGCAACGTCCGCAATGTCCACATCGGCAATTGCGACATCGAGAGCAACATGGCTCGGGATGCCCCCGCGACCGCCAACATCCTGCTCGACTCCGCCGGCGGATCCATTGGCGAAGTCGCCATCACCGGCTGCACCATCCAGCACAACAGCCACGGCCCCGACTCGGCCAACATCCGCCTCCTCGGCCGCGGGCACGAACCCGCCCTCGAAAAACGCGTCGGCACCGCCGCGACGATGGAAGGTCATGTGACCATCACCGGCAACGTCCTCAGCGATGTGCAGGTGAACATCCACCTGCAGCAGGCCCGCGGCGTCACGATCACCGGCAACACCTTCTGGATGGCCTACCAGCACGACCTGCTGGTCGAGGACTCCAGCAACGTCGTCGTGGGCGCGAACTCCCTCGATCGCAATCCGCGTTACAATTACGGCACCAGCCAGGAGACCCGCGGGGGCGTGGTCTTTCGCCGCAGCCGCGACTGCACCGTCAACGGACTGCACGTCAACGGTGCCTGGCGCCACCCCGCCGCCGTGCTGCTCGAAGACTGCGATCGCATGAACGTCGCCAGTTGCACGATCCTCGACAGCGACGGCATCGGCCTGCTGCTGCAGGGAACCTCGCGCTCGCGCGTTTCCGGCTGCCTGATCCGCGACGACCGCCCGACGCGGGCCGACGCGCCTTCGCTCGCGGTCCGCGGCGGCCGCGACAACTGGGTGCTGCACAACCTCCTGTCCCACGCCGCCGAGATTCCCGCCGACGCGGCCGTCGCCGCGGGCAACCGCACCGGGCGCTGAGTCCGGAAATTCCGTGCCGGCGGGAGCATCACTCCGGGAATGCGCATGGGTGTCCGGTAGGAATGCGCTACGGGGTCAGGCCTAAACATGTGGGATCGGCGGGTGCGCCACGTCGCCGCGGTTCGTCGTTGCGGGTGGTGGCAAGGGCGCAACTGCCGTCAGCGGATTTTCCAGCCCGCCTCCGGCTCTGACGGGTGCAGCGAAGAAAACCTTCGCCGCGCGCAGCACGCGAATAACCTGCCGCTCGCCACGGCCCTGCTGCTCACGCCGGGCCAGGAGCCCCTCGATCAACCCCCTCCGGCTCGACCCCCTCAAGAGCCAGTTTCCTTGCAGTCGCTCCGGGTCCGCGGGCGCGAACGGAAAGCTTGCCGTTGCACCGGTTCGCCCCCACTCAGGCCCACCATGCCCGCGGCGGCAATTCGCTTCCTCGCGGAAATCCTTCCGCAGATTCCGGAACCGGCCCTGGCCGATCTGGAAACGAAGGCCCGCGTGCGCTCCTACCCGGCCGAGGTCACGTTGTGTCACGAGGGCGAGGTCGGCCGGGAATTCTATCTGATCCTGGAGGGGAGGGTGGACGTCTACAAGCTGCTCGAGGGGCAGCGGCTCCACATCAACCAACTGGAGCAAGGCGCCCACTTCGGCGAACTCGCGCTCCTGCTGGATCGCCCGCGCACCGCCACTATCATCACCGCGGAACCCACCACGGTGCTCGAAATCGATCGTTCCCTCTTCGCCGGTCTGGTGCGCACCAACCCGGAGGTGGTCGTCGGCCTCTCGCAACTGGCACTCCGGCGCATGCTGGCGCAGAACGAAAAGCACCTGATGGAGATCGCGCGCCTGAAAAGGCGCGGCGCCCCGCCCGGCCGCGTGTTCATCAGTTACGCGCGGGCCGACGCTCCGTTCGCCACCCGGCTCGCCAACAGTCTGCTGAAACAAGCCATCGATGCCTGGATCGACACCTACCGGATCTCTCCGGGGCGGAGCTGGGCGCGCCAGATCGGCGAGGCGCTCGACGCCTGCCAGGTGATGATCGTGGTGCTGTCGCCGCGCAGCGTCGCCTCCGAGAACGTCGACGACGAGTGGAACTATTACCTCGACCAGAAAAAGCCGACGCTCTGCGTGCGGATCGAACCCTGCAAAGTCCCTTACCGGCTCTCCAAGCTGCAGTACATCGACTTTCACGAAGCCGACTTCGACCAGGCGCTCGCCCGCGTCCTCGCCACGCTGAACACCCTGGGTTAGCTCCGCGCCGCGACGATGCCGCCGGCCACCCGCCCGCGCCACGTAATGCCCAGGCCGGGCGCGTCGGGGTAATGCACCCGCCCGTCGGGGCCCACGCGCACGCCGTCGGCGACGTCGTCCGCCAGCAGCAGGGCGCCGTCCAGGTCGGCGTAGTCGAGCAGTGGCACGAGTTGCCCGATGGCCGAGATGCCAACCGTCGATTCGGTCATGCAGCCCACCATCACTTTCAGCCCCAACTCCCGCGCCCGCGCGATCATCCGGCGGGCCGGCGTCAGCCCGCCGCACTTGGTCAGCTTGATGTTCACACCGTGGAAAAGCCCCACGCACCGTGCGACGTCGTCTTCGCTCTGGCAGCTTTCGTCGGCGATCACGGGCAGCGCGGACTGCGCCCTCACCTCGCGCTGTCCGGCGACGTCCTCCGGCGGCAGCGGCTGCTCGATCAGTTCCACCCCGAGCTCGCGCAACGGCGCCGAGAGCCGGATCGCCGTGGCGGCATCCCACGCGCAGTTGGCGTCGACGCGAAAGGTGGCGCGGGTTTCGCGGCGCAGGGCGCGTACGATCGCGAGATCGTCGGGCGTGCCGAGCTTGATCTTGTAGATCGGAAAATCCGGAAACTCGCGCAGCTTGCGCACCATGACGTCGATCGGCGCGAGGCCGAGGGTGTAGTCACTGGGCGGGTTGTGGGCGAGGTCGAGTCCCCAGAGCTGCCAGACCGGGCGGCCCAGCCGCCTCCCCCACAGGTCATGCGCCGCTTGATCGAGTGCACACAAGGCAAACGGATCGTCCCGCAGGAGCGGCGCCATCCGCGCCCAGAACTGCGAGGGCTCATCGACCGTGTCGGCCTCGATTCGTGCGCGCACCTTTTCCAGGCTCGCGGCCATGGTGTGGCCGGAGTTGCCGTAGTAGCCGATCGTGGAGGCCTCGCCGAACCCGCGGTGCGGGCCGTCGCGCAGTTCCACGATCAGGTTGTGCTGCACGTCGTGCGAACCGTGGGCGATCGTGAAGGTGTGGCGCAGGCGCAACGCGACAACGTGGAGGTGGAGTTCCATAGCAGAGCAGGAGCCCATGAAAGCCCGCACTCGCTGCCCGCAAGTCAAGTTCGCCTTTCAGCCCTCGATCCCTTGCTCCCTCGGTCCTTTGGTCTGACGCGCCGCCCCGCTGGATTAGAGGTGGCGGCGCAGGACCGAAAACAGTTGTTCGAAATGATGCGGCTGGTGGGTTGCGAACACCGCCACCCGCAGCGCCCCGTGGGGCCCGAGCCCGGCGTAGCGCGGAAGGTAGGGGACGATCACGCCCTCGGCGCGCAACCGGTCATGCAGGGTTTGCATGGCCGCCCCGGTGGGCAGGACGATCGGGACGATCGGCGTCGGCCAGTCCTCCACCGGCAGACCGAGGGCGCGCAGCCCGGCCCGCAACTGCCGGACGTTGTGCGCGAGCTGCGCCCGCAGTCGGGGTTCCTCCCGCGCGATCCGCAGCGCGGCCGCGGTCGCCGCTGCCACGGGCGCCGGCGGCGGCGTGGACCCGGCGTACAAAGGGGAACGAGCCTGAAGGTCGCGCACCTCCGCCGCGGATCCGACCACGAGGCCGCCGTAGCCGCCCAGCGCCTTGCTGGCGGTGCCTGTCACCCGCACGCCCGCGCAGCCCCACCGCCCCGCGTATTCGACACTGCCACGGCCCGCCGCGCCGAGCACGCCAAAGCCATGCGCATCGTCGACCACGAGCAGCGCCCCGTCGTAGCGGCGCAACACGTCGCCATAGGCGGCCAGCGGCGCCACCCGGCCGCTCACCGCAAACACCCCATCCGTCAACACGACCGGGCGTTCGCCGGGCCGCAGCTCCGCCGCCACCCGCGCGCGCAAGTCCTCCGGATCGTACGGTGCAAACTCCACCGCCGACCGCCCGGCCAGCCTGGCTGCGTCGCGCAACGCGTAGTGCGCTTCGCGATCCAGGAACAGTCGATCGCCGGCGCGGCCGTGCCCCTCCAGCAGCACCGCCGCTCCCAGCCACCCGCTCGGCAGCAGCCACGCCGCCTCCGTGCCGAAGAACCGCGCCGCCTCCGCCTCCGCCTCCCCCAGCGGCCGACTCTCACCGAATCCGATTCTTGAAGTCGCCGGGTGCAGGCCATACCGCCGCATCGCCTGGTCCGCCGCCTCCGCCAGCTCCGGCCGCCGCTGGAGATCGAGGTACGCGGTGCCGCCGAAGTGCGTCAAGGTGCGTCCCTCGATCCGGACTTCGGGGCCGGTGGGCGAATCGAACGAGCGGGCCGCGGTACTCATGCCCGTCCAGCCAACACCCGATCGCCCGGGCAACGCAGCCGTAAAAGTGAAAAGCGACGTTGGGAACCTGGGGATGGATCCGCGCGCCGCTTGTTCCAATCACAGGGCCGGCGTCCAGGCCGCGGTTGCGCGCGGACCGCCCGAACCCGATGACTCCCTCCCTCACCTTCGCCTCGCCCCCCCGCCGGGCGCCTCCCCCGGTCGATCGTGGCCGCGACTGATGGCCGGCACCACGTTCCCGAAACTCCCCTGCACCCTCCGCCGCCCCGCGCGTCTGGAAAGTTCCCGGCGCGGGCGAGAAAATCGTCGCGCCCGGACGCAATTCGATCCGAAATTGCCGCCGCGACTTTTCCCGTACCCGGCCAGCCGATTCCGTTTTCAACCTCAACCCGATCCCCCTCATGTCGACCGAATCCAAATGCCCGTTCCATCACGGCGCCCCTGGCAGCACCGCCGGCGGCGGCACGACCAATCGCGACTGGTGGCCGAACCAGCTCAAGCTCGAGCTCCTGCACCAGCACTCGTGCAAGTCCGACCCGATGGACGGCGACTTCGATTACGCGCAGGAATTCAAGAGCCTTGACTACGCGTCCCTGAAGAGGGATCTCGCCGCGCTGATGACCGACTCGCAGGACTGGTGGCCGGCGGATTTCGGGCACTACGGACCGCTGTTCATCCGGATGGCGTGGCACAGCGCCGGCACCTACCGCACCGGCGACGGCCGCGGCGGCGGCGGGCGGGGGCAGCAGCGGTTTGCGCCCCTGAATAGCTGGCCGGACAACGTCAGCCTCGACAAGGCGCGCCGGCTGCTCTGGCCGATCAAGCGGAAGTACGGCCGGAAGATTTCTTGGGCGGACCTGATGATCCTCGCGGGCAACGTCGCGCTCGAGACCATGGGTTTCAAGACCTTCGGGTTTGCCGGCGGGCGCGAGGATGTGTGGGAGCCGGACCTCGATGTGTATTGGGGCGCCGAGAAGGCCTGGCTGGGGGACCAGCGCTACAGCGGCGACCGCGATCTCGAAAACCCGCTGGCCGCGGTGCAGATGGGGCTGATCTACGTCAACCCGGAAGGGCCGAACGGGAATCCCGATCCGGTGGCGGCCGCGCGCGACATCCGCGAGACGTTTGCCCGGATGGCGATGAACGACGAGGAGACGGTGGCCCTGATCGCCGGCGGCCACACCTTCGGCAAGACCCACGGCGCCGGGCCGGCCTCCCACGTGGGAGCCGAGCCGGAGGCGGCCGGGCTCGAACAGCAGGGCCTCGGCTGGAAAAGCAGCTTCGGCACCGGCAAGGCCGGCGACACGATCACCAGCGGCCTGGAGGTCACCTGGACCACCACGCCCACCAAGTGGAGCAATAATTTCTTCTGGAACCTGTTTGGCTACGAATGGGAGCTCACGAAGAGTCCGGCCGGCGCCCACCAGTGGCGGCCGAAAGGCGGCGCGGGCGAAGGCACCGTGCCGCACGCGCACGATCCGGCGAAACGGATCGCGCCGGCGATGCTCACCACCGACCTCGCCCTGCGCTACGATCCGGCCTACGAGAAGATCTCCCGGCGCTTCCTCGAGCATCCCGACGAATTTGCCGACGCGTTTGCCCGGGCCTGGTTCAAGTTGACGCACCGCGACATGGGACCGCGCTCGCGCTACCTCGGACCCGAAGTGCCCGCCGAGGAGTTGCTCTGGCAGGATCCGATTCCCGCCGTGAACCACAAGTTGATCGGCGTCAAGGAGGCGACCGCCCTCAAGGCCCAAATCCTGGCGTCGGGGCTGTCGGTGGCGCAGTTGGTTTCGACCGCCTGGGCCTCGGCCTCCACGTTTCGCGGCTCCGACAAGCGGGGCGGTGCGAACGGCGCCCGGATTCGGCTCGCGCCGCAGAAGGACTGGGAGGTCAACCAGCCGAAACAACTGGCGAAGGTGCTGCGGACCTTGGGTCAGATCCAGCGGGCCTTCAATCAGAGCGCCAAGGGCGGCAAGCAGGTCTCGCTCGCCGACCTCATCGTGCTCGCGGGCTGCGCCGGCATCGAGCAGGCCGCCAGGAACGCCGGGCACAAGGTCACGGTGCCGTTCAAGCCGGGCCGCATGGACGCCACGCAGAAGCAGACCGACGTCGCGTCGTTCTCCGTGCTCGAACCGATCGCCGATGGCTTCCGCAATTATCTCAAGTCGAAGTACAGCCTGCCGGCCGAGGCGCTCTTGATCGACAAGGCGCAACTGCTGACCCTGACCGCGCCGGAGATGACGGTGCTGATCGGCGGTCTGCGGGTTCTCGGTGCGAACGCCGGAGGCGCCAAACACGGTGTCTTCACTTCGCGGCCGGGGTCGCTGACCAACGACTTCTTCGTGAACCTGCTCGACATGGGCACGGAGTGGAAACCGACCACCGCGGAGGCGGAGGCCTTCGAGGGGCGCGACCGCAAGACCGGGGCGCTCAAGTGGACTGGCACCCGGGTCGACCTGGTGTTTGGCGCCCACTCGCAGCTCCGGGCGCTGGCGGAGGTCTATGGCAGTGCCGATGCGGAGAAGAAGTTCGTTCAGGATTTTGTCGCCGCGTGGACCAAGGTGATGAACCTGGATCGCTTCGATCTCGCGTAGCCCGAAGTCTTCAGGGGGACGCGGCGCGCGCGCCGCGCTTCCCCCCGCCGGCCGCGGCGCCCGGGTGCAGTTGGTCGGGAGTTATTTCGGGAGCCGGCTTATTTCAGGATCCGGAACATGCTGGAGTAGTCGTCCGTCCACAGGGGGATGTCACTCCGCGGTGGCAGGGGCGGATTGGCCACCCGGCGCAGTTCCTCGCGGTTCATGAACTCCTGGTTTTTGCTCAGGATCATCCAGGACGCCGCATAGAACCACCAGCCTCCCTCCTCGTCGTCCAGGCTGCCATCCTCGCTGTCGATGCTGTGCGCCATGTAGCCGAAGGCCCGCGCGGCCTGTTCCACCACGGGGCGCAGATCGAGGTAACGGTTGGAAATGTTCACCAGAATCGCGCCGTCCGGCTTCAGGTGGCGCGTGTAGATGGCGAAGGCCTCCTTCGTCAGCAGATGCACAGGGACGGCGTCGCTGCTGAAGGCGTCCATGATCAGGAAGTCGTAGTTCTGCGGCGGCTCGTTCTCCATGGAGAGGCGGGCATCGCCCATCACCAGTTCGATCTGCGCGCGGCTGCGGGCGAGGTAGCTGAAGGGTTGCCGCGCGATTTCCACCACCTGCGGGTTGATTTCGTAGATCCGGAAGAGATCGCCGGGCTTGCCGTAGGCCGTCACGGTGCCGACCCCGAGGCCCAGCAGGCCGATGCGCTGGTTCTGCTGGCGGGGAAAGGTCTGGAAGGCGAGCCCGAGCCCGGAGGACGGCCCGAAGTAGGAGGTCACCCGCGGCGCCCGATCCTCCGCGACGAACTGGAATCCGTGTGTGATCCGGCCGTGCTGTAGGAGGTAGTGGTGCGACAGCGGGTTCTGCCGGTCGTACTCGAAGACCGAGAGCACCCCGTAGAAATTGCGCCCGCTTACCACCGCCCCCCGCGTCGTGCTCCGGATCTGCATGCCGAGGACCGCCACCAATGCCACCAGTCCGGCGCCGAGCAGCCCGCAGGTGAGCGCATGCCAGTTGACCCGCCGCCCGCGGCGTTCCCACCCGAGGGCGCCCGCGGCTCCCACCGCCACCACCAGCCAGGCCACCCAGCCCAGCCGGCCTGCGCGGTCCCAGAGGGAGGTTTGCGCAAAATCGAGGAAGCCTTCCTGCCGCAGCCAGTTGCCTGCCGACCCCAGCGCGCGGTGCGCACCGGCGGCTCCGACCAGGGCCAGCAGGAGGCAGAGGATGCGCCAGCGCAGCGGCGACAGCACCGCCGCCCCCCGCCAGGCCAGCACCAGCAACAGCAGGGCAATCAAGGCCAGGCTCAGGTGCAGCTCGTAATAGTTGTCAAACAGCGCGGGCGCCGCCAGGGCCACGAACAACCCGCCGATGGCCCCGCCGGCGGCGATCATCAGGTAGAAGCCGGTCAGGTGCCGCGGGTGCGGGCGCAGGAGGTACAGCTCCCCATGGCACACCATGCAGCCGATGAACAGCGTGCCGGAATAGATCGCGATCTGCCAGACGATGTCCATGTCGGCCCCCTGGAAAAGGGCCGCCCCCACCGCCACCATCGCCCCGGCCAGGGCCAGCGTGTAGTAAAAACGCGAATACCAGCGCGGGCTGTCGAAGCTGATGATGAAGGTCAGCAGGTACAGGCCGAGCGGCAGCACCCAGAGAAACGGGATCACCGCGACGTCGAGGCACATCTTGTTGGTGACGGCCAGCAGGAGGATCGAGGCGCCCGCCGGCAGGACGAGCCAGAGCAGGCGCTGCGACCAGCCGGGCGCCGGGGTCTCCGCCGCCTCCGCGGCCTCCGCCGCCGGCGGTGCGAGCCGCCAGACGCGCCACGCGCAGACCGCGCACGCCACCGCGTAGACCCCCAGGCCCCAGCCCCAAAGCTGCGCCTGGGTCTGCCGGGTGAACTGGGTCTCGAAGTAGAACGGGTAACTCACCAGCGCGAGCAGCGAGCCGACGTTGGAGAGCGCGTACAGCCGGTACGGCGATACGCCCGGCGCGGTGCGGCGGAACCAGTCCTGCAGCAGCGGCCCCGTGGCCGCCAGCACGAGGTACGGCAGGCCCAGGCTCACCGCCAGCAGCGCGAGGATCCGCCAGGTGGGGTCGCCGTCCGCCGCGGGTTTCCAGGCGTCGGAGGGTGTGATCGGCAGCGACAGTAGCGCCGCGGCCAGCAGCACCAGGTGGAAACCGGCCTGTGCGCGGGGCCGCAGGTGGCGGCTCAGCGCGTGGGCATAGGCGTAACCGCCCAGCAGCAGGACCTGGAAAAAGAGCATGCACGTCGTCCAGACGCCGGGGCTGCCGCCGAACCAGGGCAGGATGTATTTGCCGACGAGCGGCTGGACCTGGAACAGGAGGAAGGCACCGGTGAAGATGGTGAGGGCGAAGGCGGCCATGGCTGGGTGCGCCGGGCAGGCGCGCCCCTCGGAGATGGGGAAAGCCGCCGGCAACGCAATCGTTTCGCGGCCGTGCCGTCGCCGCGCCGCCGCCGAAAGCGGCGAGGCTCTGGGGTTGCCATCAAAGATGATGCCGACGAACTCGCCCGCGACGTTGACCGCCGGGCTGCCGCTGTTGCCGCCGGGGAACCACGGCAGATAATGATCGATCCGGGCCGGCGGGCTGGCGGCCCCCCGCTTCGTGCCCTGTAGCCCGACCGGTCACCGCTGGGCTCCTCCCGCACGACGCACCGCACGCTCCCGCCTCTGACGCAGCGGGCCGCGCGCCGGCCTTTACGGCCGCAGCTTGCGCTCGAGGAATTCCGCCGTGGCGGCGTTCACGCGGCGCAGGTTGGCGTGGCGCATCCAGTGGTGGGTGTCGTCGACGATCACCAGCTCCTCGTACTCGACGCCGCGGAGCGCCAGGCGGCGGGCCAGCTCCACCGTGTGGGAGAACCGCACGTTGCGGTCGTCGTCGGCGTGGATGAGCAGCGCGGGCGAGCGCCACTGTGCCACCCACGAGACCGGCGACGACTGCCACGCCACCTCGAGCGCCCGATCGCGGTCCACCGCCTCGAACTTGTTCGCCCCGAGTGCCGCCTGCACGGACGATCCCGAAGCCGAGTTGCCCGCGGTGAAATCGTGGACGCCGTGGATGTCGACCCCCGCGGCAAAGAGGTCCGAGTTCCGCCCGAGGGCCAGCGCGGTGAGAAAGCCGCCGTAGGATCCGCCGTAGACGCCGATGCGCGCCGGGTCCACCTGGGGCAGGCCACGCAGATAAACCGCCGCCGCCTTGATGTCGCGGTACTCGCTCGCCCCCCGCGCCCCGGCCTGGGGCGGCCGGTGGAAGTCGTGGCCGTAGCCGATGCCCAGGCGGTAGTTCACCGCCAGCACCACGAAGCCGCGGGCCGCCAGGTATTGATTCAGCGCATACGCATTGGCGTAGTAGTCGGAGTAGTGCCAGCCGAGCAGCATCTGCCGCGGCGGTCCGCCGTGGATGTAGACGATGGCCGGGTGGCGCCCGCCGCCCCCGAGGCGCCCGAATTGCTGGGCGTGCACCGTCACGCCGTCCTCGGCGGTGAACGCGACGGCTCGCGGCGTGACGAGCCGGTCGGTCGGAAAATCCGCCGGCACCCGGTCCGCGCCGAGCAGCCGCGGTGTTCCGCCCGCCAGGGGCACCACCGCCGGCAGCGGGGGACGCTGCGGCGTCGCGCTCAGGCAGGCCACCGTGGCGCCGTCCCCCAGCACGACAGGGGTCCACTCCAGGCCGGTGCCCGGCGTGAGCACGCGCGGCTCCGCCCGGTCCACCGGCACCGCCACGACGTGGCGGCGGTGGAGATCACCGGCGTCAGGCCCGGTGTTGGCGGAGAACACCAGCGTCCGCCGGTCCGGCGAAAGCCGGATGTGCTCGGCCATGTACTGGCCGGGCGTGAGGAGCTGCGGCACACCCCCGTCCTCTGTGATTGAATACAGGTGCGGCCAGCCGTCATGGTAGGAGAGGAACACGATCCGCCCGCCGGCCGCCCAGTGCAGGTTCGCCCCGCCGTGGGTCGTGGGCAGCGAGTCGCGGAGCGTTTTCCCCGCGGTCCAGATTGGCCGGCCCGTCCCGGTGGCGGCGTCCGCCACCCACAGGGCCCATGGGTTCGGCGACAGCTCGAGCGCGCTCCGCGGCGGCCCGCCCGCGCCCGGCTGGCGCACGAAGACCAGCCGCCGGCCGTCGGGCGACCAGCGCGGGCTGCTGTCGCGGCCGGTGGATGGCGCGAGCCAGAGCAGCGGCTGGTTCGCGGCCGAGTAGATTCCGATCAGGGAGTGCGTCCCGCGGTTCGACACGAACGCCAGGCGCGCCCCGTCCGGCGACCATACCGGGCTGCCGATGGTGCCGCGGGCGGTGAACAACTGGCGGGCGCGTCCCGACCCGTCCACCGGCGCCACCCACACCTGGCCGCGCCGCACGATCGCCACCCGATCGCCGCGCGGCGAGAGGACCGGCGCACCCCCTTCGCCGAGGGACTTGGGCGCGCCGCCGGCAAACGGCACCGTCCAGACTTCCACCTTGGGGGGCGTCGGCGCGCTCGTGGGATTGACCGGCAAGCCGGTATCGAAATTGCCGCCGTGATCCCCGCCGCGAACGTAGACCACATGGGCGCCGTCCGGCGAAAGCTGCACCGCGGTGAGCTCCTGGCCGTCGTCGTCGGTGTACGCCGTGAGCCGGCGCGGCGCGAAGTCGGGCGCCTCGGCGACGTAGAGGTTGCGTTGCCCGCGCTCGTTGACACCCCAGGCGATCCGGTTCGCGCGGGCCGCGGCCGCCAGTTCGTTGGGGAACGGGTAACCCATCACCTGCTCGAGCGTGAAGCCCGCCCCGGCGGCGAATGCGGGCGCGCCTGGCAGCGACGCAACCAGGAGGCGGAACGAGACGGTCAGGACGGGGCGAAGGCGCGACATGCGGTTCAGGCCACCAGTCGCAGCGGGAATCGCCGCGCCGGGACTCGGACGAGTTACGCGGACCTGACGCGCAGCCCAAGCGCAAACTGGCGCAGCGCCCGGCTCGGCCCGGGTCTGCCCCTTCAGCGGCCGAAGTGCCGCCAAACCGCCGTCAGCACCGGGAGCCAGCCGGCCACGCCCCGGCCCTGACGAGCCAGCAGCACGCCGGCGAGGGCGGCGCCGCCGACGAACCACCAGCGGTGGCGCGGCACGAAGGCACGCGCCGCCTCCCACTGTCCCTGCAGGCGCAGCGTTTCAAGGCGCAGGACTGCGCGGTGCAGTTCCGCTTCGGCCAGCAACTGGCGTTTGCGTTCGGCGAGCGGGTTCATTCGCGGGAGCGCAGGCTGGCGGCGTCTTTTCTCAGCTCGGCCACGGTGTCGGCGAATGGCGCCGGTCCGGAGGCGAGATCCCGGCGCAGTCGCCACCAGAGCACGGCGCCGGTGGCCAGCGCCGCCAGCGCCAGTCCGCCGAGGCCGAGGTAACCGGCCTGGCGCCAGAGGAAGAGGGCGAGCGCGCCGAGCGCCACCAGGCCGCCCGCGGCCAGAAAGAACAGGGCCGCCGCCAGCCACGCCAGCAGGCGCAACGCCCGGAGTTTCTCCTCCTGCCACTCCACCGCCAGCAGCTCGACGCGGTTGCCGAGCAGCCCGAGCAGCGAGCTGCCGACCCGGCGGATCGACGCCCTCACTCCGCCGGCCGACTGGGCGCTTTCCGCCATGCGCCTATTTCCGCCGCAGCAGCACGCCGAGCAGCAGGCCCACGCCGAACGCGACCCCGATCGACTGGTAGGGATGGGAACGGATGGTTTCGTCGGCCGTGCGCATCGCCGCCTTGGCCGACGCGATGCTCTGCTCCTGCAACTCGGCGTAGGTCGCCTTCGCCTTTTCCAGCGCGACGGTCACCCGCGCGCGCGCCTCGCGGGCCTTGTCGCCGGCGTCGTCGGCCGTGGCGCGCAGCAGGAACTCAGCATCGTCGGCGAGGGCCCGGAGGTCGGCCATCACGCGTTCGCGGGCGACCCGGCTCTGCGATTCTTCCATGGTGGGAAAATGCGTTTCCATCGAGGAGTCCTTTCAGTTTTTCGGAGTGTGCGGTGGGAGGCGGTCCGCTGAAACCCGGAGGGGGCCGACGAACCGCGGGAGACCATGATCGACTCCCCGGTAAAGATCAACGCGCCGCCGGGGAAACTTCCGCCCGCAGGCGTGCCAGCGTCGCCCGCGCCACGGTGTAGTCTTCGGTGCGGCCCAATCGCGCGAGCAAGCGGTGAAAGCGCGGGTCGTCGCGCCAGCGATCCCAGAGCGGATCCCAGAAGAAGCCGCGTCCTGGCGTGACCAGGGTTCGCGCAAGGTGCGGCAGGGCCTCCTCGAACCGACCCAGCGCTGCGAGCACAAAGCCACGATTGTAGCTTTCAGCAGGCCACCGCTTCAGAAGTTCCGCCGCGTGCTGCTCCGCCTCCGGGCTCCGACCGCATTGAACCAGAACCCACAGTGCCTCGCTGTCCGCCTGCCAGCGCGGCTCCCGATCCGGATTTTCCAGGATCACTCGCGCGGCCGCTACCGCTTCCGCCTTTCGATCCAGGGCGAAAAGAATCTGCGCCCGCAGCGCTTCATGCGGAGGATGCAGCCCGCGGCTCAGCGCTGCGGCCTGCTCGTGCACGCGCCAGGCTTCGGCATAACGCTGCGCGCGCAGCAGATGCCACGATTGCCGGTGAAGATTGACAAACCACAGTGGGTCGAGGGCGCTGGCGCGCGCATAAGCCGACAGCGCTTCATCCAGTTTGCCGCGCGACGCAAACAGCAGCGCCGCCCAGCACTGGATGGTCGCGGAGTTCGGATTGAGGGCGAGCCCCTGGCGATAGCGGCGCTCCGACCCGACCAGATCACCCTCCAGCATCAGGGCGAATCCGAGTGCCGCCTGGGCCTCGGCCAGCAACGGATCCAGGTCGATCGCGCGCAGCGCGGCGGCACGGGCGCGCCGCAGATCCTCCGCCGTGTCGCCGGCCCCATCGAACTGCCGGTAGTTGGCACGAATCACGCACACCTCGGCCATGCCGGCATGCGCCTCGGCGAACTGCGGGTCGAGCTTGAGCGCGTCGGCAAACGCCGCCTCGGCGCGGGCGAAACCCTGTTCGTCACGCAGATTCCAAAGATGTCGTCCCTCCAGCACCAAACGGTGAGCCTCGGGATGTACCGTACGGTTGCCGCGGGTCGACTCCGTGAGCGTCAGTTGCAGGCTGCCCGCGATCTCGCGGGCAATTTCATCCTGCACGACAAAGATGTCCTTCCGGCCGCGCGTGAAACTGCGCGACCACACCTGGTAACCCGTCGCGGCGTCGATGAGCTGGGCCGCGATGGGTTGGTCCCGCGGGACTCGCACCGGTGTTCCGCCCGCTCGAGCAGGCGCGTCACTTGCAGCACGAACTCGGGAGTTGGCAGGCGGTCCGGCAGGCGCACCCATTGCACCTCGCGAAACTTGTCCGGCACATTCGCCTCCACCTCGCCGATTGCGTCGATCACGACGGGGAGGAGAAAGGGCTGGGAATCCGCCATGTCGTGGGTGCGATCGACCGCGAGTTTCCATTCTCGCCGGAAGTAGCCCTCCAGGCGCCGCTGTGTCTGGGCGGAGATCACCGGAACGAATAGTGCACACTCCCGGATTTGCCGGCGGATCTTCTGGTCCCAGGTGTCCCCACCGCGCAATTCCGAGCGATCGAACCACACCTCAATGCCAAACGCCTGCAGCGACTCGGCAACTTTCCGGGCGGTCTCGGCATCCTGGGAGGCGTAGCTCAGAAACACCGCCTTGTCAGCTGGGGTGCTCATGGGGTCCGGAGAAACCGCAGTCATCCTGACACCTCCCCGCCGCAAAGCGAGGCCTAACCCCGTCGAGCTGAGAAAACGGGGGCATCTGCCGGCGGCAGACGAGACTCCGCCAAGGTTCGCGCTCCCGGGGCTCACTTGCGGCGCTGGGTCGCGCCGCGCGAAACCGTCGGCGGGACCGTGCGTCCTGCCCGCTCATGCGCCGCCTCCCCCTGTCCCGCCGCGTCCGCCCCTGCTGGCTGATCGCACTCGCCCTGGCCGTCCCGCTCCCGCTGTGCACCGCCGCCGACCCGGGCGGGAAAGCCCGGCCTGGCAAGGGCGGCAACCCGGAGGGCGCCCCGCTGCGGCGGGCGCTGCCGGCCTCGGTCAAGGTGGAGCGCGACCTGGTTTACGCCCGGTATGGTGCCCGCGAGGTGAAGCTCGACCTTTATCTGCCGCGACAACCCCGGTCGGAGCGGATTCCCTGCATCGTCGTCATCCATGGCGGCGGCTGGCGCAGCGGCGACAAGACGCGCTTCGCCGCCCAGGCGGCGTATCTCGCCGACCAGGGCTTCGCCGCCGCGTGCATCGGTTATCGGCTGCTCCCGGAGGTTTCCTTTCCCGCGCCGATCGTCGACTGCAAGGCCGCCGTCCGCTGGGTGCGCGCGAATGCGGCGCGTTTTGGCCTCGACCCGGACCGCATCGGCGCCACCGGCGGCTCCGCCGGCGGCCATCTGACGGCCATGCTCGCCACCAGCCATCAGGTCGCGGAACTTGAGGGTGACGGCGGCCACCCCGGGGTCTCCAGCCGCATCCAGGCCGCCGTGGCCATGGCGACCCCGGCGGAGATGCGTTCCTTTGCCACCCGCAGCGGCGTCGATCCCCCACTTGCCGCCCTGATCTCCCCGGTCACTCATGTTTCCCGCGACACCGCCCCGACACTGCTGCTGCACAGCGACGCCGACCGCACCGTGCCTTATGCGCAGTCGGAACTGCTGCTCCAGCAACTCCGGCAGCACGGCGTCACGGCCGATCTGGTGCGCATCCCCGGCGCTCCGCACGCCTTCTGGAACGGCGAGCAGTGGTTTGGCGACGTGATGCGGCGCACCGCGGAGTTTTTCCGGCAGCACCTGGGGCGGTGAGACGGCGTTTCGTCCGCCGGCATTCATCCCGACGCGGTTCGAGACCGCAACCCAAGCTGACACGGGTTGGATCGTTCCTCGTACTCGTACTCGTTCTTCGTTCTCGTCTGGAGAACGAGAAAGAGGACGAGGAACGTGAACGATGAAATCGTCGCGACCCGGTACAAAGTGGATCGATCGTGGCGCCGCCGAAGGGTGGCTCGCCTGCCGTCTCGATTCAGTCGAAGGCGATCCGCGAGTTGGTGCGCAGGTAGTCGGCGATTTCCGCGGCGAAGAGGGCGCCGAACTCGGCGCGCTTCTTTTCGCCGAGGCCCGGGATGCCGTCCAGTTCGTCGACGCTGGCGGGGTAGTGGCGCGCCATCGCGCGCAGCGTGGTGTCGCCGAAGATGATGTAGGCGGGGACGCGGCGTTCGTCGGCGAGTTCCTTGCGCAGGGCGCGGAGGCGGGTGAAGAGGATTTCGTCGCAGGCGATTTCGCCGGCGCGGCGGGCGGGGGCCTTCCGGCTCTGCGGGAGCTCCATCGGCTTGGTCAGCAGGATGGGCGCGCGGGAGCGCAGCACCTCGCGGCCGGTGGCGGTGAGTTCGAGGGTGGCGAACTCCCCCTCCGCGACGGCGACGTGGCCGAGGCGCATCAGCTCGCGGGCGACGGCGGCCCATTGGTGGCGGTTGAGTTCGCGGCCGATGCCGTAGGTCGAGAGGCGGTCGTGGCCCCAGCGGCGGATCTTTTCCGTGTCGGCGCCGGTCAGCACCTCGGCGAGATGGTTCACGCCGACGCTGAAGCGGCTGTGCTGGGCGATGCGATAGACACAGGAGAGGAACTTCTGGGCCACGAGGGTGCCGTCATAGGTTTCGCGCGGCTCGAGGCAGTTGTCGCAGGCGCCGCAGTTGTCGGAGGGGAACCGTTCGCCAAAGTGCTCCAGCAGCTCGGCGCGGCGGCAGCCGGCGCTTTCAGCATAGTGGACGATGCGCCGGAGCTGGGCCCGGGCGATCTGCCGCTCCTGTTCGTCGGTGATTTCGTCGAGGAAGTGGGTCTGCTTGGCGATGTCGCCCGGGCTGAAGAGCAGCAGGCAGTCGCCCGGCAGGCCGTCGCGGCCGGCGCGGCCGGTCTCCTGGTAGTAGCTTTCGAGGTTCTTCGGCAGGTCGTGATGGATGACCCAGCGGACGTTGGGCTTGTTGATGCCCATGCCGAAGGCGATCGTGGCGCAGATGATGCGGGTGTCGTCGCGCAGGAACGCCTCCTGGTGGCGGGCGCGGGTGGCGGCGTCCAGGCCGGCGTGATACGGCTGCGCCGCGAAGCCGCGCCCGGCCAGGCTCTCGGCCGCGCGTTCCGCCGCGGCGCGGCTGGCGCAGTAGATGATGCCGCTCTCGCCCTCGCGTTTGCGGATGAAGTTGATGATCTGCTTCAGGGGCTGGTCCTTGGCGACGACGCGGTAGGTGAGGTTGGGACGGTTGAAACTGGCGACAAACACCTCGGGCTCGCGCAGGCGCAGGTGGGTGATGATGTCGCGGCGGACGCGCTCGGTGGCGGTGGCGGTGAGGGCCATCACCGGCGCGTCGGGGAGCAGTTCGCGCAGTTTCGCGAGCTGGCGGTATTCGGGGCGGAAGTCGTGGCCCCATTCCGAGACGCAATGGGCCTCGTCGATGGCGAGGGCGCTGACGTTCCACTGCCGCAGGTTTTCGGCCCAGCCTTCGAGGAGGAGGCGTTCGGGTGCGGCGTAGAGCAGCTTGTATTCGCCGCGGTGGAGGCCGCGGAGCCGGGCGCGGGCCTCGTCGCCGTCGAGGGTGGAGTTGAGGAAGGTGGCGGCGACGCCGCTGGCCTGGAGGGCGTCGACCTGGTCCTTCATCAGCGCGATGAGGGGTGAGACGACGACGGTGAGGCCGGGGCGGGCGAGGGCGGGGAGCTGGAAGCAGAGGGATTTGCCGCCGCCGGTGGGGAGGAGGGCGAAGACATCGCGCCCCGCCAGCGTCGCCTCGCAGATTTCGCGCTGCAGGGGGCGAAAGGACGCGTAGCCGAAGGTGGACTTGAGCAGGTGGGCGAGGGCGGGCACGGGGGGCGGACGATGGACGGTCGGCGGCGTGGTTGCCCACGAAAAAGTGGGACCGCGACGCCGCGCAACGCAGCGAATTCTCCTACCTGCGCAGGCCGAGCCAGGCGGCGAGTTCCCGCAGCGCGGGCGCGACGCGGACCCCGCGGGCGACGCGCCGCGAGAGGAGGCGGAGCCGGCCGGCGGCGCGGTCGGCCTTTGGTTCGACGTGCCCGGCGAGCCGATGACCGGCCAGCACGGGCAGGGCGTAGTAGCCGCGCACCCGGCGCGCGGGCGGCGTGTAGACCTCCCAGGTGTAGTCAAACTCCCACAGGGCCGCGGTCACGCGACGATCGTAGATCAGGGGATCGAGCGGGGCGAGCAGGCGGGGCGGGTGGTCGGCCTCGGCAGCGGGGAGGGGAGGATCCTCTGCGGCGGCGGCGAGCAGCGGAAGGTCGGAGCGCAGACAGTACAGTGGCGGGCAGGCCTCGACGCGGACGGGTGCGACCAAATCTTCAACCAGGCCGAATTCAGCGCGCTTGAGCGGAGTGAGCCGGCGCTGGCGGAGTTTTTGGAGGGCGAGCCAGCGGGCGGTGGCGGCGGGGGCCGGCTCGGCGGCGGCCAGGGTTTCCGGTGGCAGGACGCGGGGCGGCAGGTCGTAGCGGCGGCGGTTGCCATCGCGGGCGGCGATCAGGAGGCGGCCGTGGAAAAACAGCTTCTGCAGGGTGGATTTTGCGAGGGAGGCTGCGCCCCAGACCGACCGGTGGGCGCGGCGATCGTCGTCGAAATCGGCGGAGCTGAGCGGGCCGCGTTCGCCGATGGCGTCGAGCAGATGCGGGGCGAGGTCGCGTTCGCGGGGCGTGAGCCGGCCCGACCAGGCGCTGGTCCGGCGGGTGCGGGCGCGCATGGCGGCCTGCAGGTGGGGCCAGGCTGCGAGCGGGAGCGCCGCCAGGATGCCGGTGTCCGGCAGGTGATGTTCGAACGCCGGGCGCGCGGGGGCCGGCGGGGGGGAGTCGCGGCCGTGCAGGTGACGCATCAGGTCGCCCTCCCGGTAGCCGGCGACGCGCGGCCGCAGGATCAGGTCGTGCATGCGCCCGCAGACGTTGATTGGGTCGATCTGCACGTAACCGTGATGGGCCAGGGCGGCGGCCACCGTCCCGTGCGGGCGGTCCAAGCCGTGCACGAGGCGGAGAAACCTCCGCGCCGCGGCCCGGTCGAGCAGCGGGTTGCGCTCCATCTCAGCGAGGTGCGGCGGCGCGCGCCGCGCCCAGGGCGCGGGCGATTTCCGGGTTTTCGGGTTGCAACTGCAGCAGAACTTCGAGGTGGGGCAGTGCCTCCGTGGGGCGCCCGAGGTGCAGCAACAGCAGTGCGAGGTTGCGCCGGGGATCGAAGAACGCCGGGGCGAGCTCGACGGCCTTGCGGTAGTGGGTGATCGCCTCCTCGGGACGGTCCAGTTCGAGCAGCGCGTTGGCGAGATTGTTGCGGGCCCGGGAGTCGTCCGGCCGCAGCCGCACCGCGCCTTCAAAGTGCCCGCGGGCCTCCGCAAGGCGACCGAGGGCGGCGCAGGCGTTGCCGGCATGAAGGTGCGCCTCCATCTGCCCGCCATCCAGGCGCAGGGCGGTGAGGGCGTGATGGTGCGCGGCTGCGGGTTCACCCAGTTGCAGCAGGAGGTCGGCGAGGTTGGCATGCGCCTCGGCACGGTCGGGTTGAAGCTGCAGCGCCCGGTCGAGGGCCTGCCGCGCGTCGTGGGTCCGGCCGAGAGTGAGCAGTGCGCCGCCCAGATTGGTCCAGGCGGCGGCGTGTGCGGGGCGGAGCGCCACCGCCCGTTCGTAGGCTGCGAGGGCGGCGGCGGTCCGCCCCTGGCGGGCCCGGGAGATTCCGAGGTTGTAGTGGGTGTCGGCGACGCCGGGGTTCAGCGTCGCGGAGCGACTGAGGTGTTGCTCGGCGATGGAAGCGTGCCCGGCACGGAGTTCGGCGAGCCCGAGGTTGTGCCAGGCGCGCGCGTTGTCCGGAGCCTTTCGGGTGGTGTCGGCCCAAAGCGCCGGTTCGGAACGGTAGGTCAAATTTCGGGCGCCAGTAAGGCCGGCCAGGGCGATACCCACCCCGGCGATCACGAGGTAAGCCCGGGGCCCGAGCGCGGAGTGCAGGGCCAGGATTCCCGCCGCCAGCGGCGCCGCCAGGGGCAGGTACATCCGATGTTCGGCCATGGTCTGGGAGGCGACGGGCACGACGCTCGAACTCGGCGCGAGGAGGAGAAAAAAGACCACGCCCATCAGTCCCAGGGCGGAACCGCGCCAGCAACTCCGTACGCTGACCAGGCCCAGCACTGCGACCAATCCGAGGGCCGGCAGCGCCTCGGCGAAGCGGGTGGTCAAGGGCGTGCCGTAATCGAACGTGAGATCGGCTGGCCAGATCGCGAGCCCAAGGTACGTGATCACAGCGCCGGCTTGGGTGAAAAGATAATCCCGTACGCCAACGCCGGCATCGAAGCCGGCCGTGCCTCCACGACCCTGGCTGGCGAGGGCAAGGGCGGCCGCAACCGTCCAGGTGACGGCGGTCAGGACAAGGTAGTAGCGGCCACGGCTGCGCCAGGCGGCCGCGAAGCTCCCGGCAACGATGGTGCGGTCGAGAAGCAGAACCAGGACGGGCGCGACGACGGCGGTTTCCTTGGTCGCGGCGCCGAGTCCGGCTGCCAGGACCGAGGCGGCCAGCCAGCGCACCGGGCGGGCGGACTCGGCGGCGCAGAGAAAGCACGAGACGGCCATGAGAAGTAGGAGGCCCGCCTGCGACTCCGCCCGTTGGGAGAGGTAGGTGACAGATTGGGTCTGCAGGGGATGAACAAGCCAGAGTCCGGCGATGGCGGCGGCAAGCGGCAGGGCGGCGCGCCGGGTGGCGGCAGCGAACCGCGGCCGGACCAGCACACGTTGCAGAGCGGCGAAGAGAACGAAGGCGGCGAGTGCGTGGAGCGCGATGTTAACGGCCCGGAAGGCGGCGGGTCGTCCGCCCCCGAGGGCATGATTGAGGGCAAAGATCAGGGTCAGGAAGGGGCGCCCGCTGGTGGTTTCCCCGGTATCCGCTTCCCGGGAAAGAAGGAGGGCGAGGCCGGGTGAGTCGGCAAGTCGTCGGGCGTGAGCCAGCGTGGCTGGATCGTCGAACACGGGCGGCGCCGGCAGGGCGTTCGCATACAGCGCGAAGGCGAGGGCCACCAGGCCAAGCCCGACCGCCGCAAACACCCGCCCGGAAGGGGTCGGAACGAGAACCGGGTTGGGAGTGGGAGGCACAGTGTCCAAGAATCATGGGGGGGCGGAGTAGCGAGCACTTTTCGGGGGCCGGACCGGCGTCTGTGCCAATTCGGTGACACTTGGGCGGCCGGCTTGGTGCGGGTGTTCGACGCGCTTGACTCTCCCTCCCTTGCGGCGTGTGTTTCGCGCCTTGTTCGCGTCGTTCGAAGCTTCCTTCACCAAATACCATGCAAAAACTGTACGTCCGAAGCCTCTGGGCTTTTTTGTTTTCGCTGGCGCTCGGGGTTTTCCTCCCGACCGCCCTGGCGCAGTTGACCACTGCGGGCATTTCCGGAGTCGTGCGTGACACCGCGGGCAAACCGGTGGCGGGGGCCACGGTAACGGCGGTTTACACGCCGACGAACGCGACCTTCACCGCGATTTCGAGCGAGTTGGGTCGCTACAACTTTCGGGGACTCCCCGTCGGCGGGCCGTTCACGCTTTCGTCCAGTGCCTCCGGATACGGACCGGCGACGGCAAGCGACCTCTTCACCCAGCTCGGTGCCGACATCGAGGTGACGATCACGCTGAAGTCGGAGGTGGTGGTGATGGAGCGCTTCATCGCCACGGCGTCGCGTTCCGACCTCGATGGTTCGGCCAAGGGGGCAGGGATCAATCTTTCGGATGAGCGGCTGGGCCTGAAGCCGACTTCAGAACGCTCGCTTGCCGACATGATCAGCTCGTCGCCGCTGGTGACCCTGCGCGAAACCTTCGGCGATCGCGAGGAATCGCAGATCACCGCGGTGGGCCAGAACAACCGCTACAATTCGATCCAGATCGACGGCTCGCGCATCAACGACCAGTTCGGGCTGAACGGCACCGGACTCGCGTCGTTCTTCAATCCGTTGTCGCTCGACACGATTGAGCAGCTCACCGTGCAGATTTCGCCGTACGACGTCCGTCAGTCCGGCTTCACCGGCGCGTCGATCAACGCCGTGACCAAGTCCGGCACCAATCGCTTCCGCGGCTCGGTCTACAGCTACTTCCGCGGCGACGAGCTGTTCGGAATTAAGATCCAGGGTCCGAACGAGCGGGAGAGGGTGGTCAGCGGTCGCACTTTCACCCCGCGGCTGGAGCGCCAGACTTTTGGCGCCACCCTGGGTGGGCCCATTCTCAAGGACCGCGTCTTTTTCTTCGTCTCCTATGAGGACTTTGAAAGCACGATTGCCGGTCGCGATCCGGTCTTTTCGGCGACGCAGGAGTCCCAGATTCTCCAGCGGCTGCAGCAGATTTCCCAGGCGGCGGGCCGGACAATCAACTGGGGCAGCGCTGTCACCGGACAGACGGCTAACACCTCCAAGGACGAGAAGATCAATGCCAAGCTGGATTGGAACATCAACGCGAACCACCGGCTTTCACTGCGCTATACGACGACGGAGGGTGAGGTGCCGCAGTTCGGCAACTTCGCCGGCACGAGTCTCAATTTGAACGGCGTGTCGGGCGGCATCCTCGCGGCGCCGGATGGTCATTTCTATGCCCAGACGCGCGAGGAAAAGACGATCGCCGGCCAGTTCAACAGCCAGTGGACGCCGTCGTTCAAGACGGAGCTGCGCTATTCCAAGACCAAGCAGGATCAACTGACACCGTTGAACACCGTGGCGCCGCAGATTCTCATCACCGGCGTCGCCGGCACTGACCGGCGCAACGGCGCGTCGATCACCAACGGCGCATACACCGCCGGCACCGAGCAGTTCCGTCATGGGAATGTCATCCAGGTGGAAAGCGAGCAGATGACCGTCACCGGAGACTATTTCTGGAAGAACTTTGTGTTCACCGCCGGCTACGAGCGGGAGCAGTCGGACTTTTACAATCTCTTCCGACAGGGCTCGTTCGGCAAGGTGTCTTACCGGTCATTCGCCGATTTTCTCGCCGACAGCAACGCCGTGATCGAGCGCAACGTCTACGACCCGAACGTGCGCAACGTGGCGGACGTGTCCGAGTTTGCCACCAACGGCCTCTTTGCGCAGGCGAGGTGGGACGTGAGCAACCGGCTTTCGCTGGTCGGCGGTCTGCGCTATGAGTTCGCCGAGGCCGGCGTGAAGCCGCCCCTGAACCAGGCATTCGCGACCGCCACCGGTTTCCGCAATGATGGCACGCCCGACGGTACGAGCAGCCTCTCGCCCCGGATTGGTTTCAACTGGTCGGTGGACGACGATCGCCGTCTGCAGGTGCGCGGCGGTGTGGGGCACTTTTTCGGCCGGGCACCGTGGGTGATCTTTTCGAACTCCTGGAACAACCCGGGCGTGGGTGGCTTCACGCTCTTCTCGTCGCAGGGTGAACTGCCGAACACGATGACGGCTTACCTGCGGAACAACTTTGATCCTGCCAACCCGATCGGCACCGGCCGCGACAATCCGGCGCTGCGGCGCGAAGTCAATTGGGTGGATGATGGCGTCGAGTTACCCCAGTCGTGGCGCGGCAACTTCGCGATCGACTACAAAGTCGGCCTCTTCGATTCCGTGCTGACGCTCGAGATGATCCACAGCAAGGTCGATCAGGCGCTCTTCGTGACCAACGAGAATCTCCGTCCGACCACCCGCGGTGCCGATGGCCGCCAGCGTTTTGCGGGCAATCCCAGTACCCTGGCCAACGCCCGCTTCCCCGGCTACACCGCGATGATCCGGGTGAGCAACACCGACGTGGGCGACTCCACGTACTTCTCGCTGCAATGGTCGCGCCCGGTAAAGAACAAGTGGGGCTTCGATGTCACCTACACGCGCGGCCAGGCCACCGAAGCCCAGTCGATCGGCCAGACGACCGCCGGTGGCCAGTGGTTCCGCAACGCCACCTTCAACCAGAACACAGCGGAGAAAGGGACGGCCGACTTCGAGATTCGTGATCGCGTGCAGTTCGCCCTCACCCGCCAGTTCGAGTTCGTGAAGCGCTACCGCACCACGGCGTCGCTTTATTACGAGGGCCGCACCGGCAATCCCTACAGTTGGGTCTTCGGCGGTGATCTCAACGGCGACGGCGTCACTTTCAACGACCGGGTCGCGGTGCCCAGCGGGATCAACGATCCGCGGTTCGACTTCTCGCAGATGCCGGCCGCGCAGCGCGACGCTTTCCTCGCCTACGTGGCCTCAAGCGAACTGGCAGGATACGCCGGTGGCATCGCTCCGAAGAATGCCTGGGTGGAGCCGTGGATGAACCGCCTTGATCTCAAGTTCATCCAGGAAATTCCCATTGCCGGTCCGGCCCGCCTGCAGCTCTTCTTCGACTTCATCAACTTCGGCTCCTTCCTGAGCAAGAAGATGTTTGGCTACACCGAGATCGCGCCGTTCCTCTCCAACGGGGTGTACCGCACGCGTACCCTGACCAACGCGACCGCCTACGGCCCCGATGGGCGTATCCGGCCGACGTTTACGTCGACCCCGGTCGGGTTCAACATCGACAACGGCATGTCGCGCTGGCGGGTGCAGTTCGGCGCGAAGCTCACGTTCTGAGCGCCGCCGCCCCCTCCCGCTCTTTCCTCCACGGCCCGGGCCCGACGCCCGGGCCGTTTTTTTTCCGATCTCCTCCGCGCGCGCAGCGATCCGCGCCGCGTCACCTGCCGGAAGCGCCCGTGGCGGCGGCGCGTATCCGCGGAGTCGGGCCGCCGGCGGAGGGTTTCGTCGAAGGCCGCGCGGACCCAGCCCCTTGCTTCGGTGGCGGTGGGTGGCACGCGCCCGTCCGGGCGGCCCGGGTCGCAGAAAAAGGCGCACCGCCACCGCAAGAAAAATTTCGGGGAAATTTGACGGTTTCGCGCCGACAAACTCATTGACGACGGAAAATCCGAGCCCCATCGGTAGTGGTCGGCGCGGAGAGGGACCACAGCCGGTTGTGGTCAGCAATGCGTCAATAACTCCCAACAACTTTGTTTCGCCTCCGGGCCGCTCCTTCCCGAAAAGCCCGGTCTTTCCCTTCCTTTTCCCAGTCATCCGCTGCCCAATTCACGTCCGGAGCCATGCAAAAGTCGTTTCAAATCGGTGCCAAGGTGTTTGTCCTCGATCAGGCCAAGGCCGAGGCGGCCTTTGCCGCCAAGAAGGTGATCAATGGCCGCGAGACGATGACCTTCAATCTGCTGCCGCTGAAGTACCAGTGGGCGTATGATCTCTACCGCAAGATGAAGGCCAATCACTGGGAGCCGGAGGACATCCCGATGGGCAAGGACATCGAGCAGTGGCGGGATGAGAAGACGGTCTCCGACGTTGAGCGTTGGATCATCCGCATGGGCATCGGGTACTTTTCGGCCGCCGAGGGCATCGTGGGCGACAACATCCAGCACGTGGTGCGCGAGCTCGTCACCGCGCCCGAGCTCAAGCTGGTGCTGGGCCGCCACGCCCACGAGGAGAACATCCACGCCGACTCCCTGCTCTACATGATCGCCTCGCTGCAGATCAACCCGCACGAGTGCGAGGCGATGTTCGAGGACATTCCGACCATCCTGCGCAAAAACGAGTTTGTCACCAAAACCTCGCGCGCGCTGCGCCGCGATCTGGACCTCACCCGGCCCGAGAACAAGCGGTTGCTGGCGAAAAACATCTTCATCTTCGGCCAGTGCATGGAGGGCACCCAGTTCTACGGGCTGTTCGGCATGGTGCTGTCGCTCTATCGGCAGAACAAGTTTCCCGGCATCGGCCAGATGTTCCGCTACACCCTGCGCGACGAGTCGAACCACATCGAGGTGTTCCGCAACCTCTTCATGGATCTGGTCGACGAAAACCGCGAGATCTGGACCGCGGAATTCAAGGAGGAGCTGCGCGACCTGATGCGCGAGGCGGTGGCGCTGGAGAAGGAGTTCATCCGCGATTGCCTGCCCGTGAACTCCATCGGCCTCGCGGCGGAGGATTTCCTGACCTACATCGACTACATCGCCGACCGCCGGCTGGAGAGCTGCGGCCTGGCGCCGTTGTCGCCCGGCGTGCGGAATCCGCTGCCCTGGCTGGCCGAGATGATGGACATCAAGAAGGAGCAGAATTTCTTCGAGGGTCGCGTCACCGAATACCAGAAAGCCTCCTCGCTCAACGTCGCGCACGACGACGAACTCTGAGCCTGGCCGGATCGTGGCCGCCGTGGGCGCGGCCCGCCCGCCCCGTTTTTTCACTTAGTCCTCCTTCACCCCGCTTCGCGTTTCGTCCTCCCCCGCGGTTTCCACGGCCGCCGTTGTTCCACCGTTTGTCCCCCGCTGCCTCCGGCTCTGCCGGCGACCTGCGGGTCCACCGTTTTCGTTTTCCCATCTCCCGCTTCCTCCACGTTTCCGTTCTACCGTCCCGCCATGAGTCACCGTTCCCTTGCCCATGATCTCGCGCTGAAGCGCACCGTCCAGACCCCCCTCGAGCAGAAACCACACTTCGCCTGGCGCGAGGCCGTCGCCGCCGAAACCATCCCGGTCCCCGAGGTGGTGTTGATCTGCCCGCACGGGGAGGAGCGTTTCGTGCTGACCGAGGTGGCCGACACGCTGGGCAAGGCGCTCACCAACGTGCATCTTGCCCGGGGCGAGAAGGAGATCTTCACCGAGGCGAACCGCGCCTGGGTGGCGAAGATCTGCCGCGAAATCGCCGGCGATCTCACCGCGCTGTCGCGCCGGCAGTCGCCGCTGCGTCTGACGCTCGACGCTCTCTACGAGCTGATCGAAAAAACCCTGGTCGAGCACCACGCCTACTTTGTCGCCAAGAGTCTGCTGCTCAATCGCGCGCGGAAGATCGCCGTGGATCGCGATGCCGCCGCGACCTCCTCGCTGCGCGTGATCCGCCGCAACAACCAGGTCGTGCCGTGGAGCGAACACAAGGTGGAGATCGCGGTGCGGAAAACCTTCCTGTCGCTGCAGCGGGACTCCGCGCCGGCGGTGGCGATCACGCGGGCGGTGTCGGAGCGCGTCCATTCCTCCAAGCAGTCGTTCATCCACATCGAGGAGATTCAGGACATCGTGCAGGAGGAGTTGATGAAGGCGGGGCACTTCAAGGTGGCCGAGGCCTACATCCTGTTCCGCGCCCAGCGTGCCGCGGCGCGCGACATGGGACTCGACCCGCATGCGGAATCCGCGGCGCCGTTCGAGAGTGCCCCGGCGGCCGGCCAGGCTTCGATGATCGTCGTCAAGCAGGCGGATGGCACGAACATCTTCTGGGACGGCGCGGATCTGCGGAAGCGGATCGAGTTCGCCCGCATCGGCCTCGACCTTTGCCTCTCCAACGACGAGATCGAGGCGGAGCTGCGTCGCTCCGTCTACGACCAGATCGCCGAGAAGGACCTCGACGCGACGATTATTCTCAACTCGAAGACGCTGATCGAGCGGGACGCCGACTTCGCGCGGTTTGCCGGGCGCATCCAGCTCACCTACCTCTACGAGGAGGTGCTCGGCTGGGACATCGAGCGCGACGGGATCGGCGCGCTCAAGGCGGCGCACCAGCGGGCGTTTCGCAAGTACCTCGAGCACGGGGTTGCCATCCAGCGACTCAACCCGCGCCTGCTGGACTACGATCTCGGCCGCCTCGCCGCGGTTCTCGATCCCTCCTCCGACCTTGAGTTCGACTTCCTCGGCATCCAGACGCTGTACGATCGCTACCTGATCATCGACAAGACGCGGAAACCCTCCCGGCGCATCGAGACGCCGCAGTTCTTCTGGCTGCGGGTGGCGATGGGGCTGATGCTGGACGAGCAGGGCGACCGCGAGGCGCGCGTGACCGGGCTCTACGAACTCTACAAGAGCCGCCGTTTCTGCAGCAGCACGCCGACGCTGTTCAACTCGGGCACGCTGCACTCGCAACTGTCGTCGTGCTACCTGTACTACGTCGACGACTCGCTCGAGAGCATCATGCTGCGCGGCATCGCCGACAACGCCTTCCTGGCCAAGTGGGCGGGCGGCCTCGGCGGGAGCTGGACCGCGGTGCGCGGCACGGGCGCCTACATCGCCGGCACCAACGGCGAATCGCAGGGCGTGATCCCGTTCCTCAAGCTGCACAACGACCAGCTCGTGGCCGTCAACCAGGGCGGCAAGCGCAAGGGCTCCGGCTGTGCGTATCTGGAAACCTGGCACAACGACATCTTCGAGTTCCTCGAGCTGCGCAAGAACACCGGCGACGACCGCCGCCGCACGCACGACATGAACACGGCGAACTGGATTCCCGATTTGTTCATGAAGCGCATGGAGGCCCGCCAGCACTGGACGCTCTTCCGCTCCAACCAGGTGCGCGATCTGCACGAGCTCTACGGGGCCGCCTTCGAAAAGCGGTACCTCGAATACGAGCGCCTGGCCGAGGAGGGTGTGATCCACGGGCAGAAGATCGAGGCTCTCGAGCTGTGGAAAAAGATGCTCTCGATGCTCTTCGAGACCGGCCACCCGTGGATCACGTTCAAGGATGCCTGCAATCTCCGCTCCCCGCAGGACCACGCCGGCGTGATTCACTCGTCGAACCTCTGCACCGAGATCACGCTCAACACGAGCAACGACGAGACTGCGGTCTGCAACCTCGGCTCCGTGATTCTCGAGACCCACCTCAAGCCCGACGGTTCGCTCGATCACCCCAGGCTGCGCGAGACCATCCGCATGGCGGTGCGGGCGCTCGACAACGTCATCGACATCAACTTCTACCCGACGGCCGCGGCGAAGACCTCCAACCTGCGGCACCGCCCGATCGGACTCGGGGTGATGGGGCTGGCTCATGCCCTTTACCTGCGCGGCCACGCCTTCGCCTCGCCCGAGGCGGTGGAGTTCAACGACGAGGCGATGGAGGCGGTGGCCTACTACGCCTACGAGGCCAGCTCGGACCTCGCGGCCGAGCGCGGCACCTACTCGAGCTACCAGGGATCAAAATGGGACCGCGGCCTGCTGCCCCAGGACACGCTGGATCTGCTCGAAAAGGAGCGCGGCGTCCCGGTGGAGGTGCCGCGGGGCGGCCGGATGGACTGGACGCCGTTGCGGGAGAAGATCGCGCGGCAGGGGATGCGCAATTCCAACTGCCTCGCCATCGCGCCGACTGCCACCATCTCGAACATCACGGCCACCTCGCCCTGCATCGAGCCGACCTACAAGAACCTGTTCGTGAAATCGAACCTCTCGGGTGAATTCATCGTGCTGAATCCCTTCCTCGTGAAGGATCTCAAGGCTCGCGGGCTCTGGGATCAGGACATGATCGACAACTTGAAGTACTACGACGGCGAGTTGAAGGACATCGAACGCATCCCGGCCGACTTGAAGGAAAAGTACCTCACCGCCTTCGACATCGACCACAAGTGGATCATCGAGGCCGCCGCCCGGCGCCAGAAGTGGATCGACCAGGCCCAGTCCGTGAACCTCTGGATCAAGACGCCCGATCTGAAGACCCTGAGCCACATGTACCGCCAGGCCTGGCATGCCGGCCTCAAGACCACCTACTACCTGCGCAGCCTCGGCGCCTCGAACATCGAGAAGGCAACGGTCGCGGCGAAGAAGGAGGTGCGCGGCATTGCGGCCGGAGCGATCGGCGCCGGGGTGGGCGCCACCGGCGACACCGGGGCCGGAACCAGCGGGACACGGCAGTATTCTGAGGAGGAGCGCAAGGCCTGCAGCATCGAGGCGATGCGGCGCGGAGAAGTCTGCGAAGCCTGCCAGTAGGCGGCGCGCCGCAGTCGCATCGAACTCCGAGACTTCCAGGCCCGCAACCCTCCCACTCCCGAGGTGTGGTGGTTGTGCCTTCGCCCGTTGACGACCCTGAACTGCGGGTCTCTTAAACGGTGTCCAATCAGTGGAGGTCGGCGCTCGGTCGCCGCCGCGAACGGACCTGCGGCACCGCGGGATCAGCGCTCTCCATCGACCGGGCAGCGTGGACTTTTCCGACCCGCTCTTTGGCGATTTGTAAGAAAAACCGACGCCGATTGGGTGTTTCACCCCAAGAGCGCAAGCTTCGACTCCTCAGCAGGATCTAATAGTCGGCGAGCGCGTTGAGATCGAAAGCTTCGGATTTTCTTACATTTCTTAGAGTTGAGGGGGACTGACAATTAGGAAACCTTAAGTAATTTCTGATGCAAGTGGCTAGGAGTAAGTGCCCTACAGGCGAGTGAGGCTCGCTGGTCCGTCTTATGCGGCAGTGTAGAGGTTAATAACCAACGTCCCGTAGCAGGTGGACCTTCTACGGGGCAGAGCTGCAAGAGAGACCGCCGGCTCCCGTTTCGCCGGCGACCTTGGCTACAACCCGGCCCGGAGATCCACCGACGACAGGGCGGAGGTGTGGAACTGCAAATCCTTAGCTTCCTCACTATGAATACCAAGCGTTGGGTTGCTCTACTCGCATTCGTCACCAGCGCCGCGGTCCTGCCGAACGCCGCGGGCTTTATCACCGGAGTGGAATTCGGGGCCGGGGGACCTCCCGGCGTGCTCGGCACCTACACGATGACCGGCGCCTTCTACGCGGGAGAAGAATACGACATGGTCGATTCGTTCGCGTTCGGGAGCCGCACGGTCACTCTCGACTCGCTGCTTGATGTCTATCAAGTGGGAGGTGGCTGGCTTACTTGGAGCAATGGGTATACGGGCAAGGTGCTGCACCTCGATACCGAGATTTGGATGACCAAGACCGTCCAGTTGCTTCTGCCGGCCGAGACTTTGGCCTTTTACCTGTATGTGCAGCCAAACGTCTTTGATGAGTTCCTGTTCACTATCAGCGCCGCCAACTCATTGGGGTCCACTTCCTTCGACAACGTGATGATCGAGGGTGATTCGGGCGCCAAGGGATTCGGCTTCTACACCACGGAACCGCTGTTCCCGATCGAGTCCATCTCCGTGACCATCACGGGCGACAATGCGGATGACGCCGGCGGCTTCGCCATCGGCCAGTTTGGCATCGATGGCGTCCCCGGCGTGCCCGACGGCGGCGCCACCGCCGTGCTGCTGGGCTTCGCGGCTCTCGCCCTCGCTTCGCTCCGGCGCGCGTGGTCGCGCTGACCTGACGCAGTTCCCACCCGAGCTTCGCCGGCGCTGAACGCCCGGCGAAGCTCCGCCTTTCGCCGGTTCTTTCCCGGCTTACTCCTGCTTTCCCCAACGGAAGACACAGCAACCAACCAATCCCGGGGCGTTCGCGCCTCAGCGATACTATCATGAAATCGTACCTACGAGCGGGCCGCCTCTGGCAAACGGGGTGTGCCCTGAGTTTTGCGGCGGCCGCGGCGTTCGCGGCCAATCCGGTCGTCAAGACCGTTCCGTGGGTGGCCAGCAATCCGCTGATCCCCCACACCACGTGGTCCGGCAAGTCCATCCGCCTGAAGGGCACCTGCGACCAGCAGGGATCGAACCTGACCTGGTTCTGGGACTTCGGCGATGGCTCGGCGGTGGCCACCGGCACCGTCACGAACAAATACGCCATTGAGGCGTCGCACGCCTACACCGGTGCCCCCGGCACCGTGTTCACCGCCCGTCTGACCGTGAACAACACGACCACCGGCGAAACCGGCAACAAGGCGTATTACGTTGTACTTCAGGACAAGACCCTCGACGTCGAAGTGAACGTCGCGATCGACGAGGGACTCTGGTACCTGCACAAGTCACAACGAAGGTTCACGTCGGGCGCGGTGGACTTTGGCGACTGGACCAGCGGCGACACCTACACGACGCTGGGCTACTACGGCCTGACCGCCGCGAATCTGAACGCGTTTCTGGTCAACGGGCACCTGGAGACGAGCGATCCATCGAATCCCTACACCGAGACGGTGCAGCGGGGCCTGCGCCGGGTCTTCGAATTCCTGACCACCCGGACGATCGGCCTCCAGGAACCCGGCTCGCGCAACCCTGACTCCAACGGCAACGGCTACGGTGTCTGGGTGAATCAATCGTATCCGTACTATCAGGGCGGGATGTTCATCGACGTGATCGTCGCGACGGGCACGCCGAACGCCGTCACCACGACCGGGCTGCTTCCGTCTGGTGCGAATCCCGGCATCCGGGGCCGCACCTACCGGGACATTGTACAGGACATGGTCGACGATCACGCCTATGCCCAGTACGACGATCTCAATTATGGCGGCTGGCGGTACAACACGAACGATTTTCCCGATAATTCGGCCTGCCAATGG
>CAZDGC010000037.1:37848-47702 GCA_964504885.1 uncultured Opitutus sp.
GTTCGTGGGGCTGCACCCTTCCCGCTTGGGTGAAGACCGCCAATATCAACTGGCTCAGGTACAGCCAGGCGGCCAGCGGATCCTACAAGGGCGCGTTTGGGTACACCAGCAGCACCAACTTCACCTGGGGTCCTTATGCCACGACTCCGTCCGGCATGGTGCAGTTGCTGCTGGACGGCGTCGGTCGGGGGATGATGACAGCGGGCGGCGAGTGGCCGAGTTGGGACTGGGCGGAGACTTTCCTGCGCGATCGTTTCCACACCGGCTCCGGAGCGGGCGGTAACATCAAGGATTATTACTACGGACTGTTCTCCTTCGTGAAGTCGATGTTGCTCCATCAGCGCGACGTGAATGGCGATGGCGTTCTTGATCCCGATCCGATTGTGCTGCTGCAGTCCAAAACGACGGGCGTCGCGCCGATCGACTGGTATGCGGCGGAGGTCAGCCAGGGAGCGCAGACCGATGGCGTGGCGCGGACGTTGGTCAACGACCAGAACGCTGCCGGCTACTGGTATGGCCACAATTATGAAAGCAACCAGTATCGCTTCGAGACCGCCTGGGCGATCATGATGCTGCACAAAACGCTCTTCGAGAGCGGCGTGCCCGTGGCGGTGGCCAAGGCCGTGCCGAATCCGGCTGTCGCGGGGCAGGTCATCACGCTCGACGGCAGCGACTCCTATCATCAGGACGCCAGCAAGAGCATCGTGTTGTGGGAATGGGATCTGAACTCAGATGGCATCTTCGATGCCTCCGGCCCCTTCGTCACGACCAGCTTCCCGTCGCTGGGCACCTACCCGATCACGCTGCGCGTGACCGACAACAACGTTCCGCCCAAGGTGGTGGTGACCAGTGTCTCGGTGCTGGTCACGATCCCGCCGCTGGCGCCCACGGCCGACGCGAATGGCCCCTATGTCTTCTGCGCGGAGGCCAAGCCATGGTTCCTCGACGGGCGCAACTCCGTCAACCCCGACGAGGGGCGGAGTGAGCCTCCCAATCCGGGCGACACCATTCAGAAGTACGAGTGGGATCTGAATAACGACGGGGTCTTCGACATCACCGGACCGACCCCGGACGTCACTGCCTACTTCACCGCGGCCGGCCCGGGGAGTTACCTGATCCGGCTGAAGGTCACGGACACGACCAGCGTCTCCTTCCCGAGCAGCGGTTCGCCCGACCTCACCAGCATTGCCTTCGGGCAGGTGATCGTACCGGCCGAGCCTTGCCTCTGCGTGACGCTGAGTGCCGAGCCGCTCCTCAAGGACGTCAAGCTCACCTGGACCGACTATCCGGGTATGCATCACTACAACGTCTACCGCAGCACCATCAGCGGCGGGCCCTACATGCTGGTCGGCAGCGTGCTGGCGACGGCCCCGCGCGAATTCGTCGATCACCCCGGCATCCTGAATCTGGTGTATCACTACGTCGTCCGCCCGGCCGCGGCCAACGGGGACGAGATCTGCCAGTCGAATCAGGCATCGGCCGAGCCGCTCCATCCGCCGCCCACGGTGGCCGCGGTGCCGACGATCATGTCGAACACCGGCAAGTATTACTACACCCTCAAGGCGGCCAGCGAGTGCTTCGGGCGCAATCAGCTCCAGATCTGGATTGGCGACACCGCCAGCAGCCAGGTCGCCGGGCCGTATAACACGGAGTGGCTGGTCTACATCCGTACCCGGATGGCCACGCCCAGCGTCCGGGCTGGCACCGGCACGGTAAAAGCCTACGTGATGACCAAGGGGTCGGCGCGGATCTGGTCCGTGGATCCGATCAACCAGAAGAGCGTCGAGGTCATCATTCCGTAGTGGCGGACGCGGTCAGGTGATCCGCGTGCCACCGGGCCGGCGCCCTGAAGGGTGCCGGCCCTTGCTTATTTTTTCGCCTTCTTTGCCGCCTCGGCCTCCGCCTTTTCCACCCGCGCGGCCTCTTCCTCGGACACGAACATGTACACGTGGGCCCTTTCGATCACGACGGTGTAGTTCCGATCGAGGGAAAAACCATAGGTTTGCCGCATCTTGTTGTTGTTCTCGTTGAGCTTGGCCAGGACGGTATCGAATTGGGATTTCAGTTCCTTCTTTTTGGCGGCATCGGTTTCCTTTTCCAGCGCGGCGCTGAGTTCGACCACCGCCTGCCGCTGGGCGTGCACCAGTTGCACGTTGGCCTGAAATTCGCGGTTGGCCTCGATCGTGTTGAGCGTCGAAACGCGCACCAGTTTTTGGCTCTTTGCCGCCTCGGCGGCGCCTGGGGCGGCCGGCTGGGCGGCGGCGGCGAGAGCGGCGCCGAGCAGGCTCGCCGCGAGGCTGAGGAGGCTGAAGGAGTGGAGCTTCATGGGAAAAAATGAGGGAGAGGTTCGTTCTTCGGCGACCGACCGGCTCGCCGCGAACCGCAAGGAGGCAACTTTCCGGTCGCGTTGGCTAGGTTTTTTTCCCGGCTGCAACCAACTGAACTGTGCCGGCAGCCGGGGCGTCTCCCCCTCTGCAAGGGCTTCGTCGGAGGTCCGGTTATTTCAGCTCCTCGATGAAGGTGAGGAGATCGGCCATGTCCTGCACGCTCATGCCGGCTTCGAGGCCTTCGGGCATGAGGCTCTTGCCGGAAGAACTTGTGCCCTTGATGTTTGACCGTGGCAGCGTGACCTCGGCTCCGCCCATGATTCGGAGTGAGAGGCTGGTGGCGTCATCGCGCGTGATCATGCCGAGGTAGGCGTTGCCGTCCTTGGTGTTGATCTCGTAAGCGATGTACTGGGGCGCCACCTCCTTGTGCGGATCCAGGATCGCCGCGAGCAGCGAGTCGCGACCCCGGCTCTTGGTGGTGACGAGGTCAGGGCCGAGCTCGAGGCCCTCTCCGCCGGCCTGGTGGCACACCAGGCACCGGCCCTGGTACTGGGTGCGGCCGCGCGACGCGTCGCCCTTGAGCGTGATCGCCGGTTGGAACTTCGCCGCGACCTCGGCGCGCGACGGGGGGATCACGCGGGCGAGCACCTGCCGGGCGCGGGTTTGCAGGGCGGCATTCTTGTGGCGCGCCAGGCTTTCCACCTGCGATGCGCTCAGGTCGGCCGCCGCCACTCTGCCGGCCGCGATGGCATCGAGCAGGGCGCGCGTGCGCTCCTCGCGGCCGAGCAGCGCGCCGAGCGCGGCGGTCTTTGCCTTCGGGGCGTAGTCCCAGTGGGAGAGGAGCGCCTGCGTCACCGCCGGTACCGCGTGCGCGGCCAGTGCGCGCACGGCCGCCGCCTGCACGTCCTCCGGTTGGCCCGCGGCCAGGCACGCGGTGAGCGCGGCCTGCGATTGGGCGAGGGACGCCACGCCGAGCAGCTCGATCGCCGCAAGCCGATCGGCCGCGACGGCCCGCCCGTCAGCAGCAGTGGCTGCCGCCTGCGTGAAGACGGCGTCGAGTCTCCGCCCGGTATCCGCCCGTCCGATCGTCAGGCCGGCGCGGCGCAGCCCATCGCCGAACGCACGCAGCCAGAGGGGGCTGGTGCCGGGCTGGGCGAGAAACTCAATCAGCGCCGCGTGGCCGTCAGCCGGCTTGGCGGCGGCGCGGATTTCCACCAGCCGGGCGACAAAGGGCGCCGCCTGTCGCGCGAGTGCGGCATCCCGCGCGAAAACCGGGAAGATCGTGTCGTTGACTACGGCCGGTGGGCTGCCGAGCAGGGCGGCCGAGATCCACTTGTCGGCGTGATCCTGAACGGCGAGGCGTGCGCTGGTGGCGGCGAGTGCGGACGCGTTGCCGGCGGTCAAGGCGAGCTGCATCCGTACGCGGGGCTCGCGATCGGTGGCGAGCGCGGCGAGCCTTTCCACGAGCGGGGGCGTTTCCTGGCCGCGCCCGATGAGGCGTTCCGCCATCACAATCGCCCGCTCGCGCACGTGGGCGTCGGTGTCGGCGAGGGCGGCGCCCACGGTGGCCGCGTCGAGCGCTCCCAGGCCATCGAGTGCGCCGAGCGCGTGATGGCGGGCGAGCGGGGAGGGCGATTCGCGCACGAGTCCGGCGAGCAGGGGCGCGGCGGCGCGGTCCTGCCGTTCGTAGAGCAGGCGGGACGCGGTGTCGCGGTGCCAGCCGTTGGGGTGCGCGAGGGTGGCGACCAGCTCGGCGGTCGGGGCGCGGCCGAGGGCGGGGCGGGCGCGGCGTTTCCAGTCGGGGCGGTCGGGCACAATCCGAAAGATGCGGCCGCGATCGTTGCCGCGGTTGAGATCGAGGTGGCGTTTGATCTCCTCGGGGATGCTCCACGGATGTTCGATCACTTCGCGGTACATGTCGCAGATGTGCAGCGTGCCGTCGGGGGCATTGGCAAAGTTGACGACGCGCACCCAGGTGTCGCGGCTGGCGGCGAACTCGTAGTCTGTTTCGTCGGCGGGCCGGCGGCCGACGAGGCTCGCGCCGTCCGGGTGGAGGATCTTGCGATGCACAAGCTGGCCGCCGGAGTCGCCCGCGAAGGCGTTGTTCACGAAGTCGTCGCCGTAGGCATCGCCCCGGAAGATCATCGTGCCGGAGGCGCCGGTGAAGTAGCCGCTCACTCGGCCGCCGCCCTCGACGACTCCGCGGACCACGCCCCCGATGCGCCAGCGCGTGCGGATGATGCGCCACGGTTCGTCGGGACTGATGCGGTACACTTCGGCTGCACCACCGTCGGCCGCGATGCTCTGACGCGGGTTGGGCATCGCATAGAACGGGTTCCGCGCGGAGTACCGGCCGTCGTAGACCCAGAACTGGAGATGGTCGGAGTTCGAGCAGCCGAACATGCGGCCGTAGTTGTCGAAGCTCATCCCGTACTGCGCCCCACCGGAGGAAGATCCGAACTCGTAGGTGCGCGGATCAAACCAGAAGTTGCGCGCGCCGAGCTCCTCCTCCGGCAGGTCGGGCCGCTTGAGGCACTTGATCTTGCCGCGGTTGCCGGGGCCGCTCTGCAGGTGGATGCGGTTGTCCTGTCCCCACATCAGGCTGTTCAGCATGCCCTGCACGTTGAGCCGGGCCAGCCCGGTGCCGAAGCCGGTGAAGACCTTCTCGCGCACTTCGGCGCGGCCGTCGCCGTCTCGATCTTCGAAGCGCCAGAGGTCGGGTGTGGCGCCGACGAAGAGCCCGCCGTTCGCCCAGATGAGGCCGGTCGGCCAGGGCAGGTTGTCGGCGAAGACCGTGCTGGTCTCGTAAAAACCGTCGCCGTCGCGATCCTCCAGCAGCGAGACGCGCCCCAGGTGCGGCGTGCGGTCGCGCTCTTCGGAGTAATCGATCATTTCGCACACGAACATGCGCCCGTTCTCGTCGAAACTGAGGGCGATCGGATCGCGCACCTGCGGCTCGTGCGTCACCAACTCAATCCGGAAGCCGGGTTTTACCTTCCAGGTGGCGACGGCGTCCTTCGGCTCCACCGGCGGATAGCGGGGCAGATCGCGGGCCGGGTCGATGTCGGTGGCGCTCCTGGTCGCGCCGTAGGCCTGGGCGTAGGTATGGCGGTGAGGGGGCGTCTCGGCGGCGGGCACGACGGAGGCGAAACCAGCGCCGGCGAGCGCCAGAAGGGGCGGGAGTCTCATGGGAACGGGGCGGTTTTCGTAACCCGGCGGTTACCTGTCAACCGCCACTCCGCCGCGGGCGTTCCGCCACCATCGACGATCCCGCGTGCGATCAAGCGGGCCACCGGGTGCGTCGGCGGGCTGCGTGGCCTGCTTGGTCGCACGCGGGAGGCACCCGGGAGCGCCGCGTGGGCGGCGCCGGGAGGCGCGAACGCCGGGGGCGGTACGCCCGCGCTCCCCCCGCGCCCGGTTTTCCGCATCGCACCGCGCGCGCCAACCGCCACGCTCGGCGTCATGCGCCGCCTCTCCTTCCCCTCTCCGTTCCTCGGCGTCCACCGCGCCCTGCTCCCGGTGGTTCTCGCCCTCGGCGCCGCCTGCGCCGCGGCGCCTGCGCCGGCGCCGGCGCCGGAGCTCTGGTCCCGCGACAACCTGGCCGCCTGGTGTATCGTGCCATTCGATACGGCCAGGCGCGACGCCGCCGCCCGCGCCGCGATGCTGGAGCGGCTGCAAATCCGGCGGCTGGCCTACGACTGGCGGGCGGAACATGTGCCGCACTTTGACGCCGAGGTGATCGAGATGCAGCGGCGGGGAATCGAGATCCTGGCGTGGTGGTTCCCCAACCGCAGTGACGCCGCCGCGCAACGCATCGTCGAAGTCATTTCCCGCCACGGCATCCGACCGCAGCTCTGGACGATGGGCGGCGCGGCGCCGCTGAAGGATCCTGCCGGGCAGGAAGCCCGCGTCGCCGAGGAGGCGGCGAAACTCCGGCCGGTGCTGGAGATCGCCGCGCGGCTGGGCTGCCCGGTGGGGCTCTACAACCACGGCGGCTGGTTCGGCGAACCGGAAAACCAGCTCGCGATCCTGGCGCGGCTGCGGGCGGAGGGCTTCACCAACGTTGGCCTGGTCTACAATTTCCACCACGGACACGATCACCTCGACCGCTTCCCGGAGTTGTGGCGGCGCATCCAGGCCCACACGATTGCCGTGAACCTCAACGGCATGGTTGCCGGCGGCGACAGGACAGGACGGAAAATTCTCTATCTGGGCGAAGGGGACCGCGAACTCGGCCTGCTGCGGATCATCCAGGAGAGCGGCTGGCGAGGGCCGGTCGGCCTGCTCAACCATCGGATGGACACCGATGCCGAGGTCGCGCTGCGCGCCAATCTCGCCGGGCTCGAGCAACTCACGAAGCAACTGCCCGGCGCGCACTCCCTGCTCAAGCGCCCGGCCGGGTCGCCCAATCGAGCGCAGCGAGGTGGGCCAAGGCGGCGTCGCGGTCCAAGCCGCACATGGTATCCGTGGGGCGGAGACTCACGCACACCGCCGGCCGCTCCGGCCGTCCGAAGATCGCGCAGCGGTAATCGGGGAGGAGCTGCACGCACGGGATTCCGGCCGGCTTGCCGTGCGGCAGGCCGGGAATCGGAGAGGAGATTGAGGGCGCGATGCAGCAAGCGCCGCAGCCCGGGCGGCAATCCATGGGACGCGAGGCTGACTGCGGTGTCGGACGCGGCAAGCATCGGATCTTGGCCGGTGGCCAATCCGTGGAGGGCGGCGCGCTGTCGCCGCCGCGACCGTATCTGCGGCGCCAAGGGACCGGCGTTCTCCATCGACCGGGTAGCATGGACTTTTCGACGCCTGGTTAGCCGGTCACCGCAGCGGTGGCAGCCAGCCCGGGAAGTGACAGGAGGTGTGGGCCAGCGTGGCGAACCAGGCCCAGTCCTCCCCGGCGCAGTAGTAGCCTGGCCAGCTTTCGTCCTCGCGGAGGAGCCGCGCGCGGTACGGGTTTTGATAGATGTAGAGGAACGCTGGCAGCGCATCCTGTCCGGGAAACAACGCCCGGTGGTGGAAGCCGCGCTCCCAATCGAGCCCGCTCCGCCGGAGGCATGGGGCGAGCCGGTGTTTGAACTCCGCCAAGACTCCGCCGAGTTCCGGCGGGCGGCTCACCGTGAGCAGCAGGTGCACGTGATACGGCATCACCACGGCCGTGCGCACGTGCCAGCGTTGTTCGAGTGCCAGCAGGTGCGTGGCGGCATGGAACTCGGCGTTGAAATGCGCCGTCGCCAGGCCGGGCCGGCGGCGGGTGGCGAAAACGGTGACAAAGGCCGCGCCGGGCGGCGAAGACCAGCGGGGTGTTTCGGAGCGGATCGGGGCGGTGAGTGGAGGGCAGGTCATGCCGCGATCGAGGCGGCCGACGCCCTCGCGCGCAACGAAGGCAAGGCCCGGAAATCCGGGTGATCGCAAGCACTCGGGGCGCGGGCGCAGCTTCGCCCGCCTGCCGGAAGTCGCTCCCAGGCGGCACGGCCCGCGCGATCGCCCGTCGGAAACTTGGCGAACCGCCCAACCTGTGCATCGTGCGCGGCGATGTTGCGCGCCTTTTTCTCCCGTCGTTGTGCTCGCGCTGTCCTACGGCTCGCGACGCTCGCCCTCGCCGCGGCGGCGTCCGCCGCGGCGCAGGACTGGCGCACCGCCAGCCGCGCGCCCGCCGGGCTGGCGCCGGACCCGGCGCAAACCCCCGAGGCAGTGGTGCAGGTTTACGCGGCGCGGGCGGTCGGCTGGCGCGGGTATTTCGGCGTCCATACCTGGATCGCCGTCAAACCCGCGGGCGCCGAACACTTCACCGTCCACGAGGTGATGGGTTACCAGGCGCGCCGCACCGGCAACGGCGTGCGCTCCAGCCAGCGCGCCGCCGACATGTATTGGTACGGCAACCGCCCCTGGCTGCTCGCCGATGTGCGCGGACCGGGCGTCGACGACACGATCACGCGGATCCAGTCCGCCGTGGGCGCCTATCGCTTCGCGACCTCCTACCACGTCTGGCCCGGGCCGAATTCCAACACCTTTGTCGCCGAGGTGCTGCGCGCCGCGCCCGAGCTCCGCGTGGATCTGCCGGCGATCGCCATCGGCAAGGATTACCTCGGCGCCCGCCTCGTGGACCTGACTCCGAGCGGCACCGGCGCGCAGTTCAATCTCTTCGGTCTGGCCGGGGTGCTGGTGGGGCTGGAGGAAGGCATCGAGCTCAACGTGATCGGGCTGACCTTCGGCCTGAATCCCGCGCGGCTGGCCCTGAAGCTGCCCTTGCTGGGCAATGTGGGCCTCGGCGGCCCGATCGAGCCGCGCCGGCTGCCGGCCCGGACCCGCGGGCGCGCGGAGGGACAGGAGTGAAACCAGGCGGAGGTAGGGCGGCCACTCCGCTGGCCGCCGCGCGGGGGGCGCGGGCGTATCGCCGCAGGCGATCGCCCGCTCGGGCAGGCGGGGCCGATCGCCGGGACGTGGAAGAACGGGCGTGAGCCCCGAACCGCGGACTTGATCGCGCGCGCGGATGGGTTCACACCACGCCCCCGTGGAAACCCCTTCGCGCGAACCTCCCGTGCCCGAGCCGCCCCCGAGCGCGGCGGCCTGGTTCGCCGCCGAACTGGCTCCGCACGAACCGGCCCTGCGCGCCTACCTGCACGGGCTTGTGAGGGGAGCCGACATCGATGATCTGATCCAGGAAACCTATGCGCGCCTGCTGCGGGCGCGGGAGGCGGGGCCGATCGCGTCGCCGCGTGGGCTGTTGTTTGCCACGGCCCGCAATGCCGCCCGCGATCTCTTTCGCCGCCGCGCGGTGGCGAACGCGGTGCCGATAGCGGAAATCGATCGGTCGCGCGTCTTCGACGAGGCGCCCGGCGTGGCCGAGACCGTCAGCCGCCGGCAGGAAACCGGCCTGCTGGCGGCCGCGATCGCGGAGCTTCCGCCGCGCTGCCGCGAAATCCTCGTGCTGCGCAAATTCGAAAATCTCTCCCACCGCGAAATCGCGAAAAAACTCGGCATCGCCGAGCACACCGTGGAGGCGCAGCTCACCAAGGCGTTGCACCGCTGCGAGGCGTTCTTCGCCCGGCACGGCCTGCCGCCGAAATGAGGCACGGATGAGGACTATGATCCAGGCACTTTCTCCCGCGAAGCCGCGAAGGCGCGAAGCCGGCCGGTACCCGGCAGGAGGGACGAACCTTGCCGCCGACGTAGCCGCGCTTGAGCGGAGCGAAAGCGTGCCAGAGCGGCGGACCACGTTGTCGCTGCGCTCCAACGCGGCTACGGGTCCAGCGGTGTCATCACCGAGCAAAGCGGCTTCGGCGGATACGTTCCTGCTTCGCGCCCTCGCGGCTTCGCGGGAGCTCGTTTGGGAGGTCGCGCACGCATGACGCGCCGCAACGACAACGGAGCCGACGATGCACTCCGCCAGGCGGCGGCGCGCTGGACGGTGCGGCGTGATCGCGGGCTCTCGGCCGCCGAGTCGATCGAGTACGAACTCTGGCTCGCCGCCGACCCCCGGCACCGGGCCGCGATGGCGCGCACGGGCGACGCCTGGGCGCGGCTCGACCG
>CAZDGC010000037.1:47802-53279 GCA_964504885.1 uncultured Opitutus sp.
ACCCCAGCCGCCTTGCAAGCGGCCGGACCGCGGTTGGTGGCGCTGGCGGACGGCACCGAGGTCCGGCTCAATGCCGGCAGCGAAATCGTCGAGCGGTTTACCGCGGTCGAGCGCGCGGTGGAGCTGACGCGCGGCGAGGCGCATTTCACGGTGACGAAGGATCCGGCGCGGCCGTTTGTGGTGGGCGCCGGAGCGCTGCGCGTGCGCGCGATCGGGACGGCGTTCAACGTCAGCCGCGTCGAGGACCGCACGGAGGTGCTGGTGACGGAGGGGCGCGTGGCGTTGGCGACGGAAGCCGGAGGCCAGAGGACAGAGGACGGAGGCCGGTGGTCGGTGGACGGAGATCGGTCGTCGGTGGTCGGTGATTTGCGGCAAGGCGGGCAGGATGCGCCGGTGCCGCTCGCGGAATTGGGCGCGGGGGAACGGGCGGTGGTGACGCTCGCGGCACCGGGACCGGAGGCGCCAGCGCCGGAGATTGTGGTCGCGCGGGTCGATGCGACGGAGATGGCGCGGGCGCTGGCGTGGCAGGAGAATTTGCTGCGGCTGGGCGGTGCGACGCTGGCGGAGATCGCGGCGGAGTTCGAGCGGCGCACGGGGCACCGCGTGGTGCTGGCGGATCCGACGCTGGCGGCGGTGCGGCTGGGCGGGCGCTTTCGCGCCGACGACGCCGAGGGTTTCGCGAAGCTGCTGGCGGCGATGCTCGACGTCGAGGCGGAGCGGGCGGCCGACGGCGCGATCGTGCTGCGGAAAAAAAAGTGAGGCCGCGATAGCGGGATTCGATGGGTGCCGCGTCTTCCCCGTGCCGCCGGCTTCACGGTTGGTGGTTGTTCTCATCCATGTTTCCCCCTTTTCGTCGGCGGGCCGGGTCGACGGGCCTCCCGCGGGCGCTCGGGTTGAGCCTCTGCTTGGGCGTCCTGCCGCTGCTCCTTTCCGGGGCGGAGGCGGGCCGGGTCGACTTCGTCCTCCCGGCGGCCGCGGCGGAGGTTTCGCTGGAGACGTTTGCCGAGCAGGCGGCCGCGCAAGTGGTTTACCTGCTCGACGACGTGCGCGGAGTCGTGACGCAACCGGTCGCAGGCCGCTTTGCCCCTGGCGAAGCCCTCGACCGGATGCTCGCCGGCACCGCGCTGAAGGGGAAGCGGGATGGGGGCACCGGTGCGTTCGTCGTCAGACTCAGCCGCGATCCGAGGATGCCGACGGAGGCATCTCACTCCGCCCGATCTCAACCCCCTCCATCCATGTCTCTCCGCAACCCCTTCGCCTTCCTCGCCACCTGGCTGACATTAGTGGTGTTTTCAGAATCCCCGGCGCCCGCCGCGGCCGCATCGGCCAATGGGGACGTCGTGCAGCTCTCGCCTTTCGAAGTGAACACCTCTCGCGACATTGGCTATGTCGCTTCCAGCACGCTCGCCGGCACTCGCTTCAACACCCAACTGAAGGACACGCCGGCCGCCCTGTCGATTTTCACGGCTGACTTTCTGGAGGACATCGGGGTTACGACGGTCAAGGAGGCTTACGAGTATGGTCTCAACACCTCGACCACGCTTTCGGAGGTGACCGGCAATCCCCAACAGAGCAGCGACCTCACGTTCCAGATTCGCGGACTAAACAACGCCTCGCTCGGCCGCAACTATTTCGCCTGGGCTAACAACTCCGACACCTATAACACCGAGCGGCTGACGTTTGCGCGCGGTCCCAATTCCGTCATCTTCGGGATCGGGGGCCCCGGCGGGATCATCAACACCGATACCAAGCGCGCCCTCTTCCATCGCAGACGGGACCTTCAGGTGCGCGTCGGCAGCTTCGACGATCGCCGCGTGACACTCGACCTTAACGAAAAGCTGCACGACCGGCTCGCGGTGCGAGTTAATCTGCTCTGGCAGGACAAGGATGGCTGGCGTGACCACGAATTCGAACGGCGTCGTGCGGTCGCATTTGCCGGCACCTGGCGCCCCATTCTGCGGACCGTCGTTCGGGTCGATGCCGAAAGCATGCGGGTCGATCAGAACAAGCCGCTCAACTGGAATGTGTTCGACGGCGTCACGCCGTGGATCGCGGCCGGTCGCCCGCTCTCCCAGACTCCCGGGGGCGGGGCCGTTGCGGGAACGACGGCATCGACGTCTCCGCACAACAATTACTTCGTCACCAATTCAGCCAGCATCGAGCGCCTCAATAACACCCGCATCACGGCTGCGCCCGCGATGCCGGAGGCGGTGACCTCCATCACCAACACCTGGGTGCTCCGCGACTTTTCGATCGTGCCCCGCCAAGTCTGGGCGAGTGGTACGGGCAACAGTTCATACTCCCACTTCGATACCGTCGGCGCGTTTGTCGAACACGAGCTGTTTCAAAACTTCTTTGTGGAGGCAGCGGCCAATGTGCAGCACCGCCGTAACATTTGGGCGCGACCGCTGAACTGGAACGAACTGACGCTTCGCGCCGACGCCAGCGCCGTGCTTCCTGATGGCCGGCCAAACCCCTATGCGGGCCAGTACTTCATCCAGGGCGCCATGGTCCAGAACTCGGTGCCCAATGTCTGGCACACCGACTACAGGCTGACGGCATCCTATCAATTCGACTCCGGCCGGTGGGTGGGGCGGCATCATCTCGCGGTCCTGCTCTCGCGCCGCGAGGACGAAAACTACACCAAGCAGCACATGATGCTCAATGTTGGCAATCCCCTGCGCCCCGACGATGCGCTCCATGTCAACAACCGCATCTTCTACCGCACTTATCTCTCTTTCACGGGACCGAATCCGCTCAATCTCCCGAACCATATCGGCAACCCGTTCACTACGCCCGTCAACAGTGGCGGGGTCGTTTCCGGATTGTTGCGCAGCGGCGCCAATAACAATCTCACTCGGATCGACACACGCCTCGTCGCTGCACAGAGTTCCTGGTGGCGGGGGCGACTGATTACCACCCTCGGCTTGCGCCACGACCAGCAGGACGCCTACGGCTCCACGCCGGTGCTGGCCCCCAACCGCGTGGTGATCGGATCCACCCGCGTGGCGAGGCCCAATTCGAGCGACGGAACCACGCGCACCTTCGGCGCGGTGTTTCATCTCCTGCCCTGGCTCGGCATCTACTACAACAACGCCGATAACTTCACGCCGCAGAGCGGGGTTGCCTGGGGGGTTGACTTTCAGACCCGCAACACGCCCCAAGGCAATCGGCTCGGGAAGGGCGAGGATATCGGGCTCAAGTTCAACCTGCTCGGCGGCCGGGTCATTGGAACCCTCGGCTACTACGAGACGGCTGAAACCAATTCGAATCTCGCTCCACTCACCCGTTTCAACAATGGGGTCACTGCCATCTACAGCGCCCTGCGCATTCCGTTTACTACAGTTGGCGGGCAGGATGTGACTAATTTCGTTTCACGCGGCACCGAGTTGGACCTCACCGCCAACCTCACTCCGAACTGGCGACTTCAACTCAACGCGCAGCGTTCGCTCTCCGCGCAGTCCGATATGTGGCCGTGGCAGACGCGATTCCTGGAGGAGAACCTCGCCCTCTTTCGTGCGAACGCCAATGTGCCCGTCACCGCCAACACCGAGAGCGGAGCGACGGTAGCCCAGCAGACCGCTTTCCTTCAAGCGGTCCTCGGCGAGGCCAAGGCGGTCGCGCAGCAGGGTCAACTGGGGCATGTCCGCCACTCGGTGAATCTGTTCACCCACTACAGCTTCAGGGAGGGTCTGCTGCGCGGACTCTCCGCCGGACTTGGCGTCAAGTTTCGGGGACCGCAAATCGCAGGTCTAAACGCCGCCCAGACCCTGGCGTGGCGGGGTGCACATACGCTGATCGATGCTAACCTGGGCTACAGCCGAAAACTCTTCGGGATGACGCAACCGACGAGGTTTCAGCTCAACGTCGCCAACCTGTTCGACAATGACCGCCTCATCCCGACGCTATCCGACGGCGTGATCGACTACCGCTGGCAGTACCTCCGGCCGCGCACGATTTCCCTCACCACGACCGTCAAGTTCTGACCTCGCCCCATTAACGAGCCGTGAATCCGACTTCCGCTCCCATGCCTGTCACCCGTCGCAATTTTCTCCGCAATTCCGTCACCGCCGTCGCCGCGGCCGCGACCTGCCCCACCGTCCTGCGCTCCGTGCCGGCCCACGACGCCGCCTTCGCCGCCGCGGAGCAATCCCACGGCGAGGTCTGGCGCCGCCTGATCGATAAACATGACGTCCTGCTCGACTACACGGAGCTCGATGGAAGTTACGATCGCGCCACGGCGGAGGAATGCCGCGCCGGCAAGCCCAACGCCCTCGGTTGGTGGACTCCGATCGAAAACGGCGCGATGTTCAATGGCCAGTATCTCGATGCGGCGATCCTCCGCGCGCAGCGCACCCGCGCCGAGGCCGACCGCGCCAAGGCCCGCCGCCTCGTCGAGGGCCTGTTGCGCCTCGCGAACTTCGACGGGATCGAGGGCTTTGTCGGCCGCGGCTTCGCCACCGACGGCAGGACCACGTTCCCCATGGGATCCAACGACCAGACGGGCCCCTGGTTCTACGGTCTCTATCGCTACGTGAACAGCGGGCTCGCGGATGCGGCGCTGCGCGCGCGCATCGTGGCGAAGATGAAGGGGGTCGCGAACGTACTGGAGCAGACCGGATGGCGGATGCCGGCCGCAGAACCCTTCCGGTTTCGCGGTTCCTTTGCCGAGTCCGGCTGGGACGGTGCTCCTCGGCTCCTTTTCCTGATGAAGTCGATGCACGTGCTCACCGGCGATGCGAAGTGGGCGCGGCACTACACGCGCGCTTTGCACGAGACGGGCGAAAGAAAGCCGGGAGCGCACACGCGACTCGAGACCTGCGCGCTCGGTGTCGCCTCACGGCCGAAACAGGTCATGTGGACGGGCTCGGTTTCCGTGGCATGCCTGCGCGAACTGTGGGAGATGGAGGGGGATTCCGCCGTGCGGTCACGCTTCGCGGCCGGACTTGCCGCGAGTGCGGAGTTCGCCGCCACCATTCTGCCGAAGTGCCGCGGGTTCGACTTGAATGGCAAGAGCCGTTTCGAGGGAGACTGGCGCAAGTTGCTCCAGTTTTGGAGGCCGCAGAATTCAATTGTGGACGCGGAGGAGGTCGCGCGTGAGCAGCTCGCCTTCAAGAATCGCCTCTCCCCGCGCCGCCGGGAGGAGACGCAGTTCGTGCGCGAACCGGCCTTCGCCGCCTGGATTGTTTCCCTCTGTCCGGATCGGGGCCTCGTAAGCCGTCATCTCGGCGAGGCCCTATCGACCATCGCCTATTATCGTTACGATGGACTGCGTTATTCGCAGTTCTTCCCCGTGGAGAGTGCCGCAGAACGACTCCGCGTTCTTGCCTGAAGCGCAATCGGCGCGGGGGCAAATCGACGGGGTCAGGTCGCGAATTGCGAACGGCTGGGCCGAGCCATAGCCACGGCTTTGGGGAAGATCCCATGGGTGTCCGGTAGTGCTTTCTCCCCGACATCGTACAGTGCGTCTGCACGCT
>CAZDGC010000038.1:0-53258 GCA_964504885.1 uncultured Opitutus sp.
AAAAAAACACGCGGATCGCTCCAAGCGTGATTTTCCAAGTCCGACGGGCTGCTAGGGATACAGCAGCGCGGCGCGACGGCGGGCGTCGAAGCGCGCGAGGCCGGCGGCCCAGCGCGCCCGGATCTGGGCGAGGGTCTCGCCGGCCTTGATCGCCTGCAGGGTCTCGTCGTCGCCCAGCAGACGGGCCATGGCGTCGACGTTGAACTGGTCCCGGTACAGGCGGCGCAGGGCGAGGGCGAGTTCGATGCCGACGTCGACGGCGCGGAAGCGTTCGCGGTCGAGGAGGATGACGCGGACGCCCCCGCACTCGCGGTCCCTGTGTTTCAGCGCAGCGGCCGGTCCGGGATAAAAATCCATCGTCGGGGTGAATCGCACCGGCTCGAAACGCACCCCGGGCAGGCCGCGGGCGTTCAGCTCGGCGGCGAGTTTCGCGCCGTCAACGAACGGCGCGCCGACCTGTTCGAACGGCTTCGCCGTGCCGCGCCCCATCGAGATCACCGTGCCCTCGAGCAGACAGAGTCCGGGATAGAGGGTGGCGGCGGTGAGGCTGCGCATCGACGGCGAGGGGTTCACCCAGGGCAGCCCGGTCTCGTCATACCAGCGATCGCGCGTCCAGTTTTCGCAGGCGACAATTTCGAGTTTCGCCCCAAAGCGGCGCTCGGCGTTGAAGAGTCGGGCCAGTTCGCCGAGGGTCAGGCCATGGCTCACCGGCAGGGGGTGGAAGCCGATGAAGCTGGGCGGGCGTGTCATCACCGGGCCCTCAACGCGCGCGCCGGTGATCGGGTTGACGCGATCGAGCACGAGGATGCGTTTGCCGGCGGCGGCGGCCGCTTCGAGGGCGGCGCCGACGGTGGCGGAATAGGTGTAGAAGCGCGCGCCGATATCCTGCAGGTCCACGACCAGCGCATCGAGTTCGCGCAGGTGTTCGGGCTTGGGGGCGCGGGAGCGGATCACGGCCAGGTCGAGGTCGGCGGCGGACATGCCCGCGGTGCGCCGGGGCGGGTCGCCGTACAGACTGTAGATCGGGAGCTTGGTCCGGTCGTCGACGGTGTCGCCCACCCGCGCATCCGCCGTGCCGCGGATGCCGTGTTCGGGGGCGAAGAGGGCGACGAGCTGCACGCCGGGGGCGGCGTGGAGCAGATCGATCGTGAGGCGCCCCTGGCGATCGCGGCCGCTCTGGTTGGTGACCAGGCCGACGCGCAGTCCTCGCAGGCGGGCGAAGTCCTCGCGCACGAGCACGTCGATGCCGTTGAGCACGGCGTCGCGATCGCGGCCCATGGCCTCGGCCGCGAGGGTGCCGATTTCGCGGCGGATCGGAGTCGCGTCGCCCTTGCCGTGGGGATGGACGCGATTGCTGAAGAAGATGACGAAGGCGCGCGCGGCGGGGTCGATCCAGACACTGGTGCCGGTCCAGCCGGTGTGGCCGTAGGAGCGGCCGGCGGGAAACCAGCGGCCGCGCGGTCCGGAGTAACTCGTGTCGATGTCCCACCCGAGGCCGCGCCGGAACGAACCGTCGTTCTGCACCCGGGTCATCTCGGCGACCGATGCGGCGCGGAGCACGCGTGCGCCCTCGAGTTCGCCGCCGCCGATCAGCATGCGGCAGAAGCGGGCGAGATCGGCGGTGGTGAGGAACAGCCCGGCGTGGCCGGCGACCCCGCCCATGCGGCGCGCCGTGGGATCGTGGACGACTCCGTGGATCATCGTGCCGTTGACGAGCTCCGTGGGCGCAATGCGGTCGAGCTGGTCGCGCGGCGGCAGAAAGCCGGTGGCGTGCATGCGGAGCGGGCGGAAGAGCTCGTCGCGAGTGTAGACGTCGAGCGTCCGGCCGCTGGCGAGCCGCACGAGTTCGCCGAGGACGATGAAGTTGATGTCGCTGTAGAGGAACTTGCTGTCGGGCGCGTGCTGGAGTTTCTCGGCGCAGGCGCGCTCGATGGCGGCGGCGACGCCGGACCACGGCGGGGTGGCCGGGAGGCCGGCGCGCAGGCCCGACATGTGGGTGAGGAGGTGGCGGATCGTGACGCGGTCCTTGCCGTGCTGGGCGAAGGCGGGCAGGTAGCGGGCGACGGGGGCGTCGAGCTCGAGTTGGCCGCGCTCGACGAGCTGCAGGATCGCGGGGGTGGTGGCGACGACCTTGGTGAGCGAAGCGGCGTCGTAGATTGTGTCCTCGGTGGCGGGGAGCGGGGAGGGCAGGAGGGCGCGCTGGCCGTAGGCCCGGCGGTAGGTCTCGCCGGCGCGCTCGATCCAGAGCACGCCGCCCGGGATCTTCTGGTCGGCGATGGCGCGTCCGATCGCGGCGTCGAGGGCGGCGAGTTTCTCGGGGAGTAGCGGCGTGACGGCTGGCGTGGCGGCGCTGGCGGGCGCGGCGGGGCGGGCGGCGTCGACGGTGCCGGTGCGGCAGCCGGACAGCGAGAGGCCGAGCGTCAGGGCGCCGAGGCCGAGGCGGAAGGCGGACGAAGGGGGTAACCGTGTCGCGAGCCAGCCGTCAGGGCGCGCGCGGGCCTGGGTTGCGGGAACGCGGCGTGGCGCGGTCGCGAGGCCGGAGCAGGGAAACGTGTTCCGCGGCGAGGCTGCAGAGACCGGCGTGGAAAGTGTCGGAGTGGACCTGGCGGGCGACGCATCGGAAGGTCCGGTGGGGCGGGCAGAGGGGGGCATAAGGTGCGAGGAAGCACGCAACCTCAGCCGGCCCGGGGAGTCGAGGCTGCAGGGGGCGAGGTCGGGCGCGGGGATCCCATTTTGACAGGAAAAGCGACAAAGCGTCGGACGCGTTTACAGTTTCCCGGGGCGTTCGCATCCCGGTATCGCGCCTTCGGGAAGAAATTCCTGACGATACGATTTGCTGCTGAACGGGCCTGCTCCGGAGGCGGCGCTGGCGCGGGTTTTCGGCATGGCGAATGCAAGAAGCAGGCGAGCGAGGTGATCGGCATGGCCAGTCAGTAGGTCATTGGGGTGTGGGCCGGAATGCGGCTCGAGCGAGGCGCGCGGAGGCGCGAGTGGCGTCGCGGGGTCCAAGGCCCGCGGTCGTGGTCCGGCCGCTCCCGCCATGGCCGTGAAGCAACGGGGAGCGAGGGTCGGGGCGTCCCCTTTTTTTCCGACGGGTGAAATTCCTAATCATTATGAAAGCCGAACGCAGTCCTGTGATCGTGGTCTTCGCGGCGGCACTGCTGGTCGCACTTCGGATGGGCGCGACCCCGGTTGCCCCCGGGCAGGGCGTAACCCTGTCCCAAGTCAACTTCACCTTCAGCAGCGCGCCGCAGCCGGACTCGGCCTATGGTCTCGTGGCGGTTGACTTCGCGGCGCTCTCCGCCGCGACCGGACTGTCCACGGGGTTCGTGAACATCTCCAGCGGCGCGGGATGGGTGGTGCAGAATCTGCCGGTGGATCCTTCGTCCGGACATCCCGGGCTGGGCACGATGTTCAACCTTGGGGTCGGGCATGGTCAGGAGGTGAGTGCCCTGACGGTCGCGGTGGACTTTTCCGCCACGCCGTTCGCCAGCTTTTCCGCCCTGCCGGGCACGGATTTCGCGGTGGGGTCGGTCGATTACAATGCCGAGGGCCGCGGGGGGCCGATGGTGACCGTGCCGCCGCTGCCAGTGACGCCGTTGGTTCCGTGGCTGATCGGCGGCGCCACGGAGTTCTTATGGGAGACGACCCGGGAGTCGGTGGAGCAGGATTACAACCAGTGTGGCCCGGCCTCGCTGGCCAACAGCCTGCAGTGGCTCGAAAAACGTTATGGGATCAACGTGCCCCACGAGCACAAGCCGGGCATCGAGGGCGATCCGCCGGATTCGCTGGTGGGCCAGATCGACCTGACGATGGATCGCAAGCGCGGCGGCACGGTCACGGACACGAACTTCATGTTCGGCAAGCTCGAGTACATCGCCGAGAACGGGCTGGCCGACAAACTCGTGATCAAGCACTGGGGCGGCCGGTTCACGCCGTTTGACTACACGTATGTTGGCTCGCACACCGCGACCTCGCGGGATCAGCAGCGGGGCGGGCTCTCCCTGGTGGAGTGGATTCGCAAGGAGATCGCCGACGGCGAGGACGTCGAACTGGCCCTGGGGGGGCCGAGCGGGCACTGGGTGAATGTCACTGGTGCGGGCACGATACTCGGGATTCCCTGGATCTCCTGGGTGCACGATGCCAACCAGGGGAACCCGGGCGGCAACAACTGGTGGGACGGCGGCTACGGCGTCTCCGTCATCCGCGACGGCAAGCTCACCAACTTCCTGCCGAACTATGAACTCGACTTCGCGGTGTCGGAGTCGCCCATCCCGGACTCCGGGGCCGGCGCGTGGGGCATGGTCCTGCTGATCGTGCTGCTGGGATCGCGGGTGGTTCGCACGGGCCGGGCCGGTCGGACGTCCCCAGGCGGCTCCGAGTCGCCTTGAGCGCCGGGTCGGTCGGGCGGGCCCGCGCCGGCCGCAGACCGGGCGCCCAAGACGAGGCGCACGCCGCCCGGCGCCGCCCTCCGTTCACGCCGGCGGGTGGGCGCGGAGCCGGGCGGTCATCTCCGCGGCGATCTCCCGCACGCGGTCGCGCAGGTGGGCGAGGCGCGGCGGATCGATGCGCGTGAGCGGCGCGCTGCAGCCGACGGCGAACAGGATCCGCCCGGTGGCATCAAACACCGGCGCCCCCACCGCGACCACGCCGCTGTTGCCCACGTTCTCGGTGACGGCGCCGCCCTCGCGCGCCACCTGCTCCAGCAGCGCCAGCGCCTCCGCGGCGGTGCGCGGGGCATTGGGCGCCAGCCGGGCGAAATCCTCGCCGCGCAGATGCCGGATCTGCGTGTCGCGATCCTGGTGCGCGAGCAGCACGCGGCCGGAGGCAAACACAATCGGGTGCTCGACGACGCCGTGATGGTGCGTGACGGCAAGGGTGTGGCCCGCTTGTATCCAGTCGACAACGACGGCCTGGTCGTGCTGCCACGCCAGCACCACGATGGTCTCATCGGACTGCTCGGCCAGAGTCTCGATGTAGGGCCGCGCGAAGCGGCGCATCTGCTGTTCGGGGTCGGAGCCGGCCCCGAGGCGGACGGCGGCGAGGCCGAGGCGGTACTGGCGCGAGGCCGGGTTGGCCTCCACGAAGCCCGCCGCCTGCAGGGTCTTCAGCAGGTTGTGGGTCGCCGGCGGCGAGAGCTCGAGCTGCCGCGCCAGCTCCCGCACGCCGATCCAGGCGGCATGGCGATCGAGGGTCTGCAGCAGGCGCAGCGCCTTTTCCACCGACTGGACAGTGGACGAACGCGGAGCGCGCGGCGGTTTCAGCCGACGGGAGGATCCGGGGGACTTGGGCATGGCGGCTGGTCTGAGAAACCGTCCGGGGTGGGAGGCGGCAAGAGAAATGTTCCGATTAGCGGAACAATATTCTGATTAGCTTAATTATGGGCTTGAGACACCGGACGGAGCCCGGCTGACTGGCCGCGCTCCGATCCGGCCGGGGCGGCTGTTTCCTCGCCGTCCCCGCTGCCCGATCGTTTCTCCCCCCCGCGTTCCCCAGTCCCTCGTGCCGCTCCGCCCGCCGGCCGTGGCCGAAACCCAGCCAACCAACCGCCCCGCCATGCCCTCGTCCTCGCGCCCACCTGTCGCCTCCATGGTTTCTTCCCCCGTGGCCAGCTCCTCCGCCATCCGCCGGTTCGTTTCACTCCTGTTGGTGGTCGGGCTGGCCACCCCAGGACTGATTCGCGCCCAGGCAGTCACTCCGCCGCGTGCCGGAACCGGACCCCAGGTCGACACCGTCGTGCTGAGCCCGTTCACCGTCACCTCCGACACCGACCGCGGCTACCAGGCGGGCAACACCCTCGCCGGCAGCCGCATGAACACGAAGCTCGCCGAGACGCCGGCCTCCGTCTCGGTTTTCACCGAGGAGTTCCTGAAGGATCTCGGGGCCACCAACCTCGCCGACGTGCTCGAATACGGCGTCAACGCCAACGCCGACTTCAACGCCGTCTCCACCGCGCCGAGCTTCTTTTACATGGACGGCGCCCTGCTCAACGGCGTGCGCGTCAACAACCGCGGCCTCTTCGCCTCGCAGACCATCGACTTCCTCGACACGACCCTCCCGATCGACTCCTACAACACCGGGCGCTTCGATGTTTCCAGCGGACCCAACTCCGTCCTCTTCGGATTCGGCTCGGCCGGCGGCATCGTCAACGCCCAGACGCGCGCCGCCGATTTGCGCCGCACGTCGGCGAACGTCAGCCTGGTCGCCGGCTCGTGGAGCGCCTATCGCGCCGAGGCCGACGTCAATGTCACTGCGATCAAGGACAAGCTGGGCGTGCGGGTGATGGGGCTGCACGACGAGCGCGACACCTGGAAGCGCTATGCCGAGCGCCAGACGCAGCGCGGCTCGGTGGTCGCGGGCTTCAAGCCGTACCGCGACACCACGCTCACCGCGTTTTACGAGCGCGGCGACCTGCAGACGCCCTCGGAGCGCCCCTACAACCGGATCGACACGCTGTCGTTCTGGTGGGAACGCGGCCGCCCCACGATCGACAACACCTCCTTCGGCGCCGGCACGGGCACGGTGCAGAACAATTTTGGCGCCCGGGGCGTCGGCATCCGCAACGTCTGGGTCTCCAATGACGGCCGACCGGTGATGGCGCGCGCGACCAATGCCAACACCGTCGTCTACCGCAGCGCCGGCCGCTACGAGGCGGGCATGGACGCCACCGGGGCGCTCACCGGCATTCCGACCCAGCGCAAGGAATCGGGCGCCTACCAGACGTTGCTGCCCACCACGCCGCAGGCCAGCGGCCTGCCGTACACACCCTACAATATCAACTACTACGGCCCGGAGGCGCGCCGCACCAACGAGATTGAGCGCAAGTTCTTCAAGCTCGAGCAGCGGCTCGGCCGCGAGGGCTTTGTCGAAATCGCCTACAACCGGGAGCACGGGTCCGGCTTCTCGCACCAGATGTCGGGCGACTTTGGAGTGTACGGGGATCCCAATCTCCACCTGCCCAACCCCGACGGCACCGGCACCCGCGTCCCCAACCCCCGCGCCGGCCAGCTCTACGTCGAGCAGATCTGGTATCACAATATTGAGGACGTATGGAACGAGGTGCTGCGCGGCACCGCTTCGTGGCGGCTCGACCTGGGCCGCGCCGGCGAGCACCGGCTCGCGGGCATGGCGGAGCGCTCCGAATACACCAACCGCACCACGCAGGGCCCGCAGATCCTCGTCAACTCCGCCACCGGCGTGCCCATCATGAACGCCACCGCGCCGGAGAACGGGCAGAACCACCTCTACCGGCGCAACTACGTCGCCTATGGCGAGCCGGAGACCTACTACGCCGGATCGCGCTTCGATTCCCGCCCGGTCGTCTACGGCGGCGCCACCTACACGCCGCGCCTCATCACCAACTCCAACGCCAACGGCGCCATCCGCCAGATCGACAGCCTCATGCTCGCCACCCAGAGCCGCTTCCTCCGCGGCCGGCTCATCTTCACCGGCGGCCTGCGGCGCGACCAGGTCGAGATCACCCCGTTCAGCAACGCCCGCATCGCGCCCACCGACCCCCGCGTCGCTTCCGGCGCCAGAATCGCGTACGAATACGAGTTGCTGGGGGAAAATCCGGCGAGCAAGCGCGAGTACGATTTCGACACCTACACCGCCGGCGCCGTCCTCGGCGTGGTCAAGGGCGTGAGCGTGTTCTACAACGAGTCGAACAACAACGGCGCCCCCCAGACCAACCGCCGCATGCTGCCCGACGCCTCCCTGCCCGTCCCGCCCGAGGGTCGCGGCCGCGACTACGGCGCAATTTTCAACTTCCTCGACGGCCGCCTCTTTGCCCGCGCCACCGCGTTCAACACCGAGTCGAAGAACGATCCCACCGTGCGCGACAACGCGTTCATCACCGCCCATCGCCGCATCATCACCGCCTACCGCGACGCCGGGCTCATCTCCCAGGCCGAGACCGACAGCAAATCGGTGATCGGCTACCTCGGCGACTTCATGTCCGACCTCGCCACCAAGGGCTACGAGCTCGAGGTGAAGGCCAACCCGACGAAGAACTGGACCATGACCGCATCCTACTCCTATACCAAGCTCAAGCGCAGCAACCTCGGGCAGGACTGGGGTCCCTGGTTCGCCGAGCAGAAATCCTACTACGGCCGCTTCCCGACTTCGCTCCTCACCACCGCCAACATCCCGGTCAGCACCGAAATCGCGCAGATTGAGACGGGCGTCCAAAATCTCTTCGCCCTGAACGAAATCGGGTACAACAACCGCCCGCACAAGGCCAACGCCTTCGTGCGCTACTCGTTCGATGGCGCGAAGCTGAAGGGCTTCTTCGTGGGCGGCGGCGTGCGCTGGCAGGACAACAACGTGCTCCAGCGCGACATCGTGGGCTTCGACGCCCTCGGCAAGGACGTGCTCGGAAAGATCCTCTACGGCCCGGAGATCTTCAACGTCGACGCCCTGGTCGGTTATTCGACGCGCCTGAAGTCCGGTTTCCTCGGCCGGGGCACCACGCTGCGCGCCCAGCTCAACATCGCGAACCTCTTCGACAGCGAGCGCATCCAGGTCATCCGCCTCAACCGCGTCGGCGACGGCTACTGGCGCGTCGTCCCGCGCGAGCCGCGCAGCTTCCGCTTCTCGGTGGCGCTGGGATTCTGAAGCTCGGAATGTCGCCCTGCGCCCGCCAAGTCCCGGCCAGCCTGGTAGCCGCGCTGGAGCACCGCGACAGCGTGGCCGTGGACGGCGACCGCGCGGACCACGCTTTCGCCGGTGGCTCAAGCGCGGCTACGCGGCGACGGCCGATGGTGGGTGGAACCCCGCTTGCCTTTCCCTCATGATCTCCCCCCTTCGCGCCTGGCTGCTCTGCTTCCTGCTCTTCTTCGCGGCCGCCCTCTGCTTCCTCGACCGGCAGGTGCTGAGCGTGCTCGCGCCGACGATCACGCAGGAGTTCGGCATGTCCAACACCGCCTACTCCCGCGTGGTGTTCGCCTTTGTGCTCGCCTACACGATCATGCTCGCGCTGGGCGGCCGCGTGATGGACGCCCTCGGCACCCGGCGCGGCCTCACGCTTGCCGTCGCGTTCTGGTCGCTCGCCAGCGCCGCGCATGCCTTCGTCACCGGTCCGCTCACGCTCGGGATCGCGCGCTTCTTTCTCGGCGTGGGCGAGGGGCCCGCGATTCCCGGCGCGATCAAGGGGGCCGTTGAATGGATGGATGCCCGGCGCCGCGGCCTTGCGATCGGGCTCGCGAGCAGCGGCGCGGCGGTCGGCTCCGTGCTGGCGCCACCGCTGACGGTCTGGGCGGCCGCCCACCTTGGCTGGCGGGGGGCGTTTGCCGCCACCGCCGCGCTCGGCGCGGCCTGGCTGCTCGCCTGGGTGCTCGCGTTTCGCGGACTGCCGGCGGCCGCCACCACGCCGGCCGCCGGCGCGCCGGCCGCGTCGAGCTGGCGCACGCTGCTCGCGCGTGCCGAGGTGCGGCGGTTGCTGGCGGCGCGCTTCTGCTTCGATCCGGTCTTTTACTTCTACATGTTCTGGATTCCACAGTACCTGTCGCGGGAGCGGGGCATGTCGCTCGCGGCCATCGGCGCCCTGATGTGGATTCCGTTCGTCTTCCTCGAAATCGCCAACCTCGGATCGGGTCACGTCTCCGACCGCGTCATCGCGCGGGGCGTCCCGCGCCGGAAGGCGCGGATGACGCTGATGCTCGTCGCCGCCCTGCTCACTCCGGCCTCGTTCCTCGCCGCCCTGGCCGGCACGCCTGCCCTGGCGATCGGGCTCATGGCTGTACTCATGTTCGCGCACGGAATCTGGATCACCAACTTCATGGCCCTGATCGGCGACACCGTGGAGTCGCGTGACGTCGCCACCACCGTCGGCCTCACCGGCACCTGCGGCGGGATCGCCGGCATGCTCTCCAACCTCGTGATTGGTCCCGTCGTCGACCATTTCTCCTTCACCCCCATTTTCCTCGCCTCCGCCGTCGTGTATCCACTGGCCTGGCTCATCCTCAGCGGGCGCGTGGTGTTCCGGGACGGATCCCGCAGACTTGACCGCGGATAACACGGATGATCGCGGATAACTCCAGACCCCGAACCACCTCGCCGTCATCCGCGTTTCTCCGCGTGATCCGCGGTAAGACTCCTCTTTCGTTTGATTGATCTCTCCATGACGTCCCCTTCCGCTGCCTCCGGATCCGTCCGCTCTCCCACGCCGCGCCTCGCGCGCCGCCAGCCGCGCACCGCGCGCGTCGGCATCTTCGGCGTCGGGCACCACACCTACTGGGGCCAGTTCCCGGGCCTGCATGACGAGATGCTCGCCAAGATCGATCATCTCGTCGCCAAGGTCGCCGCCACCGGCGTGGCGGTGACCAATTTCGGTCTCGTCGACACCGCCCAGGCCGCCTACGCGCTCGTCCCGCGCCTCAAGGCGGCCGACCTCGATCTGATCTTCTGCGACATGGTCACCTATGCCACCTCGGCGACCTTCGGGGTGATCATCCGCTCGCTCGACATCCCGGTGGTGCTCGTCGCCCTCCAGCCGATGGCCGCGATGGACTACGCCCGCGCCACGACGCAGATGCAGCTCGCCAACGACGATTTTTGTTCCGTGCCCGAGTTCACCGGTGTCGCCATCCGCATGGGCAAACGCCCGCCTGAGGTCATCCTCGGCACCCTGCACGGCGACGCCGCCGCCGAGGCCGAAATCGTCGAATGGTGCGAGATCGCGATGGCGCTGCACGACCTGAAACGCGCCCGCCTCGGTCACTTCGGCCACCCCATCGAGCACATGCTCGACATGCAGACCGACCAGACCGCGCTCACCGCCGCGTTTGGCTGTCACATCGTGCAGACCGAGGCCGACGACCTGCTGCGCCTCGAACGCGAGGTCACGCCCGCGGAAATCGCGGCGAAGTGCGGCGAAATCCTCGCCCTCTTCGACACCCCCGATCCCGGCGCGGACCCCGTCACGCGCAAGCTGACCGACGAGGACCTGCACACCGCGGCGCGGGTGGCCGTGGCGTTGGACAGGTTCATCGCGCACCATCAGATCGACGGCCTCGCCTACTATTACGAGGGTGAGCCGGGCTCCCCGCTGCGCACGCTCGTGACCAACCTCATCGTCGGCAACTCGCTGCTCACCGCCGCCGGTTTCCCGATGTGCGGCGAGTCCGATCTCAAGACCTGCGTCGCGATGCTGATCATGGATCGGCTCGGCATCGGCGGCAGTTTCGCGGAATTTCACCCGGTCGACTTCCGGGAGGGTTTCGTCCTCGTCGGTCACGACGGCCCGCACCACCTCAACATCGCCGAGGGCAAGCCCGTCCTCCGCAGCCTGATCAAGTACCACGGCAAGCCGGGCAGCGGCGCGAGCGTGGAGTTCAAGATCAAGGAGGGCCCGATCACGATGTTGAGCGTCGGCGTGACGGCGCAGGGTCGGTTCAAGTTCATCGTGGCCGAGGGCGAGAGCATGCACGGCCCGATTCCGGCCACCGGCAACACCAACACCCGCGGCTTCTTCCGGCCCGACGTGCGCACCTTCCTCAAGCGCTGGGTGGCGGAGGGACCCACGCACCATTTCGCCCTCGGCGTCGGCCACCGCGCCCAGGCGATCCGCCGGATCGGCGAGGCGCTCGGGGTTGAAACGGTGATCATCCCGGCCCATTGAACCACCGAGAAACAAAGCAACTGAGACCATCCCCATGAGCAGAGTGACTTCTCGAATCGCCGCCACCCGCCCGCATCTCCGCCGGACTGCCTCCGTGCTCTTTGTTCGCTCGGTGGTGCAAGCTCTCTGCCTCGGCGCCGTGGTTGGCGCCCCCGCCGCCGCCGCCCCCCCCGTCGACGAGCTCGCCGCGGGGTTCCGCACGCCGCCGATGGAGGCGCGCCCGCACACCTACTGGCTCTGGATGAACGGCCACCTCCACGCGCCCTCCGCTGTCGAGGAACTCCGCGCCATGAAGCAGGCCGGGCTCAGCGGCGTGCTGCTGTTCGAAATGGGCCCGCGTGGCGACAAGTCCGCCTTCCCGCCCGCCGGCCCCGAGTTTCTCAGCGAGCCCTGGCTCGACCAGCTCAAGATCGCGCTCAACGAGACCCGTGCCCTCGGGCTGCAGGTCGACATGTCCGTCATCAGCAGTTGGGACATGGGCGGGCCCTGGATCCAGCCCAAGCACGCGGTGATGGCGCTCTACACCACTGAGGCCAGCGTCACCGGCGGCGGCCGGACGGAGGTCGCACTCCCGTTCCCCACGCCCGAACGCGCCGCCCCGCTTGGCGCCGACGGCCGCCCCGCGTTCTGGACCGATGTCGCCGTGCTCGCCCTCCGCGTGCCCAAGCGCCTGCCGGCCCATGAATTCATCCTGCGCCTCGATCCGCCGGAGGAGCACGCGCTGACCGAAGTGGTGCTCGATCAGGGCAAACCCGGCGCCGCGCCCGCCCTTGCCGCCACGATGACTCCCGTGCGCGAGTTTGCCGTCGCCGTCTCCGGCGCGGGCACCCGCGAGCAGGATTTCACCGAGGTGTTGCGCGCCACGCTGGCCGCCGCACCAGGCCCACAGCGTTTCGCGCTCCCCGCCGGCACCCAGGGCCGCCACGTCCGCCTTCGCCTCCTCAGCGGGCATGACGCCGCCCGCCCGCGCTGGACGCTCGGCGAGTTCGAGGTGCGCGATGCCGCCGGCCGCAACCTCGCCGCCAACCATACGGTCAACCGCCTGCTCAACGGCGCCCTCACCGTGCGCGCCCCCATGCCGCTCACCTACAACGAGTGGAAGGCCGCCAACCTGAACAACGGCCGCACCGACGGACCCGGGGGCGTGTTCTGCACCTTCGGACTGCCGCCCTTCGCCATCGCCGACCCGCGCGATCTCGTCGACGTCACCGCCCACGTCGATCGCGAGGGCCGGCTGCGCTGGGACGCCCCGCCCGGCGCGTGGACCATTCTGCGTTACGTCTGCATGGTGACGGGCGAACGCCTCAAGGTGCCGAGCCCGGCCTCCGACGGCCTCGCCAGCGATCATCTCAACGCCGAGGCCACGCGCCTGCACATGAACGAGGTCATCGCGCGTTTGAAGAAGGGCTTTGGCGACGATCTCTCGAAAATGGGCGTCACCAATTTTTACCTACCGAGCTACGAGGTCGTCGGCAAGGTGTGGTCGCCGGTCTTCGCGGGGGAGTTCCAGCGCCGCCGCGGTTATGCCCTCACCCGTTACCTGCCGGCGATCTTCGGCGCGCAGATCGGCAATCCCGAGACCACCGAGCGGTTCCTCTTCGACTACCAGAAGACCCTCGGCGAGGTCGTGGTCGACGCCTATTACCGCACCACGGCCGAGGTGGCGCGCGCCCACGGCTTCCAGGTCAAGTCGGAGGCCGGCGGCCCGGGTCCGCCGATCCACACCCCGCCGATCGAGTCGCTGCAGGCTTACGGCGCGCTCGACAACGTGCAGGGCGAGTTCTGGCCCTTCCGCCCCACCAGCGACGCCATCAACGTGATCAAGGAGCCCGCCTCCGCCGCGCACATTTACGGCAAGCGCCGCGTCCACCTCGAGTCGTTCACCTCGTCGCGGCACTGGGGCGAGGGGCCGCAGGACCTGAAGGCGAGCGCCGACCGCGTGTTCTGCGAGGGCGGCAACCACTTCGTCTGGCACACCTGGACGCACAACAGCCCCGCCGCCGGCCTGCCCGGCTGGGTCTACGGCGCCGGCACCCACCTCAACCGCAACGTCACCTGGTGGCCGCAGGCCCCCGCGTTCCTCCACTACCTCGCGCGCGGTTCCTTCCTCCTCCAGCGCGGCAACTTCGTCGCCGATGTCCTCTACTACTACGGCGACGGTGGCGCCAGCTTTGTCGGCCCGCGCCGCAATCCGGCCTCGCTCGGGCCCGGCTACGATTACGACGTCGTCAACGCCGAGGTCATCCTCACGCGACTCAGCGTGCGCGACGGCCGTCTCACCCTGCCCGACGGCACGAACTACGGCGTGCTGGTGCTGCCGGAACGGCCCGACATCCACCCCGCCGTGCTCGCGAAGCTCGAGCAGCTCGTGCAGGCCGGCGCCGTCGTGATCGGCCCGCGCCCCCAGCGCGCCTCCGGCCTCGAGGGTTTCGCCGCCAGCGACGCCCGCGTGCGCGAACTCGCCGCCCGCCTCTGGGCCGACCTCGACGGCCGCGAACGCACCCGCCGCCGCCACGGCGCCGGCCGCGTCGTGCAGGGCCGCACCGAGCGCGAGATCCTCGCCGAGCTCGGCGTGTCGCCCGATTTCACCGGGCCTCCCGCGCTCGACTTCACCCACCGCCGCGACGGCGACACCGAGATCTACTTCGTGCGCAACCAGGAGGCGACGGCCTTCCAGGGCGCGGCGACGTTCCGCGTCAGCGGCAAGGCGCCCGAACTCTGGGATCCCCGCACGGGCACGATCGCCCCCGCCGGGATCTTCCAGCGGGTCGAGGGCGGCACCGAAGTCACCCTGCAGCTCGCCCCGCTCGGGTCCGTGTTCGTGGTGTTCCGCGGCCGCCTGCCGTCGTTGTCCATCGCCGCGGTGGCTCCCAGCGCGGGCATCGAGGTGCGCGACGGCCATCCCCACCTCGTCACGGAGCGTGCCGGCACCTACAGCGTCACCTTTGGCTCCGGCCTGCGCAGCAACCTCACCGTGCCGCCGCTGCCGGGCCTCCTGATGCTCGATTCCGACTGGACCGTGGACTTCGCCTCGCCGGCGGGCGCGCCGCCGCGTCTCGCGCTCAACCGCGTCGGGCCGTGGACGCAGTCGTCCGCGCCGGAGGTGAAGTACTTCACCGGCACCGGCACCTACCGGCGCACGTTTGCCCTGCCCGACGGGTGGCGCGCCCGGGCGCCGCGCGTGGAGCTTGATCTCGGCCGGCTCTGGGCGATCGGCGAAGTGCGCGTCAACGGCACGCCGTTCGGCGTGGTCTGGACGTATCCATTCCGGGTGGACTGCACCGCCGCCCTGCGCGACGGCCCGAACGTGATCGAGGTGGAGGTTGTCGGCACCTGGCACAACCGCCTCGTCGGCGAGGCGCGCGGCGCCGTGCCGAAGTGGACCCGGACGCACGTCACCGCCTCGCAGCGCGGCCTCGGCCGCGAGATGCAAACCGGTCCCTGGGCAAAGCTCGATCCGATCGACGCCGGTCTCTTCGGCCCGGTGCGGTTGATCCCGATGGCGGTGCAGGCGATCGAGTAGGCCGGAGATTGCGAGTCTATGGGACGAACGCGACCGATGTGACGGACCCCCGCCCTCCGTCGTCTCCGTCCTACATGTCCCACCCCAAGACATTCCTCCCGCCCCACGGCGGTTACGAAAACCTCCTTTCCTTCCAGAAAGCGCGCATCGTCTACGATGCGACCGTGCGGTACTGCGAGCGCTTCGTCGACAAACGCAGCCGCACTCACGACCAGATGGTGCAGGCGGCGCGTTCCGGTAAGCAGAACATCCTGGAAGGCAGCCGGGCCAGCGGCACTTCCAAGGAAACCGAGCTCAAGTTGACCAACGTCGCCCGTGCCAGTCTGGAGGAACTGCTCGAAGACTACCGCGACGCGCTCCGCACCCGCGGTGATGCGCTCTGGGACAAAGACTCCAAGGAAGGCGGCCTCCGCGAACGCATGTCCCGTGCTCGACTGGCGGTGCGAAACGGACGGAGCGCGTAGTTTCCCCATGAAGCCTTCGCCCAAGTTCCGCGCATCGATCCTTCTCCCGGCATTGGCACTTGTGGCACTCCTTCCGGCCCTGCCCGGCGCAGCGCGTAGCGCGGAGCCGGGCGCGGAACCCGCGCCCACCCCCTACCGCGAACCCTTCGCGGAGTCGTTTCCCATCCGCCGCGAGCAGCACCTGCAGATCAAGGTTTACGTCGATCGACTGCTGGCGGAACAGGCGGAGCGCGCGCTGCGGCAGTTCGCGCCCGACACCTCCAGCCCCGCCGCCTACGAGCGTTCCCTCCCACCGTACCGCGAACGCGTGGCCCGGTTTTTTGGCACGCCGCCGCCCGGGGCGCAGCCGGGGCGCGTCGCCCGCTGGCAGGAGGTCGCCTCCGACGCCGACGGCGTGATCTTTCGCGGCTGGGTCGAAGTCCTCCCGGGGGTCGAAGCCTACGGCATTTATCTGCTGCCGCACCGCCGGCCCGCGAAGGTGCCGCTGCTGATCGCCCAGCACGGTGGCGGGGGCAACCCCGAGGCGATTTGCGATCTGGATACGCGGAGCAACTACCGCTCCTTCGGACGCGAGGCCGTGCGGCGCGGCTACGCCGTCTGGGCGCCCGCGCTCGCCATGCGCAGCGTCTTCAGCGGCGACGCGCCCATCGCCGGCGCCACCCGCGAGTTGCTCGACCAGAAGCTCCGTCTCGCCGGCACCAGTCTCATCGGTCTCGAGCTGTACAAGATCCTCGAGAGCACGCGCACGCTGCTGCGCACCCGCCCCGAGCTCGACGCGCAGCGCGTCGGCATGACCGGACTCTCCTGGGGCGGCTTCTTCACGCTGTACGCCGCCGCGCTCGAACCCGCGATCAAGGTGGCCGCGCCCTCGGGTTATCTGCGCGATTTCGCCGCGCAGCTTGCCAAGGCCGCGGCCGACGACTCGCGCCTGGGCGACCGCGAAGTCGTCGGCGGCTTCGGCCACTTTCAGGCCCTCGGCCTGATCTGCCCCCGCCCCTGCCTGGTGCAAATCGGCGAGCTGGACGGTGCGATCAACCCCCTCGATGGCGCCCGCGCCGAGGCGGAGCGCGCCGCGGACTTCTACCGCCGCCTCGGGATCGCCGATCGCTTCCGCTACCACCTGCACCCCGGCGGCCATGAGTTCGACGTGCCCGCGATCCTCGACTTCTTCGACCGGCACCTGTGAGGAGGCGGCGGAATCACCAAGCGAGCGGGCGGCGCGGGGCCGCCCCGGAGCCGGCCTTCAGCGATGGGCGGCGAAGAAGGTGAGCAGGTCGGTGTTGATGGCGGGGGTCGTGTGGTGGGCGACGCCGGGATAGATCTTGAACACCGCGGCGGAACCGACCGAGCGGTAGATGGCCTCGGCCGTCGGCCAGCGGTTGGCGATGGTGGGATCGCCCGGGTAATTGAGCAGTGTCCGGATGCCGCTGGCTTGCGCCGGGCTCAAGGCGCGGAGGTCGAGCGCGTCGTTGGTGTCCATCGCACCGACGTAGAGGTAGAGCGGAAGCCGCGCGAAGGCCGCGACCTCGGGCGCCGCGCCGACGAGGGCGGCGACGTCGGAAATGCCGCAGGGATAGGGCAACTCCGTGCCGCGCCAGTTCGCAACCGGTGCGATCGGCCAGCCGCCGGGTGAGCCGCAGGCCGCGGCCTTGATGCGGTCCGGGTGCAACAGCGCGAACCGGCTCGTGAACATGCCGGAGGCCGAGAAGCCGGTCATGAAAAACCGGCTCGCCACCACGATGCCGGCGGTGGCGAGCCGTGTCCGGGCATCCTCGATCATCGCGAGGAGCTGGCGATCGAGCCGCTCGATCGGACTGCCGTTCATCTGCAAGGTGAAGCGATCGAGCGAATGGGTGTAGATGCCGCCGGCCTCGGGCGCAGCCGGGATGCGCGGGCGCGGAAATGCCGGCACGAGCAACGGACAGCCGAGCAGGGTGGCGAAGGTGGCCTTGCCCCGGATGAGCGACTCGGCGGCGAGTTCGTGGAGGGCGGGGTTGTCGTCGACCGCGCCGGTGTTGTTCGGTTCGACGAGCAGGGTCGGCGGCGCCGTGACGGCCGGGGGAATCACCAGGTAATAGGGCCAGGAAAAACCCTTTGCCGGCTCGGCCTCCATGCGTTGCAGGTTCAGGTCGACGGTGAAGGCCAGTTCGTAATCCGCGGGGAGCGGCACGCCGGCGGCACTGCGATACACGGAGGCCGGGAGCCGGAAGAAGATCGTCGCCCCGGCCGCGAGCGGCTCCGAGCCGGAGCGGCTCACTCGCAGGGTCTTCCGGTCGGCCGACCACTGGCTTTCGTAGGGCCACCAGCCGCTTGATGTCCCGCCGCTGCCGCCCGCCATCGGTTCGCTGAAGTTGAATACCAGTTCATTCAGGTTCGCCCGCACGACGGCCCCTGTCTCCGGGATCGTCGAGACCACATACGGCGCGCCCGCCGCCCCGCCGATGCCGAAGCGGAGCGTAAAGGGCGGCAGCGCATTGCCCGCGGTGTCGCGCATGCGCCGCGTGGTGTCCGGGGGATTGAGCGTCAGGTCGATGCGCGCCAGGGCGGGCAGCGCGGTGGCGGCATTGATCCGCGTGAGCGTGAGCTGGCGGCGGTCGGCGGACCACCGGTAGGCCGTCGCGCCCCAAACCGGGCCGGGGTCGATGTCGACCTCCGGCGCCATCACCCGGTCGAAGGTGAACAGGGCCGTGGTCGTGGTCGCGCTGACCGCGGCCGCGTTCATCGCCGGAACGGTCGCGCTGACGGCGGGTTGATCCAGATCGTAAACCTCGGCCAGGGCGATGCCCGTGCCGCCGTTACGCCCCGAGATCAGCGCGGTGTAAGCACCCGGGGGGAGGTCGAGGATCAGGGCGCAGTCGAGGGGATCATAGGGGGCGAGCCCGGTCGCGAGGATCGCGGCGGCGTCGCCGTCGCGCCAGTTGTCGTTGGCCGCGAGAGGGTCGCTGCCGCCGGCCGGAATCACCTGCATCGTCGGGTCGGCCACGGCGTCCGCGACCCCGAACTGGCGCAGCGACGGACCGAGCACGCGCACGAGCACCTGGCGCGAAGAACCGCCGGTGATGACGAAGCCGCACACCACGACATCGTCGCCCGAGCCGATGCGCGCCCGGGTGGAAATATTGAGCAGGTGCCCGGGCGACTGAACTGGGGCTGCACTCTGCCCGCCCACGTCCGGGAGGCCGATTCCCGTGGCAAGGAAGAGTGCGCTGGCGCGCACGAGAGCCACCGGGCTGAAATGGCGTCCGAAGTGACGGACGCCGGCTGCCGACGACCACGCTGGTTTCATGAGAGGTCCCTCCTTGGAGTTGGTTCGGGGTTGCTGCGAATCCCCGCCCGTCGCCCAACCTACGACTGCCGCGGCCCCGCCACTGGTCGCAATTTGGCGATTATTGCGCGCCGGTTGGCGGGCGGCCCCGCCTCACGGTTCCTCGCGGACGTCCGTGCAGCCGCGCAGCCGCAGGAGTTCCGCGCGGGTCCGCCCGTCCTCGGCGTGAATCGTGACGTGGCGCAGCAAAATGCCGTTCTGCTGGTGGGCCGCCAGGGCGTGGCCGCGGCCTGGGGCCAGGACGATCCGGCTGTGCTCGACGACGAGTGCCTGACGCCCGGGCGCGCCGGTCTCCGGGGCGGGGAGGTGCAGGGCGACGGCCGCCACGCTCGGGCGCAGGAACTCGCACCGCGTGATGCGCAGGCGGGACGGGGGTGGCCCCTCGATTTTCCCCGGAAACGGCGAGTGCACGCCGTAGGCGACGTCGGCGAAGACACAGTCGGCAATCTCGGCGGGCGGATAGACGAGCAGCGCCGTCTTCAACTGGCTGCGGAATTCGCAGCCGCTCACGCGGGCGGCGTTGGTCGGGCGGAGGTACGCGAGATCGCCCCGCGCCAGGCCGTCGAGCGGAGCCTCCAGCGTGACCCACAGCTCGCGGTAGCCCAGTCGCTCCACGGCCGACACCCGTCGGTAATCCAGGTGACGCCGGCCGCCCGCGCCGAGAAAGAGCAGGGACTGCCCCGGCTCGACGACCGCGCCATCGCGGACGATGTCACCGTGCCGCAAGCGCACGCGCAGGCCCTGCACCTCCTCGACCACCTCGGACGAGATCTTGATGTTGAGGGAATCATCCATCAGCGCCTCGAAGACGCAGTCGCGCACCTCGGGCAGCACCGTGAGGCTTTTGAAATGCGCGCCGTCGCTGTTGCCGGCAATCAGGCGGTCCGTGCCCGGCTTGCGGATGACCTGGCAGCGCTCCAGCACGACGGCCTCGGAGGCGGAGCCTACGAAGGTCATCGACGGGGCGGCGTGGGAAACGATCCGCTCCATCCGCACGCCACGGGAATAGGTGATGTAGATATTGGGGGCGGTTGAACTCAGGTAACGTCCCTGCGCGTCGCGCAGCGGTCGCGCCTCGGGGAAATGGAGTTTGATGGCGATGAAGTCGCCCGCCGCGGCTCCTCCGAGGCGTCGCTCGAAGTCCGGCTGGTGAAACCGCGCCTCGAACGTGCCAGCGCCGAGCGCGTGTACGCTGCGCAGGCGCGCCCAGCCGTGGGTGAACTTGCGCGTCGCAGCCTGGATGAACACCGCGTCGGAGCTCTTGAAATCGCGGTAGAGTTTTTCGTCGCCGGTTGCTGGTTCGGTGTAGCCCGGTTCGACGCGGAACCGGATCGCCTTCTCCTCCGGCAGGATTTCGGTCAGCCGTGCCTGGCTGAAGGGCAGGGGATCGTAGTCGAGTGTGAGATCGCGCACCACGACGTCCTCGGAGTCGAAGAGGGTGAGGATCCGGTTCGAGGGATGAGCCACGAGGGTCGCCCCATTGCCCGCCACGGTGAGCCCGCGCGCCCGGCCGATCGCGAGGACGGCCAGTCGCTCGCTCTGGGCCGCGAGCCGGTAGGTCCGGCCGGCGTCGAAGACCACGTGCGCGCCGCGGCCGGCGGCAATGGCGGCGTCGAGGGCGCGCTGGATCGCGGGGCCATCGTCCGTCCGTCCGTTCCCGGTCGCGCCGAAGGCCGCCACACGGAATTCGCTTCCGGGAGCGGCGGCGGCGTGCACGGACGCGACTGCGGCGCCCCACAGGAGGGCCGCGATTGCCGCGCCGGACAGCGTGGCGAATCGCGAGGGAGTCGGTCGTGGGCGGGGCGAGAGAGGGTCGGTTGGCATGGGATCAGAATTCGAAGCTCAGCGTGGTCGACGCTGCCTCCGTTGCGTCACCGTCGCGCAAGCGGGTTTTCGTCGCCACTCATTTCCTTGGTGGGCGGCCTCGCCCGCCACGCCGTCGGCGCCGGCCACGCCCTGCCGGGCCCGCGTGCAGCCAATTCAGGTTACAGGACGCCCAGTCGGGAGTGTGCTCGCATCCGCTCGTGAACTCGGGGAGATTTCCTGCCCCTCGCCGTACGCCAGGGTCCGCACCCTCGAACCCAACCCCCTCACTGATGAACCCCGAGCATTCCCTCTCCCGTGTTGAGCATTCCTCCCCCTGCCGCGCCGGTCAGAAAGGTGCTTCGATCCCACCCCGTTCTCGTCGCGCGACAGGATCACGATCACTTCCGTGGTGCGTGTGGATCGCGTTAGCCAGCCCAAGCCTTGGCCAGCAGACCCTCCCGCCTTCGAGGATCCCGCCTCCATCCGCGGAAGTGGTCGAACTTTCCCCGTTCGTCGTCGAGGCCGATTCCGACATCGGCTACTCCGCGTCGCAGACCACGCTCGGCGGGCGGTTCAAACAGCAGATCAAGGACATCCCCTCGCAGATCGAGGTCGTCACGCCCGAGTTCATGCGGGACTTCAATCTCACCTCGCTCGACGACGCGTTCCGCTATTCGATCAACATCGAGAATCTCGAGGAGTACGTCTCGCCCCAGGATGGCGGCGGCGCCTTTTGGAGCGGCAAGGAGGTGGGGCGGATCCGCGGAGTGCAGCCGTCCAGTTTCTCCACCTCGCGCAATCTCTTCAGCAGCATCACGAAAACCGACGCCTACAACGCGGATCGGTTCGAGGTCGGCAGCGGCGCGCAATCGCTCATCTTCAGCATTGGCGAGCCCGCCGGCGTGGCCAACGTCAAGCTCAAGACCGCGCAACAGCGGAATTTCGGCAGCACGCTGCTCACGGTCGATTCGGAGGACGGCCACCGGTTCGTCTTCGACGTGAATCGCGAGATCGTGCGGAAACGGCTCGCCGTCCGGCTGGTGGCGCTGCGCGAGAACACCCCGTCGTTCATCAAGCCGAGCTACGACCGCGACGGGCGGCTCTATGGCACGGCGATGATCAAGCCATGGCATGACACCACGATCCATCTCCATGCCGAGTCGATGAGCGTCCGCAGCAATCTCCCCCCGCCACAGTTGCCGTTCGACTGGGCAACGCCGGCCTACGATGCGATCAGGGCAGGCGACGTGCGCAACGTGGCCTCGGCCACCTACGGGGCGGTGCGCGACGCGGTGGCCTTCCCGGGGGGAAACAACGCCAATCCGCTGCCTTTCTTTCATTTCAGCGCCTATCAGTTGCCCAGCAGTCCGGGAACCATCGCCTTCGATCCGGCCCGCTTCGGGCCGGCGGCGCGCGACCCCAACACCGGGGTGGAGCGCGTGACCTTCAGTCCGCGCAACCTCCCTCTCTTCCCCGAAGTGGAGGCGATGGTCGGCAGGAACTTCCTCGGCGACGGGGTGCGCAACGAGTTTCGCTCCCGCATCTATGACGTCTTCCTGGAACAGCGGCTCCGGAAGGGACTCACGCTCGAGGCCGGCGCCCACTGGGAGGAATGGAAACGGCTCCAGCAGTCCTACGTGCAGTACACGCAGTTCGGATACAGGGCCGACATCAATCAGATCACGACCACGGTGCCCTGGGCGACCAACCGCAACCTGGATGCGAAAGTGATCCCGGCCCCCCTGCCGGCCCAGTACACGCGCAATCCGAATTTCGGGAAGCTCTACACGACCGGGGTGCCCAACGGAGCGAAGAACCTCGAGCGGACGAAGGAGGCGCGCGTGTCGCTGGCCTGGGAGCCCGAGAACCCCCGGGCGGTGAAGTGGCTGGGCGAACACTCCTTCCTCACCAGCTACAACTTCCGCGACTCCTTCCAGAAGTCCCAGACCGTGCAGGTCCGGCTGCTCGGCAACCTGCAATACCAGAACTTCAACGGCGTGCTGAACAACGCGCGGCGGGTCTTCCTGTATCAGCACTACTTCGACACCGGCGCCAACGTAACCGCCCAGCCGCCGGTCATCGGCGGACGTCAGGTCACCCTGGAGGAACTCCTGGCGGGCGGACTCACCGTCACCGAGCCCACCACCGGCCAGGTGATTGAACTGAGCGGCTGGAACACCCCGTTCGGGGGCAGCCTGCCGAGCGGCAACCGGACGCAACTGGAATCAGGGATGTTTGCCTGGCAGGGACGGCTGTTCCAGCGCCTCATTCTCAACTACGGCCTCCGCCGCGACAGCGTCGCCAGCGAAAAGATGAACGTCACCACGGAGGCGCTCGGCGGCCCGAACCAGCGCAACGGCGGATGGCGTTTCTTCGACGATCCGGAATTCGTCACCTGGGACAGATCGACCAAGGTCAGCTACCAGGCCGACAGCCACACCTACGGGCTGACGGCCCGCCCCCTCAACTGGCTCTCCGTTTCCTACTACGAGTCCGCCACCTTCAACCTGCCCACGGGCCAGTTCACCGCTTTCGGCGACCCCATCCCCGGCACGGCCGGCAACTCGCGCGATTACGCCCTCCGCTTCGATGCGCCCGACGGCAACAGCTACCTGAAGCTCGGTCATTACACGCTGGAAAAAGAGGCGACCAACGTCGGCTTCGGCACCGTGCGGATCGAAGCCGCCCGCCTCGAGACCTCCTACCAGAAGGTGGTCGATGATCGCGCCGCCGCCCTCGGGTCGCCCCCCTACGAGCAGTTGATCGTGCAGCAGGGCCTGACCAACCCGAATTCCTGGACCGCCGACAAGCCCTTCGGCCTCAACTCGGCCTTCCATCCGATCACCGGCGATCTCACCTCGAAGGGCTACGAGATCACCGCCGGCACCCGCCTGGGCAACCTCGACCTCCGGATCACCGCCGCCAAGAACGAAACGGTGGAGAGCAATGTCAGCCGCGATTGGGAGAATTGGGTGAAGTCGCGCCTGCCCGTCTGGTCCGACCCGGCCCTGCGCGATCTGGCAGGCAACGTGGGGTGGGCCAGCATCCCCTACCAGGGCGCCAACGCCAACAACTACACCATCCGTGAACCAGACGGCAGGCTGCGCCAGATGACGATGAAGGAATTCTACGACAGCGTCACGCAGTCGGCGCTCAACGCCGCCCTGCAGCGCAACGACAAACCGATCGATGCCGGCCGGAAGTACCGCGCCAACCTGAATGCGTCCTATAATTTCAAGGACGGCCTGCTCCGGGGGGTGAGGGCGGGCGGCGCCGTGCGCTGGCGCAGCAAGCCCGTGCTCGGCTTCCCGGCGGAGGCGTCGGGCATCGTCAGCGGCGGATACCCCGTGGCGCAAATTGACCTTGATCACCCCTACTACGGCGACGACGAGTTCAATCTCGACGTGTTCGTCGCCTACTCCGGCCGGCTGAACGATCGCCTGCGCTATCGCGTGCAAGGCAATGTCCGCAATGTGCTGACCGGCGACCGGTCCTACCGCTCGAGCCGCGTCAACGCCTTCGGCGAATCCGTCTTCACCGTAATCGAGACTCCACGCGCGTACGCGCTCAGCCTGGAACTGATGTTCTGACGACATGATCCCTGTCCGGTGCGGTGGTAGAAACAGGGTGCGTCCCGACCGGGCGCAGAATCGGGTCTCCTCACCTTCAATGACCATGGTCAAACGCACCCTCACTGCGGCCTGCTTTCTGTCCCTGGCTCTCGCCGCGCCGGCGGCGCCGCCGCTCGCGGAGCCCACGGACGGCGCGGTTCTGGCGGTCTCGATTCCCCACCTTGCCTGGAGTCAGGTGTTCACGCCGCGCGCCGAAGCGATGCCGGATTATCTGGTGCAGATCGCGCGCGACGCCGGGTTCGAGCAGATCGCGGACGAGGATCGCATTGCCGCGGTCATCACGCGCTACGTGCCCGATCGCGAACTACCCGTGGGCGACTATTGGTGGCGCGTGGCCAGCGTCGAACCGGGCGGCGCCCGCGGCCCCTGGTCGCCGCCGCGCCGGTTCACGATCCGGCCTCCAGAGCGCGTCTTCACGGTGCCCCCCGGCGCGACCCACCGCCAGATTCTCGATCTGCTGGCGCGGGCCGGCGCGTCGACTCCCGCCATCCTGCGCTTCTCCCCGGTCACCTACCGTCTCGCGCTCGAAGGCGAGGCGCTTTTCCCGTGCCGGGGCGTGAGCGATCTGGTGATCGACGGCAACGGCGCCTCGTTCGTGATCACGACGCGCCCGAAACCCTCGTACCTGACCCGCCTCGTCGATTGTCGGCGAGTCCAGTTTCGTCGTTTCACCGTCGACTACGATCCGCCCCCCGAGGTCGCCGCCCGCGTCATCACCGTGGATCGACCCGCCGGCACGGTGGAGGTGGAGGTGCTGCCCGGTTTTCCCCTCTACGAGGAATTGGATCAGGCCGGTTTCATCGATCGCGCCCAGAGTGGCGCCGGGGCGCTGCTGCGCAATCCGCAGACGCACGGCCCCAAGGAGGGCGCGCCGGTGCTCCTGCTCTCGGCGGTGAGGGCGAAGCTGTCTGGGCGTCGCTACCGGATCGCGCCGGTCGAACCGGCGCAGATCGCGCAGTTCGCCGTGGGCGACATCTTCGTGCGGGCCGCCGGGCGTTCGGGTAATGGTTTCCAGATGGCGCAGTCCGACCAGGTCGTGGTCAACGACGTCACGCTGCAGGCCACGCCGGGAATTGGCTTCACCAGTGATCAGGTCGACCGACTCGCCCTCATCCGCTGCCGGCTCCTTCGCCCCTCGTGGCGCTACCAGTCCGTGCCCAATGGCGGTCATAACCACCACAACGCGCGCGTCGGTCCCTGGGTGGAGGGCTGCACCTTCGAGGCGGTGGGCGACGACACCCTGCACGTCAACGCCACGGTCATCTATTTGCGCGCAAAGGTGGCGGCGAATCGCGTGCGGCTTGAGAGGTCGGACATCCGCCGGGGCGACCGTCTCCAGTTCTGGGATATGGCGCAGTCGCGGCTTGTCAGCGAGCGGCAGGTGGTGGCAGTCAGGCCGGAGGGACGCGAGGTCGAGGTGACGTGCGACGGCGAGGTCGGCGACGTGACCCCGAGCCGTCGCACCGGCCAAACGGCGACGGAGGGCACGCACGTCTACAATGCCAGCGCCATGGGCAACCAGTTGGTCTGGCGACACAACGTCACGCAGGACGGCCTGCGCAATGGGCTCGTGCTGAAAGGCACGGGCGGCCTGGTGGAGCACAACCGGTTCGCCGACCTGGGCGGTTGCGGGATTCACCTCGGCAACACCCCGTTCGAGGGGCTCGCCGCCGCCGGCTATGTGGTCCGCCGCAACGTGATCGAGAACTGCGGGCTGCTCGTGCCGCGCCATCCGCCGCCGAGCTTGCACGTGAATTTCCTCGGCCGGGCGCAGGCCACGCCGCTGCATCACAACCTGCTGATCGCGGACAATGTCTTTCGCGACAACCCGGAGCGGCCCATTGAAATCGAGGCGGTGCGAAATCTCGTCCTGACGGGCAACCGCTTCGAGGGCCACGCCCGCCAGGCCTTCCGTCGCCCGGTCACGGCGGCGATCACCCTGCGCAACGTGCACGGCGCCGTCGTGCGCGACCATGTCTCCCGCGACCCGCGGCTGGAGGGCGTGCACCTTTTGACCTTGGCGCCCGATTGCACCGGGATTCGCGCCACACCCGAACCCTGACCGACCCTACCGCCGCAACCCTCGCCGCATGAAAATGCCCCTTGCACGCCTGCTGGTCCCACTCCTCGCCGCGACCGCCGGCTGGTCCGCCAATACCGCGGCAGCCGCAAAATCGAACATCCTGCTGATCCTCGTCGATGATCTGGGTTATGCTGACCTCAGTTGCCAGGGTTCGCGCGACGTGCGGACGCCGCGGATCGACGCCCTGGCGGCCCAAGGCCTCCGCTGCACGGCGGGCTACGTGACCGCCCCCCAATGCTCGCCATCTCGAGCCGGGTTACTAACGGGCATGAGTCAGAGTCGTTTTGGGTATCGCGATAACTCCAACCACCGGGGACTGCCGGCGAGAACCATCGTCGAAATCCTGCCGGAGCAACTGCGGCGCGCCGGGCTGACGACGGCGGTCATCGGCAAGTGGCACGTCGGCGACAAAGCGGAGAAAGGCCCCGGTTGGGACTATCTGCCCGGCAGCGCGCCCTGGGACCGCGGGTTCGACCGCTGTGTGTTGTTCAGCTATGGCATGTCGCACTATCAGCCGTATTCGGTGGCGGGAAAGAAGTGGATGACCGAGCGGGGCCGACCCTTCTGGCTCGTGGAAAAGACTCCCGCCGACGCAGCGCCGCGTCCGTTGCAGGACCTGCCGGCGGACACCGACCTGACCGCGTACTTCTCCACCCGCGCGAGTGAGTTCATCCGCGAGCACCGCCAGCGTCCGTGGTTCCTGTTTCTGTCTTACAACGCTCCGCACACGCCGATGACTCCGCTGGCCGCCGACCTCGCCGCCCACGCGGACATCAAGGACCCCCTGCGGCAGAAGCTCGCCGCCGTCATGGCCGGCCTCGATCGCGGAGTGGGACGCGTCATCGACGCGTTGCAGGAAACCGGCCAGCGCGAACGGACGCTCGTGTGGTTCATCAGCGACAATGGCGGGCCGACACACGTGAATGCCTCGCGCAACGACCCGTTCCCCGGGCACAAGGGCGACACGTGGGAAGGTGGCATTCGCGTACCCTTCCTCGTTTCCTGGCCGGGCCGGATTCCTGCCGGCGGAAGGTTCGACGCGATGATCTCCACGCTCGACGTCCTGCCCACTTCGCTCGCCGCCGTCGGCGAGACGCGGGTCGCACCCATTCATGAAGGAAAGAACCTCCTACCCTGGCTCGCCGGCGAGGCGGCGGGGGAGGGCCACGAGGCGCTCTTCTGGCACTGGCGCAATCGGATCGCGGGCCGCGTGGGCCCCCTCAAGGAAAACCGCAACGGCCCGGCGGAGGGAAGCCAGGGCAGGAATGCCCCGGGACTGCCGCCTCACTTCTTCGCCGACCTGGCCGCGAACCCCACGGAAGACCCGACGCGGCCACTGACGGACCAGGCCAGGCAGGCCCGGGTGACCTCCGCGCTCGACGCGTGGCTGCAGCAACTCGACGCCGATTCCCGGCGACTGACGCCGGTGCATAAATGATGGCCGCACGAGCGGACACGATACTGTTGCACCGCTGGTGATCGGCGGACATCCTCCCTCCCAGCAATTGGGTCTCTCGACCGAACTGAAGCCAGGGATCCCGGGGGCATCACACCAGATGCATGTCATGAAGATCCGGCGCTTCCCGCGGCGCCGCGCCTGAGGTCGAGCAGTTGTCCCAGCGCGAGCGGCAGGTGCTTGAACTCCTCGCCCGCGGACATTCTTACAAGGAAATCGCCGATTCCTTGGGTATCGCGCAGAACACGGTACACTCCTACATCCGCCGGATTTACGGAAAGCTGCACGTGCGCTCGCGGATGGAGGCCGTGGCTAAACTCGGAGGAAAGTAGTGCGTGACCGTTCCTCGGTAAGCCTCTACCTCATGATAAAATACGCCCGGTTGATCATGGTCCTGCTTCCGGCCGGTGCCAGTGGTGGCGGTGGCGCGGCCAGGATGCGAACCGCGGACGGGAGCGGAGTGGTTCTCCGGCCGCCGGGAGATTCGTGGCGCGGATTGACCAAACGGGTTGCCACGCTGATGGTGGGAGCATGCAAGTCATACTGGCAGACGATGTGAGGGCATTCGTCGAGGAACAGGTGCGGCGGGGAACTACCCCGAGCGCCGCGGCTCTCGTCAACAACGCCCTACGTGCCTTCAGTAGCCCACAGAAACTGCCATTCGAAATCGATGCGAACTTGGAGGCCTGGTTGCTCGACGCGGCCGACAGCCCGACCGCTCCATTGGCCCGTGAGGATTTTGACGGGATTAGGGACCGTGTTCGCAGCCGATTGTCGGGCCGGTGAGCTTGGGCCTTCATCGTACCGGCGACTTCGTCGCCGATCTCGAGCGGCAATTCGCGTGGTATGCCGAACAGGCCGGCTGGGATGTCGCCGATCGGTACTTGGAAGCGGTTGAGGCTACGTGTGCCTTGATCGCGGCCCATCCGTTTCTTGGGCCCATCGCGGGCTTCAGACATCCCCGACTTTCCACGTGGAGATTTGTGGTGGTGGCGCGGCCGTTTCAAAAGCACATCATCTTCTTCGAGGTGACGACTCGCGGCGTTGAACTCCGACGTGCCATGCATGGACATCGCGATCTCCCGCGCCGCCTCCGGGAAGCGCCGGGCGCAAGCTGAAGCCAACGGATCAGTCGTCCGCGCGGATTTCCACCGGTAACAGCCGGACGGGCCCGAGCAGCCCGGAAGGCAGGAGCGGGCTGTCCTTGGAGAAGTGCTTCACCACCGAGAAGGTTTTCCTTCGCGGTTCCGGGCGGGGTCTGCGCTCGAGGAACCACGCGGGCCAGGCTTTGAGGTACTTGCCCTCCCAGCTCGCATCGTCCGGGAAATGTTCGTCGCCGATGAGGCGGTTGGGCCAGAGATTGGTTACTCGGACCTCGAGATGGTTTTCCCCCGCCCGCAGCGCGCGGTCGATCGCCACGCGGAAGGGCGGCTTCCAGAGGATGCCCAGGTCATGCCCGTTCAGCCGCACCTCCGCGAACACCTGCACCTCGCCCAGATCGAGGATCCAACTGCGGTTTTCTCCGAGTGCCGCCGGCTCCCAGGCAAACGTGCGCCGGTAGCGGGCGGTCCCCGAGAAATGCCGTACGTTGAAATCGGGGTGCTCGGTCCAGGAGGTGAGCCGTTCGACCGTCACTTGCGGTGTCGTCGATCCTTCGGGTGGAAACTCGATGGTCCATGGGCCATCGAGTGGGCGGGCGGGCGGGAGCGGATCGAGGGTGAAGGTGCGCCGACGGCCATCGGCCGTGACGAGTTCGTAGGTGCCCGCCGCTTCCAACTGCGCCTGGAGAACAGAGGGCGCGGCCGGAGAGCGCGTGAAGCTGTCCGGCGTCACGGGCGCGCCCTCGCGGAGCACGCGGACAACCCGGTCGGATTCGAGCGGGTGGCGGAACACCACGAAGACGGAACCGCGCGGTGGCAGGCGCAACGGCACCCGCATCACGGAACCCTCCCGATCGTAGGCCGCCGGCAGCGTGATGCTGCCGTCGCTCGGATCCCACAACTCAGGGCGCAGGGGGCCGACGCGGAACTCCGCCTCGAACTCGATCGCTCGGTCTTCGGGGTTCGCCACGAAGTACAGGTCGATGCCGTCGGCCTGACGGTGAATCCATCCCAACTTCGCCTCGCCGGCCGTCGCACGGCCGGAGAAGTCAGGCGGCAGGCCGTCGGCGCGGGCGATTTCGGCGAAGGATTGGCCGCTGATCCAGCGGCCGCGGCCCGGGGCGATTTCGCCGCACCGGCGCACCTCGGCGTCGGCGGCGGGGAAGCCTCGCAAGCTCGGTGAACGCTCCGGCCGCGAGCCGATCACGGTGGCGCCGGCCTCCACCAGGGCGCGCACGCGCCGCGCCACCTCCAGCGTCAGGGTGCCCCCGTCGGCGAGCAGGAGGTAACGGAAACTCTGGCCGGAGGGGAGGGTGAGGCGGCCGTCGCGCACGGTCAGCCGTTCCAACAGCGTCGCCCGATCACAGCCCACGAAGTCGTAACCCGACGGAAGTTCCGTGCCCAAGTCGCCGCGCCGGCCAAACGCCTGCGGCACGCTTTCGCCCGGAAAGGCGAGCACATCGGCCACCAAACGGCCCTGGCGCAGGAGGTGCTGGCAGCGGGCCAGGTAGGCCAGCCAGGCGCGGCCCTGCTCCCACCAGGTATTCATCCGATCGAAGTGCAGCCCCCACGGGCCCATGGCGAACCCGGGCCGGAAATCGGGATACGCTTGGTGCACGGTGTAGTGGATGACGAAGTGGTTAATCCCGGCGCAGAAGGCTTCGTCGCCGATCGCCTTCAAGCGGTAGGGATGGTCACGCCAGTCGGCAAAGTCACCGGCCCCGGTAAACGCCTCGGCGCCGGCCATCGGCCGGTCGTACAGGCACGCGATCGAGGCGGCGGCCTTGCAGTCGACTCGCGGCGAGCCTTCGTGCGGCCAGAACTCGCCCATCGGCAGGTCAGAGCGCGCGAGCAAATCGAGCGGCTGATGGAGGAACTGCTGCCGGCCGGCCGCCTCGCTGGAGAACTGCAGGCCGTGCTGGCGACAAAGCTCGTGCATGCGCCCGAGGTAGTTGTCGGCCATCATTGTCACAAGCGTCCGTCGAAAGTCCCAGAGAAACCGCTCGGAGATCTCGGAGCTGGCGACCATGCGCCCGCCGGCGAGCAGCGGCAGGAACGGGGCAAGTTCGTAGCCGTTGAGGCGGAGGAAAGTCTGCGGCAGGTCGTCGGTCCAATTCTGCACTCCCACCTCCCAACTGTCCACGTGGGCGTGGGTCAGCGAACGCCCCACGTACGCTTGGGAATCGGCGATCAACCGCTGCAGCATGCCCGCAAAGGCGGTCTCGATGCCGGCGGGGTGCAGCTTATCGCACTCCAGGCCGTAGCCGCCCTTGCTGGCCGGATGGTTCTTCACCCCCGTGGTGGTGTAGCCGAGGCGCACGACCGTCCATTCGCCCGGCGGAACCGCCCAGCGCAGCTTGCCGTCGGATTGCATCGCCTCCGAGAGCGACTGAATCTTCTCCGGCGGAAGCGGAGCCGTGCCGTCTGCTGTCACCGGAACCGTGCGGGCCTCCTCACTCTGGGCGGTCAGCTTGCGTTCATGAAACAGCGGCGCGCCCGCGCCCCATTGTCCGAAGCGGGTGAGCCCTGCCTTGGGTTCCCACGCGTGCACCAGGTTCGAACGGCCGAGCCCGAGCTCCCGGAGATCGAGGGACCGCCCAGGCGGAAGCTGGAACGATAACCGGAAATGCCGTGCCGCGCAGGCATCGAACCGCACCGTGTTCGATAGTGCGGTGGGATACCACGACAGCGTCATTGCCCCCAGGGGACGAAACTCCTTCCCGTCATCGGAAACCTCGAGCAAGACCCGCGGTCCGCCTCTCCCGAAGTCGGCGGTTTGCAGGACCAGCGTGTCGGCGGCAAACGGGGCGGCAAAGGAGATCGTCACCTGAAGTCGGGCAGCCGGCCGGGCCGGGCGCAGCGAGACGAAGGGCTCGCGCCGTCCATCCGTGAGCGGCATCGTGTGCTCCACCCCGGCTCCGTCGCGAATGACCGCGCCGGCGGCGCGCATCTGTTCCGCCAGCGCCGGGTTTCGCGGATGGGCGAACACGCTCACCTCACGATAGAAACCCAGCACGGTCTCCGGCTGCGACAGGACCAGATCGCGGGGCTGGCCGGTGCCGGAAACGTGGGTCTCCGTCCAGACCAGTTTCTTCATCGATTTTTCGACCGGCACCCACGGGCCGCCGCTGCCCGTGAACCCGTCGGCGTCGTTGAGATCAATCTTCAGGCCGAGCCGATCGGCTTCGGCGATCGCGTGCCGCACGAGGTCCCGGTAGCCGTCGGACATGAACGCGACCGGCCCATCGGGCGGCATGTTGCCGAGTTTGTCCGCGCCGATGTCGCCGAGCTTGACGTGCATGATCAGGCAGCCGCCGATGCCGACGCGTTGCATGGCCTCGAGGTCGGCCGTGATGCCTTGCCGCGAGAGGTTGCCGTTCATCCAAAACCAATAGACCCAGGGTCGCGCCGACGGCGGCGGAGCGAGAAATTCCCGCTCGAGCGAACCGGATGCCTCCATCGCCGTGGCCCGACTGGCGAGGCCAACGAGGACCAGGATCAAAACCCCACCGGCCCCGGTGACTCGTGCCATTGCCGCAGCGAGCAGCTTACCCCACCGCTCAGGTGTTGATGTACGGTTCATGGCGTCCCCTTCGTTTGGTGGAATCGATTTCAACCTCGCAGGCATTTCCCCAGGGCGGGCATCGGCGGCACCGGCTACCTGCCCTCCAGGGCGTAGGTGGCCGGCACGCTGGCCGCCAGCAGCAGTACGAGGGGCAGTCTCATGGTGAAGGCCGCATCCTAGAGCAAACGCCCGCCGTTGTCTGTAACTTGGAATGGCTACACTCGACGAAAGAAAAGGGGAGGCGGGCAGGCGGTTCCCGCGGCGAAACCCGCTTGCCGGCCACGCGCCGGGGATGAAGCGCCTGTCACTCTCTTGCAGGCCCGCGGCCCACGGAGCGCGAACGTATCGCCGCAGGCGATCGTCCGTCGGCGGCAAACGAGGCTGCGCCTACGTTTGCGCTCCCCGGGGGCAACCGGATAATGCACCCCGGGGATGCGTTAGCGAATCTGGCGGCAGACAGTGCCTCCGCATTCTGCTAATCTGCCGGGCCGTACTGGGCTGCTCCGGGCGATTCGCCGTCCCGATACTCTTCGCGATCCTCATGCACTTCCGTCCTCTTCCTGCCCTGTTCTTCTCCTGCGCCCTCGTCGGCACCGCCCTGGCCGCAGCGGCGCCGGGCGCGGCCCGCCCGGCACTCGCGTCCGACGCCGTGCGGCGCCTCTTCGCCGAGCCGCCGGCCGAATACACCAGCGCCCCGCTCTGGGTCTGGAACGATCTGCTCACCGAGGAGCAGATCCGCACCTCGCTCCGCGAGCTGGCGGAGCAGGGCGTCAAACAGGCCTTTGTCCACCCGCGGCCGGGGCTCATGACGCCCTATCTCTCGGCCGACTGGTTCCGGCTGTGGAAGGTCGCGCTCCACGAGGCGGAGCGCCTGGGGATGCTGATCTGGATCTACGATGAAAACTCCTACCCGTCGGGCTTCGCCGGCGGCGCCGTGCCGGAGGTCATGCCGGCGTCGCGTGGCCTGGGCCTGACGATCGCGGAGACCGCGAAACCTCCGGTCTGGAAGGACGATCTCCTCGCCGTCCATCGCCTCGACGGCGCCCGCCTCGAGCCGGTGACGGAGGCCGTTCGCGCCGGACGCGCGCTGCCCGCCGGGCGTTACGCCACCGTCACACGCCAGCTCGCCGCGCCCGGCCCGTGGTATGCGAACCGCACCTACGTCAACCTCCTCACCCCGGGCGTCACGACCAAGTTCCTCGAGCTCACCCTCGAACCCTACCGCCGCGAGCTCGGCGCGGCGCTCGGCGCGCGGGTGCCGGGCATCTTCACCGACGAGCCGCACCTTCGGCCGGCCGGCGAGCTGCCCTGGTGCGACGATTTGCCGGAACGGTTCCAGCAGCGCTGGGGTTACGCGCTCCTCGACCACCTGCCCGCGCTCGCGCTCGACGTCGGCGACGCGCGCCGCCTGCGTTACCACTATTACCGGTTGCTCAATGAGCTCTTCATCGAGCGCTGGGCCCGGCCGTACTACGACGCCTGCACCGCGCTCGGGCTCGAGTTCACCGGGCACTACTGGGAGCACACCTGGCCGCGCACCAACAGCGTGCCCGACAACCTGGCCATGGCGGCCTGGCAGCACCGCCCGGGCATCGACATCCTGATGAACGACTACGCCGAGGGGCCCAATGCCCAGTTCGGCAACGCCCGCGTGGTGCGCGAAATCGCCTCGATCGCCAACCAGCTCGGCCGCGCCCGCAACCTCTGCGAGCTTTACGGCGCCGGCGGCTGGGACCTGCGGTTCGAGGACATGAAACGGATCGGCGACTGGCTGCTCGCGCTCGGTTGCAACACGATCAACGAACACCTCACTTACATTTCCCTTCGCGGCGGCCGGAAGCGTGACCACCCCCAAAGCTTCTCCTACCACGCCCCGTGGTGGCGCGACTACCGGCACGTCGCCACGCGCTTCGCCCGGCTGACCGCCGCACTTTCCCAGGGTCGCCAGGTCAACCGCGTGCTCGTGCTCGCGCCCACGACCACCGCCTGGATGTACAACGCCGGCCGCCGCGCCTCGGAGCGGCTCGACGCGCTGGGCCGCGACTTTCAGGATCTGATCAACGCCCTGGAAGCGGCCCAGGTCGGCTACGACCTCGGCAGTGAGGACGTGCTGGCCCGGTGGGGCTCGGTCGCGGAACGACAACTGGTGGTGGGGGCCGCGCGTTACGAGGTCGTCGTGTTGCCCGCCCAGATGGAAAGCCTGGATGCGGAAACCCTCGGCCTCCTCGAACGCCTCCTGGCTACGGGCGGCACCGTGGTCTCCCTCGGTGCGCAACCCCCGGCCCTCCTCGACGGCGCGCCCAGTCCGCGCGCCGCCGCGCTCGCCCGCGCCTCCGGTTGGAAGAGCCTCGGGGAACTCGAGGCCGTGTCCTGGCTCGCCGCCCGCGACGCCGACCGCTTCGCCGTGCGGCGCGCTCCCGGCGACCGCGGGCTGCTGTTCCACCACCGAAGGAAGTTGCCCGACGGCGAGTTGCTTTTCCTCGTCAACACCAGCCTGCAGCACGCCTCCGCCGGCCGCCTCCAGGTCGCCGCACGGCAGCTCGAGCGCTGGAATCCGGAGGACGGGACCTTCGCGTCGTATCCAGCCCGGCCTGACGTGCCCGCCGGCACGATCGAGGCCGACTACCTGCTGCCGCCCGCGGGCAGCCTGCTGCTGTTCCTCGCCGCCACGCCGGGACCATTGCCGGCCGCCGGCGAGTCGCCCGGTGCCGCCGCGCCGGTCGTCGTCCGGACGCTCCCACCACGGGGCGCGATCGAGATCGCCCGCGCCGAGCCCAACGTGCTGACCCTCGATTACGTCGACGTGGCCGCCGGTGGCGAGAAGCGCGAGAACATCTACTTTTTCCAGGCGGCGCAGTTCGTCTTCCAGCGCCACGGCCTGAAGGGCAATCCGTGGGAGAGCGCCGTGCAGTATCAGGACGAGATCCTGCGGCGGCCCGCGGCGCCCGACAGCGGCTTCGAGGCCGGCTACCGCTTCACGATCGAGCAGCCCGTGCCGGGCGACCTCGAACTGGTGCTGGAGCGCGCCGACCTCCTCACCGTCACCTGCAACGGCCGGCCGGTGGCGCCCCAGCCGGGTGCGTGGTGGCTGGATCGCGCGTTTGGCGTGGTGCCGCTGGGCGAGGCCGCCCGGGTGGGCGAAAACATCGTCACAGTCCGCGCGCGGCCGCTCACGCACTTCCACGAACTCGAGCCGGCCTACCTGCGGGGATCCTTCCGGCTGCGCCCGGCGCGGGAGGGCTTCGTCGTGGTGCCCGACGCCCCGCTGGTGACCGGGGCGTGGCGCGATCAGGGCCATCCGTTCTACGCGGCGGGCGTCGTTTACCGGCAGACCTTCGAGGTGCCGGCGCCGCTGGCCGGAACGTACGCGGTGGCGCTTACCGCCTGGCACGGCAGTGTGGCGCGCGTGCGCGTCAACGGCGTCGCGGCCGGGATTGTGGCGTGGGCCCCGTGGACCTGCGACGTCACGTCCGGCCTCCTCCCGGGGCGCAACACGATCGAGGTCGAGGTCGTCGGCACGCTCAAGAACACGCTCGGGCCGCACCACGGCAATCCGCCGCTCGGCCGGGCCTGGCCGGCGGGCGTCCGGGCCGCGCCCAAGGCGGGCCGGGCCGCCGGCACGGAGTACTCGACGGTCGGATACGGCCTCTTCGCGCCCTTCGTCCTCCAGCAGAGCCGCCCGGCCGGGCGCTGATGCGGCGCTACACCAGCGGGGTCACACCCGGGATGGCTACCGGGTCGACCGCCAGGTCGCCGAGCTCGTACTTGGGGCGCGTGAGATCGAGGGTCGAGGCGTTGAGCGCCCAGTCCCATTTCAGCGCGCGCCCGGTGTAGGCGCTCATCCGGCCCATGATCACCGTCAGCGAAGTCTCGGCCAGCCGCCGGCATTCATTGATCGGCTTTCCGTCGCGGATGCTGCGGATCAGGTTGGAGAACTGCGCCACCTCGCCGCTGTGCGCCGGGCCGTCGTAGGTGTACACGCGTTTGCCGCGCGTGTCGGTGAGGTGGCCCTGCGAACGATCGGTGAGAATCGCGCCCTTGGCGCAGACCACGCGCTCGCCCACCCGCGGCGTCGAACCCTGGATCTGCGAGCACATGCTCATCACCCGGGCGCCGTTCTCGTATTCGTACTCGACGGTGAAGTGATCGAAGATGTGCCCGAAATCGGGCGTCACGCGCGATTGCCGTCCGCCCATGCCCACACACGCGACCGGCGGCGCGCCCATCGCCCAGTTGATCACGTCCATGTTGTGGAAGTGCTGCTCCACGATGTGATCGCCGGACAGCCAGGTGAAATACGGCCAGCACCGGATCTGCCACTCCATGTCGGACCAGCCCGGCTGGCGCGGCTGCCAGTGCCATTTCGAACTGCCCCAGTTCCAGTAGGCCTGCCCGCCGACAATTTCGCCCAGTTCGCCCGCGTGCACGCGCCGCAGCAGCTCCTGGTACTGCGGTTGCCAGCGTTGCTGCGTGCCGACGACGATCGAGAGGCGTTTCTCCTCCGCCAGCTTGGCCGACGCCAGCAACGACCGCACGCCGACGGGATCCACGGCGCCGGGCTTTTCCACAAAGAGGTGCTTTCCGGCCTCCACCGCCGCCCGCACCATGGGCGGACGGAACCCCGGCGGCGTGAGCAGGAGCACGAGGTCCACCTCCCGCAGGGCGAGGACCTTCTTGTACGCGTCGAAGCCGAGGAACGTGGTCTCCGGCGTGACCTTCACGCGCGCGGCGTCGGCCTTTTTCAACTTCGCCAGCGAGGAGTCGATGCGATCCGGGAACATGTCGGCCAGGGCGACGATTTCGACCGCGGGATCCGCCTTCAGGCAGTCGATGGCGTCCTTGGTGCCGCGATCCCCGCAGCCGATCAGGGCGACGCGGATTCGTTCGGAGCCCGTCGCCGCCGCGAGTGGGCGGGACGTGAACAGCGCGCCGGCCGAGAGCGCGGCGCCAGTGCGGAGGAAACTGCGGCGGGGGACGAGGGGCGTATTCATAGGGAGGGTTGCAGCCTGGTTGCGGACTGCGAATCGAGGTTTTCGAATTGGCGTGGCGCAGCAAGCCACGGGTTCCCGTGCCGCCGGGCGTGACCTCACGGGGTCGTGCCACGGCGATCGTTCACCCTCCGCGAAACCCTGCGCCTACGGCCGCTCCAGGGTGACGGCCAGGAGGCCGAGGACGATCTCGTTGGCGAGGGCGCGCAGGGTGAGGGACTGCAGTTCCTTCGCGGGGTCGAGCGAGAGATCGAGCACGGTGGCGGCGCCGCCGGGGACGACCCGGCCCTGGCCGCGGAAGGTCGCGGGGTCGAGCAGCCGCACGCGGCCGGTCTTGAGGTCGACGCGCGGCGGCAGCGGCCCCGGGCGGGCGAACGCGAATTCGTCGATGAAGTAGTCCTGATCGATCGGCCACCAGGTGGTGGGATTGTGCAGCGGGAGTCGGGTGGTCGAGCCGTCGGTGTAGCGGACGATCACCTCGCCGTTGTCGACGCGGCTGTGCATGGCGTGGGCCGATCCGGCGACGAGCAGGAAGGCCTTTTGGGCGCGGCCGGTGAGCGGCGCGGCGATCTCGCGGGGGAAGTTTTCCCACTGGGAGACAAACGCGACGTTGTGCGCGGCGGCCTCGCCGGGCGTGGCGAAGGTCACGCCGTTGGGCAGGGCCAGCCGTCCGCTGGCGGCGGCGGCGACGGCGCGCAGGCCGGAGTCGTCGACGTCGAAGGTGCGGTCGGGTTTGCACCAGGAGCCGAAACCCTGCCGCGGCGTCGCCAGCGAGACGAACGGCGAGCGCGGCGACACGTAGTCCTGGCGAAAGATCTCCGATACGCGGGCGTTGAACTGACTGGCGAGCGGCACGCTCTCCAGCCGGGCCGACGCTGGCAGGGGCTTGGTCCAGTCGGTGGTGAACACGATCGTCGCCGGCTCAGCCGCCGGGCGGATCTCGAGCGCGAGCGGCTGCCACCAGGTGAATTCGCCCTGCTGCACCCGGGCGAAGACGGTGCGGTGGCCCACCGTGCCCGCGGCGACGCCCTGGACCGTGCGGCCGGCGGGTTTCGCTCCGGCAAGGGCACCCTGCGGATCGGCGATCGCCTGCACCGGGCCGCCGGCCTCCAGCGCCGCGACGCCGCCGGTGGCAACCACCGCCTCGGCCGGGGGACGGGCGGGCTCGTCGCCGGCCCAGCGAAGCTCGACGCGGTGCTCCGTCGCCGCCGGCGCACGGAGGGCGAGGCGCGGCTGGCCGACGGCCTCTGCAACCGCCTGCCAGGTGGCCGCCCGGCCGTTCACCGTGATCTCCGCCACGCGATCGCGCCGGGCCGGGATCTCGAGGTGCAGCGCCACCGGCCGGCCGAACTTGGAGTTGAAGGTGTAGGTGTCGGTTCCATCCTGGCGGCGAAAACCGTAGTCGAAATCCGGATGCGTGATCGCCGCGTGGTCCCATTCGGCGGGGAATCCGGGCCGCAACCGGACCTCGCCGGCGAGCAGGTCGGGCATCACCCCGAACAGGCCCTCGACGACGGTGCGGGCGAGGATGCCGATGCCGTCGCCGAAGTCGCGCTGCGACTCGCGCCGGTTGGCGTCAAACCAGGTGCACATGCCGACGTTGCCGGGGCAGAGGCCGAGGAACATGCTGTCGAGCACGGCGCCCTTGAGCAGCGCAAAGGCGGACTCGCGGCGGCCGGCCTGCCAGAAACCGAGGGCGGTGTGCACGGTTTCGGCGAGGACGACGTTGTTGAGCGACCACGTGTAGGGCATCCAGTTGGTCGTCGCGAGGGTGGCGGTGCCGGCCGGCACCCCGGGGCCGCGGAGGGGGAAGTGCGGCAGCGTGGTCTCGACCTGGCGGGTCATCTGCCAGGCGGCGAGGGGCGACGGCACCTCGGAGTCGAGGGTGTGGTAGAACGTCCATGCCGCGGCCTGCGGCTGGACGCTTTGCAGGCCGAGCAGGTCCTTCCATTCGGCGTACCAGCCGCGGTCGGGGAGCCACAGGTGCTGTTCCAGGCCGCGGGCAAGCAGCGCCGCCTCCTGTTCGTAGGGCGCGGGATCGAACCCGAGGAGCCGGGCCACGCGCGCGGCCAGGCGGAGGTGGTAGAGGTTGTACGCCGACGAGTGCGTGGCGCCGCCGCCGTTGTAGGCGAGATCGTCGCTCGCCCAGATGCAGCAATAGGCCTCGTAGAGCGGGAGTTTCCCGGGGCCGAATTCGCGCCGGAACAGGCGGCGTTCCCACGCGAGGTGGCGCTCGATCACGGGCCACATCCGCCGGGCGTAGTCGAGATCGCCGGTCCAGAGCAGGTGGCGGAAGAAGGTGTCCACGCCGACCAGGTTCATGTCGTAGTGCGACCGGGTGAGATCGCCATTGGAGTGGAGCGCGGCTTCGTGGCGCGACAAACGGTCGGCGGCGAGCGGGGGAGGAAAGGTGGCGGGGATGGGCGAAGTGTTCTGGCGCGCAGCGTAGCCGGAGAAGTGGGCGCGGGTGCGGTCGTGCCAGCCGAGGGCGTCGCCGGCGTAGGCGACGCGCCAGCCGAGCAGGCGCACCCGCCAGGCGACGGCGCCGTGCAGGTAGGCTCCCTGCCGGTCGTCCCAGACACCGTCGGCGGCGACGTTGAGGGCGGGCACGGCGGCGTTGAGGAACGGATCGGGCGTCCGCACGGCCACGCGGCCGGCCACGGACTGCCGGTCCGCCTCGGCCGCGGCAAAGAGGGCGGGGAGGGCGGAGGCCGGCCAGGTGGCGGTCGCGGCGCCTACGGACGGTTGCGCTCCGGTGCCGGCGGCGACGTCGCGGTAAGTCTTGAGCACCTCGGCGACCGGCACCGCGCCAGGCAGGCGTTGGAGCGCGAGGAAGGCGGGTTGGCCCGGCACGAGGCGCACCCGGCCAACCGCGAGCGGCAGCGCGGGCGCGGCCCCCGGGGACGGGGCGAGCAAGGCGGCGGGGCGATCCCAGTCGGCGGCGGAGGCGAGATGGACGGAGGCGCCGGCGGGCAGGACTCCCGCCACGAGGCCGGCCTTGGCGCGCACCAAGAAGCCCGCGGGGGCGAGGGTGATTTCGTTGTCGCGGCAGTAGTCGGGCTGCAGGCGGAAGAACTCCCGCACGGGCAGGCGCTCCGTGCCGATGTCGCCGTCGCGCCCGCCCCGTTCGCCCGTGATGCCGCCGAAGGCCGCGATGAGTTCCACCGGCTCGGCCGGGCCGCTGAGTTCCACGCGCACGATCAGTCCCTCGTCGGCGCGCGGGGCGAGAGCGGTCAGGCGGAGCGTGCCGCCGCCGAGGAGCGGGTCGCGGATCTCGTGGAGCAGCGAACCCGGCCGGTAACGGGCGACGACGGTTTCGGCCTGATGCAGCCACCTGACGCCGTGGGCGGTTGCGAGGCCGAGGCGCAGGTTGCCGCCGCGGCCGGGCAGGTAGAGGGAGAACTCCGGCTGGTCGCCGGCGTCGATGCGGAAGGCGCTGGCGCCACCGTAGAGCGGGCGGTTGAAGAACTCGGCGCCGTTGGTGATGACGAAGTCGCCGCCGTCCGGTGTGTAGCGCAGCGGGCGCGAAATGTTGTCCGCCAGCATGGGCCGCAGCCCGCGCTGGTCGCGCTCCGGGGGATCGGCGGCGGGGCGGGCCTCGGCGGCGAGGAGCGCGGCGAGCAGGACGGTGGGGCGAAGTGGACGCAGTTTCATGGTGGGGCGGCCGCGGGTGCGGCGAGGAGTGGCAGCACGGAGAGGAGCAACGAGAGCGGCCGGCGGTTCATCGGCGGAGAAGGGGCGCGAGCAGGGATGGGTTTCATCGGCAGGAGGCTGCCGCGACATGCAGCCGGCGCGGAAGGCGATCCGGCCAAGGTGAGCGGCAGGTGGCCGGGAGGCTGCCGTGGGATGGCAGGCGCGCCGAGCGAGGCGGTGTCCGGACCGTTCGGATCGGAGGCGCGGGCTCAGGCGGAAGTGCGCAGGGTGGGGCCGTCGAGCCAGCGCGCGGGCACGGTCAGGAGCGTTGGAGTATCCGGCATCCCGCATTCGTTGCGGTGGAGCTGGCCGATCACGACCTCGGCGCAGGATGAAAAAACCGGGGCGGCGGTAGCCGAGTTGCCCGACGCGCTCGACGGTTGAGAGGATCGCGGCGTGGTGATCGCTGCAGACCGCGTGAAATTTCGTGGCGCTGCCCGGGTAATCGGCATACGCGGCCGCGTAGCGCGACCAGTCGATTTCTCCGAGTTCCGGCATCGACCACGCGGGCAGGAGCAGCACTCCCCGGATGCCCCGGCACTGCAGGATCTCGTCGAGGCGCCGCGGCGTGAGCCCCTCGTAACCGAGGCAGAAGAACTCCACCTTGAACCCGAGAGCGAGGGCGCGGGCCGTGGCGCCTTCTCGGACGGCCCGATTGAAGGGTGTGGCGCCGGCAGGACGTCCCGGCTCATGGATGCCGAGGAGGGCGAGCGTGTTGCTGACGCGGTTGGCGCCAGTCTTGCGGCGCAGATGCGACATCACCGCGCTCGTGAGCGGGTCCTGCCGGTAACCGGCCGCGGCGGCCGCTGCAACCACGCGCCGCCGCGTCGCCGGGTGCACGCCGGGACGGCCGTTCAGGGCGTCCGAGACGACCGTCTTCGACAGGCCGAGCTGGGCGGCGAGCGCCCGAAGGGTGGAGGGAGGATGGGGCACGGATTGCGCGTTGTTCGCTACACCGGTAAGCCGCGCCCCGCGAGCGCGTCCCGGCCGGACAGTAAGCCGGGAGCGGGGCGCGTCCCCCGATTGCCGGTGTCGCCGCCAACCTCCCGCTTCTTCCGGAGCGGGCCACGCTCAACGCGAGTGGGATCGGGTGGCTCGCCGCGTGCGAGGTGGGACGGCCAGCCGGTGGCAGCACGCAACGGCCGGCCGGGGCGTCGCCTGCAACCGCGCGTTGCCACCCGGCGGATCCCCGGATCGGGAAACTCGAACCGGCGCGCGGAGGCCGTCTCTCGAGTCGCCGCCGGGGTTCGGGTCAAGGGGCCGCCGGCGGGAATCCGCGACCGGACGCGGATACGGGCCGGCAATCTCCGGGTCCGGGATCCCCGGCGGCGGGGAGGCGCAGGCCGCTTCCGGGGTCGAAGAGCCGGGCCTGGCCGGGATCGAAACGCGCGAAGAGACGTGTGCCCAGGGGGTGGATACACTTGGGGCCGAGGCGGGCGACCAGCGGAGCCCCGGCGGCCGTGAGATGCACGATGGTCTCGGCGCCCATCGGCTCGGAGAGTTCGACGGTGACGGGAGGGCCGGCGTGGGTGTCGGCGGGCGTGAGCTGGATGTGTTCGGGGCGGATGCCGAGCACAACCGGCCGCTCCCCTGGAGCGGCGGCCGCCTCCGCGGGGAGGCCGAGTTGCCAGGGCGGCACGCCGGACTCCCCGGCGAGGAAGACCGGGCCGGTGGCGGTGCGGGTGAGGCGCCCACGGAAGAGGTTCATCGGCGGAGAGCCGATGAAGCCGGCGACAAAGAGGTTCGCGGGCCGGTGATACAGGTCGAGCGGGGCGGCGACCTGCTGGATGGCGCCGTCCTTCATCACGCAGATGCGATCGCCCATCGTCATCGCCTCGACCTGGTCGTGCGTGACGTAGATCATCGTCGCGCCCAGCCGCGCGTGGAGCTTGGAGATCTCCGCGCGGGTGGAGACCCGCATCTTGGCGTCGAGGTTGGAGAGCGGTTCGTCGAACAGAAACACCTTGGGCTGGCGCACGATGGCGCGGCCGACGGCGACGCGCTGCCGCTGCCCGCCGGAGAGCGCCTTCGGCCGGCGGTCCAGGTAGCCGGTGAGGCCGAGCAGATCGGCGGCCTCGCGGACGCGGGCGTCGATCTCGGGGCGTGGCAGGCGGCGCAGTTTCAGGCCGAAAGCCATGTTGTCGAAGACCGACATGTGCGGGTAGAGGGCGTAGTTCTGAAACACCATCGCGATGTCGCGGTCCTTGGGCAGGACGTCGTTCACCACGCGGCCGTCGATGGAGATGGTGCCGGCGGAGATCTCCTCGAGCCCGGCGAGCATGCGCAGGGTGGTGGACTTGCCGCAACCGGAGGGGCCGACGAGCACCATGAACTCGCGGTCCTCAATCGTAAGATTGATGCCGCGGACCGCGGTGACCCCGGGGCCGGATTTCTCCGGGTAGGTTTTGGTGAGATTCTCGAAGACGACGCGGGCCATGGCGGAGAGGGGCGGGGAGGCGGACGGCAGCTATCCCTTGATCGCGCCGTGGGAAAGGCCGCGAACGAAGAGACGCATGGTGAAGAGAAAGAGGATGATGAGCGGGATGGCGGCCATGAGGTAGGCGGCCATGATCTGGCCCCATTGCTTCACGTATTCCCCGTCGAGGTAGATGAGGCCGACTCCCAGTGTGAAGAGGTCGCGGTCGCGCAGGATGACGAGCGGAAGGAGAAACTCGTTCCACTTGTTGAGGAACGCGAGGATGGCGAGGGTGCCGAGAATGGAACCCGACATCGGCGCGACGACATGCCGGATCTGGTCGAGGTGGCCGGCGCCGTCCATCTCGGCGGCTTCGAAGAGGTCCTTCGGGATCTCTTCGATGAAGTGGCGCAGCACGAAGAGATTGAAGGCCTGGGCGCCGGCCATGCCGACGAGGATCAGGGCCCAGAGCGTGTTGAGCAGGCTCAACTCCCGCAGCAGCGAGAAGAGCGGCACGAGGTTGGCGATGGTGGGCAGCATCATGAGCACCATGAACACGGCCCAGAGAAGCCGGCCCAGCGGCAGGCGGTATCGGGCAAAAAAATACGCCCCGAGCAGGGCGCATCCGAGGGTGCCGGCGGTGCCGGTGACGGCGACAAAGAGGGTGTTGGCGACGTACGGGCCGATCAGTTTCAGGCCGAAGAGCCAGTTGGCCCACCGCCAGTCGGCCGGCGGGGTGGGCAGCCACGGGTTGGCGATGAAGGCCGCGTTGTCCTTCAGGCTCACCTGGAGCAGCATGTAGAGCGGAAACAGCTCCACGGCGATGAAGGCCCAGAGGACGGCGTGCTTGGGCCAGTCGCGGCGGCGGCGCGTCCGCCGGGCATCGGGGGGCAGGCTCATTTGTCGACCCGCACGTAGCGGTTGTTGAGGGCGGTGAGGCCGAGGATGAAGACGAAGAGGAGCATCCCGATCGCGCAGGCGTAGCCGAATTCGCCGGCGGTGAAGGCGCGGTTGTACATCCAGAGCCCGGGCACCATGCCGCGGCCGCCCGGGCCGCCGGAATCGCCGAGCAGCAGCAGCATGAGGCCGTAGCCCTGCAGCGTGCCGATGATGAGGAGCACGAGCGAAAGCCGGATCTGGGAGAGGATGAGGGGCAGTTCGATGTAGAAGAACTTCTGGAAGGGCCCGATGCCGTCGAGTTCGGCGGCCTCGTAGACCTCGGTCCCGATCGATTGCAGCCCGGCGAGATAGATGAGGACGCCGACGGAGCCGATCCACGGGAAGCCCCAGAGGAAGAGGGCGGGCAGGATCAACCTGGGTTCCGCCAGCCAGCCAATCGGGACATCGCCGAGGAAGACGTTCCACCCGAGGACATGCTGGTCGAGCCAGACCAGGACGGCCTTGCCCCCGGAGGCGTCGAGCACGCGGTTGAGGACGCCGAGATTGGGATCGAAGAAGAACTTCCAGATGAAGAGCGTGACGAGCTGCGGCACGATCATCGGCACCACGAGGAGCACGCGGTAGAAATACTGCCAGCGCTCGCTCTGCAGCCGGTGGATCAACACCGCCAGGAGGATCGACGGGATCATCTTGAAGAGGTTGAAGACGATCAGCACGGCCACCGTGAGAAACGACTCCCAGAGCACACGGTCGCCGAGGGCGCGGCGGAAGTTTTCCCAGCCGACGAACTGCTTGGTGTCGCCGCCCTGCCAGTCGAAAAACGAGTGATAGATGGCGCTGGCGGCCGGGAAGTACGAGAACGTCGCCACCAGCGCGAGCGACGGCACGAGGAAGAGATACAGCCGCCAGTGGCGGCGGGCGCGGCGCAAGGTCGGCGACGAAGGCATGACGGCAGGCGGGTCAGGCGCGGTCGAATTCGGCGCGCGCGCGGGCGACGAAGGCGTGGAGGCGGGCCGGGTCCAGCAGGGCGGAGGCGGGGGCGGTCGGCGGAGTGGCGCCGGCCACGGCGTCGGCCAGACTGCGCAGGGCGGAGACCCCGGCGAGCCGCGCTTCCGGTTGGCGGGAAAGCGCGAACTGGCGCCAGCGCAGGAAGACCTCGATCTGCCAGCGATGGACGCGAATCCAGGCGAGGAGGACGTCGAGGCCGGCGACGAGCGGAGTGCCGGCCGAGGTGAGGAGGTTGAGCGGCAGGGCGGCGAGGGTGGCCCGGGCCCGTTGGACGGTCGCGGTAGCGGCGGCGTGAATCTCCTCGTTGAGCCGCAGTTGGCGGGCCCCGGGGGCGACGATGAACTCCCAGACCGCCTGCCGGGTCTCGGGGTCGGGCCGCCAGATCGCGAGGGCCTTGGCGTAATTGACGGCGCGGGTCCGCAGGTAGTCGAAGGACGGCAGCCGGCTGTGATCGTTGGTGCGGGTGCCGTGCTGGAAGAAGACGCTCTGGGCCGCGGCGGTCACTTCGCGCAGGACGCGGGCGAGTTCGGGTGCGGCGGCGCCGGCCTGGGGGCCGGCCCATTCGAGCCAGACCTCGTCGACGTCGCGCCAGGGCTGGCGGGCGAACGCGACGGCGGCGGCGAGATTGATCTCGTTGGCGGTGCCGAAGAGGCTGCGATCCTCCCAGATCGGGCGGAAGCAGATCCGTTCGAGGTGCGGCGTGTGTTCCAGCGCCGAGGTGACGCGGGCCTGCATCAGCTCCGGATGGCAGCACGGGATTTCGGCCAGGCCGCCGTATTCCAACCCGCCGCAGAACAGGAGCCCGTGACGCAGGTGCGGGGCCCGGTGCAGCAGGGCGTTCTCCGGCAGGTGCGGATTGAAGTCGCCGGTGCTGTAGTTGTGCTCGAGCAGCAGCGGCAGGTCGGCCGGCCAGTCGCGCAGGGCGGCGGCGAGGAGTTCCTCCTGATGCGGGTACCAGACGTGGGTGAGGAGGCTGAAGGAGCGGCCGGCGCGACGGCAGGCCCGGGCGCAAGCGTGCAGCAATTCGCGGATCAGATCGGCCGGGGCCAGGTACGGCCAGGCCTCCGCGTCGGCGCCGTGGTGAAACGGGGCGAAAAAGTGGTGCGCGTCGAGCAGCGGCGGGGACTCGAAGAGGTAGAGGGAGAATTCGTCGAGGTCGGGCAGCGCGTCCAGGATCTCGCCCACCGTTTCCTCCACCAGCGCCCACCAGGCGCCGGAATGCAGGTTGGCCAGCGCGGGATGGGCGGCGAGCAGACCCGGAGGCGGGTTCAGTTTTCCGACCATCCAGGCCACGCGCACGTCGCGCCGGTGGCAGCGCGCGATCACCTCACGGAGCCAGGTGCGCTTGGCCTCGTCCGCGCGATGGCCGGGCGGAGCCCACCGCGCCAGGGAGGAGAGTTCGAAGAGGTGGCCGTGATGCACCTGCACCCAGCGCGGCAGGCCCGCCGCGGGATAATCGAGGACTTGGTCGAGCCAGTCGGGCCGGGCCGCGAGGGAGGCGGCCGGAAGGGAGAACATCAGCTCGAGCGGCCGGGCGAGCGGCCGCCCTCGGCGCGGGAAAAGCGCCTCCAGCGGTGGGGGCGGGGCCACGCCGTCGGGCGCGGAGGAGGAGTCGGGAGGAGGCGGGTTCACACGACGCGATTCTCGCGGATGACGGTGGCGTACCAGGATGCGCTGAGCTTGGGGGTGCGGCGCTGGGTCTTGAAGTCGACGTGCACCAGGCCGAAGCGGCGGCCGTAGCCATCCTGCCACTCGTAATTGTCCAGGAGCGACCACAGGAAATAGCCGCGCACCGGCACGCCGCCGCGCACCGCGCGGTGGAGCTCTCCGAGGCATTGCCGGACATATTCCCTCCGGTGCAAGTCGGGCAGCGGTCCGGCGCAGGTGGCGGGTTCATCGTACCCGGCGCCGTTCTCGGTGATGTAGAGGGTTTGCGGCCCGTAAACCTCGTGCGCAAAACGGGGGCCCCAATACAGAGCCTGGGGCAGGAGATGGAGCCAGGGGCAATCGGTGCGCGGGAAGCCGGGGGGCAGGGGGATGTGCTCGGGCCGGCCGCCCCGGCCCGCGCGCACGATGCGGCCGGTGTAGAGGTTCAGGCCGAGGAAATCGATCGGCTGGCTGATGAGCGCAAAGTCGTCGCGCGCGGCACGGACACGATCGCGTCCGGTCGCGGCGGTGTAGTCGCGCGTGTAGCGGCCGCGGAACAGGGGATCGAGCACGCGGACGTTTTCCAGGACAAAGGCGCGGCGGGCCGCGGCGATGTCGGCGGGAGTCTCGGTCAGGGGGATCGGGACCACGGGGTTGTCCGCCAGGCCCACTCGGCTGCCGCTGCGCCCGTGCTCCCGCACGGCGCGCACGCCATGCCCGTGAGCCAGCAGCGCGTGGTGGTAGGTCTGGTTGATCACCGCTTCGGGTTCGCGGGCCCCGGGCGCCTTGTCACCGCCGCCGTAGCCGTAGCGGGTGAAGCAGACGATCTCGTTGACCGTGATCCAGTGGCGCACGCGATCGCCGTAGGCGCGGACGACGGTGTCGGCGTAGCGCGCGAACGCCTCGGCCGTGCCGCGCACCCGCCAGCCGCCTTCGTCCTCCAGCGCCTGCGGCAGGTCCCAGTGAAAGAGCGTCACCCACGGGGTGATACCGGCCTCCAGCAGCGCATCGAACAGGCGGTGGTAGAAGTCGATGCCCGGACGGTTCGGTGCGCCCCGGCCGGCGGGAAAGATCCGTGGCCACGCGATCGAGAGGCGATAGTGGCGCAGGCCGAGCCGGTGCATCAGGGCGATATCGGAGCGGAACCGGCGGTAGTGATCGCAGCCCGGATCCGGTGTTTCCCCGTGACGCACGCGGCCGGGCAGCCCGGCGAACGTGTCCCAGATGGAGGCGCCCTTGCCGTCGCGGAAGGCGGCGCCCTCGATTTGCGCGGCGGCGGTGGCGACGCCCCACGCGAAGCGGGGCGGGAAGGAGAGGTCAGCAGGTCGGGGCATGGCGGGGCGGGTCAGCGGTTGCGGCGTTCGATCTCCGCGAGCCGGTGGTTCATGTAGTAGTGGTAGACCTCGCGTTCGTTCTGGGTCTGCAGGAGCGCTTCGAACTTGAATTGCTCGATGGCCTCGTCCGGGCGCCGGGCGGCGAGTTGCCGGCTGGCCTCGAGGCTCGAGTCCCCGAGCATGAGCTGCTGGAAGGAGCGGCGGTCGCGGCGGCGGAGGTCGGCCCGCATGGCGTCGGCGTAGCGGGGCGCGATCCCGGTCACGAAGGCGTCGACGCCGCCGTGCGGCGCGAAGAGGACGTGCCAGTTGTTTTCGGTGATGCGCTGGATCTCGCCGGTGCCCCAGCGCAGGGCCAGGCCGGCCGGGACGCCCACCGGATCGGGGGCGAAGCCGGCCATGGCGGGCGGCGGCGCGACCCCCACGAGGATCGGCAGCCAGCCGCTCAGGTCGACAAACGTCTGGTGGGCCGCCCGGCTGGTGAGATAACGCAGGAAATCAAGCGCGACCTCGGGGTGCTTGGAACCCTGATACACGCCGAAGGGCCCGGTGATGCGACGCCCGGCGGACTCGACGCTGCGTCCGCCGGATTCGGCCGCCCGCCCCCAGGTGTGCGCCCCGTAGCGCGGGTGGTCGGGCCCGGGCACGGGAAGACGGAAGACTCCGATGGGAAACCGCGACTGGGCGCGGAGGCCGGTGGCCTCCCAACTGCCGGCCGCGACCATCAGGGCCTTGCCCTGGCTGAAGTGGAACATCGCGTCCTCGCGGCGCAACTGGAGGAAACCCGGCTGCAGGAACTGGCCGACCTCGCGCATCAGGGCGAGGCCGGAGCGGATCGCGGGCGAATCGAAGGACCAGCCGCCGCCGAGGTAGGCGGAGAAGAAGGCGTCCGGCGAGGTCATCAGCCGGCGGAGCGGGTTGAAGGAATGGACGAGTTTCTGGTTTTGGGAGGCGAAGAGTTCGTCGAGCAGGTAGGGGGCGTTGTCGCGGGAGGCGGCGATGGGGACCAGCCGGCGTCCGGTCCGGGTGGCGAATGATCGCGTCTGCGCGCAGACGGCGAGGAAGTCGTCGAAGGTGGCGGGCGGTTGGTCGGTGCCGGTGATTTCGCGCAGGAGCTCGCGGTTGTAATAAACGCGGATCGTGGCGAAAAAACAGGGGATGCCGTAGGTGTCGCCGAGCTTCTCGTCGAAGCCGGAGTCGAGGCCGTCGACAAACGTGTTGCGCCACGGCACGTCGGCGAGCTCGGTGCCGGCGTTGTAGGGGTTGGGCGCGTCGACGAAGCGCGAGATGGGTTCGAAGTGCCGGGCCTTGAGCAGGGTGTCGATGGAGAAGCCGAGTTCGATCAGATCCGGCGCGGTGCCGCCGATGAGCTGGGTGATGGCCCATTGGGAAAAGACCCGCTCAGGGATGCGGAGCTGCTCGATTCGCACCCGCGGGTGGAGTTTTTCGTATTCGCGGGCGAGCCGGTCGAAAGCCTCGCCGACCCCGGCCTCGAGCTGCCAGTGGGCGAAGCGGAGGGTGATGCGGTTCGGATCGGATTCCTGCCGGTGACGGTGGAAGAGGCGGAGGCCGCCGAAGCCGAAGCAGGCGGCGAGCAGCGCGAGGGCGCACCACGCGAGGAGGCGGTGGCGAGTCACGGTCCGCCCTCCGGAGGCAGCGCGGCGAGGCGGGATCGCACCGTGGCGCCGCGGGCGTCCCGGGGAAACTCGGCCAGGAACCGCTCGTAAAACCGGCGGGCGAGCCCGGGGCGGCCGGTTTCCCGGGCGCACTCGGCGATCTGAACGAATAGCGCCGCGCGGACGACTTCGCGGACGGGCGCGCCGGTGGCCTCGGCGGCGAGGAAGTGATCCAGGGCGCGGGTGACCGGCAGCTCGAAGCGCAGGCACGCCTCGGCGACGAGCAGGTGGAAATCGCGGGCGAGGGAGGCCAGACGCAGCGGCGCGCCGAGAGCTTCGGCGGCGGCGACGCGTTGGGCGGCGGGTGCGGGAGTGGCGGGGGCGTAAATTTCCAGCGTGGCAAGCTTGAGGCGCGCGAGCTGGCCGTAGAAGTGCGCGTCGTGCCGGGCGATGAGCTCGGCGAAGCGGGCGCGGGCGGTGGCGAGGTCCGGTTGCGCCTCGTGAAACTGGGCGATGCGGGCGAGGTAATAGAGGGCACCCACGCCGGTGTCGTCGCCCGGATCTTCCGTGCGCAGGGCAGTCAGGAGGTCGCGGGCCGCCGCCGTGTTGGCCGCGGACCGGGGTTGGGCGTTGAGGAGCATCACGGCGCGTCCGAAACGCGCCTCGCGGCCATCTCCCAGCCGGCCGAAGGCGCGGGCGGCCCCGGTGAAATCGAGCCGGGCGCCCTCGCTCCACGCCGACTCAAGGTCCGCCGGGCCGGCGGCGCTGCCGAGAAGCGGCACGGCGAGCAGGCACGCGGCGAGGCGGGGAACCAGGCGCATCGGGAGAGAAGCCTACGGCGCGGCGGGCACGGGGATGCCCGGCCACGCGACCGGGCTCGGCACGCGCGGGCGGTCGTCGAAAAACCGCAGGCGCGCGATCCACGGGCCGCCGGAGGTCACGTGGCAATGGACGAGGTTCCATTGCCCCGATTCGTCGGCGAAAATCGGGCTGGAACCGAAGACGTTGAGGTTGCCGCGATAGTGCTCCTCGACGTTCCACGAAAACAGGTCGGGGCCCGAATACACCTGGGTGAACAGGAAGCGGGTGCGCCCCTGCTGGCTGGTGCGGTTGTTGGTCAGGAGGAACCACTCGGCGCCGCGCCGGAACGCCATCGGCCGGCTGTGGCCGAGTTCCTGCCCCCTGTTCGAGGTCACCGCGATCTCGCGCGCGTCGCTCCAGTCGCGCAGGTTGGCGCTGGTGCGGGCGTAGAGCCGGCAGCGATCGACATGGACGGCTTCGTCGCCGACGTTGCTGTAAACCATGACCCAGCGGTCGCCATCCCGCACCAGGGCGCCATTGAGGGGGGCGAATGGGTGCGTAAAGATCGGGTTGCGCGGGTCGCGCTCCCAATTTTCACCGTCCGTCGACGTGGCGAGGTGCATGCCGAACGGTCCTTCGGTCGGGCTGCGGCCGGACCCCCAGTAGGTCATGACGAAGCGGCGGGTCGTCTCGTCGTAGGCGACCGTCGGATGGCGCACCCAGCTTTCGCCGTGCCGGCGGGAGCGGAAGAACACCGGCTCGAACGGCGTCCAGTCGCCGCGCAGATCGGCCGCGCTGGCGTGGTAGACGAGGTTGTTGGCCTCGCCGAAGTAGCCGTTGTTGTTCTTCGATTCCTCGGCAAAGAAGTGCCAGCGCCCGTCGGGCCCGCGGGTGACGGACGGGTGCCAGAAGGCCGGGCTCACGCGGCGCGCATCGAACAGGAGGTGGAACTTCCCGGGGGCGAGCACCGGCGTATCCAGCCAATGGGTGCGCGCGTAGAGCACATCGTCCGGCAGGGGCGTGTCGGTGAGGACGAAGTGATCCGCGCGGAACATGACGCGTACCCCGGCGTCCGCCACGAGGTGGAGGCGGGCGCGGCGGCCGCGGAAGGGCCGCACGTCCCAGCCGCGCAGGACGAGGTCGAATTTGTTGTTGGCGTAGGCGATGCGGTCGGGCGCGGGGCGGGCGCGCTCGCCGGAGGCGGCGCCGTCGGGTTGGTCCGGTTCCAGGTGCAGCGCGACGAACACCCCCGGGTGCAGCATCCCGCCGAGCCGGAAGGAAAGATTGTCGCGGTCGATCACGAACGGATCGCTGATCAGGCGTCCGGGCGGGACCTGGGTCACGCGCAGGCCGGAACGTTTCGAGAGCGTGATGTTGTGCGAAACGAGGTAGCGCCCCTCCCAGCCTGTGAAGCGATAGGGTCCCTGCGGCGCCTGGGCATGGAGCATCTCGGTTTTGGGCGCGACCGGCCGGGTGCCGAAGGCCTCCTCCCCATCCTGGGTCCAGCCGGCGAACGTGCCGGACTCGAAGTCGAAGAGCACGCGCGGCGGGGCGGCGGCGCCGGCGCGCACGGGCAGCGCGGCGAGGGCGAGGGGCAGCAGCAGGGGGTGGAGGGCGAGGCGCATCGGAATCCAGGGCTAGAGGACGGCGGCAGGGCCGGAGGGCGCTTCGGCCAGCGCGGCCCGCAAGCTGGCGAGCATGCGGGGAAAGTGTGACGTCGCCGCCTCGTTTTCCAATCTCTGATCCGCGAGGCGCCCGGCTGCGTGCGTGCAGGCTTCCTCCAGGCGATCGAGCGCGGTGGGAATGACGGCCGCAATCTGCGGCTGATCGTGGTGCCGCGCACAGGCGAGCGCGAAGTAGACTTCGCGGTGCAGGGCAAACAGCTCCATCCAGATCAGCAGGGAAGCGGCCCCGTCCCGCCAGGCCGCGGCCTCGGCCGGCGGCAGGGTGGCGTGGCGGATGAGATCGGCGCTCTCACGCGCCAGTGCGAGGCCGCTGGCAGCCTCGCGGCGCAAGACATCGACCCATTCCTCCGGCATGGTGCGGAAGAGCCGGTCCCGCTCCAGATGGACGGGATCGCCGGTCCAGTCCGGCAGCCGGTCGGCGTTGCCGTCGATCAAATGGGTAGTGGCGTAGTCCCACGTCGGCAGGCGGCTGTGGTCGGCGTACCAGAAACCCTGGGGAAACAGGAGCGACTGGACGGCGGCGGTGGCGAGTTCGACCGCCCGGCGGGCGCCCGAGAACTGCGCCTCTTCCCACTCGGCCCAGATCTCCGCGGCCGCGA
>CAZDGC010000039.1:0-52338 GCA_964504885.1 uncultured Opitutus sp.
AGCGTGCAGACGCACTGTACGATGTCGGGGAGAAAGCACTACCGGACACCCATGGATCTTTATACCGGACACCCATGGATCTTTACGGCCGGAATTGAGGTCCGGCGGGCAACAAACCGGGTCCTCAATCACCGGCGGGAAACCTGACTCCGAGGCGGCCCCGCGGGGTCACCGCGCGCCAGCCGACGAGACGGCCGGTGGCGGTTTCGAATTCGAGCAGCATGTCGAAGACCCCGGGGGCGGGTTCGCGGGTGGCAGGCACGTATCGGTAGCGCAGGATGGTGCGATCACCGTCCGCTGTTCGCTCGGTCGGGAGCCCGAGCAGGCGATCGATGGCGCCGAGGCGCGGGCGCAGGGCCGCGAGTTCCCGTTCCTCCATCGCGGTCGTCACCGTCCGGTCGCTGCGGTCCACCGCGCCGCGGCCGAAGCTCTTGATGACGCCGATGAGAAACGCCTTGGGCAGCACCGCGAAGATTTCTTCGGGGATCGCGACGCGGGCGAGTTTGCCGCCGACGAAGGACAGATCGAGGGCCAGATCGTACGCCGGGGTTTCGTCCACGCCCGCCGGGAGCTGTTTCACCCAGCGCACGCCCCAGTGCTCCGCTTCGCCGAGGCGCGTGAGCAGCTCGGGCTTGACGCCAAACCAGCGCACGTCGTCGGGGCGGATGACGGGCTGGTGGCAGACGAGGATCAGTCCGTCGCCGGTGTTGAGGGCGAAATGGCGGTCGAACTGCCGGAGCTGGAGCATGACCTCCAGCAGGCGGAGGTAGACGCAACCCGTGACGAGTAGGGCGCAGGCGGCGAGGCCGCACGCCAGCAGGCGACGCCCGGCGAAGCGTCGCGCGCCGCTCATTTCTTGGGCGGCGCGGCGGGCTTGGTGAAGGTGATCTTGTCGACGATTTCCAACAGGCGCTTGCGCAGGATTTCGTCTTCCTCGGCGGTGGTCTTGCCGAAAGCCTTGCCCTCGATCACCCGCTCGGCGAGCTCGATGCTGATGACAAACACGTGCTCGTTGCGCACGAAGAGGAGGTTGCCCCGCTTGGCGATCGGCAGGCGATCGCCGGCGACCGCGGGGACGCGCTCGGGAAACATCGTGCCGCCGGGGACCAGCAGGTAGGTCAGGAGCGCGCCGTCGAGGGTGCCGGGCACGAATTTCGCGCTCTCGATCTGCACGCCTTCAAAGGTCTGCCGGAAGTCGGCGAGGACGAAGTTGCTGAAGAAATAGATCAGGTAATCCTTGGTCCCCCGGGTGGAGTTCTCCCAGCGCTGGGTGGCGTCTTGCTGAAACGCCGCGATGCTCACGTGCACGTTGAAGTCATCCTGAAAGGTGACCACGTTGGGCGTGTCGGTGATGTCACCTCCGAGTTCCGGCAGGACGGGGATGATTACCTTGAACAAGCCGGTGGGTGAGACGTAGGTGCGGCCCTCGACTTTGCCCTCGATCCCCTGCGCGCAGAGGGGGGCTGCGGCGGAGCAGAGCGCCAGAAGCAATGCAAGCGTGAGTCGGGTCATGAAGCGCAAAGCAGTAGTGCCCGGGCGCGCGCTTTCAAGTCCTCGGTGCAAGGAGTTCGGCGAATTCCCGCCACCAGGCCACGGGCAGGGCCTCGGGCCGGGCCTGCTCGTTGAAACCGTGCCGGGCGAGCAGGGTGCGCCAGTCCGGCGCCGGAGTCGCGAGGCGCGCGCGCAGGAGGGAGCCGATCTGTTTCCGGCGCTGCTGGAAGCAGGCGCGGATCAGCTCCCGGGCGGCGGGCGCGAACCGGTAGGGCTCAGGACGGCGGACGAGGTGCAGCAGGTGGGATTCCACCTCCGGGCGCGGAAAGAAGCAGGTGGCGGCGACCTTGTGCCCGGGGGCGACTTCGTAGGCGGCCTGCAGGAAGATCGAGATCGCGCCGAACGACTTGGAGCCGGGCCGGGCTGAGTAGCGCTGCGCGGCCTCCTGTTGCAGCATCAGCACCATGCGAGCCGGCAGGGGACCGGAAAGCACCGCATCCAGCCAGGGGGTGGCGATCGCGTAGGGCAGGTTGGCCACGATCTTGAAGTCGGGCACCGCTGCCCCGGCGAGGGGGGCGACGGCGGCGGGCGCGTCCCAGCCGGCGAGGGGGTGTTCGACCGCGTCGCCCTCCAGGAGATGGAAGCGATCCAGGAAACGCGCCCCCAGCGTGGCGGTGAGATGGGCGTGCAAGGTGCGATCCTTCTCCACGGCCCACACCGCGGCACCGGCCGCGAGCAGCGCCCCGGTCAGTGTGCCGAGTCCGGGGCCGACCTCGACCACGGCCTCCCCGGGTTGCACGTCAGCGAGGGCGAGCGACTTGCGGACGATGTTGCCGTCAACCAGAAAGTTCTGCCCCAGGAAACGCTTGGGCGAATGGCCGAGGCGGGTCAGCAGATCGCGGGTGGCACTGGGGGAGAGGGCCATGGCTCAGCGCGGAGCGCGGCCTTCGTCGACCTCATAATAGTCGAAGAACGTGAGCAGGTCGGTGCGGTGGGCGAGGCCGCTTTCGGCCTTCTGTCGCTCGAGGGTGGGGGTGGCGTCGTCGCGCCAGCCGCGCTTGGCCGCAAAACCATTCCAGATCAGGCGATCGGCGTCGGCGAGCGGGCGGCCGGTGGTGCGAATCCAGGCGAGCAGGTCGTCGTCGCTGCCGCCGGCGAGGACGCGGGACTTGAGCTCCTCGTAGCTGAGGCCGAGGAAGTGGCAGAGCCGGCCGTCGAAGCCCTGGCCCAGGTACTCGTGATGGTCGGGATGCAGCTCGCCGCGGGCGTGCAGGCGGATCTTGTGGAGGGTGCGCGGCAGGAAATAGAGGCCGCCGAGTTGGGCGTACGCGGAGATCGGGCGTTGGTTCATCGGAAGGAATGGAAAATCCGGGTTACCCCCGCCGGAATGCCGCGATCAGCGCGGCGGGATCGGGCGCCCGCATGAGCGCCTCCCCGACCAGCACGGCGTGGGCACCGGCGCGGTGGACGCGCGCGGCGTCCTCGCCGGAAAGGATGCCGCTTTCGCTGACGGCGATGACGTCGCGCGGGAACTGCGGGATGAGGCGCTCGCTCAGACCAAGATCGGTCTTGAACACGGCGAGGTCGCGGTTGTTCACGCCGATCAGGCGGGCGCCGTGGCGCAGGGCGCGGGCCAGCTCGGGTTCGTCGTGGATTTCGAAGAGCGCCGCGAGTCCGGCGGCCGTGGCAGCGTCGCGCAGGATCACGATCTCGTCATCGGTCAGCGCCCGGACGATGATGAGGATGGCGCTGGCGCCAGCCTCGCGGGCCTCGAGCACCTGGAGCGGGTGCACCATGAAGTCCTTGCGCAGGCAGGCGGGCGAAGGCGGTCCGGCGCGAAAGTGGGCGGTCACTTCGCGGAGGTCGTCCAGCGTGCCGCCAAAGTACCGGGTGTCGGTCAGCACCGACACGGCCTCCGCACCGGCGGCCTGGTAGCGGCGCGCCTGTTCGAGGGCCGAGGCCGAGGCGTGGATGTCGCCGGCGGACGGCGAGCGGCGTTTGATTTCCGCGATCACGGCGAGGCGCCCGTCGGCCCGCCGCAGCGCCGTTTCGAAGGACGGCGGTGGCGGCAGGGCGGCATGGGTGCGGGCGAGTTCGGCGGTGGACACCTCGCGAAGGCGCGGGGCGAGCTCGCGGCGCTTCCAGGCCATGATCTCGGTGAGCTGGTCGGACATGGGGGCATCACCAAATACACTGGACCCGCGAAAACCAGATCAGAGTTGGCGGGAATTTTCGTGTGTTTCACAGGTTTCGTGGTTTCTGGTTGGGCCATGAGTGCGATCGATGACCTGCGTGCGACCATGGCCCGGCTGCGGGCGCCGGACGGCTGCCCCTGGGACCGGGAGCAGACGCATGCCACGCTGGTGCGCTGCCTGATCGACGAGGTGAGCGAGCTGATCGACACGATCGACCGCCTCGATTACCCGCACATGCGCGAGGAGCTGGGCGACGTGCTGATCCAGATCGTGTTTCACGCGCAGATGGCGGCGGAGGAGGGGCGGTTCGATTTCGATGACGTCGCGCGCGACATCAACGACAAGCTGGTCCGCCGCCACCCGCACGTGTTCGGCGCGCTGCAGCTCGACACCTCCGATCAGGTGATCACCGAGTGGGAGAAGATCAAGGCCACGGAAAAGAAGCACGGTCCGGCGGCGGGGGAGGGGGCGGTGTTCAAGCACCTGCCGCCGCGCCTGCCCGCGCTGATGTTTGCCGAGGCGGTGTGGAAGCAGATCCGCAAGCAGGAGCTCCCGGTGGCGGGCGCGGTCGATGTGGCCGGGGTCGAGGCGCTCGGGCGGGAACTCGACGACGTCACCCTCGGACGGAGGCTCTTCGAACTGGCGGCGGCGGCGCGCGAGCGCGGGCTTGATCCGGAGGGGGCGTTGCGACGCCACGCGACCGGCGTCAGGCAGGCGATCGAGGCGGAGGTGCGGGCCGGTGCGGCCGCGCCGGCTGCGCCCGCGGCGGGTTGAGCGCGCGCCGGCGCCGGAAACGATGGCCAGGAGGACGCTGCCGCCGGTGCCGCCCGGGGTGCTCGCCGAGTGGTGGGCGCCGTTCGAGGATTTTCTCGCGCACGAGCGGCGTTATTCGCCGTACACGATACGCAACTACCGGCAGGCCTTCGAGGGATTCTACCGCTGGCTGGCCGGACCGGCGCCCGATCTTTGGTCGCGCGGGCCCGGCGCGCTGACGACGCGGGAGGCGCGCGACTTCGTGATCGAGGCCCAGCGCCGGTTTGACCGCCGCACCCTGCGTCTGCATGTCTCCGCGCTGCGCCGGTTTTACCGGTTCTGGATGCGGCAGGGCCGGCTGAACCGGGACCCGTTCCGCGAACTGCCCCTGCCGCGGCTCGAGCGACGGCTGCCGCAGTTTCTCACCGAGGAGCAGATGAAGGCGCTGCTCGCCGCCCCGCAGCACCTGCTCGCCGAGGGGCGGATCGGCGCCGCCACCGCGTGGCGCGATCGGCTGGCGATGGAACTGCTCTACGGCGGGGGACTGCGGGTCAGCGAACTGGTGTCCCTGACCTATGGTGCCATCGATTTTGAGTCCGGGGTGGCGCGGGTGGTCGGCAAGGGCCGCAAGGAGCGCCTGTGCCCGTTGGGCCGCGTGGCGCTCGCGGTGCTGCGGAAGTTTCGCGACGAGTTTGCACCCTCGAAGGCGGCGGAAAGCCCCGTGCTGTTGAATGCCGACGGGCGCCGCACGAGCGTGCGCGAGGTGCAATTGCTGCTGAAGCGTCATCTCGCCCGGGCGGGGCTGCCGCTGGATCTCACGCCGCACAAGCTCCGGCACAGTTACGCGACGCACCTGCTCGATGCCGGCGCGGATCTGCGCCTGGTGCAGGAGCTGCTTGGCCACGCGCAGCTCGCCACCACGCAGGTCTACACCCACGTCAGCGTGGCGCGTCTGCAGGAGATCCATGCCCGGGCCCACCCGCGGGGGTGAGGAGGCCGGGCGGAGGGCGGCCGCCGTCCCGCTTCGGGATGGCAACGGTGCGGGGAAACGCCCAAGTTCGGGTCGTGGCTTCGTCTCGCTTTGCCCGTGAGTTGCGCCGGGAACTGCCGGAGTGGATGGCCCGCGGCTGGGTGACGCCGGCCGCCGCCGCGGAGCTCAGCGCCCTCTATCCCGCGACCCGGCGCCGGTTCGGTGCGTCGCTCGTGCTGTCCGTGCTCGGGGCGGCGCTGGTGCTGGGCGGGTTGATCCTGGTGCTCGCCCACAACTGGAGTGAGCTTCCGCGGCCGGTGCGCGCAACGTTCGCCCTCCTGCCCCTCGCCGGCACGGTGGGTCTGGGCGCGCGACTCCTGGCGGGCGGCGCCGCCGCGCCCGCGGCGCGGGAGGGACTCGCGGTGGCCAACAGCCTGGCGGTGGCGCTGGCGCTCGCCCTGGTGGCGCAGACGTATCAGATTTCCGGGGATACCGCGCGGTTCCTGCTCACCTGGGCCGGGCTCACGCTGCCGGGGGCGTTTCTCCTCCGATCCGCGGTGGGGGTGGCGCTGTACACGGCACTGGCGGTGGCCTGGGGTTTCGCGACCCGGGATGTGGCGCTCGCCGGCGGGGGGCTCGCGGGCTTGCTCGCCGGCACGGTGGCCTGGACGGTGCTCGAAGTGCGGCGTCGGCCGCTGCCGGTGCTCGGGCTGGCCTGGCTGGTGGGCGGTCTCTGGCTCGTGCCGGCGGCGCTGCGCGGAGTGCCGGCCTCCTGGTTGCTGCCCGGCTATCTCGCGTGGTTTGCGCTGTGGGCGGCCCTGGCGGGGCCGCGGCCGATCGCGCCGGCGTCGCGCGCCTCCCATTTTCCGGCGGTGGTCGCCCTCGGTGCGATTGGCGTGTTGCTCAGCTATCGCGGGGCGTGGCGCAGCTTCGGCGGGCACTGGTGGTCGCCGGACCGATCGGCGGTGGAGACGGCGGTGGGAATCGCCTGGTTCTGTGGACTGTGGGCGCTGGCGGCGGTGGCTTCGGTCCAAGCCTGGCGCCCGGCGGACGGCGTGCGGCGCGCCTGGCTGGTCGCACCGTTCGTGCTGGGGTTGCTCTGGCTCGGCCAGGCCGCGGGACTGGATCTGATCTGGGGCGTGATGGCGGCCAACGCCCTGCTCCTCGGGCTGGGCCTGGCGACCTTCCTCGACGGGTGGCGGAGGCACGACGGCTTCCGGCTGAATCTCGGCTGGCTCCTGTTGGGGACGCTGCTGATCGTGCGGTTTTTCGACCAGGATCTGAGTTACCTGGTGCGCGGGGTTGCGTTTGTGGTGCTGGGGGTGGGTTTCCTGGTGCTCAACCGGGTGCTGGCGCGGCGGCGCGCCAGCGGTGGTGGGGAGGAGGCCGGCCCATGAAACCGAAACGCGTTCCGCTCTGGGTGTGGTGGGTGGCGTTGGGGGCGCTGCAGTTTGCCGTGCCGTTGGAGTCGATCGTCCGCCAGGAGTTCGTGCGCGAACAAGGGACGGACTGGCGGTTGCGGTTGCTGCCGGTCGATCCGGCGGATCCCTTCCGCGGGCGGTACCTGGCGCTGCGGTTCGCAATCGAGGATCGGAGCTACGCCCTGCCGGCGCCGGGCGGCCCGGAGCCGCTGTATGCCCGCCTGGGACGCGACGCCGGGGGCTTCGGCGTTATCGACGGTTTTACGGGCGACCGGACTGAGCCCGGCGTGCTGCGGGTCGAGCGCGTGCGCGGCGCGGCGGATCGGATTCGCCTGCCGTGGAACCGGTATTACGTGAACGAGCGGCGGGCCCCGGCGATCGAGGACGAGGTGCGCCGCGCGATGCAAACGGGCGGCCGGGATCCGCCGGTTTATGCAACCCTGCGGGTGGCCGGCGGCGATGCCGTGATCACCGGACTGTGGATCGGCGACCGTGAGCTGAAGTAGCCGGCGGGATCGCCGGTGTTCTTCGTGGGGCCGGCGCGTTCCCCATCGCACCGATTTCAGCACGACGAGGGATGCAACGACTTGGGTAACTTCGTTGGCCCCGCATGTGGTAGATCGGGATCCTCGGTGGAAGGCCGTTCACAAAAAGTATCGTGAACTGGGTCTCGGCGGCCGAAACGCGGTCGCCCGACACGACGGGCCGGCATTCGGGGATTCCCGCTCTGGTCCGCTAAGAGCAAAGGGTTTTTCGAGCGTCTTTAAGTAGAAGGTAGAGTGCCAACCGATCGCCCGGTAGCGGTTCGAAGCCCGCCAGCCGACGTTAAAAATCTCTTGGTCGTTCGTGTTTGGCGTGGACGAGCAGCGCGCGAATGCCGAGGGATTCAGCCACGTCGAGCACCCGGCGGATTGCATCGAGCAGGAGGCCTTGGCCGAGACGGTGCCCTTGAGCGGTTTTGTCCACGGCCAATCGGGCGAGCAGCACCACGGGAATCGGATTCACAAGAAGTTGGTTCTGTGAACGGTGGGATTCGCGGAAGTCGGTTCGGCCTCCGGCCCTGCAATCAGCGGACCCTATCGGCCCACCTCCCGTAGTCACAGGTCGGTCCTGCGCGGACGGCAGGGCCCTGCGGACGCTCGGAGTCCAGGACCGGCAGGCGCGGCCTGCGCATCAGTCGGCCACTGTGCGGCGGATCGCGGCGCGCCACCCGGCGTGCCACTTGGCGACCTGATCCGTCGGGATCACCGGCCGGTAAACGAGGTCTTCCGCCGTCGACACCGGGAGCGCGGCTGGGCCCGCACGGAGGCCGAGGCCAATCTGCCCCGCGAGGAACGCGCCCTGCGGGGAGCAGTCGCGCGCGGCGGACACCCGGAGTTCCGTGCCGGTCAAATCCGCCACCAACTGCATCAGCGGCTGGCTGGCGGTTGGGCCGCCGTCGGCGTGGAGGGCCGCGAGCGGTAGGCCGGCTTCGGTGCGCATCACCTCGAGGGCGTCGCGGATCTGCCAGGCGATCGACTCGAGTGCGGCGCGGGCGACATGCCGGCGATCGCTATGGCTGCTGAGGCCGGACAGCGTGGCCCGGGCGGTGGGGCACCAGTGGGGCAGGCCCAGGCCGGTGAAGGCGGGGACGAGGTACACGCCGCCGTTGTCGGGCACCTCGAACGCTAGCCGGTCGAGTTCCGCGATGTCGCGGACGAGGCCGAGTTGATCGCGCAGCCAGGTGAGCGTTGCCGCGGATGAGATGATCAGACCTTCGAAGGCGTAGGTGGGCTGGCCGTCGACAGTCCACGCGAGGGCGGTGAGCACCCCTTGGTTCGAGAATCGGGGCTCGCCGCCGATGTTCAGCAGGAGGGATGAGCCGGTGCCAAATGTGACCTTGGCGGCGCCGGGCTGGAAGCAGCGCTGGGCGAATAGGGCGGCTTGGGAGTCTCCCATGACCCCGCGGATCGGGAGCGGTTGGTCGAGGGCGCCGTCGAGCGCGGTCACACCGAACTGCGCGGTGCAGTCCCGGATTTCCGGCAGGGCGTGCACCGGAACCTCCCACAGCCGGCACAATTCGTCGTCCCAGCAGCGGCGCGCGAGGTCGAAGAGCAGCGTGCGGCTGGCGTTGGTGGCGTCGGTGGCGAAGACGCGCCCACCCGTCAACCGGTGGACCAGGTAGGTGTCGATGGTACCGAGGACGGCGGAGCCGTCGGCGAGGCGGGCCCGCAGGTCCGGTCGATGGCGCACGAGCCATTGGATTTTCGAGGCCGAGAAGTAGGGGTCGAGTTTCAGTCCGGTCCGCTGATGGACGAGCGGCTCGTGGCCCGCGGCGGCGCGGGCTTCGCAGAAGGGTTGGCCACGCCGGCATTGCCAGACGATGGCCGGATGCAGGGGCCGGCCGGTGGCGCGTTCGAAGACGACGATCGTCTCGCGCTGGTTGGTGAGGCTCAGGCCGCCGAGATCGGGGGAACCCAGGCCGTTTCGCGTCACCAGGGTCCGCAGGACAGCGAGGGTGTTTTGCCAGATCTCCTCGGCGTCGTGTTCGACCCAGCCTGGTTGCGGGTAGTGCGGCGCGTGCGCCCGGGATTCGCGATCCAGGGCGCGACCCTCTGCATCGTAGAGCAGGGCCTTGGTTGCGGAGGTGCTCTGGTCGAGGGCGAGGAACCGCATGGGTCAGCGCAGGAGGTCGCGCGCGGTGGCGGTGAGGCCTTCCAGGGAGATTCCGTAATGGCGGAAGAGGTCCGCCTGCGAGCCAGGGACGGTGTCTTCGTCAGGGAAGCCCACCATCCGAAACCGCGGCGCGAGTCCAGCCTGGATCAGGGTGGCGGCGACGGCTTCGCCCAGACCACCGTGCACGTGATGTTCTTCGACGGTGATCACCGTCCGGCACTCGCGGCCGGCGGCGAGCACGGCGGCGGTGTCGAGCGGCTTAACGGTGTGCATGCTGAGCACCCGAGCGGAGATACCTTCGTCTGCGAGTTGGGCAGCGGCGAGCAGGGCATGCACGACGGTTTCACCGCAGGCGAGGAAGGCGACCGCGTCGCCGTCGCGCAGGGTGGTGGCGCGGCCGACAGTGAAGGTGGTGCCATCGGGGTTGACTCCGGGGAGGGGAGCTTTGCCGAAGCGGACGAAAACCGGCTGTGAGGCCCGGCCGGCGTAGCGAATTGCCTCGCGTGTCTCGAAGTTGTCGGCCGGGACGATTACGGTGAGGTTGGGGATCGCGCGCAGGGCCGCGAGGTCGTGCAACGAGTGGTGGGTCGAGCCCAGGGCGCCGTAGCTCACGCCGGCGCTGATGCCCACGAGCACGGCGGGCACGTCGGAGTAGCAGATGTCGTTTTTGATCTGTTCGAGGGAGCGCGCGGTGAGAAAACAGGAGGGCGAGACGCCGAAGGCTTTCTTGCCGCAGGCGGCAAGTCCGGCGGTGATGCCCACAAGGTTCTGTTCGGCGATGCCCACCTCGACGAGCTGGCCGGGAAGCGCCTGGCCGAAGGGGGTGAGCTTGCCGGAGCCGCGGGAATCGGAAGTGACGACCACGAGGTTGCGATCCGCGGTGGCGAGGGTCAGCAGCGTGTCGGCACATTCTTCGAGGTTCGCACGACCCGGGCGAAGGCCGAGCCGTTCGGCCAGGGCGCGGGCCGCAGGGGAGAATACAGAAGGCGCAGGCGCACTCATGCAGCGGCCTCCCGGCAGGCTTGTTCGGCGGCGTCGAGTTCGGCGAGCGCGCGGGCGAGCTCGGCATCGCTTGGCACGCCATGGTGCCACTTGGCGACCTGCTCCATGAAGCTGACGCCCTTGCCCTTGATGGTATGGGCGACGATGAGGAGCGGCTGCCCGGGATGGGGGCAGGTCAGAGCGGCGGTGAGGGCGGCGTAGTCGTGGCCATCCACCGCGCGCACGGCCCAACCAAAGGCCCGCCACTTTTCTGCGAGCGGTTCGTTGGACATGACGTCGCGGGTGCGGCCGGTGATCTGGAGTGAGTTGTGGTCGAGGATGGCGACGAGGTTGTCCGTGTGGTAGTGGGAGGCGGCCATGGCGGCCTCCCAGTTCGAGCCCTCGGCCAGTTCACCGTCTCCGAGGAGCGTGTAGGTGCGGTAGGTGGCGGAGTCCATCCGCGCGGCGAGCGCCATGCCGACGCAGACGGAGAGGCCGTGCCCGAGGGCGCCGGTGTTCATCTCGATGCCGCGGATCTTGCGGGTCGGATGGCCGACGTAGGGACTGCGGTAGCGGCAGACGGTGTCGAGATCGGCCGCGGGGAAAAAGCCGCAATCCGCCAGTACGGTATAGAGCGCCTCGACGCAGTGGCCCTTGCTCTGCACGTAACGGTCCCGGCCCGGATGGTCGGCAGTCTCCGGGGAGACGTGGAGTACGCGGTGGTAGAGCACGCTCAGGATGTCGAGGCACGAGAGACCTCCGCCCGTGTGCCCGGCGCCCGCGGTGTGGATGACACGGAGCAGGCGGCGGCGCAGTGCGAAGGAGCGCAGGATGAGGTCGCGGTCGCTCATGTCATTCCTGCGGAGCGGCGTGGTGGTAAACTTCCCAGCCGAGGTAGCGGCCGAAGGCCTCGGCGAGAACACCGGCGGTGCGCGAGGCATTCATCACCACGTGGTGCTCGAAGCCCTCGCGGCAGACGTGGCGCATGAGTTTTTGGAGTTGCGGCACGCGGGCGACGGCGCGGTTGCCAAAGGTCTTCAGCACGTCGTTCGTCAACTCGCCCTCACCGACATAGGTGCGGATGACGCCGGCGGCATCGTCGGTCGTGATCCGCCCGTAGGTGAGCGGTGCGGCGGGCGTGCGGCCGTCGAGCGCTCCCCAGGTGTTCTCCACGCCGAGGGTGGAGCCGAGGATGGGCGCGTTGAGGATCCGGGCGTCGGGGAGGAAGGACTTCGCCCAGTTGCCGCAGTGGAAGAGCACGCACTTGTCGGGGTCGGTGCCGTAGTTGTTGTTCCAGTCGACGAGCGCGGACGGCGAGCCCGCGGCGAGCTGCATCGCGTACATGGTGAGCACGCCGGTGACGTCGACCTCGCAGGCGCTGGGCAGGAAATTCTCGCTCATCATGCTCATCGAGGTGCAGACGTTGCACCCGTGATTGGCCTGGAGGGACGTCCAGCACTGGATGGCGGTGGCGTCGAGGTGGTGGGCGGTGACGAAGTCGTCGAGGACAACCCCGAGCCGAGCCATCTGCGCGAGTTTGGCCGGCGGGACGGCGGTGGCATCGGCGTAAGCGCGGATTTCGTCGGTCTTGGCGACGAGGCGGGAGTCGCGATCGCCGAGCTTGGCGGCGGTGCCGAGGATCTCGGAGAGGTCCACGGTGGTGACGCTGATGCCGTGGCGCTCGAGGATCTTTTCGGAGTAGCGGACGGTGTTGAACGCGCCGGGCCGCGCGCCAATGGCCCCGATGCGCACCCGGCGCAGACCCTGCACCACGCGGCAGACGTCGAGGAAGTTCTGTAAATCGGTGCGGAAGGAGGGGTCGAGCGGATGGACGACGTGCTTCGTCGTGAGCGTGTAGGCAACGGCGGCCTGGCGGAGATTATTGCAGACGGAAATCTTTCCGCAGAACGCGTCACGGCGCCGGATCACGTCGAGGCGACCGATCTCATCCGGGTAGCCCTGCACGAGGACGGGAACGTTGAGACCGGCGAGTTTCAGGGCGTCGGCGACGCCCTTTTCATCGCCGAAATTGGGGAGGCAGACGAGCACGCCGGCGATGCGGTCGCGCCGCTGGCGGAAGAGCTCGGCGCACTTGCGGGCGTCGTGGTGCGACTCGACGCCGCCGAGCTTGGTGTCGGCAGGATCGAGCATGACGGCATCGATTCCCAGTTCAGCGAACAACGTGACGATGTCGGTGCGGGCTTCGGCGACGAGTTGATCGGGGAAGAAGTCGCGGTTGCCAAAGATGACACCGAGGGACAGGGCGGCAGGTTTCATGGACGATCGAGTCAGGGGACGGCGATAGCACCGGCGATGCGCCGGAGGGCAGGGCCACGGGCCGCGCATCGAGGTTGGCGAGCGTCGTGGCCGGGATGAAGCGGAGCGGGTTGTGCCATCAGGAGAGGATGAGGCCGCTCATTGTCGCCTATTTTAGCGCCAAACTCTCCCGCAGTTAGCCCTTTTTTCTCTCGGATCCTAAGGGCATCCGGCCGGGGCGAAGGCGGCGGAACAGCGGGGCGGCGCGGGAGCGCAAGGGCGGGAAGAACGGCGAGAAAGACTGCCGGCTCGGTCGATGTTGATGAGATCAGCGCGCGCCAGCACCGGCGCGAATCCTCTGCTCGAGGTCAGCGGTGGGCTCGGCGGTGTAGGGGTAGGGCGGGACGAAGGCCTTGCCGTTACCGTAGAAGCCGGCCTGGCCGGTGACGCCCTCGTGTTCTTTGATCGCGATGGGACCTCTCACGGCCTCGGGGATGGCGACGTCCTCGATCGACTCGAGCACGCTGTTCCCGTTGCCGCGGGCGTAGTTGAACACCGTGGATGTCTCGGCGCCCAGCTTCTCGGAGGTCCACCACCACGAGGGGCCGACGAAGTCCTGGTAGATGTTCCGCTCCGACCGGACGTTGGCGTCGACGCCCGGACGGACCGCGTAGTAGGAGCGCGACTGGACGTCGGTGCCGGCGAGGCAGAGATTGTTGAAGGTGTGCACCTGACCGAAGCGGACGCGGGGCATCCGCTCGTTGACCAGCCTGGCGTAGAAGTTGTGATGGAGCGTGACCCGCAGGTGCCCGCGGCTCGTCGTGTCTTTGTCGCTCGCGCCAATGTTCACCCCCATGTGATCGTGGCCGAAAAAAGTATGACGGAAAACATTCCAGGAGAGGGTAACGAGGTCCGAAGTCCCCGAGACCACGAGCAGGTCGTGACTGCCGTTGATGAACGTATTGTGGTCCAGCCAGACGTTCTTCACATCGTGGAGGACGGTGTTGGGCTGGTTGGGTTTGTGCACCCCCACGAGCTTGAGGTTCTTGATGATGACATTCTGGGAACCGGTGAGGCGGAGCACGCCGGCATCACTGCCGATTTCCGCGCCCTGCAACCCGATGATGGTCTTGTTCGATCCCACGGTTAGCGTGCCGCGGAGCTTGCCCTCCACGTGGATGACCCTCCGCTCTTCGCCGGCAGCCTGGGCCTGAAGTTCGCTCAGGGACCGGACGACGACGGGGCGGGCGTTGCCTCCGCCGGTGACGCCATCGCCCTGCGTCACCCAGCCGACGGGCGGCGTGTTCAGGTAGCTGAAGTCCACCGGGGCGGCGGACCTGGCGGCGGGTTCCGGATCGCCACAGTTGCCCGGGGCCGGGTTCGCGCCAGTCACCTTCAGGTAGTCGATGTTGGGCAGGCCTCCGTTGGTGATCGCTTGCAAGGCGAGCGTGTTTTCCCCGGCGATCAAAACGACGTTCAGAATCGTGGTCTGCCACTGTGCGAAGCTGCCCGTCGGCGGCAGGGCCAAGTCGAACTTTCCGTTCGCGCCGCCATTCACCTCGAGCACGCCCGGGCGGGCGTCCTTGGCGCCGCTGGCAAAGCGGATTTCCAGTGTGTGCGGACCGCCGGCCGGGGACCTCACGCTCCAGGTAATCCGGGCGGCTTTGTCGTTCGGCGTGTTGATGTAACCTGCGCCGGTAAAACCTGGGTTTTTGGCCTCGAACATCACCGGATCGCAGGTGCCCGGCTCCAACTCCTGCAGGGTAATGCTCGTGTTAGCCTTCGAGGCCGCGTGAGCGACGAGAGAGGTGGCGAGTGTGAACGCGAATGCGACGGGCAACCGGCGAAGCAGATCTTTCATGGGGTGGAAAAGGCGAAGCGGTGAGGATGACGCGGGAAACCCCGCGGCGGCGGCGCGTGATCGTCGGCGATCATTTCGTCGCGGATGAATGTCGGGCGCGCCACGCGGGATAATCCTTTGCGAGGAGGCTGGTGGCCCACGTGCCGTGGTAATCGTAACCGCTGCGGCGTTCGTAGCCGACCTTGGCGTAGTCGTGGTTAAGGATGGAATCGCGATCGAGGTAGAGCGGGCGATCCGTGCCGAGTTCGTAGAAGCGGGCCCAGAGCGGAGGGGCGGCGGGATCCTTGACGAGACGCCGCTCCGTACGGCCGTCCGGGCCGGGAATACGGTCGAGCCGAACTCCTTTGATCGCGACGGCCTGCAACCACGCGACGGCCCCTTCGATCGCGGCGACGATCTCCGGGCTGGGTCTTTCGACGGACATCAGGAAACGCACGATGCCTGCGGTCTCGCCGCCGGAGAGCGAGGGTGGCTCGTAGGCGCGCGCCCAGGCGGGGGCGAGCGTGCGCTCGTCGTGCTGCGCGCACCACGCGGTGAGTTTGCCGTCCTGTTTGATCTGGGTCTTCAGGATGCAATCGATCCCACGCTGCACTGCGGCGGCGGCTCTCGCCCGGCGCCCGGCGTCCACGAACGCGTAGGGCGATTGGCCGGCGGCGACATCGCGCACGATGATCAGGACGCGGATCATCGCGCCGTCGTTGTAGGTGATGCGGTCGTAGTACTCGCCGCGCAACGGAAAGAACTGCGGCCAGCCGCCGTTGGGATACTGCGCGGCGAAAGTGTAGTCCAAGCCGCGGAGAAACGACTCGCGGTAGCGCCCGTCGCCGGTCGCCTGCACCATGCGGGCGAGGAATTCCATCGGCAGCGTGGTCGCATCGTTGTCGAAGCTGTTCGCACGGCCGCGTCCCTCTGGCGGAATGTCCTCCGGCGAGCGTGGTGCGACGGCGAGATTGGTGCTCTTGGGCCATCCTCCCTGGGTCGACTGATACTGAATTACGCTGTCGGCCACGGTACGGGCCGCGGCGGAAGCGTACCACTCGGGCTTGTGCTTGAGAACCTCGTTGCCCCAACGGGCGATGGCCTCGGCACCGTGGACGGCTCCGGCAAGGAGGGAGAGCGCGGCGAGGACGGCGGCGACGAGAGGGTGGGGAAAGCGTGATTTCATGGTGCGAGCCGAGGGCAGAGCGAAACGTCGCCGCCGGGCAGGCGACGCGGGTCAGGGCACGACTGTGACGACCACGCGCTGGTAGCGCGTGAGGCGCGGCGTGCCGTGGTCGGTGACGGCGAGGATGATATGGATCGTGCCCGTGCCGGGCGGCATCACGCGACCGGTCGGCACAGTGAACGAAGCATTGGACTGGTCGAAATTCTTGATCTCGATCGGCTGCCCGGTGCGGGCGTTCGAGGTGGTGAACGTACCGGCTTCGCCGTAATAGAACCACTCGTAGGAGAGCGCGTCGCCGTCCGGATCGGTCGTGCCCTCGGCGCTGAGCTGAATCGTGGCGCCCTTCTTCGCGGTCATCGTGGCGGCGTGGCCGAGCTTCACGACGGGCGGGTGATTGGCGTCCTTGTAGGCCTTGGTCGTCCAATCGATGCGCGCGGCGAAATCGTTCTGGAACGCGGCGCGCCAGCGCCAAATCGTGGCGTGGTTGCTGGTGTGCCAGTGGCCGTCGACGCCTTTCACTTCATCGACCGCATTGGTCCAGAACGGGCGCGTCTCGGGCTGGAGGTGCCACTTCTCGAAGCGCGGGGTGTAGCGTTCGTAACGGCCACCCCAGCCGCCCCAGTCGGGATGCTCCGGCGCATTTAGGCCGTTCCGCACGAGTCCGAGGAAACTGGGCGTATCGCCTTCCATGAGAAACTCGGTGTGCGGGTACTGCGCACCGAGCGGACCCTTGCTTTTGCGGATGTGGCGGTCGAGCCAGGGATTGTCGACGAGGCTGTAGTCGGCGCCGGTAAAGCGTGCGTGAAACCGATCGCCGCTGATGCCGCTCCACGTGGCGAAGTGGTAGGCGCCGCCGGCGTGGAATCCGGGACTCGCGATGTAGAACAGCTCGGGAAACGTCTTCCGGATCCACGGACCGGAGTCGTCCTGATCGGAGATTGTATAGACGCGGAGCTTGCCGACGAACTTCGCGAGGGCCTCGGGGGTCCGCGTGGCGCGGACTTTCCAGAGCGCTTGCGCGAGGACATTGGGTCCGCCCCAGACGGGCACCCAAAGCGGACGCGGGTCCGCGCGGTCGGCGGCGGCGATGAGCAACTCCGAGCCGGGCGAGTCGTGGCCCTCGCCCACGGCGTCCATGCCATAGGCGGGCAGGCCGTCGCGAATGAGCGCAAGCAACTGCGCGGCCGGCGGGTAGCCGGGCTCGTGGAGGTTGAGGTTGGCCTGGACCTTGCCGTAGGCCTCGACAATTTCGCGGATGCGCCAGGCCGCGGTTTTGTTGCGCTGGTGGATCGAGGTCGTGGCCACCAGGCCCTCGATGTCGAACTGGTTGGCGTAGGTGAGAAACCTCACCATCGACTGCGCGTCGTCGGGCTCGTTCTCGATGTCGGTGAGGACGAAGACGCGGGGTTTGTCCGCGGCGGAAAAACCCAGGGTGGCGGAGACAAGCAAGGCTAGCAGCAGGGTGGCACGGTGGAGGAAAGTGGGGAGTGGATTCATGAGGTTAGCGGAAAAGAGCTTGGCCGGGGGCGGGGAGCTTCTGCGTGGCATCGTCGAGCACGAGAACCCAGTCGTTGCCGGGCGCGGGTTCGCCGGGAGGATTGAAGGTGACCGAGCCGCTGCCGGGGTGGGTGCCGGCGGGTGTGACCTCGCCGGTGCGGGGATTTAACCACGAGGCCTTGAGCCGGGCACCGACGGAGCCGTTCAGCTTCAGAGTGAAATCGCGCCCGGTGTAGTTGTAGGCGGCGATCCAGCCGTTGCCGCGGGTGACGAGGATGCGGTGATACTTCTCACCTTCGTCACCGGCGACGAGCGACTGGTCGTTGACGCGTCCGGCGACAGGTCGCGAGAGGATGAAGTTTTTGACGTGCTTCATCTGCGTGGCGCCTTCGGCCTCGAGGCGTTCGGTGAAGAAGCCTTTCGCGCCACTCTCGCCCTTCCGGTCGGTCGGCAAATAGACCTGCCGAACGGAGTTTTCGCCGTAAACGTGCCCGGCCGCGCCCGCGAAGACGGACCACCAGGCGTAGCGGCGCACATCCGCGGCCGTCCAGTACGGCTGGGTCGGATCATGCAGCCCCTGCGGGGTGTTCTCGTAGGAGGCTTCGCCATCGAGAGTCGGCTTGCGCGGCGTGCGGGCGAGATCGTCGAGCACATACCGCCAGTTGTCCTCTCCGTAGGCGGTGCCCTGGGTGTCCTGGTCGTAGCGGCGATGACCGGAGACGAACATGTTGAGGTCGAGCCAGGGCTGGTCTTGAAACCAGGACGAGGATTGGGTGCGGCCGAAAGGGTGAAACGTCACGAGGTGATCCGGGGCGTGTTGCTTGTACGCGGCGCCGGCGGCATTCCAGAATTCCCGATCGTCGCCGCCGCGCGCGGAGCCGCCGTTGACCCAGATAATGTTGGGGCGCCGGGCGTAGCGGGCGGCGAGCTTGCCGGCGAACGCGGCGGCCTGCGCCGGCGTCGGCTTTTGCGGGTAGCGCCACATGGGCGTCAGGGCGACGTAGATGCCGTTGGCCGCGGCGGTCTCGATGAGGGTGTCCACGTGATCCCAATAGTCGTATTGCGCGGGATCGGCCGGGTCGTTGCCCGGGGTGAAGTTCAGCCGCGTGAAATCCTCATCGATCAGCGCGGGACTGCCGTTGAAGCTCTTGTCCCGGAAGAACTGCACGAGGCAGCACTGGACCACACTGAAACCCTTGGCGCGACGATTCTCGAAGTAGGTCTGGATCTGCTCCCGGTTCAGCTTCTGGGGCATTAGCCAGACGGTGTCGCCGAGCCAGAAGAAGGGCGTGCCGTCGGCGTGCTGGAGCGCGCGGCCGTCGGGCGTGACGCGCAGCGGACCGGCGGCCCACGGCGGGGTGGCTGCGGAGAAGAGGGCAGCCGGAAGCAGAAGTAGCAGGAGTGGGAGTTTTTTCATGACCGGGGACGTCGGGGTTGCTGGGAAGAAGACAGGCGGGCGCGCCAAGCGGGGTAGTCGCGCTCCAGAAGCTCGCGCGGGGCGGTGGTGTGGTAGCCGTAGCCGCTCCGGCGCTCGTAGCTCACAAGCGCGAAATCATAGAGCGGCTTCGAGTCGCGATCCATGTAGAGCGGGCGATGAGTGCCGAGTTCGTAGAAGCGGGCCCAGAGCGGCGGGGCGGTGGGGTCGGCGACCAGCGCTGCGTCGGGCTTGCCGCCGGGTATCGGGATGGATTGGACGCGCCGGCCGGTGAGGGTGACGGCACGGAACCAGGCGACTGCGCCCTCGATGGCGGCGATGACCGCGGGCGAGGGGGCTTCGATCGCCGTGAGAAAACGCACGATGCCGACGCTTTCGCCGCCGGACAGCGAAGGCGGCTCGTAGGCGCGGGCCCAGGCGGGCGCGAGCGTGACGGCGTCGTGCTGGGCGCACCAGGCGGTGAGTTTCCCGTCCTGCCTGACTTGGGTGCGCAGGATGCAGTCGAGGCCGCGGGCGACGGCGTCAGCGGCGCGGGTGCGTCGGGCGGCATCGATCAAGTCGAACGGGGCGCGGGCCGCGGCCACATCGCGGAGGAGTTCGAGCGCGTTGACCATCGCGCCATCGTTGAAGGTGATGTGCGAATAGTAGCCCTTGCGCAGGGGATAGAACTGGGGGAAGCCGCCGTTGGGATACTGGCTGGCGAGGAGGTAATCGAGACCGCGCTCGACGGCAGCGCGGGTGCGGGCGTCGCCGGTCGCAGCGGCCGCGGCGGCGAGGAAACGGAGCGGGAGGGTCGTGCCCTGGTTGTCGATCGTGTTGGCTTTGCCGCCGCGTTGGATCTCGCCAAGGACCGCGTCGGTGACGGGTGCGAGCAGGTCGGTGTTCTTCGGCCAGCCACCTTCGGCCGACTGGTAGCGGAGGACGTTGTTGACGGCGGCGCGGCCGGTGGGAGAGGCGAACCAGTCCGGCTTCTGGCGCAGGAGGTTGCGGTTCCACGTGAGGGGAACGTTTTCGGCGGCGACGACCGCGAACGGCGCGATGAGCGCAAGCGCGGCGACGGGCAGGTAGAGTTTCATGGAGGCATCCGCGGCCGTGGTGTTCGACCGCGTGGAATCGTGGCGAACTAGCGGGACGACGGGGCCGGGGTGCGGCAGCGGTCGAGGCGTTGGGCAAAGTCGCGCAGGAAATCTCCGCGCCACTGGTTGACGGTCCGGGCGCCTTGGTGGACGCCCTCGGCGAGAGCGGGCGAGGGGTCGTCAGTCCACCAGTTGGGCCGTGCGGGATCGGGGCGGAGTGCGGCTTCGGGGGCGGGCAACACGGATGTGATCTCGCCGGTGCGGCCGTCGAGCGCGGGCGCGTTGCTGCGAATCGTGTAGCGGTAGGTTTTGGCGTCCTTGGGGCAGAAGCGGAAACGCACCGCACCAGAGGCGTCGACGTGTCCGGCGAGCTTCTGGTTTTCGATCTCCATCTGCGCGGCGATCGGTGCGGGGGCGCCGGCGCCGGGTGACAGGACGAGCTCCAGGATACCGCAAAATTCGATTTGGTCGGCAGCGGTGGTAAGACGGTGAAAAACCGTGTGCGGCCGCGCCCAGGCGCGCACGTAGCGGCCGCCCCAGCCGGGCTGGAAGGGCAGGCCCGGGTCGCCGCGAAGGAGCCAGGCGACGGTGGGCGTGTCGCCCATCTTCAGTTCGGTGCGGGTGCGCGCCTCGAATCGGATACCGCGGGCGAAGAACTCGCCGAGCGCGCCGCGGCCGGCCGCCCGTTTCCCGGCAAATGCTTCAGCCGCGAAATCGCCCTGCTGATACCCACCGGTGAACCAGCCGCGGTAGGTCGAGTTCGACTCAATCATCCACACCGACGGGTGCTGCGTCGCGAGGTAGTGGTAGGCGTCGGGGCTCCATTTCTTGTTGGGGCCGCCGATGAAATGGACGCGCAGCCGCGGCAGGATGTCGGGGGCGTCGTGCAGCGCCTGGGCGAGATCCTCGATGCCGCCCCAGATCAAGACGTGGAGTGGACGTGGATCGGCGCGGCGCGCGCGTTGGATGATCCAGTCCGAGCCTTCGGTCGCCCGCCGCATTCCGGCGTAAGGCGCGATCTCCGTCTCGCCCTGCTTGGTGATCGCGCGGAGCGCGGTCGGCGTCGGGTAGCGGTCCGAGTAGCTGCGGAGGTTGGGGTAGTCGCGCTCGTAGTGCGCGAGGACTTGGAGGATGTGTTCCTTGCGCCCCGGGCCGTACGGCGACGAGACCAGGCCCTCGAGGTCGAGCACGTCCGCGTAAAGCAGCACGTGGACGAGCGATTGAAAATCGTCGAAGTCGGTGCCGCCAATGTCGGTGGAAACGATGACCCGGTGCCGCACCCCGGCGAGGGCGCCCTGGTCGGCCGCCACCGGGAGCGGCGTGAAGGCAAGCGCGGCGAGGAAGAGGAAACCGGGAAAGGAGGTCTTCATGGGGTGTCGCGTTCCTTGCTGTTCATTTTGTCGAGGGCCACGGCGATCAGGATGACCACGCCCTTGATGACCTGCTGCCAGAACGGTGACACGTTCAGGAGGAAGAGGCCGTTGTTGAGGACCCCGATGATGAGGCAGCCCAGCACGGTGCCGGCGACGGAGCCGCGGCCGCCGGAGAGGGAGGTGCCGCCGATGACCACGGCCGCGATGGAGTCGAGTTCATAGCCGAGGCCGGCGTTGGGCTGGGCGGAGTCGAGGCGGGCGGTCACGATCAGGCCGGCGACGCCGGCGAGAGCGCCGGCAAGGGTGTACACGGCGAGTTTGATGCGGGCGACGTTGAGCCCGGTGAGGCGGGCGGCGCGTTCGTTGCCGCCGACGGCGTAGAGGTGCCGGCCGAACGGAGTTCGACGCGTGACCACCACAAGCACCGCGGTGAGCCCGAGCATGATCCAAACCGGCACCGGCATGCCGAGCAACACCCCGGTGCCGAGGTGGCCGAAACTCTCGCCGAGTCCGGTGACGGGGAAGCCGCCCGTCCACAGCATCGTGAGCCCGCGCGCGATGCTGAGCATGCCGAGGGTCGCGACGAACGGCGGCAGCCCGAAGCGGGTGATTGCGACTCCGTTCATGCCCCCCGCGGCCGCGCCGACCACGATCGCGGCCAGGATCGCGCCCGACGGAGTGAACTCCAGCAGCAGGTTGGTGCCGGGAACAGTCGCGCCGTGTTTGAGCAACGCGGCGGCGACCGCGCCCGCGAGGCCGAGGATCGCGCCGACCGAGAGGTCGATCCCGCCGCTCAGGATCACGAGGGTCATCCCGAGGGAAAGGCAGAGGTTCACCGAGATCTGGCGCAGGATGTTCCAGCCGTTTTCCGGGGTAAGGAAGCGATCCGAGAGCAGGCTGAGCACCAGCACCATCAGCGCGAGGGCAAGCAGCGGGCGGAGGCGGGCAAAGAGGGCCTGATGGTCCGGTTTGATCATGTCAGGAGGCGAGGGCGATCCGGTCCGGCAGTGCGGCCTGGAGGATCTGTTCCGGCGTGGCTTGGGCGCGGGAAAACTCGGCCGTGAGACGACCCTCGCACATCACGAACACGCGATCGGCGAGCGCCAGCACCTCGGGCAGTTCGGAGGAAACCACGATCAGACCGAGGCCGGCGCGGGCGAGTTCGTCGATGAAGGTGTAGATTTCGCGCTTGGCGTTGACGTCGATGCCGCGGGTCGGTTCGTCGAGCAGGAGAATCCGCGGCTGGGTCGCCAGCCACTTGGCGAGGATTACCTTTTGCTGATTGCCGCCCGAGAGGTGCACGATTGGCTGATCGAGCGAGGGGGTCTTGACGCGGAAGCGGTCGAGGAAAGGCCGAACGTGCGCGGCTTCGCGGCCGGGGTGGGTGAAACCTGCGCAAAGCGTGCGGGCGAGGCTGGCGAGGCTGGCGTTGGCGGCGACGCTCATCGGCAGGACCACGCCGTCGCGCTTGCGATCCTCCGGCGCAAAGGCCAGCCCGGCGGCGATGGCGGCGGCGGGCGAACCGAAGCGCACGGGTTGCCCGCCGACGAGGAGTCGCCCGGACGCGCGCTCCGGGTGGAGGCCGAAGATCGTTTCGAGCAGTTCGGTGCGCCCGGCGCCGACCAGGCCGAAGAGACCGATCACCTCGCCGCGGCGGAGGGCGAGCGAGACCCGATCGACGAGCAGCGGCCGCCCCGGGCCGCGTCCGGGCAGGGTGATGTTCTCCAGGCGCAACAGTTCGTCGCCGGGGGCGGCCGGCGAACGCACGAACGGCTCAAGCGTCTCGCGGCCGGCCATGAGGCGGACGATGCGCTCGCGGCTGAACTCGTCGAAGGAGCCGCCGCCGACCACCCGACCGTCGCGCATGACCACGACATGGTCGCAAAGGTGGGCGAGTTCCTCGAACTTGTGCGTGATGTAGACGAGGCCGACGCCGGAGCGCTTGAGATCCGCGATGACGCCGAAGAGCACTTCGACCTCGTGGGCGGAAAGGGACGAAGTCGGTTCGTCGAGGATCAGGACGCGCGCGCGGGCGGAGAGGGCCTTGCCGATTTCGACGAGCTGTTGCTGGCCGACGCGCAGATCGCCGACCAGCGCCTGCGGGGGAACCGGCAGGTCGAGACGGGCGAGGACGGCGGCGGTGTCGGCGTGCAGCCGCGGGTAGTCGAGCAGGCCGGCGGCGGTGCGCGGTTCGCGCCCGAGCCAGATGTTCTCGGCGACGGACAGGCCGGGCACGAGGTTGAGCTCCTGGTGGACGATGCCGATGCCGTGATCCTGCGCGGCGCGGGCGTGGGCGAAGCGGAGCGGTTGGGCGTGGCTGGCGAGACGAATCTCGCCGGCATCCGGCGGGAAGACGCCGGAGAGGACGTTCATCAAGGTCGACTTGCCGGCGCCGTTTTCGCCGAGGAGGGCGACGAGGCGGCCGGCGCGGATCTGGAGGGCTACGCCATCGAGGGCGCGGACACCGGGAAACGACTTGGTGATGCCGTTCGCCTCGAGGAGTACATCGGGCGCGGGGGCGTTCATGGCTTTACCTCCGCCACTACGGGAATGAACAGCAGCGCGGGGCCGTCGGCGGGCAGTGCTTCCGGCATCTCGGCGGCGCCGGTGAAACTGACGGTGGCCCCGGAGGACGCGGCGCGCAGCGCGGGCTGCGTCCGCTGTTCGACGAGGCGGTTGAGCTCCGCCGCGATCGCGTTGAACTCGGTCAGCCCGGGCGAGCGATTGAGATCGAGCAGGCCGCAACCATCGCGCACGGTGTTGCCGAACACCGGACCGGTGCGCAGGGCGATCGTGGTGCCGTCGAGATCCAGGATCAGGCGGCTGCGTTCGACGGCGACCACACGGCCGGTGCCGCGGGCGAAGAGGTAGGCTGTGCCGCCGAGTCCGACTCGCCGCCCGTGGTCGCGGGCCGCGGCGGTGGGATCGCGGCGCAGATCCGCGAGGACGGGAGCCAGGGCGGGCGCTTGCGCCGCGGCCGGCACGAGCTGGGTCGTCCAGAACTTCTCCGCGAACGCTGCCGCCGAAATTGCCGCCGGTGTCGCGTCGGGAGCGGCGGGGGAGCCGCTGGAGGCGGTGGCGCCGGTGGCGGACTGGTCCGACGGGCGATCGAGGGCGGAGCGCGACACGACGCGGAACGGCGGGTAGAGCGCCAGCAATCCGACCACGAGGGCGCCGGCGATCAGGGCGGGCCAGGGGCGCGGGCGAGGCGGGGAGGACGAATCCGGCGGAGACATCGACGAGACCGGCGGATTCCGCCCAGGAGAATCAGGGTTTGCGACCGTAGTCGCCAAACTTGCGCACGTTTTCGCGCGTGACCAGCTCGACGGCGACGGGGATGCGCTGGGGAAACTTGCGTTCGCCCTTGAGGTATTTGTCGGCGCTTTCGGCTGCGGTGCGGGCCATCGTTTTCGGGAATTGCATGACGGTCGCGGTGATCTTGCCCTCGGCGATCGATCTGACGACATCCTCCGCGCCGTCGAACCCAAAGACCTTCACCTTCGAGGCCTTGCCGGCGGCGAGGAGGGCCTGGTAGGCGCCCATGGCCATCGCGTCGTTGCCGCAAAAGACCGCGTCGATGTCGGAGTGGCGTTGGAGCAGCGCCTCGAGCACCTCGAGAGCCTTGGTGCGGTCGAACTCGGCGCTTTGCTGGGCCACCATCTTCAGGCCGGGAAAGCGGTCGACGACGGAGTGGAAGCCCTTGGATCGGTTCCAGGTGTTGGTGTCGGCGACAAGCCCGAGGAGCTCGATGTACTTCCCGGTTTCGCCGACCTGCTCGACGAAGTACTGCCCGAGCGCGACGCAGCCGGAGTAGTTGTCGGAGAGGATTTGTGACACGGCGGCGTCGCTGGCCTCGATTTCGCGGTCCATGCAGAACACGGGTACGCCCTTGGCCCTGGCGCGACGGACATTGGCGATGGAGCCCTTGGCATCGGTGCAGTTGAAGAGCACGGCGGCGTACCCGGAGGCGATCAGGTTGTCGAAGTGCTGCGACTCCTTGGCGGGGTCGTTCTGCGAGTCGAAGATGGTGGCCGCGTAGCCGAGCTCCCGGGCGCGGTCGCGGGCGGTGTTGGCGAGGACCACGAACCAGGGATTGTTCAACGTCGAGATGACCACGGCGATCGGCTTGCCGCTGGCCTTCGGCGCGGGGGTGGCCGCCGGGGCCGGGCCTAGCAAACCGATGGTGCCGAGCAGCCAGGCGCTGCGGCGAAGGCAGCGGGAGATCAGGGAGGAGGAGGGGGGCATGGGGTGGACAGGCAAGATGGGCGAAAGGGGGAGATGGGCGGCGGAGTGACACCCCCGCCACCGCAGGCACAGACCGGCTGATTGAATCCTAGCACACCTTTATGCTAGAAGTCTTCCGCGATTCCCGCCTAAAATCCCGGGTTCATAAGAATCGAGCGATGGCGAAAATCATGGAGACGGTCAGCTTCGATCCCAACCGGCCGGACTTCGCGCCCTACGGGCTGACGTGCGTGCACTGGCTGCCGTCGCCGATGCTGCGGCCGGACCATCACAACGAGATCGAGCTGAACTTCCTCGAGTCGGGGTCGGTGACCTACCTGCTGGGCGGCCGCAAGACGGTTGTCGAAGCCGGCCGGCTGAGCGCGTTCTGGGCGGCGATTCCCCACCAGATCATCGATTTCGGGCGGGCCACCTCGTACTTTGTGGCGACGATTCCCCTGCAATGCTTCCTGCAGTGGCGGTTGCCGGATCACTTCACCCAGCCTTTGCTGCAGGGTTCGCTGGTCTGCGAGCCAACGCGGGAGCGGGCGGTCGCGGATGCGCAGTTGTTTGCGCAGTGGGAGGACAACCTGCGGCCAACGGTGCGGAGTTTTGAGCCGCCGGTGCTGCTGGAGATGCAGGCACGGCTGCTGCGCCTGGCATTGGCTTTGCCGGTGCAGCCGACCGTGCAGCAGAAGCGCGTGCGCCGGGTGACGATGACCAGCGCCGGACTGAACAAGGTCGAGCAGATGGCGTGCTTCATCGCGCAGAACTACACCGAGCGGCTGACGGTGGAGCAGATCGGGAAGTCCGTGAAGCTGCACCCCAACTACGCGATGAATCTGTTCCAGAAGAGTTTTGGGACGACGCTCATCCACTACCTGACCCAGCACCGCATTTCGCATGCCCAGCGCTTGCTGGCGACGACGGACGAGTCCATCGCGGAGATCGCGTTTGCGTCGGGCTTCAACTCGCTGAGCCGGTTCAACGAGGCCTTCCGGCGCGCCTGCGGCAGTTCGCCGCGCGACTACCGCCGCTGCCACCTGTTGACGGAAGCGCCGAAGCCGCCGGGGCGTTGAGCGTTCGGGTAGGCGCGTCCGGCCTGCGAGTGACATTAGTATGCCGGGAGAAATAGCCGGCGAACGGGTAGAATGCGGCGAATGCTTGGCCTAAGATGCCGCCCGTCGTTTCCCGTTCCACCGTGGGGACGGGCTGGCTCCACCTCACCCCGAAAAACTCCCCGTCATGAAGGCTTTCCCTGTTGTGCCGATTCCCGTCCCGTTTGATCGCGGCTGCCGCAACCTGCTTTGGGTCCGGTGGCGTGTGACGTTTCCGCTGGCGCTGGCGGGGTTGCTGTCGTCCACGGTCAGTGCCGTCGCCGCCGAGATTCGCGGCACGGTGATGAACCAGGGCACCAATCGTTATCTGGAGCGGGCGAGTGTCGAGGTGCAGGGCACGGCGCAACGGGCGCTGACGGCGGCGGATGGAAGTTACCGCCTTTCCGGCCTGCCCGCGGGCCAGTACACCCTGGTCGCTTCGTACACAGGACTGGAAGGGCAGACCCGGAACGTCACCCTGGCGGAGGGACAGACGGCCACGATCGATTTCGCCCTCGCCTCCGATATCTACCGGCTCGACCAGTTTGTGGTGACCTCCTCGCTGGAGGGGTCGGCGTTTGCCGTGAACCAGCAGCGGCGGGCGGAGACCACCCGCAGCGTGACCTCGATTGATGCGTTCATCGACCAGACGACCGGCAATCCGGGTGAGTTTCTGAAGAGCATCGAGGGTATTCAGATGGAGTATTCCCAGAATGAACCGCAGACGATCCGGGTGCGGGGATTCGATCCCAATCTGACGGTGGTGACCATGGACGGGAACGAAATCGCCAGCGCGGCCTCGAGTGGCGCAAATCGTGCGGTGCAAATCGATCAGCTCTCGATTGCCAGCATCGATAACGTCGAGGTGTTCAAGGCGCCGATTCCCTCCATGTCGGCGAACGCGATCGGCGGTGCGGTCAACTTCAACACCAAGAGCGCGTTCATGCAGAAGGGGCGAAGGATCTTCGCGCAAGTGGGGGTGAACATGGATTCGAACGACTTCTCGCTCTCGAAGTCGCCGGGCCCCGGGCATGGCGAGTCGGCCGAGCGTCGCATCTATCCGGTGGGACGTTTCGAGTACTCGAATTCCTTCCTGCAGAACCGGCTCGGGGTCGTCTTCTCGGTCGGGCACGACTACACCAACCAACTGGCGTCGAGCACGACCCACAATCTCAACGTGACCGCCTTGCCGGGCAGCGTGCTGCCGGCCGCCCCGGCACTCTACACAACGGACAACGTCACGGTGCGCCGCGGGGCGCTGTCGTTCGCGCCCAACCGCCAGCTCCGGGTGCGGAGCGATGTCTCCCTGAACACCGACTTCCGGCTCACGCCCGCGGTGGCGCTCTCCCTCAAGACGACGTTCTCCGACTACCTCAGCACGAACCGCAACCACGGCTTCACGCTGACGCCGGGCACGCTGGCCGCGGGGGCCACGGTGACGGAGTACGTTGCGAACACCGGGACGGCAGGGCAGTCGATCAGTGTCTTCAACAAGTACACGAAGTCGTGGCAGCTCAGTCCGGGGCTGAAATACCGGGCGGGCGACTGGCGGGTCGACCTGCTCGGCGGATTCTCGAAGTCGACCAATCACTACAAGAATCCGGACACGTTCACCGGTCTCGGCACGACGCTGCCCGGGGTGGGCTGGACGTTGCGAAGCCCGGTTGACAACGACGTGCCGACGGCGCTGGCGCAGACCGCCGGGCCGGATTTCTACGACCTCAACAACTACGCGCCCAGCCAGGGCAACCTGGCCTCCACGGGCGGCCAGCACCGGGCCAATCATGCGGGTCTCGTCTCCAACAACCACCGCGACTCCCGCGACGTGAGGTACTCCGGCCGGTTCGATGTGCAGCGCGACTTTCCGGCGGCGCGTTTCCCCTTCTACCTCAAGGCCGGCCTGGCGTACAACGAGCAGATCCGCGACAAGCGGCAGGAGCAGAAGCGCTGGTACTGGGTGGGGCAGGACGGCGTGGCGACCGCGGACGACCTGACGGCGGCCGGAGCGCGGCTCGGGCGCTTTGCGGAACCCGTGCCGGTGACGCAGGGCATTCCCGGCTGGTCGCTGCGGGAACCCACCTACTTCAGCTCGCACGAACTGCACAAGTTCTGGCAGGCCAACCCGCAGGTGCTGCAGGAGAACACGGCCTACACCGCACAGCAGAGGATTGCGGGGCGCCAGAAGGTGAACGAGCGGATCTCCGCCGCCTATGCGATGGCCTACGGGACTTTCAATCGCCTGAACGTTCTCGCGGGGGTGCGAATCGAGCAGACTGACATCCGCGCCGAGGGCTACCGGGTGCTGCCGACCTCGGGCGCCGCCTCGGTTCTGCCGGCCGGTGTTGATGCCAACTCGCTGGCCGGCATCCAGGCCTCCCACCGGCCGCTCGTGACCGGCTCCGATTACCGCTCGGATCCGTTCCCGTACCTGCATCTCAAGTACGAGTTGCGGCCGGGCCTGCAGGCCCGGGCGAGCTACACCGAGGCGATCGGCCGGCCGAATCTCTCGGACGTGCTGCCGAACAACGTCTCGGAGAACACCACCACGCAGATTATCTCCACCAACCGGGCGGGCCTGCTGCCGCAGCGGTCGAAGAACTTCGATGTCAGCCTCGAATACTACACCCGGACCACGGGCCAGTGGTCGGCCGGCTGGTTCCAGCGCGACGTTAGCCAGTACATCACGACGACCACGGTGCCAATGACGCCCGCCCTGCTGGCGGAGCTGAATCTCGGCTCGGAGTATGCCAACTGGCAGGTGGCCACCAAGGCCAACCTGGGCAGCGCGACGTGGAGCGGCCTCGAGTTGAGCTTCCGGCAGGCCCTGCGCGAATGGGACTTCGTGCCTCGCGTGCTGCAGGGGGTCTCGCTGTGGGCGAATCACACCCGCATCGAGGAGATGGAGGGTGATTTCGGCATCCGAGGCGCCAGGATCACGCAACTGGCCAACGTGGCGCCCAAGCTGGTCAACGGGGGTGTCAGTTTCCGGTCGCCGGCGGGAATCCTGCTCGTGCAATTGTCCGCCAACTACCAGTCCGCCCGGGTGACCCAGAATCTGCCGGCGGCGGCCGCCGCCGCCCAGCGCCGGCCCCGCCAGGAGGCGTACCGCTTCTGGAACCTGGAGGCCAGCTACCGGCTGCAGCGCAACCTCCGGCTGACCTGCACCGCGCGGAATCTGTTTTCCGAACGTCCCCGCTTTTCGGAGCTGGGCATCATCCGCAACACCCAGCAGGCGACCGGCATCGCCTGGTTGTTCGCGACCAAGCTGGATCTATAACGAAGCCGCTGCCCAAGCTCCACGTGGCGGCGGCCGTTGCCCGCGGCCACCAAGCCGGCCCGAACCAAGGTGCGCCGGGCGGCAGCTCGCTGGTGTACGCAACCCTGCGGGTGTCGGCCGGCGATGCCGTGATCACCGGACTGTGGATCGGCGACCGTGAGCTGAAGTAGGGAGGCGCGGGCGGCGGGTTTACTCGTCGCGGACCATTCGGGCGCGTGCCTCGGCAATTTGCTCCGGGGACATGCTCTCTTCGAGCAACTCCAGGTTCGCAGGGGCGTGTTCGTCTCCGTCGGCCTCTGCGAGGCTGATCAGCATGTGGGCCAGCACCAGGTTTCTGGGGAGCACGTCGCCTTCCGCAAACATGATCCCGAGGTTGTTGCGCGCGGTTGGATGTCCCCGCCTCGCCGCCTGGATGTACCAGCGCGCCGCTTCAACGCGATCCGGCGCGACACCCTGGCCGTTGGCGTAGGCGACCCCAAGGTTGACCTGGGCGATCGCGTTGCCCTGTTCCGCGGCGCGCCGGTACCACTTTACCGCCTCCACCGGATCCTTCGGCACCCCGCGACCTTCGGCATAGATCACACCGAGGTTTGACTGGGCGGGCGCGTAACCCTGTTCCGCAGCCCGCCGGTACCACTTGACGGCTTCGTTTATGTCCTTGGGCACACCCTCTCCGTTGGCGTGCAGGTCGCCCAGGCTCGCTTGGGCGGCGGCCACTCCCTGCGCCGCCGCGCGCCGGTACCACCGCGCGGCGGCTGCCGCATCGCGTGGCACACCTTCGCCCTGCTGGTAGGCCAGACCGAGATTGTTCTGGGCAGGTGCATGACCCTGATCGGCGGCCCGGCGGAACCATTTCGCCGCTGCCACAGGATCCCGTGGGACTCCCTCGCCGTGACGAAAGAGGACGCCGAGGTTGTTCTGTGCGCCCGTGAGCGCGAGCGAGGGCGACCAGGCGTTGTCCACCGGCACCGCCAATCTTCCGTAGACGTGGTGAGCGGGCAACAGCAGCGCCAGAACGACGAGCAGCGGCGCCGCGTGCCAGCGATGCCACCACCGGCTGCGGCTCGCCAGGATCCAGCCCAGCGGGACCACGGGGAGAATCAGCACTGTCGAGCGCGCAAGATCCAGCGCGGTGAACGAGCCGACCAGCGCTGTGCATGCGACGCCGCCGCCGAGCAGGGGACCGCGCCGGCAGCCGGCTCGCGCTGGCTCCCGTGCCCGCCAGCAAACGACGACGGCCGTCAGGATCAGCGCCCAGCCGACTCCAAGGCCAGCCCAGGCGCCGAAGACGCGCTGCAGGGCGGGGATCCGCTCCATGAGTACAAAACGGTCGAGGTAGTCGCCGACCGACTGTGAGCTGCCGGTGCCGCTCAATCCCAGTCGCAGCAGCGCGTAGGCGAAAACGACGAACAGCGGCGCCAGCGCCTCGCGGCGGAGCCAGGCCATCGGCGACTCGTCTGCGGGGCAGGTGCGCAACGCCCGCACGACCAGAGCAAGCGGAAAACCGAGCACAAACCGTTCATCGATCCATGGGGCCAGCAGGCAGACGGTGAGAAGCACCGAGGGCGTGCGCCCGAAGGCGACCAGGAGCAGCGCGATCGCCAGCCACGAATCGTAATAGCCGAGCCATCCCATTGAGGTGAAGAACGGAGCGGTCGCCCCGGCCACGACCCCCAGACCCAGACCATTCGACCAACGGTTGACTCCGGCAGGGGCTTCGCGGACTCCGATTGTAACCAGAAGGAGCACCAGTGCCACACACCCAAGATGGGCGAGGGCCAGAGTGGCCCATTCCGGCAGGTTGAGCGCGAGGGCCAGCAGCGGGACCAGTAGCCGCCATCGCACGGCCTTGTGCATGGGGTCGGGAATCCCGGTCGCGAGGCTCCTGGCTTGTTGCAGCACATAATAGCCGCGTTCAGAGTTTCCGCTCAGGATCGCCCGGGCGATGGGGTCTTTGTGGGTGGGATCGGCAGCGGCAGCGGCGAAGGCCTCGTGGAGCTCGGAGCTGTAGGACACCCAATCGGGGGAAAACCTTACGGCCAGTACCAGGAACACCGCCAGTCCCAGCGCCAGGATTCCGAACCACCCACGGGAGAAACGGTTGACCGATTTCATGTCGCGAAACAAAGGACGAACCTCCCGGCCCAATCGTTACAACTTTGTCAGGAATGGATCCCGTGCCCTGCGGCGGTCGATCCGCCCGTCTGGCGGATGCCTCACGCGTTATTCACAGCCAGCTTCAACACCGCTCGTCCGGCCTGGTTTACCCCTGAGGCGGTGCCTCGTCACAGATACTCCACCATGCCGTCGTAGGCGTGGCTGACAGGGAGGTCGTAGCCGAGGCGGGCGAGCTGCTGGCGGGTGAGGTTAAGCTTCCGTTCGAGCGTGTGGTCGTCGTGGGTGGGGTCGTGATGGGTCACGACCCAGCGGCGCACGCCGGCCAAGCCGGCCAGCAGGCAGGCATTGGAGACCGAACTGTGGCCCCAGCCGACCTTGGCGGGATATTCGCCGGCCATGAACTGCGCCTCGTGGATCAGGATGTCCACGTCGCGCAGGAAATCGATCACCCGCCGGTAGGGCGCGAGTCGCGCGTCGCCGGGCTTCAGCTCCTCCGGGGAGCCAAGGTAGCCGAAGAGAAACTCGTTGTCGGGAAACCAGGTCACGGTGGTGCCGGCGACGTCCGCCTTGTAGCCGACGGTGGCGCCGGGATGCTGGGCGTATTCCCAGGTGACGGTCACCTCGCCCACGCGGACCGGTTCGGGGGTGAGGTGGCGGAATTCGATCGCGGCGTGGAGGTCATCCATCTGCACCGGGAAGTAGTCCTGATCGAGCTGTCCGCGGAAGACCGCCTCCAGGCTCTTCCCGAAGCCCTCGGCGCCGTAGACGACGATCTGGAAGCCGGGCACGAACGCCGGCAGGAAGAAAGGGAAGCCCTGAATGTGGTCCCAATGGGTATGGGTGATGAAAAGATGGATACGGCGCGGGCCGGCCTTGACGAGTTCGAGCCCCAGCTCGCGAATGCCGGAGCCGGCGTCGAAGATCAGCAGTTCGCGCCCGTGCTCAATCTGCAGGCAGGAGGTGTTGCCTCCGTGGCGCATGAACGCGGCGCCGGGGGTGGGGATCGAGCCGCGCGTGCCCCAGAATGCAAGGCGCCCGCGGTCCGTCTGGAGGGGCGGGGTGTAGGCGTCGCCGGCCGGCAGGGGCATCGCGCTTTTCGGCGGGGCCGGCCGGCCCTCGAAGAAGGCGGCGACCGCCTCGAGGAGCTGGGCGTTGCCGTGCGGCTTGCGCAGAAACGCGTAGGCGCCCAGCTCGGCGGCGGCGTCGAAGTCGGTCTTGAACGCCCGGGCCGTGCACACGATCACGCCGAGGTCCCGCGTCGCCGGCTGGTCGCGCAGCCGGCGGAGCACCTCGATGCCATGCAGTCGCGGCATCATCAGATCGAGAATCAGCAGGCCCGGCTGAAACGACTGCACCCGGCCCAGGCACTCCTCGCCGTCGCGCGCGAGCGCCACTTCGTAACCGGCGTCCGCAAGGAGCTGCTGCATCAGGGCGGAGAGGTCGTCGGTATCCTCGGCCAGGAGGATCCGCGGCCGGGGTGGGGCGGGAGGCTGCGACATGGGTGGTCCGGGGACGGAGGGCAAGATCCCGCAAAGGGCGGGTCGGAAGAGGGCGGACAGGCGGTGGGTGCGAGCAGGCGGTGCGCCGTCACGGAGGCGCGCCGGTCGCGAACATGGCGAAATGGCGTCGTTGCGCAAGGGCCGTTCGTCTGGCGGTTTGAGGCGGCGGACGGGCTTAACGGACGCTGATGGCCCGCCTGCCTGACGCGCGGTGGGTTACTTTTCGGTGTCGATGCCAAAACACCACTGGCGCATTGGCCCCCGATTTGCTACGGGAATGCGCGAGTATGGGGTTATCCGACCTCCGCAGTTTACTTTGTCCGCAATGAAGAAAAACACCACAAAGCCCACGACCACGTCGCCCGCCCCTGCGACCAAGCCGCTGGCCGCCGCACCGGCCGCCAGGAAGAAGACGACTTCCGCCTCCCCACGGAAAAAGGCCGCGCCCGTCGCAGCCCCCGCCGCCCTGCCACCCATGGCCGCCCCCGCGCCTGCTCCGGCCCCGTTGCCGCCGCCGATCGCGGCCTCCGGGGCCGTCAAGCCGGTACCGGCGCCCGCGCCGGTCGCTGTCAAACCGGCGGTGGCACCGGCCCCGACGCCCCCGAAGTCGGTCGTTGCCGCTCCGCAGCCGGCGCCCGTCGCGGTCCAGCCGGTCGGGCAGAGGCCGGTCGTCACGACGATCTCCGCCCGCATCGACATCGGATTCGGCAACCACCTCACGATCCGCGGTGAGGGGCCGGGCCTGAGCTGGGATGCCGGTGTGCCGATGAACTGCCTCGCCGACGACCTGTGGCAGATCAAGTTGGGCGAATCCACGCGCGGCTATGTGTTCAAGGTGCTGGTCAACGACCTCACTTGGAGCACCGGCCCCGATTTCACGATCGCCAGCGGGGCGTCCGTTACGATCACGCCCCAGTTCTGAGTGGGTGTCCTTACCGGGCGTCGGCCGTGGGGTCGGCGTCCGGATTCAGGGCCAGCAGGCGGGCCTGAACCCGGGCCAGCGCGGCCTCGCGGTCCGCGAGCTCTTCCGCCGGGATCAGCTCGCAGCGCATGCGCACTCGCGAAAACGGCTTGGGCACGTAAAAGCGGTCCCAACTGCGCAGGCGCCAGGCAGAGTAATACTCCCCTCCGATCAAGAGGAGCGGAGCGCGCGTGCGCCGCGCCACGATGATCGCGCCGGGTTTCAACTCGTAACAAGGCCCGCGCGGGCCGTCCGGCGTGATGCCGACATCGTGCCCGTCGCGCAGGGTGTCGACCAGCGCCGTGGCGGCCTCGCGGCCCAGGCGGCTGCTGGATCCGCGCACCGTGCGCAGGCCGGCCAGGGCGAAGAAGGCGGTCAGCCAGGCTCCGTCCTGGCTCGCGCTCACCAGGGCATAGGCGGGCCGGCCGACGCGGAAGCGACGGACGATTTCGGCGGCGAGGAACAGCCGGTTGTGCCAGAGGATCAGCGCCACGGGTTCGTCGCGCTTGGTGTAATTGCGCAGATCGTCCGGATCGGTCTCGAAGCGGAGGGTGCGCCCCCAGAGGCGCAGGAGCACGCCGAACGGCCAGAGCAACGCCCGGCGCCAGCCGGAAATTTCGTGTACGACGAGCGGCGGACGCGCGGCGGCGGAGGGCGGCGCGGAAGCGGGAGGACTGTCGGACGGCGGATTCAGGCGCTGCGGTTGTCGTCGAATCGCGCCCGGCCGCCAAGCGAAAGAACGTGGGCGTGCGGGGAGCGGTGGCGCAGGCCGGTTTGCGGCCGCCCGCCGCTTTCTGCGGCGCCGCGTCGCGATGGCCGAACTGAGGGTGGGACGCCGCAGCCACCAACCTTCTCCGCCTGGTGCGGATCGTGGACGAGGCGTCTCGCCTCGTCGGAGGAAGGAGCTGAGCTGCGCATTGCGGTGCGGTTTGACGCGCGTGGTGTTCGTCGCCACCAAGCGCCGATGCCGCCGGAGTTTCCACCCTGTCCGCACCTGCCCACGCCGCGCCCCGGTCTCGACTGGCGCGCGCTGCACGCGTTTCGCGAGACCGACCGGGGCGGTGCGTTTTACCTGACGTGTCTCGAGTACGGCCACGCGCTCTGGCGGCGCGGCCTCGCCGCGCGGGCCTTGTTGTGCCTCGACCGCGCCCTGGGCGCCGATCTGCGGGGCGACGAGCCGGAGCTCCGGGCGCAACCGCTGCCGTACGCGGCGGTGTCCTGGGTGATCCGCCACACGCCGGCTGGGGTGTTCATCGGCAACCCTCGGGTGCACTTCCAGCACTACGCCGATCGGCTCGGCGAACCGCGGCGCGACCAGCGGCGTTGGCGGGCCTGGGCCTGCTGGGCGCTCACGCGCGCGGTGCGCCCGGAACTGCCCGGCGATCCGCGTCATCCTGTCGTGGAGCCGACGCCGGACGAAATTGCGGCGCAGTTGCAGCGTTGGGGCCTGCCGGGCGAGGTCGCGCTCTGGCAGGCGGTGCGGCGGGGCACCGCGCCGAACTGACGGGGCGTCCGGCGATCGCCGAACCGGGCTCCAGTCGCAGCCCGGATTCTTTATGCCTACTCGAGAATCGAATCCGCGCTGTAGGACGGCTTTACGCCGCGAAAACCCGAAACCGGACTACTTCCGACTCTTCGCGGCATAAAGCCGCTGCTACATTCCTGCGTTCCGGTGTGCACGATCGATCCACTTCGCGCCGATGTCATCGTTCTCGTTCCTCGTTCTCTTTCTCGTTCTCGGGTCGAGAGCGGGGAACGATTACGAGACCGAGGAACGCTGTCAGCCGGGCGGTTCCTTTCGAAGCGGCCCTCGAGCCGCGTTGGGAAAACTCTCGGCTACCGCCGCAGCAGGCCTTCGAGGCCGGCGCGGGCGGCGGTGCCGGCGAGGATCTTCCAGAGGCCGTTGCTCACCTTGTTGGCGGTGCCGCTCACGGGGAAGGTCACGGCCATCGGGTAGTAGCCCTTCTCGTCCTGCTGCCCGGAGAGCACGCGCGCTTCGTTGAGCAACTGCGCCATGAAGTCCTTGCCGGCGAGGCGGAACTCGAACTGGAACGGCCATTGGTCGTACGGCGCACCCGCGACGTAATTCATGCTCCCGGTGCCGACGAGCCGCTTGTTGGGCGACAGGAATTCAATGGTGGAGAACTTCAGGTTCAGCGCGGCGTCGCGCTCGACCTTCAGCGCGAAGGTGTCGAACTGCATCTCCTCGAGTTCCTGGCCGAGGCGGCCGAGCGCCACGGTGTTGGCGGAGCCGGCGATCGCGCCGGCGAGGCCGAGGAGGGCGGAGGCGGTGCCGACCGTCTCGCCCTTGCGGCCCAGGGCGCGCAGCACACCCTTGCCGCCCGAGACATCGAAGGTGCCGTAGGTGCGCTCGAGCAGGCCGGCCAGGGTGCCGCCGGAGCCGGTGAGTTTCGCCGCCACCCTGACGGTGCTCTCCAGCATCGGCTTTTCCTGCGGGCTGGCGGCGCGCAGGAGTTCGCCGATTTCGACGCCCGTCACATCGACCAGCCCGGCCAGCGTGTACGGCTGCGGCTGGGCGACGGCGAAGTTCACGGTGGCGCCTAGCTTGAACGGACGATCGCGGAAGCTGCCCTCCAGGTTGTCGAGCGCGAGGCGGGTGGGGGTGATTGTCGCCAGTCCGCGGATACCGCGGATTGTGTAGTCGGTGCCGTAGAGCACGCGTTTGAGATCGAGCTCGGCGCGGCCGGTCACGCCCTGCCAGAAGGGGGCGGCATCGCGGGCCGGCGCCCCGCCGGCGACGGCGGGACCGGGACGGGAAGGCGCCGGGGCGGATGGACGCGGGGCGGGGGTGGCGGCGGGCCGGGCGGCTTCGGCCGGCTTGGCCGGGGCGAGCACGGCCAGCGCCTGCAGGTCGTCCACGACGAGGTTGGCGCTCGCGGCCTTGCCGTTGAACACCCACGTGGTCTGGTCGGCGGCCTTCCCGAATGAGCCGTCGAGGGCGAGGTCGGACTTGCGGCCGGCGTTAGTGACCGTGAGAGGCAGGACAACGCTGCCGCCGCCGTCCGGCTTCAGCGTGGCGGTGAGGCTGAAGTCGACGTCGCCGAGGGCGCGGTTGCCGGCCTTGGCCACGAGATTTTTTGCCGTGACGACGGCCTTGACCTGGGAGGTGTCGCCGAGTGACCCCTCGAAGGCGGTTGCGAGGCGGCCCTGCGCGAGGGTCGCGAATTCCGCCAGCGCGGGCTGGGCGAGCAGCGTGGGGGCGTCGACTTCCAGCGAGCCCTTGGCGGTTGCGGTGAGCTTCGGGCCGAGCACGGCCTCGCCGGTGACACCGACCCGGGCCAGCCTGGTGGCGCCCTGTTTGACCTCGAGCGAGCGAACGTCGTAGCCGAGCCGGTCCTGCTTCTTCGACGCGGCGAGATCGAGGCTGAGATCGAGGCCCTGCACCTGCGGTTTGCCGTCGAGCGCGGCGGTGACCCCCCGCAGGACGACCGGCGCGGTGGTGCTGAGCGCGAGATCCTCGGGGGCGCGCATCGTCACCTCGACCGTCGCGCCCGCGAGGGTGCCGGAGAGTTTGGACCTGGCGACGTAAGGCTCCGCCCAAGCGAGGGGAATTTCGCCGAGGCGCAGGCGCGCCGCAGTGGCGGCGGGATTGGCCGCGGCAAACGTGGCGGCCTTCAGGTCTGCGCGGATGGCCTGCGGTGCCTCAATGGCGGCGAGGAGGGCGCCGCCTTCGCGGGTCACGGTGACGGAGGCCTTCGCCACCTGGACGGAGTCGGCTTCGTGGCGTCCGGCGATCTCCACCGCTGCGCCCAAGGGGCCGGGATCGAACTGGAGGAACGGCCGCAGCAGGGTGGGGAGTTTCGCCTGGAGGGTGGCGCGAAAAGCGGTGGCGGGTTTGGTGGTGAGCTGCGTTACCTCCGCGTTCAAGGTGCCGGTCAGGGAGTCGCCGCCGGCAATGGCGAGTTGGAGGTCGGAGAGCTCGGCCGTCAGCCGCGTGGTGCCGTAGTCGAGCGTGGGGCGCAGCGAGAGGGAGGCGTCTTCGACGAGGGCTTTTTTCTGCGCGTCGCGCACGGTGACCCCGCGAAGGGCGAGCGGTTCAAGGGCGCGGATGCGGATGCGACTGCCATCGGGCTCGCCTTCGACGGCAAGTGCCAGGGAGAGCGTGCCCTGTTCGAGCAGCAGCGGTTGGGCCATCGGTTGGGCCCAGGCCAGCGGCACGGCGTCGAGGGAAAGACGTGCCGCCTCGGCCTTTGGGTCGGCGAGGCGCACCTGGCGGTCCTCCAACCGGTAGCTGGCCTTCTGGAGGAGAGTGAGGCGGGCGAAGGTGCGGCCGCCGCCCTCGCCCAGTTCGAGGGCAAAGGTGTTGAGATCGGCCTGGTTGTCGCGCACCGAGCCGTCGAACGTTGAAACGAGGCGCACCGTGGAAATCGCGGTCAGGGCGGGAGTGAGTTTCTCCAGTTGGGAGATCGCGGCCTCGATGCGGCCGGAGGCGGCCGCGGCACGGACGCCGGGTTGCACGCGGAATTTTCCCTCCCCGTGGGCGGCGATCTGGGGCAGGCCGAAACCGGCGAGCAGCGCGGCGAGCTGTTCGCTGCGGAGCGCGATGTCCCAGGTGCCGGCAATTTCGCCGCGGGCGGCGGCGAAGGCGGCCTTCGCGTTGAGGAGCGATTCGAGTTGGCCGCCGCGGATCAACCCGAGATCGAGGACGTAGGTTTCGTCGCCGCCCGCCGTGGTCTGCTCTGCCTGGGCGTGGATGCGGACCTGGTCCTTCGGGAGGTTCGGGCCCATCGCGGCGGAGAGGGATTCGAGCGCGACCTGATCGATCCGGCGATCGCCGGCCAGTCGCACCTGCAGCGTGCCGGTGGAACGCAGAGCGCGCAGCGGGGCGTCAGTCCGGGCATCGGCGAAATCCACCGTCCACTCGATCTTGCCGCGCTGTCCGGCTTCGAGGCCGGAGGCGCGCAGCGAAAAGACGACGTCTTGCCGGTCGGGCAGGGTGGCTTTGCCGTCGATCGCGACCTTGCCGACGCGCAGATCGACCGGCAGCCGGGCCTGCTTGAGCAGTCCCTCAAACGCCTGGCGGGCGGCGGCCTCGCCCGCGGCCGGCGCGGGCGCGGGTGGCGTGGCGCCGGCGGTTCCCGTGGCGGGCGGGGTGGTCGCGGTGGGGGCCGCGCCCGGGGCGGCGGTGCCGGGAGCGGCGCCGGGCGCCTTTACTTCCACCGTGAGGTCCTTGATCACAAGCTCCTCGACGTCGACGCGTCTCGCCCTGAGGTAGGCCCAGGCGGAATGACGGGCCGAGATCGACGCGGCGGAAATCACCAGACCGTCGCGAACCACGCGCAGGCCGGAAATCTCGGCGGCGGAGGGGCCCGCGGCCACGCGGCCGACCTCGATCGTCAGTCCCGGCTGGCCGGCGACCGCGCGGCGCACGGCCCAGGTCTGCACTCCCGAGTTGAGGGCCAGCGCGATCGCCACGAGCGCGAAAACGACCACGGCACCAGCGAACACCCCTGCGATCTTGAGCGTCTTCATGATGGACCTGACACGAGTTCACCAAAGGCGCCAGTCCGACAAGTGAAAATGTCCCCGGTTCGCGGGGCGCGGACGGATCGCCGCAGGCGATCGTCCGCCGGCTGCAGACGAGGCTGGCGCCTACGTCTGCGCTCCAAGCGGCTTCCGCGTCACGTGCCACGCGGCCACGGTCGCCGCGATCAGCCGTTCGACGGCGACTTCGTGCGCGCGGATGCGCTGGGCGGGCGGCAGCGCCGAAGGGGTTTCGAGCGTGCAGCCCAATTCGCTGTGGTGGGACTGCAGGTAGATTGCCTCCGGCCAGCGGTCGCGCAGCACCGGATCGGCCACCGGGCGGATGATGCCGGGTTCATCAACCCGCCGGCCGTCGATGATCGGGGACGAATCGATCGGACACACGGGGGCGACCACCTCCAGCACCGCGCGGGCGTGGCTGCCGATCTGGTGGCGATTGAGTTCATAGAGATAGAAGCCCCGGGCCTCCCAGTCCTCGTGCAGGCAGATCGCAAGGTCGAAAGGGGGTTGCCGCTCCAGCCAGCGGGTGTGCGCACGGATTTCGGCCGTGGAGGGATCCTTGTAATCGCGGTTCAAGTCGACCCCCTCCGCGTTTTCGCGTGTGCCGCGCACGAACCCGAGTGGATTCAGGAGCGGACACAGGAACCACACCGCGGAGCGATCGAACACGCCGCGCTCGAGCAGGCGCAGCAGTGCCAGCGGCGCGGCCGGTTCGTCCCCGTGGATACCGGACGAAATGTAGATGCGCGGGCGCGGGCCGGGGGTGCGTCGCGTCAGCGCCAGCAGGGGCAGGCCGCCGTGATCGCCGTAGGGTTCGAGACGGAACCCTGCGGCGGCGCCGGCGCGTTCGACCTGTGCGAGGTAGGCGCGGGGATCGAGGAGGGAGTCTTTGACACCGGGAGCGGAATCCACGCAATCGACCTTCGCCCGGCTTCCGGCCGGGCGTCCACCTTCTTTCTCCGCACCTCCCGCCATGGCCCAAGTCCGCGTCCGTTTCGCGCCCAGTCCCACCGGTTTCTTCCACATCGGCAGCGCCCGCACCGCGCTGTTCAACTGGCTCTATGCCCGCCACACCGGCGGCGCCTTCATCCTGCGCATCGAGGACACCGACAAGGAGCGCAACCGCGAGGAATACCTGCACCTGATCTACGACAGCCTTTCCTGGCTCGGCCTGAACTGGGACGAGGGGCCGCGGGTCGGCGCCAACGGCGGCGGCGACTGCGGGCCGTATCGCCAGAGCGAGCGCAGCGCCATCTACCAGGACTACGTGCAACGCCTCCGCGACGCCGGGCGCGCCTACGAGAAGGACGGCGCGGTCTGGTTCAAGCTCGAGGGCGAGCGCTCCGAGGTCTACGACGACCACCGGCAGAAGACGGTGACGAAGGTCAAGGGGCCGCCCGTGGTCATCGACGATCGCATCCGGGGACGGGTGGAGCGGGTGGAGGACGAGGATTTCGTGATCGTGCGCTCCGACGGCGCGCCGGTCTTCCACCTGGTGAACGTGGTCGACGACATCGCGATGGGCGTCACGCACATCATCCGCGGCGAGGATCACCTTTCCAACACCAGCAAGCACGTGCGCCTCTACGAGGGCTTCGGCGTGCCGCCGCCGGCGTTCGCGCACATCCCGCTGATCCTGAAGCAGAATGGCCCGGGCAAGATGTCGAAGCGCGATCAGGGCGCGCTGATCGAGGAGTATCAGCGCCGCGGGTACCTGCCGGAGGCGCTGGTGAACTTCCTTTCGCTGCTGGGCTGGAACCCCGGCGACGACCGCGAGAAGCTGCCGCTCGCCGAGATCATCCGCCTGTTCGACCTGCCGGGCGTCAACCAGAGCAATGCCCGCTTCGACGATCGGAAGCTGGCGCACATGAACATGAGCTACCTGCTGGAACTGCCGGCGGATCGCTTCGTGGCGCACGCGCGGGCCCACTTCGCGGCGCGGCCGGGCGACGCCACGGCGGCGGCGGCGCTCGCCGCGGAAGCGGACTATTTCCGCGCGGTCCTGCTGCTCAGCCAGCCGAAGATCAAGGGCGTGGAGGAGCTGCCGGCCTACACCGCGTACTTCTTCAGCGAGACTTTTCCCATCGACCCCAAGGTGCGCGACAAGGTGATGGGCAAGGGCGATCCGCGTGCCCGATTGCGCGAGCTGCTCGCCGCGCTGCCCGCGGTCGACTTCGGGAGCGACACCGCGATCGAGGAGGCGATCAAGGCGCTCGCAGCCCAGGGCGGACTCGGCTTTGGCGACTACCAGGCGGTGGCGCGTCTCGCCCTGTCGGGCACCAATGTCGGCCCGAGCCTCACCGGCATGATGCGCGTGATGGGCCGCACGCGGGTGCAGGCGCGGCTGGAGCGGTTCCTCGCCGCCGCCGGCTGAGAGGGCGTCGAAAATCCCCGCCCGCTGCATGCGGACGGCGGCGCTCCCCCGGCGCCGCGACGGAAGCAGACGGTCGCGACGAGGCGCAGCCCGTATCGACTGGGGACCTACTGGGACGCGCGCCGAGCCAGCCGCTATTTTTCCGTGAGCGTGACGGCGCCGTCCCACCCCGGCCCCGCGATCGCCTCGCGGAGGAGTTCGAGATAGAAGCGCGCCGGGCCGTCGCCGCCGGGGCGCGCGGCCTCCACCGCCGCGAAGCCGGCGCGGGCGGCCGCGAGGTCGCCCGCCTCCCAGGCGCGCCGGGCGGCGTCGAACTCCGCAAGCCACGCCGGGGCGGCGGCGGGGTCGTCGCCCAGCAACTCGTGCACGGTGACCGCGCGATCCTTGCCTTTGACCCGCAGCGCGCCGACGCGCCGCAGGAGGAAGCGTCCGCCGAGGCGCTGCGCGGTGTCGTCGGAGAGCAGAATCGAAGTGCCGAGGGGCTTGTTGGCGCCCTCGAGGCGGCTGGCGAAGTTCACCGCGTCGCCGATCAGCGTGTAGTCGAAGCGCCGCGCGCTGCCGAGGTTGCCGGCGAGGGCCTCGCCGGTGTGGAGGCCCACCCGGGTGCGGACGCGCAGGGTGGTCCGGGTGCCCTCCGAGGCGCCGATCGGCACCTCGAGTTGCGCGACCTGCGAGAGCCGCCAGGCGGCGCGGACCGCCCGTTCGGCGTGGTCGGGCTGCGGCAGCGGAGCTCCCCACGCGGCGTACACGGCGTCGCCGATGAATTTGATGACCGTGCCCTGCTCGGCGAGGATTTCGTCGGTGGTGCGCGTGAAATAGTCGCGCAGCACCTGGCCGAGGCGGGCGGAGTCGCCGAGTTTTTCCGAGAGCGTGGTGAAACCCTCGAGGTCGGTGAAGAGGAGGGTGGCTTCGACCTGCTCGCCGCCGGGCGCGAGCGTGAAGCGCCGGTCGGCGATCTGCGTGGCCAGTTCGGGGGAGAGGTAAAGCCCGAACGCCTCGCGCAACTGGCGGCGTTCCCGTTCCTCGAGGTAATAACGCGAGGCGACCGCGAGGCCGAGCGCCACGGGAAGCTGCACGCAGACCGGGACCGCCCAGTTCCACCAGTGCAGCCCGTGCCACTGCAACGCCGCCGCGCCCGCGACGAGCAGCACGGTCGCGCCCGCCACGGCGCCGCCCGCCCGCCACGGGCGCAGCCAGCGCAGGCCGCCGAGCACGAGCCCGAAGCAGATCACCAGCCAGCGCTCAAGCTGCACCGGCACGCGTTCCAGCCATTCGCCGTGCAGCAAGTTGAGCAGGATGGTCGCATGGATTTCCGCGCCCGGCGTGAACTCCCGATCCCGGAAGCGCGACCAGGGCGTCACAAACTCGTCGCGCAGTTTCTTGAATGACGCCGCCACCTGGCTGCGCGCGCCGACGATCACGATCTTTTCCTTGAAAAACCCCGGCTCCACGCCGCCCTCGGCGCTCAACACCCGGTGGTAGGCGACCGCCGGAATACTGCCGGCCGGACCGAGGTGGTTGATCCAGCGCCGCACAAACTGCCCGCTCTCCTCCGCCGGCAGCGGGGCGCCCAGCGCGGCGGCCGCCCGCCAGGCGATCGCCGGCCAGGAGCCAAGCCCGGCGGGGCGCGCCTTCCCCGGAAACAGCCGGCGCACGCCGTAGTCGACATCGACCGGGCGGAACAGCAGCAGGCCGACACCCCGCGCCGCGCGGCGCAGCGCCGGGTGGGGTTGCAGGAGTTTTTCGGAGTCGATCCCCACCTGCTGGAAACGCTGCGCCTCGTCCGGCGTGAGCGCGGTGTCGCGGTTGGTCACAATCGTGGAGCCGAGAAACACCTGCCCGTGCCCCGCGATCGCCTGCGCGAACTCCTCGTCCGCCGCGGTCGCCGCGTCGAAGACCAGATCGAAGAGGACGGCACGGGCGCCATCGCGGGCCAGCCAGCGGAGCAGCCGCGCGTGCATCGCGCGGTCCCAGGGTTCATTCGGAGTTTGTCCGAGGCGGCGCTCCGATTCCTCGTCCATGTAGACCAGCACCACGTCGCGGGCGCCGGCGCGGCCGCCCTCGCTGCCGCGCCAGGTGGACGGCGCGAGGTCGCGCAGCAGGAACGGGAGATCGTAGCTCAGGCGCTGGAAGGCATCCATGCCCCATTCCTGCCAGTCGATCACCTCGCCGCCGGCGCGGGTTGAGGTGACCTCGCGCCATTGGATCGCAAACCAGCCGAGACCGGCGAGGAGCAGCGAGATGACGACGTTGGCGAGCAGGCCGCTGCGGCGCGAGGCCCAGGTCGGCCTGGCGGAAGAGGAGCGGCGCGAACGGGCGGTGGCGTCGGGCATGGACTAATGGCTCACCCGCAGCCGGAAGACCGCGGTGCGTTCGCGCGGCAGCAGGTGGAGGTAGGTGAGGGGGCTGAGGCGATAGTCGCGATCGCCCACGTTCAGCACGCCGACGCTGAACTCGCAAAGATTGCGGCGGAAGCGAACCCCGGCGTGGAGGTCAGCCTGCCAGAATTCGTCGCCCGGCAGCGCAGTGGGCGCGCCGCCGGCGCCCGCCCCGGCGCGCGACTGCCGGATCCAGCGCGCTTCGGCGCGGGCGAACCAGCCCGCCGGGGAATTCCGGAGCGCGTAGAGGTTCACGACGTCGAGGGTGGCCTCCTCGCGGCGATCGGCGCCGGGCGCGAGGGCGGCCGGCACCTGGGGAAACCTCCGGTGCAGATCGGCCGCGAGGCGGAGCGCGGTGAGGCCAACCGCCGCGCCTCCGCCGAGCAGGTGGTTGAGGCCGGCGGTCAGGGTGCGTTCGCGGTAGTCGAGCGACTCCGGGGTGGAGCCCGGCACGATGGCGGCGCCGGCGGGAAACACCGGGGCGACGAAAGCCTCGAAGACCCCGACGGTGCGGCGGACGCGTTCGCGGAGGTCGGTGGCCGAGGCGTGCCACCAGGTGCGGTCTGACCAGCGGCCGTCGGCGCCGAGACCCCACTGCCGATAGGAGGGGGTCTCCACCGAGCCGACCATCGACTCCGCGATCACGGTGCGGAAGGTCTGCTCGAAGCCGGCGAATTGCACCGGTTCGAGGCGCACGCTCTCATCGAAGGTCACGCCGCCGAGGGCCTCGGTGTAGACTGCGCGCAGGGTGGCGGCCGGCGAGAGGGTGTAGGAAAGTCCGGCCTTGGCATGGGTGCCCTCGACGGTGTCAGTCGCGTCGGAAAGCGGCGGATGGCGGAAGTTGCGTGGCCGCTGCACGCGGTCCCAGGAAACGCCGGTTAGGAACCGCAGGCCGGGCAGCGGATCGGCGAACGCATAGGCGTACGCGCCGCGCCGCTCGAAATCGACCGCTGCGCGCTGGTTGGCGGCGGGGGCGGTGAAGAACGGCTGCAACTCGCGGTTGAGGAGGTCGAGGCGGGCCTGGGTGTCGAATTCGCCCTCCTGCCAGCGGCCGCCGGCGAGCAGCGTGTGGCGATCGCGCCGCCAGATCTGCTGGAGTTCCGCCGATTGGATGACGAGGTCGCGCGTCGTGGCGAAAGCGAAGGGCTCGGCGTTGTAGACCGCGGTCACGGGCGCCTGCCCGAGGTAGGGCGCAAGCGCCTGCGTGAACGCCGGGGAAAATACCAGCGCGCCACCGGCCTCCCGGGCCACGGCCGGCGGCGGGCCGTCGCGCAGCGCGGCCGAGGTGAAGTCGAGCCGCCCGCCCGCGTCAGGCCGCAGCAGGCCGGGGACGAGCGAAGCGGGATCGCGTCCGAGCAGGTTCTGGGTGGTGAGCGGGGACGTCTGTTCCTGGGTCGCCGCGAGCCGGCTTGCCACCAGCAGGGTATGCATCCCCGGCCTCCAGGCGCGGTTCCACCCCAGGAGGAGCAGCCCGGGATGCTGGCGGTCGGTGAAGCGGGCGGCGGCGGGCGGGCGGCCGGACTCCGCCGGCGCGAGGTCGCCGCCCGCCTGGCGGTTCCAATGGGCGAGGGCGTAGACGATGTCGTCGGAGGAAACCTGATACTTCGCCTGGGTGAAGGCCTCGGTGCGCTCGGTGTCCTGGTTTGGCCGGGCGCCGGCACTGCGCGCGTGCGCGAGATCGACGCCGAACTGGAGGCGGCCCGCGGTGGCGAACAGCGAGGCCTGGGCGTGCTGGCGCCCGTCGCTGCGCCACTCGGCCACCCCGCTGCCACCGATCCGATCGGCCTCGAAGAGTCGCGAATATTCCTGCTGCGAGACGAACTGCGAGAGCGCGCCGCCGCCGACGGGAGCGAGGAGCGAGGCGAGGAGGTGTTCGTTGAACCAGGCCGTCTCAAACCGGAGCGAAAGGCGGTCGGGATCGCGGAGGGCGTCGAAGCTGTGGGCGAGAAACTGGTGGGCGGCCGCGCTGGTGTAATCGCTTTCGACCGCGCCCGCGGCTTCGCGCACGGCGGCGACGATGAGGCCGTTCTGCTGGTAGATCTTCGCGAGGTTGGCGCTGCGCACCGCGCGATCCTGATCGAGGAGCAGACGGGAGCGGTAGAGGCGGCGGTTGGAGTTGAGCCGGACGGACTCCTCGAGCGAGGCCAGGGCGGACCCGTAGCGGTACTCCTGCTGATCCTGGAGCGCGGCGTAGAGGTGCGGCGTGGGGTCGGCCGGATCGAGCCGGAAGGCGAGGGCGAGATCCTTGCGGGCGAGGGCGGGTTCGCCGGATTGGGCGAGGGCCTTGGCGTGGTAGCTGTAGAAGAAGGCACGCGTCGGCTCGAGTACGGTGGCGGTCTGCAGATCGGCGCGGCCCTCGGCGATCCGACCCTGGCGGATCTTGGTGAGGCCGAGGCCGAGCCAGGCGTTGCCGAGTGCCGGGTCGATCGCGAGTGCCGCGCCGAACGCGGCCTGCGCGGCGGCGAGGCGGTGGTCGGCGCTGTGGAGAAAGCCCCGCAGGGCGAGCGCCTGCGCGTGGCGCGGGGTGAATTCCAGGGCGCGATCGAGGGCGCGGGTGGCCGCGCGGGTGTCGCCAAAGGAAAACTCCAGTTCGGCGACGCGTGCCCACGCGAAGCCGGAGCGGGGCGCCAGTTCAGCGGCGCGGCGCGCGGCGGCGAGGGCGGCGGGGAGTTGGTGGCGCGATTGCTGATAATAGCTTTCGGCGAGCGCGAGGCCGGCGGTGACCAGCGGGCCGGCCGGGGGAAGTACGGCGCCATGGACGGCGGCGAGGAGCCGCTCGAGGGCGCGCCGGCCAGCGTGCTCGGTGGGCACCGCCGAGAGGTGAGCGCGGGCGCGGGCCACGCGCCCCGTGGCGAGCACGACCGCGGCGCGGTAGACATGGCCGGCGGGGGAGGCGTTGGCGGCAGCCGGCGGCAGCGAGGCGAGCGCCTGCGGCAGATCGCCCTGCCGGTAGGCGGCGACGGAGGCGGCGAGTTCGCGCGGGTCGGCAGCGGAGAGGTCGAGCTCCTCGGCGGGCAGGACCGCGGGGTAATAGAGCGTCCACTGCAGCAGGTTGCGGGCGTCGAGGGCAGCGGTGCGGCGCGGCGCCTGGCCGGGGGCGGTCTCGGCGGCTTCGCCGGCGCGGAGCAGCAGGGTGCCGTGGTCGTTGGCGAGATCGACCTCGCCTTCGAGCACCTGGAGGTTGCTGCGACCGTCCGGCGCGACGCGCACGAGGAGTTGCGTGCCGCGGAGTCCGCCGGTGACGGAGGGCGTCTGCACCTTGACCGCGCCCTCGGCCTCGCGACTGAAGATGAAGGCGCCGCCGAGGGCGACCTTGAGGCTGTCGCGATCCTGCGCACCAAGGGCACCGGGGGTGATTTCGATGTCGGTCTCCTCGTCGATGCGCGCGAACCAGCGGTCGCTCATCCGCAGGACGGCGCGGCTGGCCTCGCCCGTGCCGAGCTGGTCGCGGGCGACGAGACCCATGCCGACGGCGGCGGGGGCCGGGCGGGCATTGGGTTTGGTGACGACGACGCGTCCCTCGCGTTCGACCACGGTGGCTTGCGAGGCGGAGGCCGACGCGGCAGATCCCAAGGGCGCGCCGAGGGCGCACAGTGCCGCGAGGAGCCGGGGTAGCATGGCCCGGAAGTGACCGGCGGCCGCGATGCGAGTCAAGGGCGGGCCGGCGCCGGCAGCGGGCGGGTCGCGCGCCACTCCGCAGTTGCCGCACCCTGGGGCGGCGGGGGCAACCCGAAACGCGCGCGCTCGTCGGCTTGCCCGTTGCGACCTGAAGAATGCGGTCGCAACGGCGGGGCGGGTGGCTCAGCGTGTTGGTCCCGGTCGGTGGGGTGCCCCCGCCTTCATCCCCCCGCCAGCGCCGTCACGCGCGGCTGCTCGTCGGCCGGCCGCTTTTGCTTCCCATGCTTCCCCGCCATCTCCTCCTCCTGCCGCTGGCCCTGCTGGGTGCGGCGTTCGTGTCGGGCGCTCCGGCGCTCCCCCGTCCGAATGTGATCTTCATCCTGATGGACGATTTTGGGTATTCGGATCTCGGCTGCCTGGGGGCGACCGACGTCCGCACGCCCAACCTTGACCGGCTGGCGCGCGAAGGCGTGCGGCTGGACAATTTCTACGCCAACGCCCCGGTGTGCACCCCGACGCGCTGCGCCTTCATCACCGGTCGCTGGCAACAGCGGGTGGGATTCGAGTTCGCGATGGGGTTTGCGGGCGAACAGGTGCGCAAGGTCGGTGGCGCATGGGTGAAGGAGCCCGACATGCACGGACTCGGCCTGCCGGCCACGCAGCCGAGCATCGCCAGGTTTCTGCGGGCGGCGGGCTACGCCACGGGCGCGTTCGGCAAGTGGCACCTGGGCTACAAGGATGAGTACAACCCCCTCCACCACGGGTTCGACGAGTATTTCGGGGAGCTGCTCGGCCACGCCGACTTCTACCGGCACGCGTATTATGACGGCACCTACGCCTTGCGGGACGGACTCGAGCCGGTGCGGCATCCGGGGCGCTACCTGACCGATCTGCTGAACGAGCGGGCGGTGGCCTTCGTGCGGAAGCACGCGGGGCGGCCGTTCTTCCTCTATCTTCCGCACCTGGCCGTGCATGCGCCGTGGCAGGTGCCGGACCGCCCGGAGACCCCGATGGTCACGAAGGAGTCCATGTACCACGGCACGCGCGCGGACTATGCGAAGATGGTGGAGCGGGTCGACGCCGGGGTGGGCCAGATCCTCGCCGAACTCGACCGCCAGGGCATCGCCGACCGGACGCTGGTGGTCTTCAGCAGCGACAACGGGGGCGAGCGCCTTTCCGACAACCGTCCGCTTTTCAATCACAAGGCCACGCTCTGGGAGGGCGGCATCCGGGTGCCGTGCCTGATGCGCTGGCCGGGCCGTCTGCCCGCGGGGCGCACCCTCGGCCAGGCCGCGATCACCATGGATCTCACCGCGACTTTCCTCGCGGCCGCGGGCGCCCGACCGCCCGCGGATTACCGGCCGGACGGCATCAACCTGCTGCCCATTCTGACCGGGGCGGCGCCGGAGCGGGAGCGGACCTTTTTCTGGCGCATCGATCGCTCGAACCGCAAGCAGTGGGCCGTGCGGCATGGCCGGTGGAAGTACCTGAACGACGGCAACACGATGGACCTGCTCTACGACCTCGCCGCCGACATCGGGGAGCGCCGCAGTCTCACCTATGTCCACCCGGAAATCGTGCGGGATCTGAAGGCGCGCTTGAAGGCCTGGGAGCAGGAGATGGACGCCAGCCCCCGCGATTTCGTCGTGCGCTGAGGGCAGCCGGTGCGAGCCGGCGCGCTTGCTTCGGCGGGGGCGTGGCCCCAGCGTGCGCGGGTCGATACGTGGACGGGGCCGGGTGCCCCGCCGCGATCGGCGCCGTTCCACCCCCACAAGACGATGAAGACGCCTCCGTTCCGGTGGCAGCGCCTCGCGCTTGCCGCCGGCCTCTTTGCATTCGCGGTTGTCGCGGGCGCGCAGACGTTCACCGACAACTTCTCTGCCGCGACCCATTGGAGCGCGTTGAACGGCCCGCCGTGGGGCGGCAATCACACCGGCAATCTTGCGTTCACCAATGGCCGGCTCGAGTTCACCAGCACCAACACGGGCGTGGCCTTCAGCTACCGCGTGCTGACCTCGTTTCGCGGGCCGGTCGCCAGCGACTGGTCGGCGCAGGTGGACGCCCATCTCGACAACACCCAGACGTGGGGGGCCTTGGGGGGCGAGGCCTGGCGGCTGCTCGGTCTGGTGGCGTTCCGCGGCAGCACGCTGGAGCCGCGTTTCGGGGTGACCTTCGAGCGCGAGCAGAGCGACAATAGCAACAGCTTTTATGCCTTTGGCGCGGGTGGCGGGACGGGGTTCGACCTACCCTCCGTGAACCTCAACACCGCCGACGGCGCCCTGCGGATCACTTACTCCGCCGGCGCCCGCAGCCTGACCGCCTGGTACGATCCCGACGGCGCCACCGGCGGCTACACCTGGATCGCGCTCGGCACGCTCCACATCGGCGCCACCGCCCCGGCGGGCGCGCGCCACGTCAACTGGAACCTGGGGGCGGGCGACACCATCGAGTTGCTGCTGCACGGCGACGCCGGCATCTCCTCCGGTGTCGCCGAGACGCTGCCCACGCTGCCGGGCCAGGCGTACTTCGACAACTTTGCCGCCACCGGGCTGGTGGGGGCGCCTCGCCTGCGCAGCCTCGCCGTCCGCGCCCTGGTCACGCGCGACGGCCCCGAACCGGGGGCGCTGGCGGCGAACTTCATGATTGAGGGCGTCGCCACGAAGCCCGTGCTCATCCGCGCCATCGGCCCGACGCTGGCGAGTTTCGGGTTGACGGATGTGCTCCCGGACCCGGCGCTGACGGTCTTCGATCGCACCGGTGCGGTGGTCGCCAGCAATCGCGACTGGGGCGGTGCCTCCGCTGTGGCCGCCGCGGCGTCGGCGGTGGGCGCGTTTGCCCTGCCCGCCGGCAGTCGCGATGCGGCGCTGCTCGCCAACCTGAACCCCGGAATCTACACCGCCGCGGTCTCCCCCTCGCCGGGCACCGTCGGGGTGGCGCTGCTGGAGCTGTATGAGACCGATGCGACGCCGCGGATCGTGTATCTCGCCGCCCGCGGGCCGGTCGGCGGCAGCGGCGCGCCGCTGATCGCCGGCTTCATTCCCGAAGGGACGGCCGAGACGGGCACGCCGATCACCCTGGTGCGCGCCCTCGGCCCGGCGCTTTCGATCGCGGGGGTGTTCGCGGTCAACACCAACCCCACGGTGTCCGTCTACCGGGGCGTCTCCCTGATCGACTCGAACGACAACTGGAACAACTCACCGGCACTGAGTGCGGCGGCCGCGACCGCGGGCCTGCTGCCGCTCGCCGGCGGCAGTGGCGATGCCGCGATGCTGGTCGGCCTGGCGCCGGGCGCGGCGCACACCGTGCAGGCTGCCGGGGTCGGGGCGGTCTCCGGCACCGGCCTGGTCGAGGTGGCGCTGGTCGACTCCGGCCGCGCGGCCTCGTTCGCGCCCGGCCTGTTGGTGCCACTGGCGTCGGCGATCGCCAACGCCGGCAGCAGCGTCAGTTTTCCGGCGGTGGCGATCGGCAAACCGGCCCCGACGTATCAGTGGCGCAAGAACGGCGTGGACCTCCCGGGGCGCACGGCGGCGGTGCTGAATCTCACGGGCTTGCAGGCGTCCGATGCCGGCGAGTACAGCGTGGTCCTGACCAACGCGGCGGGGACCGTCGTTTCGCAGCCGGCGACGCTCCAGATCAACGCCGGCGTCCCGGCGATCGCGACTCCGCCGGTCGCGCAGGCGGTGGCGCCAGGCGGCACCGCGCGATTCTCCGTCACCGCCGTCGGCTCGCCGGTGCTGCTGTACCAGTGGCTCCGCAACGACGCTCCGCTGGCGGGGGCCACCAGCGCGACCCTCACGATCGCCGACGTGCAGGCGGCCCAGCTCGGCGACTACCGGGTGCGGGTGACCAATTCCCTCGGCAGCGTGACGAGCGCGGCCGCGGCCCTGACCTTCGCCATCGCCCCCGTGATCACGGCGCAGCCGGAGTCGCAGGCCGTCGCCGCCGGCGCGGGCGCGACCCTGCGTGTCGCCGCGACCGGGAGCGCCCCGCTGGCGTATCAATGGCGCAAGGACGGAGTGGACGTGCCCGGCGCCACCGCGGCGACGTTTACCCTCGCGGCGGCCCAGCCGGCCGACGCGGGCAGCTACACCTGCGTGGTGAGCAACCCAGTCGGCTCCGTCACGTCGGCGGCCGCCACCCTCACCGTCATCCGCGAGT
>CAZDGC010000040.1:0-52302 GCA_964504885.1 uncultured Opitutus sp.
TCGAACTCGATGCGTTCAAGGACATGATTGCGACCGCCGTGAAGGAGTTCCCCAACTTCAAAGTAGCCGCGACGACCCTTCGGCGCGTGATTACAGCCACCAAGAACGACTGGTCGGCCATTCTCTGGCACGACGGTGGCTTCTACGAAAGCCGGCAGTACCCGGAGCTTGAGATTCTCGATCGGGTCGGCGGTGGAGACAGTTTCGCGTCCGGCCTGCAGTTTGGATTCATGGAGTTCAATGATCCGCAGAAGGCCGTCGACTATGGAGCCGCCCACGGCGCCCTTGCCTCCACGACGCCCGGCGACACGTCGATGGCGTCACGCAAGGAGGTCGAAAAGCAGATCAAGGGCGGAGGCGCGCGGGTGGTGCGTTGAGTTTTGCAGAAGATTCCGATTCGGTCGAAGCTCAGACTTTCCTGACGTACGCGCTGCCGAATTTCCGCCATTTCGTGGCTGGGCGGAGTTGCGGAGCTGCCGACCCCGCTCGTTGCTCTGGGTGTGCTTACCTCATCCCGAGTTGGACCACGCTCCAATTCGCGGCTCTAATGCGCCCGCAGGTGCCCGGTCGAATATCACACGCCAGCACCTTGCGCTACCCCGCCGCCTCCAACGCCAGCTCCCGACACTGCTTCAGGTCGGTCTTGCCTGTACCGAGCATGGGTATCTGCTCCACGCGGTGAATGATCCGTGGTATCCACAGATTAGGTACACCAAGTGCTGCCAGCCTGACCCGCAACTCCTCCGCTGTCACCGCCTGGGTGGTCAGCAACACCAGGGCCTCCCCCTTGGCGGCGTCCGGAATGCCGGTGACATACACCAGCGGGGCCTCGGACTGATCCCAGCCCAATGCCTCGATAATCTTCATCTCGACGGTGCCATGCGGCACCATCTCTCCGCCAATCTTCGAGAACCGCGACAATCGGGCTTCGATGAAAAGGAATCCATCTTCGTCAAAGCGGCCGAGATCCCCCGTGACAAACCATCCGTGATGGAAGGCCGCCCGGGTCTTGCCCGGATCGTCCAGATAGCCATCGAACACGTTCGCGCCCTTCAAGACGACGATCCCGGTATGGGTGTCGGGGATCTCTTCGAGGGTTTCGGGGTCGACCACGCGCGCGGTCATTCCGGGCATCATCCGGCCCACGGAACCGGTGCGCTTTCCAAGCTGGGGCTCATTGGTCGACAGTACCACGGGCGGGTGCGGCTGATTCACGTTCGCCACCGGGGTGGTTTCGGTCAGGCCATAGCCTTGGAGAATCTCGACATGGAAGTTTTCGAGGAAGGCCGCATGAAGATCCTCCGGCAGGCGTTCGGCCCCGGTAACGACCAGGTCGAGTGACTTCAGCTCGTCGGAGCGGGCCTTCTTGAGGAGGGGCCGGATGAACGTCGGCGCCCCGACCATGACCGTGGCTCGCTCCTGGGCGATGGCGTCGATAATCTTGCGCGTGTCCAGCGGACTCGGCACCGAGACCACATCGCAACCGCGCAGAATGGGATACCACAACGTGACAGTGAAGCCGAAGCTGTGGAACATCGGTAGACAGGCGAGCAGGGTACAGCTTTGCGGCAGAATCGAAAGGGACGAAATCTGCGCGCAGTTGGCCAGAATGTTGCGGTGTGTGAGCGCGACTCCCTTGGGTTCGCCCGAACTTCCGCTGGTGAAAAGCAGGCCTGCTTCCGCGCGGTCGCCCACCTGGGGCAGCCCGAGGAGGGACGCGCACCACTGATTGGGCAGCAGCCAGGCAGCCATCACCCAGGGCAGAATGGCACGCTTTCCGCCGGCCGCCTCAATCTCGGCTTTGAGATCGAGCGTCCGCTCCGGCCAGGGAAAGGCTGGCAGGCGTTCGCGCATGGCGGCGGCACTGATCACCGTGGAAACTCCGCCGATCTGCATGCTGGTCTCCAGCGCCGCCCGACCGGCGGTGAAATTCAGGTTAACCGGGATCTTGCCGGCCGCCACTACCGCCAGGTTGGCGATGAATGCCCCCGCTCCCGGCGGCAGGACGATCCCCACCCTCTTTTCCAGGACGGTCGCGCGAAGACGGCGGGAAAGCACCGCCGCCACCGCGTAGATCTGACCGCAGGTAAGCTCCCGTCGTTCTGCGGTGCGATCGACGATCAGCCGCCGGCCGGGAGACTTGGTGAGGGCGCGAAAGCATTCGCGCCCGAGGTGGCGCCGCAACACCGGTCGCTCGTTAAAGGCGCGTTCGCCAAGATCGAGCAATTCGTGACGCGCCCAGGCCACCGTTGCCTTGGCCGGTGGCATCGGCCGGCCGAAGGCGATGAAGACGGGGGTCGGCAGGAGCCGGGGCGACTTCCAGAGGTATTTGTTGCCGGCAAAGGAGAAGATCGATCCCCACAAGCCGTCGATTGCCGCAGCCATGACCGGCACGCCAGCCTGTCGTGCAATCGCCTCAAACCCACGCTGAATTTGCATGAGTTGCCCCGTGCGGGAGATGTGCCCTTCCGGACAAAGGCAGACCACCTCGCCAGCCTTCAGCGAGGCGACGGCCGCCCGCATGCCCTCCCGCGGCTGTTCAGCGGAAATCGGAATGCAGCCCGACTTTTCAAAACACCAGTTAAAAAAGCCGTTTCGCCGCAGCCCCTTGTGGCCCACAAACCGGATGGGACGAGGGCAGACAAGTTGCAGCACCACCACGTCGACGTACGAAATGTGATTGGCGAGCAGCAGCAGACCGCCGTCCCGCGGGAGGTTTTCGAGACCGGAGGTGCGCACGCGATAAAGCAAATGCGCGATCGCGCTCGCAATTACTTCGAGGTAAAATGGCAGATACGAGCGCCGGCGGAAAAATGGGGCAGGCATGATCGCTGGGATCTTTGTCGAGGAAAGGCCGGCGACGTTCAAAGAAATTCGCGGGGCAATGCCCCCTACCGGCTCCCTGCCAGACCGAAGTGAAAGCTCCGGCCTTCGCCTGGCCACGCCGAGAGGCAAGCCTCGGGGTGGCCAGGCGACCGCTCCGCGGATCGGCCTCCGCTGAATCGCCGGACTAAACGCAGCAAGCTACGGGGAATGGACCCGCCGGCGATTCAACAGGGACGTACTCGTATTGGGAATGGAAACACCGATCAAAGATTCGCCCCGTCGGATTCGCGCCCGACCGGCGCCGTCTCGAGTTGAGGCCCCGCCGGCGCACGCCATGCCGGGGCGGCACCGGAAGCAGCCGCGGCAATCATCCGGGTCGGATCACCCCTTGAGGCCGGCGCGTAGATCCTCTGCCAGCGCGGCAAAGCCCGGGAATTCGTGTTCGAGGCGGCGGGTGTCGTGGTGGTGACGCTCGACCTCGCGCAGCGCGCACTCGATTTCGTGCGGCAGACTCGGTCGATCGGTGCCGTAGACACGGAGTTTCAACTCCGCCCGGGTATAAGGCAGTTGTCCAGCCGCCAGCCCCCCCACCCACGCCTGTTCACTCACACTCGCATCGCGACCGCAAAGGTACCACGCTTCGATCGCCGGCACCGCCACCCCAATGGACCGGAGAACTCTTTCGCGACCGTGCGCCGGAGGAAGCTTCTTGGTCGTCTGCCGGTGCACCGCCCGCAATTGGCACATCCGGCACTGCGGATGGAAATAGCCCGGCCGATCGTGATCAGGGAGGTGCACCACCGAGTCGTCGGCGTCCACGACCACGACCAGAGCGTCCGTATCCGTGTTGAAATGCAGGTGCCGGATGACGGCGGGCATCACCTGGGCAACATTTGGCCAGCCACGCGCGCGAAAGCCCGGTGAAACAAATTTTGGCGTCGCCCGCAGGACGCCGCTCACCAGCACTCGGAGCGCCGTCTCATCCGCCGGCGATTCGCTCAGCAGCGCGACCTTCATTCCTCTTCAGGAGTGCCGCCCAGGATACCGCTGTACCACATGTCCCCCAACGAACCTTCGCGGAGCAGTTCCGGGAGGTCGGGACGATCAATCAGCCGCTCGAAGCGAGCTGCCCTCCCCGCCTTCTGCGAGAGGATCACCTCCTCCGGATGATCGCGAAACAGGTCGATGAAGTAGGGCGAGTGCGTGGTGGCGATAATCTGCACCGGACGCCGCCCCCGCTCGCCCTCCGGATAACTCAGCCGGTAAAGCGCATCGCGAATCTCCCGCAGCAGCCGCGGATGAACCCCCCGATCCACTTCCTCCACACAGAGGAGGGCCGGTGGTTCCGGGTTGAACGCGAGCGCTTGCACCGCGATCAGGTACAGAATCCCCTGCGACAGCTCCCCCGCCCGGAGCACGTCGCCTTCTGCCAGTCGGAGACCAAACTCCACCCGTTCCTGACCGACGGGCAGCAATTCCAACCCGCTGAATTCAGGCAGCAGCCGGAGAATCTCGCGCTCCAGTTCCCGGTATGCCGCGGGCGCGCGCTGGCGAAGCTGCGCCAGAACTGCGGCCAGATTCGAGCCGTCCGGGGCCAGTTCCGCTCCCGCCGCGACCGGCGCGGCACCGGCGATGGCCGCGTGGTCGAGTACGTATCCGCGAATGGTCGACAAGTCCTCCCGCAAGCCGGGCCAGCCGGCGGCATCCGGCGGCGCCACCCGCAGCAAATCGCAGACTTGCTCGCACTCGCAGCCCAGCGTCGCAACCAGTTCCGTGTACGGAGCCCGGAAGCGGAATTCGACTTCCGGACCCTCGGCCCGCGTCACCACCGCCGGATCACCGAGCGGCCGGGCCGCCAGCGTGCGCAGCCGCACGATGGACTCAATCAGGCTCGTCTTGCCGCTCCCATTCGGGCCGATCACGACGTTGAACGGCGCCAGTTCAACGCGCGTCTGGCGCAGGGCCTTGAATCTCCGGAATACAATGGACGCGATCACTCCCGCAACATGTCCCCCCCACTCGGGTTGGCAATGGCGCGTGCAGTGGTGAACGGCCCCTCCCACCCCGACTTTCGCGGTCACTTGCCGCCGCCAATCAGCCGGTTGAACAACTCCGACGCCCGCTCCGCGACGCCACCCTTCTCCAGGGCGAGTGCCTGCAACCGCACATTGAGATCCGATGCGTCGGGCCGCCCCCAGGTACCCCGGACCCGAATTGGCAGTGTGCACGCCGCATAGCCAAGGTCGTCCGCCGTGGCATCCACCGCTCCAAGGAAGCGCAACAGCTCGCCCTGGCGCCCCCGCACCCGCAACCGGTACTCCATCGCCAGTGCCCCCTCCTCCCAGGAACCCTGCCGTTCGTCCGCCAGAGTGCCAGTGCCGGTCAAGCGCAGTTCCGGCGCAATCAGGGCAAAGTCATTGAACGTTGTCCGCTGCCCCGGATCACGAATCACCGAAACGCTGAGCTGGTCATAGACAATCGGATTGAGTCCAGCAGCGAACTCGGATGCCGCTTCGGCCCGGCTCGGCGCTACCGGCTCCTCGCGCCGCCGCGCCAGCCCGCCGATTGCCTGCCCGGCCGCGGCCAAAATCCCCGCCCTCCGCCCCGGGGTGCCGCCGGCCAGATTCAACGCCACCGGGAGCCCGCGAAAGACCCCGCCACGGCTGGCCAGATGAAATTCGCCCCTGAGCCCCTCCCCGAGACTCCCGAGCGAGTGCGAGTGTCCCGTCAGCCCGCCGATCACATCGAAACGACCCTCGACCAGCGGTGGCCCCCCACCCGCGGAGCGGCGCTGGAATGCGCCCACTTCGAACTCCCGTAACTCGACATCCGCGGCCAGGGCGTACGGCTGCGATCGGCCGGCCTCGAACGTCAGCGCCCCATTGACATGCGCCCGCCCGCCGTGACCAAAGCCCGCTTCGAGGCCCTCCAGGCGAATCTTTCCGGCCTCGAGCTCCGCCTTGCCCGTGACATTCTGCAGCCGGAAGGTTTCTCCGTAGATCACCTCCTCCAGTCGCAGGGTGGCGGTGCCTGACCAACCGGACCAGGGTGGTGTTTTGGCGCGCGCGGCCGCGGCCGCTCCCGCCGTCGCACGCGCCCCGGGCTCCACGCCCGCGGATTCCGGAGCCGCCCCCGCGGCCTTAACCAGCATCTGCAAATCTTCGACCTGCAGTTGCCGGCTCGTCGCCGTCGCCGCGAGCGCACTCAGCGTCCCCCCCGCCAGGCTTCCCGTTCCCTCGATCAGGAGATCCGACTTCCGATCGCCGTTTTCGATCGTGATCGGCACGTGATAGGCCAGCTTCCCATCCGCGCCAAGGTCGGCCCGCAGATCCGCAGCGAGCGCAGGCAGGGACGCCGGCCCGGCCGTCGCTGCCGCCTTGAGCTGCTGCAGCACGGTCTTGACGTGCCACGACTGCGACGCACCGAGAGTCGCGCCAAAGTCCACCGCCAGCTCCCCGCCCCGCAGCGCCACCAGCCCGGCTGCTCCCGGTTGCGCCAGCCAGGCCGGCAAATCGGCCGTCAATCTTCCGCCCAGCTTCAATGCTTCGCCCGGGCCGACCAGTTGACCCGCCCGGGCCTCGGCCTTCAGAATCGTGCGGCCGCCGGATGCCGCCGTGAGTTCAGCGAGGTCGAGCATCCATCCCTGGGATGCCCATTCGAATCCGCCGGCACAGCCGATTCCCAAGTTTTCGAGCAGTGCCGCTCCACTGCGCCGCAGCGAACGGATCTCGACCGTCAGCGACCCGTGGGAGCGCACCGCCAGCCCCCGCCCGCGAGATCGGGCCAGCAATTCGCCCCTAATCGGGCCGGCATCCGCCTGGATCGTCCCAAGCCAGGGGGAGAACCACGCTGTCGGCAGACCTTGCACGGAAATTCCAGCCAGATCCTGATCGGTGTCCACCGCGATGAGTTCGCCCCGCGCCGGATGAAAACTGAAAGGTTGCAGCGCCCGCAGTGTTGCCACTGGTCCGTCGCCGGCGATCGCCGCCTCGAACCGGCGGACTGCCAGCACGCCCTCCGCGCCGCCCAAGTCAAAATCGGCGGTCACCGTCAATCGCCCCACTCGTTCCAGTTCGGGACGCAACGTGCCAAGTTCGTCCACCGTTCCGGTGACGCGACCGCTGGCCTGCACCTCCCCCCGGCTCGGTTCCCACTCGAACCGTCCGCTGCCGATGGCAGCAAACGCCGGCGTACGCAGGCCGAGCGCGAGCGCGGCGAGATCCGCAGCGCTGAAATCCGCCTTCCACTCACCCTGCCAGCGGCCGGATTCCCGCGGAAACTCAGCCGTCAAGCGCAGCAGGTCGTGGCCCCGCGAGATCACCCGCGCAAGGTAGCTCTCCCCACTCGGGCCTCGCTCCGCCGCCAGCTCCCCGGACAGCTCGATCTCAGCCGGAAATCGCGCGCCACGGGCACTGGTCTGAAACTCCAGCTTCACCCGGCTGAACGCGCGCGCGGACTCCATCCGGCCGGTCAGAACTCCCCGCGACGTCACTGCGCCCAACTGCGGCGCCGTCAACATCGCCTCGGTGGCGAGTTCGAGTCGCCCTTCCTGCCCCGCGGCAAAGCCTCCGCCGGCGCAGCGGAAAAGTATGCGGCCCCTCCCCTCCCCCAGCCGGACCTCGCCTGCAAGATCGACCCCATCCACCGACAGTTCGAACGGCAGTTGCAGCCGTGCCAAAAAACCGCCGGCGACGGCGAGCGCCGCCTCGGGCGAAGTGCCCGTGGCCGCCGGGCCGGCTGGAGTTTTCACCGGGCCGGGCAGGGCGGTCTCCGGCGGCGCCGGCGTCACGCTCCAGCCGTGCGCCTTCAGCCCCGCGATTTCCACACGCTCCGCAAACCAGGCTGACCATAATGGCAGTCTCGCCTCCAACCAGGGAACCTGCGCCACCACGCCGCCCGACACCCACTCGACTTCTCGCAGCTCCACCCGTCCAAGACCCGCCGACACCGCACCCACTTTCAAACCCAGGTGAGGCTGGCCCGCCAGAGTCCGACGAACGACCCAGGTCTGAAAGGTCGAGGAGAACACCACCGCCGCCAACGCCGCCAACGCCACGGCCAGACCGCCGACGGCCAGGAGCAGAAGCCGGAACGTTCTCATGCGCGGCGTCGTGGACATGGCAGAACCGCCCGGGTTTCACCGCCCCAATTCCGACTGATCGGTCCCAGCCGTGCGGAACGTCGACCGCGCGACGCCCCTTCCGCACCGTCGCCCCCGCCGTCGCAGGCTGACTGCGGTGCAACGGGTCGAAAGCGGCGCGGGCGCTTTCATGGCGTGGTGAACTCGTCCGCCTGCCCCATGGCTTTGCGGAGTTCGGCGACCGCGACGTTGTAGCTGTAGTAGGCCTGAAGCTGGTTGGTGCGGGCGGTAGTCAGCTCGACCTGGGCTGAAAGAACATCGAGCTGCGTCCCGGTGCCGGCGTTGTAACGTGCGTTGGCGAGGCGAACCGCCTCGGTCGCCTGTTCGACGACCCGTGCCGAAGCCTCCGCCAGTTCCGTGGCCTGCTGCCACCGGGAATGCGCCCGGCTCACCTCAACATCAACGGCGAGCTGAGCTTCGGTGAACGCGAGCTTGGTCTGCGCGAGGACGGACTTTGCCTGGGCCACCCGCCCCTGGGTCGCGCGGCCGTCGAAGATGTCCCACTGCGACTGCACGCCGACGAGCCAGCCGTTGTTGGAATCGCCAAAACTGTTGGTCGGCCCCTTGCGCAACGTCCATCCGCCAAACGCCGCCACATTGGGATAGAAGGCCGAGCGCGCCGTCACGATCGCCTCCTCGCTCGAGGCGGCGAGCTTGGAGAGCCGCTGCAGATCGGGCCGGTGGGCCCGCGCAGCCTCAAGTGAGGCCAGGCGATCGAACTGTTGCGGCACAAAGTCGAGTGTGCCGAGAAAGGCCGGTTCCTTGCGCGTCAGATCCGCCGGTGCCACCGAAAACCCGACTGCAAGCCGGAGCGCCTCAATCGCGAGGCGGTAATTGTTCCGGGCCGTGATGAGCGGCGCCTTGGCATTCGCGACCGCCACCTCGGCGCGAAGTTTTTCGAAACTCGACACGGTGCCCGCCTCATAGCGGTCGGTGACCGTCTTGAGCTGTTGCTGGAGCAGTTCAAGGTTCGACTCCTGGACCTTGATCTGTTCCCGCGCCAGCAGCACCTCGTAAAAGGAAGTCCGCACCCGGAGGAGCGCCTCATTGATCACCGCTTGCAGTTCGAGCAGGGCGGCCTCCCGGGCCAGCTTCGAACTCCGGACCGCGGACTTCACGCCGCCGCCGGCGTACAACACCTGCGAGGCGGTCAGACTGATCTGCCAGGCCTGGTTGCTGGCCGGAAAACCGCCGGAAATCTCGGGGTCGTTGCGCTGATACAAGGCGGATGCGGACAAGGCGGGGATCTCGCGGGCTGAAACCTCGACGACGATTCCCTCCTGCTGCCGGATCCGTTCGCGCGCCTGCTGGATGGCAAAACTGTGGTCGAGCGCATAACGGACCGCACCACGCAAGTCGACCGTCTCCGGCACCGGGTTGGTCTGCGCGCCGGCCGGGTGGAACGGGAGGATTAACCAGACGCACGCCGCAACGGCGGCAGGAAGGGTCAGACGGGAAGGTGACATGGAATTACTTGGCAGGGACGAGGGAAGGGGCGGAAGCGACGTTACCTTCGACGGCCGGAACCGGCCGCAGAGAGAGGTCGCGCGCGATCAACATATAGAACGCCGGGACGACAAAAAGCGTGAAGATCGTACCGATGGCCATGCCGATGACGAGCACCCAGCCGATGCTGTTGCGCGCCGCCGCGCCCGGCCCGGTGACGAAGATGAGCATCAGGTGGCCGAACACGGTGGCCGCGGAGGTCATCAGCACCGGCCGCAGGCGCGTGGCAGCGGCGCGCCGGATGGCCACGAGCTTCTCCACACCTTCGTGCTGCAGGCTGTTGGCGAACTCGACGATCAGGATGCCGTTCTTGGCGATCAAACCGGTCAGCGTGATCAAGCCGATCTGCGAGTAAATGTTGAGGGTGGAGGCGCCCAGAAAGATCGGCAGCATGGCGGCAACCAGAGCAAGTGGCACCGAGCCGAGGATGATGATGAAGGGATCGCGGAAGCTGTTGAACTGGGCGGCGAGCACCAGGAAGATCAGCACGAGCGCCAGCAGCGCGGCCTTCCAAAGCGCCCGGCCCTCGTAGCGCAGTTGCCGCGACTGACCGCCGTAATCGATCGAGTAGCCGGCGGGCAGGATCTCGGCCGCCTTCGCTTCGAGTTTTTTCAGCGCCTCGTTGATGCTCGGACCGACGCCGGTGATCTTCACGGAGTTGAGCTGCTGGAACCGGTTGAGCGTGCGCGGCTGTACGGTCTCCTTCAGGGTGGCGATGGTGCCGAGGGGTATCAATTGCCCCTGCGGCCCGCGCACGTGGTAGTCCAGCAACTGGTCCGCGTTGAGGCGCTGGCCCCGCTCCACCTGGGGAATCACCCGGTAGCTGCGACCGTCGTTGACAAAACGGTTGACATAGCCGCCGCCAAGCATCGCGCCCAGATCGCGCGCCACACTGGCGAGACTCAGGCCCATCGAGGCGACCTTGTCGCGATCGATCTCGATCTCCACCTGGGGCAGATCGAACTTCAGATCGGAATCGGCGAAGAAAAAGGTGGGGGGGCCGCCGCCGGCGTTGGCCTCGGTGTTGGCGTAAAGCACGAGTTGACTGGCAAACTCGAGCATCTCGCGATGCTCGGCGGTCGAACGCAGGACGAATTCGATCGGAAACTGTCCGCCGGCCGGCAGCGGATCCGGGGCGTTGATGATCACGTTCAGTCCGGCGATCCGCGCCGCCTCCCCCTGCAGCGAATTGCCGATCTCGATCGAACTCCGCCGGCGCTCCGACCACGGCTTCAGGATGATGCCGGAAAAGCCGAAGCTCGCCGCGGTGAGCTGGAAGGAATTGTCATACTCCGGCACCGACTCGAACATCCGCTGCACCTCCCGTGCATAGAGCACATTGTGATCAATGGTCGCCGTCGGCGCCGGGAGCAGGATGCTGAACACGACGCCTTGATCCTCCTTCGGCGCGAGCTCGTTCTGTGCAAACATGAAAAAGGGCGCCACCAGCGCGGTCAGCATCGTCGCCCCGGCCAGGGCGTACTGGACATTACGATACCGACGGCCGAGCAGCAGGTCGAAACCGAGGACCAGCAGGGCTCCGACCACGCTGGCGGCCGCCAGGCCGGCGGCCAACGGCACGGCGGCGGCCTTGACGCCGCCCGCGCCGAAAAGGGCCCACACCACCGCCGCGGCCAGCGGCCAGAACGGCAGCCAGGCCACCAGCGACCAGGCGAGCAGCCGCCACGGCATCCGGCCGTCGGCCCGCGGGGCGATCAGCGCCCCCACCACCCTTTCGTAGCGGTTCCGCAGGCGATCAAAGACGTGGTTGGTCCAGCCCGTGAGCCCGACCTCCTCATGGGCATGATCCTGCAGCAGGTAAGCGCTCATCATCGGCGAGAGAGTCAGCGCCACGAAGCCGGACACTGCCACTGCCCCGGCCAGGGTCATCGCGAATTCGCGGAAGAGCGCGCCGGTAAGCCCGCCCTGAAAGGCGATCGGCGCATAGACCGCGGCCAGCGTGATCGTCATCGAAATCACCGGCCCCACCAGTTCCCGCGCCCCCAGGATCGCGGCTTCCAGCGGTGTCTTGTCCTCCCGCACATGGCGTTCGACGTTCTCCACCACCACGATGGCGTCGTCCACCACGATTCCGACGGCAAGCACGATTGCCAGGAGGGTGAGCAGGTTGATCGTGAAGCCGAACGCCAGCATGATGCCGAGTGCTCCGACCAGCGACAGCGGCATCGCCACCAACGGGACCAGCACCGAGCGGAACGACCCCATGAAAAGGAAGATCACAACCGCCACGATCGCCAGCGTCTCGGTCAGCGTCTTCACGATTTCGCGCAACGCATCGTCGATGTACTTGCTGGCGTCGTACCCGATGCTGGCCTTGAGCCCGGCCGGCAGGCCGCGCTCGATGTCAGGCAGCGCCTCGCGCACCCGCTTGATCACCTCCACGGTGCTCTCGCTCGGCAGAACCCAGATGCCCATAAACGTGGCGGTCTGCCCGCCAAACCGCACTTCCTCGTCGTAACTCTCCGCCCCGAGCACGACGTCGGCCACATCGGAAAGGCGCACAATCGTGCCATTGCGCTCCGCCACCACCAACTGGCGGAACTCCTCCACGCTGCGCAGATCCGTGTTGGCGACCAGGCTCACCCGCATCATCGAACCTTTGGTGGCGCCCACCGCCGCCAGCGCGTTGTTGGTCGCCAGCGCCTGCCGCACGTCCGCCGGACTGAGGCCATGGGCCGCCAGCCGTTCCGGGCTGAGCCAGGCCCGCATCGCGAAGACCCGGCCGCCGAGAACGTCCGCCCGCTGCACCCCCTTCACCGCGGACAACCGCGGCTGCACCATGCGGTTCAGGTAGTCGGTGATCTGGTTCTGATCGAGCGTGTCGGAATAGAAGCTCAGGTACATCGAGGCGAACTGGTTGTCGCTGGTCTCGACGCTGATCGAGGGCGCCTCCGCCTCCGGCGGCAGCTCGCCCCGGACCTGGTCGATCTTCGCGCTGATCTGCGCGAGCGCGGCGTTGGTGTCGTAATTCAACCGCAGATACACGTTGATCGTGCTGAAGCCGGCGCGGCTTTCGGACTCGATGTAGTCGATGCCGTCGGCGCTGGCGACCACGCGCTCGAGTTGCGTCGTGATGTAGCCGCGCACGGTCTCGGCGCTGGCGCCAAAATAGATGGTATTGATCTTCACGACCGCGCTGTCACTGCGCGGGTACTGCCGGGTGTTGAGCTGGAAGTACGACACCAGCCCGACCACCAGGATGATGATGTTCACCACCAGCGCGATGACCGGCTTGCGGATGAAGAGATCGGTGAAACTGCGGGAAATCATGGCGGGGATTCCGCGGACCCGGCCACCGGCCACCCGCCGCGGCGCCGGTAAGCAGGGTCCGGGGGAGGGCTCAGGTATTGGCGGGCCGGGGGACAGGATCGGCGCTCGGCTGCACGGTGTTGTTCACCTGCACCGCCGCGCCGTTGCGCAATTTGAAGGCTCCGGTGGAAACGACCTCCTCGCCAGGCTTGACGCCGCTGACAATCGCAACGAGGTCCCCGCGGGTCGCACCCAGCCGTACGAACTGCTGCCGGGCGCCGAGGTATTCAGTGCCGTTGGGGTGCTTCATCTTTTCGATCACGTACACGGAATTGCCGTAGGAGGCGTAGGAGATCGCAGTGGCGGGAAGCACCACGAGGGCCTCGCTGTCCCCCATCCGCACCTCGACCCGGGCAAACATGCCCGCACGAAGCGCCTCCCCCGTGTTGTCCACGGTCGCTTGCACCGTAACGTTCCGGGTGGCGGGATCCACCTCGGGGTTGATCGCGGTCACGGTCGCCTCAAACGAACGCTCCGCAAATGCATCAACCCGCAGCGCGACCTTCTGCCCCAGAGAAAGCGCCGGCAGGTGCCGCTGCGGGATGCTGAAGTTGACGTAGATGGGATTGAGACGCTGCAACGGCAGGAGTGCGGCGCCGCGGGGAACATACTGACCGAGGTTGACGTGGCGGATGCCGACGCGCCCGTCGAACGGCGCCCGCACCTGCTTCCGGGCGATGATCGCCTGCAACGCCGCCACTTCTGCTCCTGACTGCTTGAACGCAGCCGAGGCGGCGTCGAATTCGGAACGCGAGATCGCCTGGCGCGCCCACAGCTCGGTCGTACGTTCCAGGTTCACCCGGGCCAGTTCCGACCGCGCCTCGGCAGCGGCGAGTTGCGAGACTTCCACCGACGTGTCGAACTCCACCAGCAAATCCCCCGCTTTTACGTTCGCGCCGTTTTCGGCGGCGATCCGAACCACCGTGCCTTCAATTTCAGCCCCGAGGGTGACACCTTGCATGGGCACGAGCGTGCCGATGGCGTGCAACGAGGTCTGCCAGACCTCGGACTTCGCCTTCACCGTCGCGACGGCGATCGGCGGCATGACATGAGGGGTCGTCGCAGCTTTCTTGATCTGGGCGGCCTTGACCGCCCCCAAGACCAGGAACACCACGACAAACGCGCCGAAAGTGAGCAGGAATTTCTTGAGCATGATGGGAAAGAAGAATGTCGGGCGGGCGTAGCAGGGACTTTCAGTACGTTGCAGGCTCCCCGGCGGGCGCACTTGCTCCGCTTTCCGTCGAGGCCGAGTCCAGGCCTACCCCAGCCGTCGGGACAGGGGGCATGGGCTCCTCACCGGCGCGGTTCGTCACCTTTTGGAGCAGTCGCACCAAAACACCGCGCTCCTCCTCTGAGAGTGGTTCCATCAACCAGGCCATCCGGCGAAAGTGTCCGGGAATGATCGCCACCAGCGCCGAGCGGCCGAACGCCGTCAACCCCACGGACAAGGTGCGGCGGTCATCCTGCCGCGGCGTTCGCAGCACGAGGCCATCCCGTTCCAACGTGTCAATGAGACCGGTGATGGTTGCCCGCGTGACCCCGGTGCGCTCCGCCAGCTCTGCCGGCGTAAGCGTCGGCTCATCCGGTCCTTGAACCCGCTGCCCATGGCTCCACAGCGCCATCAAGACGCCGAACCGACCGGAGGTGATTCCGAACTTCGCGAGGTTCGTTTCAGCGATGCGAAACGCTTCATCACCCGCGCGCAGCAAATGGAGGAAGGCCTCTGTCGCGGAGGGGTCGAGTTCCGGAAAGGACTGCGCCGCCTTCATCAGGCATTCGTAGCGAGGAAGGTCCTTGAGCATCAGGTGCGGCATGGACGGATAGATAAGGTGGCAGATAGTCAGCCGGCTAATTATAAATGCAAGCGGGTGCAACAGACTGGCGCCCAATTATCAGAAGCGCCATGGTCGTTTTTCGTCTTGGGGGCAACCCCCTAATAACCGCCACGGCACCAGCAACGGTTGGCCCCTCCACCGCCGCCGCTGGCGGGCTGGCCTTACCGGGCGAACTTGCCTGGGTCGGGGCCCTGGGAACCGTTTGGGCCTGATTCCGCCTACAGCGATCGCGCTGCGTTGACGACCGCTTCCACCGTCATGCCCAGCTCTTTGAAAACCACCGGGGCCGGCGCACTGAGGCCAAAACGGTCGATGCCAAGAACGATGCCGTCAATCCCCACATATTTGTGCCAGAGCGCAGACACGCCCGCTTCGATGGCCACCCGCTTCCGACACTCCGCCGGTATCACGCTCTCGCGGTACTCAGCGGGTTGACGATCAAAACGTTGGGTGCAGGGCATTGAGACCACCCGCACTCCCGCCCCGAGTTCCCTCGCCGCCGCCAGGGCATACTGCAACTCGCTGCCGGTGGCGATGAGGAGGTGCGTGAGTTCAGCGCTCTCCTTTACCGCTACATAACCGCCGCGCAACACGCCCTGTCGTCGCACCTCCACCGGCACTTCGCTCAAGTTTGGCAAGGCCTGGCGGGTCAAGGCGAGGAGCGTTGGCCCGTCGACGCGCTCGAGAGCGGCGGCAAAGGCGCCCGCGGTTTCCTCGGGATCGGCGGGACGGATAACGTCGAGATTGGGGATGACACGGAGACCCGAGATCGTTTCCACCGGCTGGTGGGTGGGGCCGTCCTCACCCACGCCGACGGAGTCATGGGTGTAAATGTAAACCACCGGCAGACCGGCGAGGGCTGCGAGCCGCATCGACGGCCGCGAGTAGTCGGCAAACACCAGAAAGGTCGCGATGCTTGGTCGGAACAGCCCGTCGTAGGCCACCCCGTTGGCGATTGCCGCCATGCCGTGCTCCCGAATTCCAAAGCGGAGGTTCCGGCCCGTACGATTGGCCGGCTCGAAATCCTTGTCGGCGGCAATATAATTAAGAGTCGATCCGTAGAGATCGGCGCTGCCGCCAACCAACAGCGGGAGTTCCGCGGCAAGTGGTTGGAGCACGTCGCGGCCGGCGGCGCGAGTCGCGAGCTTCGCGTCGGCCGGGAAAGCCGGGATCTTTCCGAGCAGGGCGGCGGCAGACGGCACGTTGGCCGGAGCCGCCGAATCCAACAGCGCCGCGCGATCGGGATTGGCCTCGCGCCATGCCTTGTAGGTCTTGGACCATTTGTTGCAGGCGCGAATCAGCCGTTGTTTATGCGCCGCGAAGTAGGTCCGGACGTCGTCGCTAACATAGAAATGCTGGTCCGCCGGCAGCCCCAGACCGGCGCGGGCTCCCTCGGCGAACTTCGCCCCACCCTCGCCGTGCCCCTTCGCGGTGCCGGCCACTTCGGGGATGCCCTTGCCGATGAGGGTCCGGGCGATGATCAACTGCGGTTTGCCGGTCTTGGTCTTCTTCGCCTTGGTGAAGGCCTTCAGGAAGGCCGTCAGATCGTGGCCGTCGACTGACTGCACGTCCCACCCAATTGCCTTGAAACGCAGCGCGGTGTTTTCGCTCTGGGTCTTCGACGCCATGGCGTCGAGGGTGACTTCGTTGGCGTCGTAAATCAGGATGAGGTTGTCGAGTTGCTGGTGCCCTGCGAACGCGACCGCCTCCATGGCCACACCCTCCTGCATGCAGCCGTCACCGGCGAGGCACACGACGTGATAATCGAAGATCGGGTGCTCCGGGGTGTTGAAACGAGCGGCCGCCATCTGGCCGGCGAGCGCCATCCCCACCGCATTGCCGATCCCCTGTCCCAGCGGTCCGCTGGTGCACTCCACGCCCGGTGTTTCCCGAAACTCCGGATGACCCGGCGTATGGCTGTGCAGGACGCGGAATCGCTTCACCTCCTCGATCGGCAGATCGTAGCCACTCAGGTGGAGCCACGCATAGAGGAACATCGACCCGTGCCCCGCGGAAAGCACGAAGCGATCGCGGTTCGGCCAACGCGGACGCTCCGGGTTGTGCGACAAGGCGTGACCGAACAGCACCGCCCCAATCTCAGCCGCCCCCAGCGGCAATCCAAGATGTCCGGAGGAACACGCATGCACCGCGTCGATCGCGAGCCCACGAGCCTGGTTGGCGGCCTTGCCAAGGAGATGAGTTTGAAGCGTCATGATGAAAAAACCGGAAATCCGTACAGGCCCGGACCGGGCCGGGGAAGCCTGAATTTGAGCCGCGGTCGCTGCGCGGTACTCCGGGCATTCTCAACTGCGCCCCGGCCGGGGCGGAAATAAGAAAGGCGAGCTCCCGGCCGGCCGGGAAACTCGCCTCCAAGCGCCAGTGTGCCGGAGCTCAGCCCGCCTTGGCGGGCTCCGCAGCCGGTGCGGCCACCTTCGCCGCCTTTTCCGCCTCGTTTTGCGCGTGAATTTCAGCCGCGCGATCCTTCTCCCGAATCGCCACCGCCGCCTTGCCGGTGCGTCCACGCAGGTAATACAGGCGCGCCTTCATCGCCTCGGACTCGCGCTCCACCTCGATTTTTTCGATATTGGGGGAATTGACCGGGAACACGCGCTCCACGCCTTCGCCGTAACTCAGGCGCCGCACCGTGAAAGTCTCGTGAATGCCACTGCCCTTCCGGGCGATCACAATTCCGGAGTAAACCTGCACGCGCTCTTTGTCACCTTCCCGGACCTTGGTGTGCACGCGCACGCCGTCGCCGACTTTGAACGGCGCGATGTCTTTCTTCACCTGATGAGCGGTGATCTCCTTGATAATCGGATTCATGGCTGTGAGTTATTTGAGTAAATCGGGTCGGACCTGCCGGGTCTTTTCCACCTGACGCGCATGCCGCCACTTCTCGATCTCGGCATGATTTCCCGAAAGCAGCACCCCGGGAACAGACATGCCCCGAAATTCGGCGGGACGCGTGTATTGAGGAAAGTCGAGCAACTTGCGGGTGAAGGATTCGTGCGTCAATGACTTTTCCTCCCCGAGCACGCCCGGAATGTACCGCGCCAGCGCATCGATCACCACCGCCGCCGCCAGCGTGCCGTTGGTCAGCACATAATCGCCGATCGACACCTCCTGATCGATGACACAATCCCGGATCCGCTGGTCGATGCCTTCGTAGTGACCGCTGAGCATCACGAGGTGCCGCTCCCGTGACAACTCCTCCGCCAGGGAGGGCGACAACGGCACGCCGTCCGGTGTCAGGTAGAGGCGGCGGCAACCCGGGGTCTGCACCTGCTCGATGGCCGCGAAGACCGGCTCCGGTTTCAGCACCATGCCTGCCCCGCCGCCAAATGGTCGATCATCCGCCGTGCGATGTTTGTCGGTTGTCCAGCCGCGCAAATCGTGCACCTGCACCACCAGGCGTCCGGCGGCGATGCCCTTGCCGAGGATGCTCTCACCCAGAAATCCATCGAGCATCCGCGGGAACAGCGTTAGCACGTCGATTTTCAGGCAATCGGCCATGGAAGGGAACCGGGCTAAAAGAAAAATCGCCCGAGCCGCACGGCCGGGCGATCGTTGGAAAGAGACGGGGCCGACCGCGGAATCAGCCTGCCGCGACCTCGGCTTTCGCGGCGGCCGACCGGCGGGCTTTCTTGATCATCGCATGCATCGTGTCCGTGGGTGTCGCTCCCTTGCCGAGCCAGTATTCGACTCGCTCCAGGTTGAGATTCACCGGGCTGCCCTTCGCTTTCGGCGTATAGGTACCGAGGTATTCGACCGCGGCGCCATCGCGGCGCGAACGCGCCTCGGCGACGACCACGCGATAGATCGGTTGGTGCACGGAACCAACCTTGGTAAGACGAATTTTAAGGGCCATGTCTGTTGAGTTGCAGAGCGATTCTTGCTTGGAAAAGCCGGCCACATCACCGCCCCACAATCGGCTTGTCAAGCCCCTGTTCCGGCCGCTCTCTTCCGCCCCTTTATGCTCAAAGCCGGCATCGTCGGGCTTCCCAACGTGGGCAAGTCCACCCTCTTCAACGCGCTCACCCGCTCGCGCAAGGCGGAAGCCGCCAACTACCCGTTCTGCACCATCGATCCTAATGTCGGCGTCGTGGTGGTCCCGGATGGACGCGCCTTGGTCCTGCAAAAGATCGCGAAGACCTCCGTGGTCGTTCCCGCTGCCATCGAATTCGTTGACATCGCCGGCCTCGTCGCCGGCGCCAGCAAGGGCGAAGGCCTCGGCAACCAGTTTCTCGCCAACATCCGCGAGGTGGATGCCATTGTGCAGGTCGTGCGCTGCTTCGAGGATCCGGACGTCGTTCACACCATGGGTGGCATCGACCCCGTCCGCGACATCGAGGTCATCACCACCGAACTGGTCCTGGCCGATCTGGAGGCGGTCACCAAACGAATCGAAAAAACCCAGAAGAAGGCCCGCTCCGGCGACAAGGAAGCCCAGGCGGAGCTGGCCCTGCTGCAGCGCCTTGAGCCCCACCTCAACGCGGGCCGCACCGCCAATGTGCTCCCGGCCACCGAGGAGGAGCAGGCGCTGATGAAGCTCTTTCAGCTCCTCACCGCGAAGCCGGTGCTCTTCGCCTGCAACGTCGCCGAGGCCGACCTCGCCAGCGCCGAACAGAATCCTCACGTGCAACAGGTGGCCGGATACGTGCGGACGCACCATGATGCCGCCTACGTGCCCATCAGCGCCCGCATCGAAGCCGAACTGATCGAGCTCCCCCCGGAAGAGGCGAAGGCCTTCCTCAAGGATCTCGGCGTCGACGATTCGGGGGTCTCCGCCCTCATCCGCGCAACTTATGAACTGCTCGGACTGCAGACCTTTTTCACCGCCGGCGAGAAGGAGGTCCGCGCCTGGACCATCAAGCGGGGCTGGAAAGCCCCCCAGGCCGCCGGCGTGATCCACACCGACTTCGAGCAGGGCTTCATCAAGGCCGAGATCGTCTCCTACACCGACCTGGCCGCATTGGGAAGCATTGCCGCCGCGCGCGAGGCCGGCAAGTACCGCCTCGAAGGGCGTGACTACGTGATCGCGGATGGCGACGTCGCGCTATTCCGCTTCAACGTGTAAGCGGTGGGCCGAGGCGGTGCGCAGGGCCCGGCGGGGGACCGCCGGATTGCCCGCGGCTCAGATGTGGATCGCTTCGCCGCTGGTCGCCGCCGCCGCTTCCATCAGCGCCTCGCTCAGGGTCGGGTGGGCGTGGATCGAGCGGTGCACCTCGTCAACCGTGCCCTCCATGTTCATCGCCAGCACGTACTCGGCAATCAGCTCCGGCGCCTCATGGCCCAGGATGTGGACTCCAAGGATTTCGCCGGTCTTCGCGTCGGAGATGACCTTCACAAAACCCTCCGCATCACCCGCCGCCACCGCCTTGCCGGAGGCCGTGAACGGGAACTTGCCCACCTTGTAGGTCAGGCCCTTCTCCTTGCAGGCCTTCTCAGTCAATCCGGTGCTGGCGATCTGCGGCTGGCAATAGGTGCACCCCGGAAAGACCTTCACGCGCCCGGCATGGTGATGGCCGAAGATGGCGTTGACCGCGTTGACCGCTTCGAAGGTCGCCACATGCGCGAGCCAGGGCGGGCCGATGATGTCGCCCGCCGCATAGATACCCTTCACGCTGCTCTCATAATTGTCGTTCACCTTCACGTAGCCGCGATCCAGCTCGAGTTTGACCTTCGACGACAAAGCGCCCTCGAGATTGGGGCTGACCCCGATGGCCACGAGCAGCGCCTCAGCCTCGACCTCGGCAGCGTTGGCCTCGCCCGTCTTCACCAGGCTGAGTTCCACCTTGTCCTTCCGCACCCGGACGTTCTCCACCTTGGTGCCCACGTGCACGGTCATGCCGGACTTCTCGAACGAACGCTGCAGCGCCCGGCCCACCTCCTCGTCCTCCACGGGCACGACTTGCGGCAGCATCTCCACCAGCGTGACCTTCGAGCCGAAGGCGTTGAAGAAATAGGCGAACTCCACGCCGATGGCCCCGGCGCCGAGGATGACGATCGACTTCGGCGGCGTGGCCCGCGGCTCAAGGGCCTCACGCGAGGTCAGCACCCGGACGCCGTCCACCGGTACATCAGGGAGACGGCGCGGTTTGCAGCCGGTGGCGAGAAGCACGTTCTTCGTCTTGAAGAACTTCCCCTTGTGCGCGCCTTCGGTGATTTCGACCATGCCGGGGACGGTCACCTGCGCGCGACCGACGAAGTAATCGACTTTGTTCTTGCGGAAGAGGAACTCCACACCCTTGGCCATCTGGCCGGCGACGTTGCGGCTGCGTTCCATCACCTTGCCGAAATCGAAACCGATGTCCTTCGCGCTCAGCCCGAAGGCCTCGGCCTTGTGGAGCGACCGGTACAGCTCGGCGCTCTTGAGCAGGGCCTTGGTCGGAATGCAGCCCCAGTTGAGGCAGGTGCCCCCCGCGCGTTCCAGCTCGATGCAGGCGACCTTCTTGCCGAGTTGGCCGGCGCGAATCGCGCCCGCGTAACCCGCCGGTCCACCACCGATGACGATCAGATCGTATTCCTGGGTTTCAGCCATTCCGCCACCGTCGCGACCGCCCCCAGACCGGTCAAACGGATTCTCGAAGCCTGCGCCAGGCGCGTGCGTCTTCGAGCTGAAAGCCGGTCGCCCCCGAGGAGGCCAGTCTGCCCAACCAATCGTCGGCGATGGCGCGTCCCGCCGCCGCGACGGCGGCTCGGTTGGTGAATGATGCCAGCCTGAAGAGCCCTGGTGACGGGCGGCTCCCCGGCCTCGCGCGGCGCGGAATTGCACGACACCGCAAATCCACCCAACGTCGTCCGGCATGAATGGCCGTCCGCACCGCCCCGGGAGCACTCCTGCCCTCCCCTCCCTCCCCCGGGTCGCGTCATGAAGCTGCTGCTGCTTCAGGACCACTTGCGCAGCGGGGGCACCGAGCGACAGTCCGTCCTTCTCGCCAACGCCTTCTCCGCCGCTGGCCACGCCACCACCCTGCTCACCTTCCGCCCGGGTGGCGCCCTGGCCGGCACCGTGGCACCCGGGGTCGAGAGGGTCACGCTCCAGCGGTTCGATCTCGGCCTCGACTGGTTCGCCCCCGGGCTGGGCCGCGCAGTGCGCCGCCTCGCACCGGATCTGGTTCTCTGCATGGGTCGCATGGCGAACTGCCACGGCTGGCGCCTCGCCGGCCTCGCCGCGATCGTGGCGACAATGCGCACGGGCAAGCCGCTGCCCGCCTGGTTTCGCCGCACCCTCCGCCGCGCCGCACACATCGTAGCCAACAGTCACGACGCCCGCCGCACCCTGGTCGAGCAGCACGGTCTGCCGTGCGAGCGGATCGCCGTCATCTACAACTCGCTGGTCTTCCCCCCGGTCGCACCCGAAGTCGAGTTGCGGGCGGTCCGCGACGCCACCCGGGCGCGTTATGGGGCCACGCCCGGGACCGCCGTGCTCCTGTGCGTTGCGATGTTCCGCCCCGAGAAAAACCAACGTGAGTTGATCGAAATTGCCGCCGGCCTGCCCCCCGACGCCGACTGGCAACTCTGGCTCGCGGGCGACGGTCCCGCCCGGGCTCACTGCGAGTCACTCGCGGCCGCCCGGGGCCTCAGCCGGCACGTGCGTTTCGTTGGTTTCCAACGTGACCCGTCCGCCCTCTACGCCGCTGCTGACGTCGCCGTGCACGCGTCGCGGAGCGAGGCGTTGTCCAACTTCCTGATTGAAGCCCAGGCCCATGGCCTGCCCGCCGTCGCCTACCGGGCCCAGGGCATCGAGGAGTGTTTCCTTCCCGGGCGCACCGGTTGGGCCATCCCGCGCGACGACCGCCCCGCCTTCCGCACCGCTCTGCGGTCCCTCCTGACGGCGGCCCCCGCGGTCCGGGCTCCCCGCGCCGCCACAGCCCGCCGCTATGCCCGCGAAACGTTCGCCCCCGACCGGCAGGTCCACGCCTACCTCGATTTGTTCCGCCGTCTCGTCACCCCTTCCGCATCATGACCAATAAACAGCGCACCGATATGATCGAGCGCTTCCTCCGCGAACACAAATACGCGGACCTGCATTCGCTCGCCGAGCGCTTCGAGAGCTCGCTCTCCACTGTCCGCCGCGCCCTCGATGCCCTTGAGGACCGCGGCATCGTGCGTCGCCACCATGGCGGCGCGTCGCTCGTCGAAACCGACTCCCTGGCGCAGGAGAACGACTTTCTCGCCCGCATCCAACGCCAGGCCGACCGCAAGTTTCTCATCGCCAGCCTCGTCGCCGAACAAGTCCAGCCCGGCACCACCGTCATCCTTGACGGCGGCACCACGACCTTCGCCGTCGCCCGCCTGCTCGTGCAGAAGCGTGTTCAGGTCATCACCAACTCGCTGCCCGTCGCCAGCCTGTTCGGCGAAGTCGGCGTCGGCGAGACGATCGTCACCGGCGGCCACATTCTCGGCCGGCTGGGCATGCTCGTCGGTCCTCTCTGCGAAGCCTCGTTCGAGCAGGTGCACGCCGACCTCGCCATCCTCGGCGGCATGGGGATCACGGAACGCGGGGTCTGGAACCACAACGCCCTGGTCATCGCGGCGCAGCGCAGGATGATTGCCGCCGCGGAACGCGCGGTGTTCGCCCTCGACGCCTCGAAATTCGGGCGGAAGGCCCTCAGCCTCGCCGCCCCCTTCGGCCCGCGAATGAATATTGTCACAGATACGCCCCCCGACGACGCCGTCACTACCGCCATCGCCTCCGCCGGCGCGAGCCTCACCCTGGCCCGGCCTTGATTGGACGCGTTGCCGGATGTGAGTGGAGTCTGCGCCCAGTGGCGACGAGGCACGTCTTCCGCCCGGCACCGTTGAGACCCTCCTCGCCGACCGCGCGCCACCGCGACCGGGAGCACGGGTTGCATTTGCCGGACCGCCCTGCTTGGTAGGCGCGTGATTCAGCCTGAACCAGTTCCCGCCACCGCGCCCCCCGAATGCATCCGCCTCCGCGGTGTGCGACAGAACAACCTGCAAGGCTTCGACCTCGATGTGCCGTTGGGCCGGTACCTCGTCGTCACCGGCCTGAGCGGCGCGGGCAAATCGTCGCTCGTCTTCGACACCCTGCACGCCGAGGGCCAGCGGCGTTACGTCGAGACGTTCAGCGCCTACACCCGGCAGTTCCTCGACCTGCTCGACAAGCCCAAGGTCGACGCCATCGAGAACATCCGGCCATCGATTGCCATCGAGCAGACCAACACCGTCAAGACGTCGCGCTCCACCGTCGGCACGATGACAGAGCTGACGGACTTTTGCAAAGTGTGGTTCAGCCAAGTCGCCCGCTGCTTCGACCCCGCCACCGGCGAGCCCGTCGAAGACGACCACCCCGCCACCATTTGGGCCAAGACCTTCGCCGCTCACCCCGAGACGAGCGTGGTGGTCGCCTTCCGCGTGCCGCGTCCCGCAAACCTCGCGTGGCCCGAAATCCTCGCGAGCCTGAAGGGCCAGTCCTACGTCCGCGGCCTGCTCCCGGCGGAGTCCGGCACACTCGCCGCCCACCGCCTCGACGACCTGCTCACCTCCCCTGCCCCTTTGGAAGGTACCGACGCACTGCACGTCGCCCAGGACCGGCTGGTCGTGACCGCGGCGAACCGCGCGCGGTTTCTCGAAGCGGTGGAAACCGCCCTCCACTTCGGTCACGGCGAAGTGCGGATCTTCCGCGAGGCCGCGCCCGGCCGTTTTGCCGAGGCCGGCCACTATTCTCGCGGCCTGCATTCGCCGAAAACCGGCCGTACGTTCCGACCCGCCACGCCCGCGCTTTTCTCGTTCAATTCGCCCCTCGGCGCATGCCCGCGGTGCCGCGGCTTCGGTCGCATCATCGAAATCGACTACCGCCTTGCGATGCCCGACCACTCGCTCTCGATCGACCAGGGTGCCATCAAGTGCTGGGAGAGCGAGGTCTACGGCGACTCGAAGAAGGACCTGCTGGTGTTCGCGCGCCGCCGAGGGATACGAACGGACGTCCCGTTCGCCTCCCTCCCGCCCGATCAGCAGCGCTTCGTGATCGATGGCGAACCGGGCTACGGAGAGGAGAACGGCAAGACGTGGCCCAAGTTCTGGTACGGCCTGAAGGGCTTTTTCCGCTGGCTCGAAAAGAACACCTACAAGATGCACGTGCGCGTCTTTCTCTCGCGCTACCGGGCCTACAACGTGTGCCCCGACTGCGGCGGACAACGCCTCCAGCCCGAGGCCCTCTGCTGGAAGTGGCAGGGCCGCACCCTGCCCGAGCTCTACCAACTGCCTGTCTCCGATCTGCTCCGTCTGCTGGGGAAGTGTAACCTATTGGGTGACACTGCCGGTGCCGCCGCCGGGAGCCACAGCGCGTCGCTCGCCTACGATTCCATCCTCAGCCGCCTGCGCTATCTGGAGCAGGTCGGCCTCGGTTATCTCACCCTTGACCGGCCGTCGAAGACCCTCTCCGGCGGCGAAGTGGAGCGCGTCAACCTCACGAGCTGCCTCGGCACCTCGCTCGTCGACACGCTGTTCGTGCTCGATGAACCAAGCGTCGGCCTCCATCCGCGCGACATCGAACGGCTGATCGCCCTCATCCGCTCGCTGACCGACGCCGGCAACACGGTCGTCGTCGTCGAACACGATGAGGCCATGATCCGCGCCGCCGACCACGTGATCGAGATCGGCCCCGAGCCGGGCCGCCGCGGCGGACAGATCGTTTTCCAGGGCTCGGTGGCGGCGATGTTGGCGGCCCCGCAGAGCATCACCGGGGCCTACTTCTCGGGCCGCGAGACCATCCCGGTACCGGCGATCCGCCGCCCCGTCGGCCCGGCCCACCCCGCGCTGCATGTGTCCGGCGCCACCAAGCACAACGTGATCAACCTCAGCTTCCGCTTGCCACTGCACCGCCTGGTCTGCCTGAGCGGCGTCTCCGGTTCCGGCAAGTCGACCCTGCTCGACCACGTGATTTATCAGGGCCTGCTCACGCAGCGGCACCAGTTGACCGAGGATCCCGCGACGCTCGCGGCACTGCACACCGACGACCCGCCGGGCGACATCGTGTTGGTCGATCAATCGCCCCTCTCGCGCACTCCGCGCTCCAACCCGGCGCTGTATTCGGACGCCTGGGACCATATCCGGGAACTCTACGCCGCGACTCCCTCCGCCCGGGAGGCGGGCTTCAACGCGTCGTCGTTCTCCTTCAACAGCGGCGAGGGCCGCTGCGACCACTGCCTCGGCCTCGGCTACGAACGCGTCGAGATGCAGTTCCTCTCCGATGTCTTCGTGCCGTGCCCCGTGTGTGACTCGCGCCGCTTCAAACCCGAGGTGCTCGCCATCCGCTGGCGCGACCGCTCCATCGCCGACCTGCTGGCGACGAACATTGCCGACGCCCTCTCCCTCTTCGCCGACCAGCCCGCCATCCACGCCCGGCTCGCCGGCCTCGAGTCCGTTGGCCTCGGCTACCTGACCCTCGGCCAGCCGCTCAACACTCTCAGCGGCGGCGAGTCGCAACGCCTCAAGCTGGTCCGCTACCTCGGCGGGTTCACCAGCGCCGCACCGGCGGCCGGCGGCGGCCCGCCGGAGCATGCCCTCCTCCTCCTCGACGAGCCCACCACCGGGTTGCACCGCCACGACGTGAAACGCCTCCTGCAGGTGCTCCACGCCCTCGTCGACCGCGGCCACAGCGTCGTCGTCATCGAGCACAACCTCGACGTGCTCAAATCCGCCGACTGGATTCTCGAGGTCGGCCCCGAGGCCGGCGCCGCCGGCGGCCGCATTGTGGCCGAGGGCCCGCCCGAAGCGGTGGCCGACTCCGCCACCGCCACCGCCCCGTTCCTCCGCGCCGCGCTCCGCGAACTCCCGCCTGCCGCCAGCCCGGAATACGCCGCCGCCGCGATCGGACTTCGTCACGTATTACGTGACGACGTGGCCGGGCAGCTCGCGGCGGAGGCGCCGGGCGGATACACCGTGCCTGTCCCGGGCCGGCCGCCCCCCGTCCCCGACGGCCCGCCTCCCGCCGCCGCCGGCCCGGGCGCCACCGTTGTTCGTCACGTAATACGTGACGAAGGGGACGAAACATCCGCGGCGATGGCGCCGGGCGGACACCCGGTCGCGTCCCCGGCCCGGGAAGGCGGCCTGCATCTCATCGGCGCCCGCGAGAACAACCTCAAAAACCTCTCCCTCACGCTCCCTCACCGCCAGCTCAACGTCGTCACCGGCGTTTCCGGCTCCGGCAAATCGACCCTCGCGTTCGACATCGTGTTTGCCGAGGGCCAGCGCCGCTTTCTGGAGTCGATGTCGCCTTATGCGCGGCAGTTCGTCGAGCAACTCCCCCGGCCCGCCATCGACCGCCTCACCGGCATCCCCCCCACGGTCGCGATCGAACAGCGGGTGACGCGCGGCTCGCGCAAGTCCACCGTCGCCACCATCACCGAGGTCGCCCAGTACCTGCGGCTCCTCTACGCGCGCCTGGGCCTGCAGCATCACCCGGACACCGATCGCCCGGTGAAACCGCTCTCGCTTCCGGCCCTGCAGGCGCTGCTTACCCGCGTGCTGCGACAGACCTGCGCCCGCCGGGCGAAACACCTCTATCTCTGCGCCCCGCTCATCCGCGGCCGCAAGGGCCACCATCAGCCGATCGCCACCTGGATTGCCGATCAGGGATACCCCCTCATGCGCGTCGACGGCCGACTCACGCGGGTCGATACCTTCCAGAAGCTCGATCGCTACCAGGAGCACGACATCGAAGTGGTGGTGGCGGACCTGAAAGACCTGAACTCCGGGCAATCTCCTCTGAAATCCGGGCGCGCGGCGCTAGCCACCGCCCTGCGGCTCGGCAAGGGCTCGTGTTTCCTGCTCACGCCCAGGGGCGAGGTTCTCTCCTGGTTCTCCACCACCCGCACCGACATCGAGACGGGCGAGTCCTTCCCGGAGCTGGATCCCAAGCACTTTTCGTTCAATTCGCCGCGCGGCTGGTGCCCGACCTGCCGCGGCCACGGCCGCGTCTTCCCCTGGATGCTCGAACCTTCCGACGACGATGACGATCCCGCCGCCCGCCTGCGCGAGTTCGGCCTCGATTCCGCCGCCGACGTCGCCGACACCGGCACGCCCTGCCCGGAATGCCACGGCGAACGCCTCAACCGCGTGGGCCGCGCGGTGAAACTCCATTTCCGCGGCCGCCAGCCTCCGCTCTCGCTCCCCGCCCTGCTGCACCTGACCCCGGCCGAGCTGCTCGGCCACCTGCGCCGCCTCGACCTCGATCCGCGCGGCCGGCTGATCATCGCCGACGTCCTCCCGCAGATTGAGGAGCGGCTGAAATTCCTCGACCACGTCGGCCTCGGCTACCTTTCGCTCGACCGACCGACCGAAACCCTCTCCGGCGGTGAGGCCCAGCGCATCCGCCTTGCGGCGCAACTCGGATCGAACCTTTCCGGCGTGCTCTATGTGCTCGACGAGCCGAGCATCGGTCTCCACGCCCGCGACAACGAGCGGCTGATCGCGATGCTTCAGGCGTTGCGCGCCAAGGGCAACACCCTGCTCGTGGTCGAACACGATGAGGAACTGATGGCGCGCGCCGACCACATCGTCGATCTCGGTCCGGCCGCCGGCATCCACGGCGGCGAACTGCTCGCCGCCGGCTCCCCCGCGGAAATCAAGGCCAACGCCCGCTCGCTCACCGGCCTCTTCCTCGCCAAGGGCATCCCGCACCCACTGCGCGGCGCCTACCGTCCGTTCCCGCCGCCCCGTTCCCCCGGCGCCTGGCTCGCCCTCGACGCCGTCCGCTTCCGCAACCTGAAGGGCCTCGACCTCCGGCTGCCCCTCGGCCGCCTCATCGTCGCCGCCGGCCCGAGCGGCGCCGGCAAGTCGACCCTGTTCCGCGACGTGCTGCACCCGGCGGTCGCGCAAGCCGTGACGCAACGCCGCCCGCGCCTTTCCGGCCGCGACTTCGTCCGGGCCACCGGTTTCGCCGACGATTCATCCGGCCCGCAGACGAAGGCCGCGCCGCCGCCCTTCCAGGAGCTGCGCGGAGCCCACGGCTTCCGGCGCGTCATCGAAGTGGATCAGGCTCCGATCGGGAAGACCCCCCGCTCCACGCCCGCCACCTACCTGGGCATCTTCGACCAGATCCGCCAGTTCTTCGCCGGGCTGCCCGAGTCCAAACTTCGCGGATACGCCGCGGCGCGCTTTTCGTTCAACACCGCCGGGGGTCGCTGCCCGGCCTGCGAGGGTGCCGGACGCATCCGGTTGGAAATGGCATTCATGCCCGACACGTACCTGCCCTGCGACTCCTGCCGGGGCTCGCGATACAGCGCCGATCTCGCCGACGTCACCTGGAAGGGCCGCCACATCGGGCAGGTGCTCGAGCTCACGTTCGAGGAGGCGACGGAGTTCTTCGACTTTCACTCCCACCTCTCGCAGGTCTGCCGGCTGATGGTCGACTGCGGCCTCGGTTACCTCACGCTCGGGCAGAGCTCGCCCACACTCTCCGGTGGCGAGGCCCAGCGGTTGAAGCTCGTCACCGAGCTCGCCACCGGACTCGCCACCTACCGCGAGCGCAGTCGCGGCGATCTTCCCCGCAACCTCTATCTGTTGGAGGAGCCCACCATCGGCCTGCACCTCAGCGACTGCGAGAAATTGATCCGGGTTCTGCACGCCCTCGTCGACCAGGGACACACGGTGGTCGTGATCGAGCACCACATCGATCTCATCGCCGAGGCCGACTACGTGGTCGAGCTCGGCCCCGGGGGCGGCCCGGACGGCGGGGAAATGCTCTATCAAGGCCCGCTCCCCGGCCTGCTGCGGGTGCGCCGCAGTCCGACCGCGCCGTACTTGCGGGCCCGGCTGGGTGCCGGGCGGCTTTCCAGCTCGCAGATCGTCCGGCCGACGCGGTGAAGCGGCCAAGGAGGCGTTGCTCTCCGTTGCCTCCATTTGCTCCTGTAAGACGCACATTGAGCATCAGTCCGAGTTGTGCGGATCTTGCGAAACCCTGCCACGAGGCACTTTTCCCTTCCCCTCGCGCAGGGGGTGCCCTTTGCTGATCGCTCGGGCTATTCACTGGATACGTTTAACCGCTCTTAACGCATGAACACCACCATCTCAGCCATCACCGCCCGCGAGATCATCGACTCGCGCGGCAATCCCACCGTCGAGGTCGACGTGCGCCTCGCCTGCGGCGCCCTCGGCCGCGCCGCGGTCCCCTCTGGCGCCTCCACGGGCGAGCACGAGGCAATCGAACTCCGCGACGGCGACAAGAAACGGTACCTCGGCAAGGGCACCCTCAAGGCTGTGGGCAATGTCAAGGCCCGCATCGCCCCCGTCCTGATCGGCCACGACGCCTGCGACCAGGTCGGCGTCGACCGCGCCATGCTGAAGCTCGACGGCACGCCCACCAAATCGAAACTCGGCGCCAACGCCATCCTCGGCGTCTCTCTCGCCACCGCGCACGCCGCCGCCAACGCCCTTGGCCAGCCGCTCTACAAGTACCTCGGCGGCCCGAACGCCAAGGTCCTCCCGGTGCCCATGATGAACATCATGAACGGCGGCGCGCATTCGGACGCCCCGATCGACTTCCAGGAGTTCATGATCATGCCCACCGGCGCCAGGTCTTTCGCCGAAGGGCTGCGCATGGGCTGCGAGGTGTTCCACTCCCTCAAGAAGGTTTTGAAGGACAAGGGCCTCGCGACGGCGGTTGGCGACGAGGGCGGCTTCGCCCCCAAGCTGGAGTCCACCGAGGCGGCGCTCGACGCCATCGCCCTCGCGGTCAAGAACGCCGGCTACAAACTGGGCAAGAACATCCACCTCGCCCTCGACGTCGCCTCCTCCGAGTTCTACGTGAAGGAAAAGAAGCACTACGTCTTCAAGAAATCCTCCGGCCAGATCCTCACGGGCGACGAAATGGTCGAGTTCTACCAGAAGCTCACCTCGAAGTACCCGATCGTCTCGATCGAGGACGGCTGCGCCGAGGGCGACTGGGAGACCTGGAAGAAGCTGACCGACGCCATCGGCGATCGCGTGCAACTCGTCGGCGACGATCTCTTCGTCACCAACACTGAGTTCCTCAAGCGGGGCATCGAGACAGGCACCGCCAACTCGATCCTCGTCAAGGTGAACCAGATCGGCTCGCTCACTGAGACCTTTGACGCCGTCGAGATGGCCAAGGAGGCGAACTACACCGCCGTCATCAGCCACCGCTCGGGGGAGACGGAGGACGTCACGATCGCCGACATCGCAGTGGCCACCAACGCCGGCCAGATCAAGACCGGTTCGCTCTGCCGCACCGATCGCGTCGCCAAGTACAACCAGCTCCTCCGCATCGAGGAGGAACTCGGCGCCAGCGCCGTGTACGGCGGCAAGATGCGCGGGCTGTAAGCACCCCGCCAGCAACTCACCCGGGGCCGGTCGCAAGCCGGCCCTTTTTTCATGCCCGCTCGACACCTCCCCACCCCGCCGTATATTCGAAGCGAACTCCCATGAAGGCTGCCACCACCCTCGCCGCAGTTTTGTTCGCACTCTCGCCGGCGCCAGCCACCGCAGCCGACGACTCCGCTCCCGCCACGGGACGAATGAAGGAGGCCCTGCGCGCCCGCCTGGCCGAGGACGCCCGCAAGGCACCGGCCGCCAAGAAGGCCGCCGCCCCCTCTCCCGCCAGCGCCTCCGTCGCCTCAACTCCGGCTGGAGACGACACCGCCCCCACTGCCGACCCCGGCTCCGCGAAGGCGAACCCTACGATGCTGCCCAAGGTCGAAGTCAAGAAGGGCAAGTACTCGGAGCGTGATCGCCAGCTCGCCCTCGATCTGCACGCCCAGGATCAGGCGATCGAGCGCGAACGAAAGCTCCTCCAGACCACGGAAACCGATCTCGCCCTCAACGACTCGAAAGTCGCCAAGCCACTCGCGATCTTCGGCGGGGAATCGGCGCAGTTCCGGAAGCGCGTGGCCGCCGAGCGCCTCGAACTGCTCGAGGCCGAAAAGGACATCATCGAACAAATCGCGATGGCGCAGACGCCGGAGCAGAAGAAACTCCTCCAGACACAGCTCGATCAGTTGCGCGAGATGCGCCGCCAACTCGACAAGTCGCTGCGTTGACGCGGACCGGTCCGCTGTTTGTCTCGGGGCTCGCTTCGACCAACCCTGCCCCGTCCTCACGTATGAAGTTCCCGATCTGCGCCCTGTTCCTCGCCCTCGCCACCGCCGCCACCGCCGCCGAGTCCCCGAAACCCAATATCGTCTTCATCATTTCGGACGATCACGCCTGGACCGACTACGGGTTCATGGGGCACCCGCAGATCGAGACCCCGCATCTCGACAAACTCGCCGCCCGCAGCGCGGTCTTCACCCGCGGCTATGTGCCGACGGCACTGTGCCGGCCGGCGTTGGCCACGTTTGCCACCGGCCTTTACGCTCATCAGCACAAGATTGTCGGCAACGATCCCTCGCTGCTGCCGGAAATGCTGGGCGGCGCCGCCAGGGCCGAAGGGAGGAAGAACGCGAAGGCGGCCAAGAAGGCCGCTGGAGAACCAACCAAGTACCGGCAGCTCCGCGAACAATTGATCTCCCACATCGACCGCCAGCCGACGATCGCCAGGCTCCTCGGCGCCCAGGGCTACCTCAGCCACCAGTCCGGCAAGTGGTGGGAGGGCAGTTTCCATCGCGGCGGTTTCACCCACGGAATGACGCGCGGCTTCCCGCAGCCCGGCGGGCGCCACGGCGACGACGGCCTGAAGATCGGCCGCGAGGGCATGAAGCCCATCTTCGACTTCATCGATCACGCGACGGCCGAGCGAAAGCCGTTCTTTCTTTGGTACGCACCGTTTCTGCCACACACCCCGCACACTCCGCCCGACCGCCTCTTTCAGAAATACAAGGCCAAGGGCATCGCCTCGGACCACGTCGCGCGCTACTATGCCATGGTGGAGTGGTTCGACGAGACCTGCGGCCAGTTGATCGACCGCATCGAAGGCCGGGGGCTCACGCGCAATACAGTGTTCGTGTACATCGCCGACAACGGCTGGATCCAGCAGGAGAACGGCACTGGTTTTGCCCCGCGTTCCAAGCAATCCGCCAACGAGGGCGGCATCCGCCAGCCCACGATGTTTAGCTGGCCGGGCGTCATCCAGCCGGGGAAGCGCGGCGAACAACTCTGCTCGAGCGTCGACATCGTTCCCACGCTGCTCGCGGCCGCCGGTGCTCCTGCACCGCGCAACCTTCCGGGCCTCAACCTGCTTCCCATCCTCAAGTCGGGCCAGCCCACGCCGCGGAAAATCGTCTTCGGGGAGACCTACGCTCACGATATTCCTGACTTGGAGAAACCGGAGCGCAGTCTCGTCTACCGCTGGGCGATCGAAGGAAAATGGAAGCTCCTCCTGACCTACGACGGCGAAGTGAGCGCGCGCTATGCCAGCTCCAACCCGCGCAACGAAAAGCGACCGCAGTTGTTCGATCTGCTGGCCGATCCGCACGAAGACCGGAATCTCGCCGCCCAGAACCCCGCCGTCGTCGCCCGCCTCGCCGCGAAAATCCAGGAGTGGAATCCGGTCCGCGAGCGCCAGGTTCTCACCGCCTGGCAGGACTGAACCTCCCGCCTCGCGACGCCCCGACGCTCCGTCGGTGCCCCACTCTACCAACCCGCCAACGGCAAAGGAGTGCCACTCCTGCCCTTCCCCATGTCCCGCCCCCTCCTGTCCGCCAGCTTCGCGCTCCTGCTCGCCGCCAACTCCATCGGGAGCGCGGGCGAAACGCGGCGACCCAACCTCCTCTTCGTTTTCGCCGACGACCAGCGTTTTGATACGCTCGGCGCGGCCGGCCACCCGTTCGTCCAGACCCCGACCCTCGATCGCCTCGCCTCCAACGGCGTGCGCTTCCGGAATGCGTTTGTCACCACCTCTGTCTGCTGGGTCAGCCGCGCGGTCGTGTTGACCGGCCAGTGGGCCCGCAGCCACATCCAGCGCGACGCCGTCCCGGCCGTCACCGCGTCGGCGCTGGCGACGATGTTTCCGCTGCAATTGCGGGCCGCCGGCTATCGCACGGCGCACTTCGGCAAGTGGCACCTGGTCGCGCCGCCGGGATTCAATCCGGCCGACCACTACGACCGTTTTGAGGCCATCGGCCGCAACCCGTACTTCAAGACGCTTCCCGATGGCACCAAGCGTCACGAAACCGATCTCGTCTGTGACCGCGGAATCGAGTTCCTCTCGTCGCACCCCAAGGACCAGCCGTTCCTCCTGCATCTGTGGTTCAACGCCTCCCACGCGGAGGATGGCGACCGGCGCCCGGGCATCGGGCATTATCCGTGGCCGCAGTCGGTCGACGGCCTTTACGAGGATCGCCCTATTCCCCCGCCGCGGCTCGGCGATTCCGCCATCGTGGAACGACATCCCAAGTTCCTGCAGGAGTCGATCAACCGGCAGCGCTTCTTCTGGGGCTACGATACGCCGGAGAAATACCAGACCAACGTCCGGGCCTACTTGCGGATGATCAGCGGCATCGACCGCGCCGTCGCCCGCGTGCTGGCCGCGCTCGAGCGCGCCGGGCTCGCCGAAAACACCATCGTCGTCTACAGCGCCGACAACGGCTACTACCTTGGCGACCGCGGCTTCCAGGGCAAGTGGTCGCACTACGACGAGTCCCTGCGCGTGCCGCTGCTGATCTACGATCCGCGCCTGCCGGCGGCCCGGCGTGGACGCGTCGTCGATGCGATGGCGCTCAACGTCGACCTGGCGGCGACGTTTCTCGATTGGGCGGGCGTGCCGCGGCCCGCCGCCTACGAAGGCCGCAGCCTCGTGCCGCTGCTGCAGGGCGCTCCGCCGGCGGACTGGCGCACCCACTTCTTCTGCGAACACGTCGACCTCGCGCCCACGCTCACCTGGGAGGGGGTGCGCGGCACCCGGTACGTCTATGCGCGCTACTTTGACCAGCGGCCGGTGTACGAATTTCTCCACGACCTCCAGAACGATCCCGACCAGTTGCAGAACCTCGCCCGCGATCCCGCCGCGGCCGGCACGCTGCAGACGATGCGCGCCCTCTGCGACGCCGAGATGAAAGCGCGCGGCGGCGCACTGCTGCCACTGGATCAACGGGGCGCGAAAAAGCCCGCGGTCAGAAAGGCCGGCCCCCGCAAGGCCAAGTGACTCCCCCACCAGACTCATGAAACTCCTTCCTGGCCTCATTTTCGCCGGCCTTGCCGCCGGCGCCCTCCCGGCCGCCGAAAAACTCAATGTCGTGTTCATCCTCGCCGACGATCTCGGCTGGGGCGAACTGGGAAGCTACGGCCAGAAAAAGATCCCCACCCCGCACCTCGATCGCCTCGCCGCGCAGGGGATGCGCTTCACGCAACACTACAGCGGCGCCCCGGTGTGCGCCCCCTCGCGCTGCGTGCTCATGACCGGCAAGCATCTGGGGCACGCGGAAATCAGGGGCAATCTGCAGGCCCGGGTCGCGGACCCGCGCTTCACCGAGGGGCAACACCCCATCTCCGAATCCGCGGTGACGATCGCGATGAAATTCCGCGAGGCCGGATACGCCACCGGCGCGATGGGCAAGTGGGGCCTCGGCCCCGTCGGCAGCAGCGGCGACCCCAACCGCAAGGGCTTCGACCTGTTTTTCGGCTACAACTGCCAGGCGGTGGCGCACAGCTTTTATCCCGAGTACCTCTGGCGCAACGCCGAGAAGGTGCCCTTGAACCGCAAGCCGGTGCCCGGACGGGCCCGCCAGCCGCAGGGCGAAGTGAAGCTCGAGGACTGGGTCGGCGAGCAGTACTCCTCACACCACATGGTGGCGGAAGCGGAAAAGTTCATCGCGGACCACGCCGCGCGGCCGTTCTTTCTCTACCTCCCCTTCATCGAGCCGCACGTCGCCATGCATCCGCCCCGCGAATGGGTCGAGAAGTTCCCGCCGGAGTGGGACGCCGAACCCTACCGCGGCGACTCCGGCTACCTGCCGCACCCCCGGCCGCGCGCCGGCTATGCCGCGATGATCGCCCACCTCGACGATCATGTCGGGCGCGTCCTCGCCGCCCTCGACCGCGCCGGCCTCGCCCGGCGCACCCTCGTGATTTTCACCAGCGACAACGGCACCACCCACGCCGGCCCCAAGGGCACCCGCTTCCACATTGGCGGCGCCGATCCCGCGTTTTTCAACAGCACGGCGGGCCTGCGCGCCTTCAAGGGCAGCGTCTACGAAGGCGGCATCCGCGTGCCGATGATCGCCCGCCTGCCCGGCCGCATCCCCGCCGGCCAGGTGAATCCGACTCCCGGATACTTCGCCGACTGGTTCCCGACCCTTTGCGACGCCGCCGGCCTTTCGCGTCCGGACGGACTCGACGGCGAGAGCCTCTGGCCCACGCTCACGAGCGGCCGGGCCGCCGCCCGCACCACGCCGATGCTGTGGGTTTTTCCTGAATACGGCGGTCAGGTGGCGGTGCGGATCGGCGATTTCAAGCTCGTGCGCCAGACCCTCAAGACGAAGACGCCCGGCCCCTGGGAGGTCTACGATCTCGCCCGCGACCCGGCGGAATCGCGCGACCTCGCGGCCAGCCGCGCCGACCTCGTCGCGCAGGCCGAGGCGCTCCTGCGCCGCGAGGTGAGCGAGAACCCGCGCTTTCCCGTCCCCATCCCCGGCGTGAACACCGCCGCCCGCTGATCCGGGAATCTCATGTCCGCCGGAGAATTACTCCCAAGGTGTAGCGGCTTCACGCCGCGAAAACCCGCAACCGAATTCCTGCCGGCTCTTCGCGGCGTGACGCCGCTCCTACCTGCCTGCGTTCCGGTGTGAAGAATCCGGCCAACCCTCCCCGCCGCCATGAACCTCCGTGTCTCCACCCTCGCCCTCCTCGGACTGCTCGTCGGCGTCGCCCACGCCGCCGCCCCCCGCCCGCCGAACCTCCTCATCTTCCTTGCCGACGACCTGGGCTATGGCGACCTGGGCTGCTACGGTCATCCCGTAATCCAGACGCCCCACCTCGACGCCTTCGCCCGCCAGGCAGTGCGGCTCACCCAGGCCTATTCCGCCAGCGCCGTCTGCAGCCCGTCGCGGTCCGCCCTCCTCACCGGCCGCACTCCCTATCGCAACGGCGTCTTCACCTGGATCCCCGAGGGCCGCGAAATCCACCTGCGCACCAGCGAAGTTGCCCTGCCGAAGCTGCTCCAAGCCCGCGGCTACGCGACCTGCCATGTCGGCAAGTGGCACCTCAATTCCCATTTCAACCAACCCTCCCAACCGCAGCCCAACGATCACGGCTACGACTGGTGGTTCGCCACCCAGAACAACTCCGCCCCCTCCCACGAAAACCCGGTCAACTTCGTGCGCAACGGGAAACCCGCCGGCCCCCTCCGGGGCTATTCGGCCCCGCTCGTCGCCGCCGAGGCGGTCGCCTGGCTGAAACAACACCGCGACCCGGCCCGCCCCTTCCTCCTCTCCGTCTGGACCCACGAGCCGCACTACCCGATCAAGTCCGATCCCGCTTTCAAGGCCCTGTATCCGAATCTCACCGACGACGTGCAGCGCGAACACCACGCCAACGTCACGCAAATGGACCACGCGTTTGGCATCGTTCTGCGGGCGCTCGACGAACTGAACCTGACCGGTGACACCCTGGTGATTTTCACCTCCGACAACGGCCCCGAGGGTGACGGCATCCGCACCCCGGGTCGCGGTTCGACTGGCGGCCTGCGCAGCCGTAAGCGCTCCGTGTACGAAGGCGGCATCGGCGTGCCCTTCCTCGTGCGCTGGCCGGGCCACACCCGCGCCGGCACGACCAGTGACGTGCCGGTCATCGGTTCCGACATCTTCGTCACCGCCGTCAAGGCGGCCGGCGCCCGTCTCCCCACGGACCGCCTGCTCGACGGCGGGGACTTCCTTCCCGCCCTCGCTGGTCGACCGGTGGAACGGGCGCGACCCCTCTACTGGCGCTGCGCCATCGCGCCGGAGCCGCTCAAGACCGCGATGCGCGTCGGCGACTGGAAGATCCTCGCCGACGAGGCGCTCACGACCTTTGAGCTGTACAACCTCGGGCGCGACCCGCGCGAAACCACCGAACTCTCCGCCCGCGAGCCCGCGAAGTTGGCCGAAATGAAGGCCGCGCTCCGGAAGCTCAATGCCGAGATTGAAGCCGAGGGTCCGCCGTGGTGGCGGAATTACAGCCACGGCCAGAAGGGCAAAGCCAAGCAGAAGTGATTCCTCCCATGCGCCACGAACTCCTCGCCTCCCTCCTCCTCGCCACGATCGCCACTGCCGCCACCACCAGCGGCGCGGCGCGCACCGGCAAACCGAACATCGTCTTCTTCCTCGCCGACGACCTGGGCCAGCGCGACCTCGGGGTCTACGGCAGCACGTTCTACGAGACGCCTCATCTCGATCGCCTCGCGGCGGAAGGCGCAAGATTTACCGACGCCTACGCCGCCTGTCCGGTCTGTTCGCCGACCCGCGCGAGCATCCTCACCGGTCAATGGCCCCAGCGCACCGGCGTGACCGACTACATTGGCGCCGCGAAGACGCCCCAGGAATGGAAGCGCAACACGAAATCGCTGCCCGCCCCGTATACCGACCGCCTCGCCCTCAACGCTCCAACCGTGGCCAAGTCGCTCAAGGCCGCCGGCTACGCCACGTTTTTCGCCGGCAAATGGCACCTCGGCCCCGAAGGCTGGTGGCCCGAAAACCAAGGTTTTGACCTTAACAAGGGAGGCCACGATCGCGGCGGACCGTACGGTGGAAAACGCTACTTCTCGCCCTACGGCAATCCCCGGCTCAGCGATGGGCCCGAAGGGGAGCACCTGCCCGATCGCCTCGCGACGGAAGCGGTGCAGTTCATGCGTTCGCGCCGCGACCAACCGTTCCTCGTCTACTTCCCGTTCTATTCAGTCCATACGCCGCTGATGGCCCGCGAGGACCTGCGTCGCAAATACGAGGAAAAGCGAAGGCGCCTCGGACTCGTCGCTCAATGGGGCCGCGAACACGAGCGCGACGTCCGTCTCGTGCAGGAGCACGCCATCTACGCGGGTATGGTCGAGGCGATGGACGAGGCGGTCGGCAAGGTGCTCGCCGCCCTCGATGAACTGGGGCTGCGGGAGAACACCGTCGTCATGTTCACCAGTGACAACGGCGGCCTCTCCACCAGTGAAGGCTGGCCCACGTCGAACCTCCCCTTGCGCGCCGGCAAGGGATGGATCTATGAAGGCGGCATTCGCGAACCACTCATCGTGCGCTGGCCGGGTGTGACTCGCCCGGGCAGTGTCATCGCCACCCCCGTCAGCAGCCCCGACTTTTTCCCCACGTTCCTCGAGGCGGCGGGGGCACCGCCGGCCAGGAACCAGATTCTCGACGGCCGCAGCCTCGTGCCGCTGCTGCGGGGCGGTTCCCTCCCGGAACGCGCCTTGTTCTGGCACTACCCGCATTACGGCAACCAGGGTGGCGCCCCGTCGGCCGCCATCCGGCGCGGGAATTGGAAGCTCATTGAGTGGCAGGAGGACGGACGACTGGAGCTATTCGATCTCGCTGACGATCTCGGCGAACAGAACGACCTCGCCTCCCGCGAACCGACGCGAGTCGCCCGCTTGAAGGATGAGTTGCACGCCTGGCAGAAAGAGGTCGGTGCGAAGTTCCCGATTCCCAATCCGGCGTACGACCCCGCCAAGCCCAGCGGGCGCTTCTCGGCCCGTAAACAGTAGCCACGGTCATTCCATCCCGCCTGTCACCAGGCTGGCGACGAGGTCATTCGCCTTGCGGCACCCTGTGCCGCCCCGCATTAACCGTCGCTTCCACCGATGAACATCCACCCGACCCACGACGAATTCGCCCGCCTGGCCGCGGAAGGAAACGTCATTCCGGTCTACACCGACCTGATGGCGGATTTCGAAACGCCGGTCTCGGCCTACGCGAAACTCAAGTCTGCCGGCCCGTCGTTCCTGCTCGAATCGGTGGAAGGCGGCGAAAACCTCTCTCGCTACAGCTTCATCGGTTGCCGGCCCCGCAAGATTTTCGCCTGTGGGGCGGAAACCACAGAAGTGCGCATCCCGGGGCGCATCCCGGAAACGATCCCTACGCCGCACGATCCCCTCACCTTGATCGAGGCGGAAATGCGCGGCTACCGGCCTGTTCCCCTGCCAGGACTCCCGCGCTTCACCGGCGGCGCCGTGGGATTCGTGGGCTACGAATACGTCAGCCGCATCGAGACCACGGTACCCACGCCCGCGGGGGACGAGCTCGGCCTTCCGCTGCTCTACTTCATGTTGGCGGACTCGTTGCTGATTTTCGACCGCGCCAAGCAGACGCTGCGACTCTGTGTCAACGCCCATGTCCCGACCACCGCGGAGGCCGGTGCGGCCTACGCGGCCGCCGTCTCGGAACTGCGCGAGCTTTTTGACCTGCTGCGACACCCCAGCACGCTGGCGCCGGCCCCGCTCGCCGAAGTTCCCGCCATCACCGTCCCGCCCGGCAATTTCACTCCCGCGGCTTTCGAACAGGTCGTACTGGACGGAAAGGAGTTCATCCGCTCCGGCGACATCATCCAGTTCGTTCCCTCACAGCGGTTCTCCCGGCCGTTCGAGCGTTCAGCCCTGGACCTCTACCGCGCTCTCCGCACGGTCAACCCCTCGCCGTATATGTTCATCCTGGAGGCAGGCGATTTCGCCATCGTGGGAGCCTCGCCCGAGGTCCATGTGCGACTCACCGACGGGCGGGTCGAAATTCGCCCGATCGCCGGCACGCGCCGGCGAGGCGCGACCCAGGCCGAGGACGCCGCCTTGGAACGGGAACTCCTCGCCGACGAAAAGGAGCGTGCCGAACATCTCATGCTGGTCGACCTCGCCCGCAATGACATCGGTCGCGTCTGCCGCTATGGCAGCGTCAAGGTGCCGGAGATGATGGTCATTGAGCGCTACTCGCATGTCATGCACATCGTGTCGCAGGTCGAAGGACTAATCTCGGCCGACAAGACCGCCTACGATCTCCTTCGCGCCACGTTCCCAGCCGGCACGGTCACCGGCGCCCCCAAGGTCCGGGCGATGCAGATTATCGCGCAGTACGAAACCACCCAACGCGGTTTCTACGCGGGCGCCCTTGGCTACGTCGGATACGACGGCAACCTCGACACTTGCATCATGCTGCGAACCGCGTTGCTCAAGGACGGTCGCATCCATATCCAGTCCGGGGCCGGTGTGGTCGCGGATTCGGTCCCCGCCTCCGAGTTCCAGGAGACCATCAGCAAGGCGTCCGCTCTCTTCAAGGCCGTCGCCATGGCGGAGCAATTCTAGTCGCCGATTGGCCGGAATCTTGACGTCCGCGCCGCCCCCGGCTTCCCTCCGCCCGCCCCAAAGTACCCACCCCGTCCCCGGCGCAACCGGTGACACGTTTGTTACCTTTGGTGCCTCGCTGGCACACTGGAATGCGCCAGCGTTGCACTCCGATCTCGTTTTCCCGCCGCATCCGCCCTCACACCTCACGCGTAGTACAAGTTGGAACGAAAAACGCTACGGTGCACGGAACAACCTTCGCCCTAGTCCCTCTTACTTTCCCATCCCGCCATGCCCACTAAGACCAAGTCGCTCCGCGCTCTCACTGCCACGGATGATTCGGTTGGCTCTGAGACCTCAACCACCACGTTCGACGCCGCGGCCCTGGATGCCCCGCCGTCGTTCCTCGAGAAGCCTGAACCTCCTCCCGCCGAGCCAATTGCGCACGGCGAACGCTCCAACCTCCAACTCTACCTGCAGGAAATAGCCAAGACGCCCCTCCTCACCATCGAGGAGGAGGTGGCTCTCGCCAAGCGAATCCGCCGGGGAGACAAGGCGGCTCGTGATCACATGATCTCCGCCAACCTTCGCCTCGTGGTGAAAATCGCGATGGACTACAAGGACTTCGGACTGCCACTCCTCGATCTCATCAGCGAAGGCAACATCGGTCTCGTCAAGGCCGTCGAGCGCTTTGACCCCCGCAAGGGTGGCAAGCTCTCCACCTACGCAGCCTGGTGGATCAAGCAGTCGATCAAGCGCGCGCTCGCCAACCAAAGCAAAACCATCCGCCTGCCGGTGCACTTGGTGGACAAGATCTCCAAGATGCGGCGCACCGCGATGATTCTCACCGAACAACTCGGGCGCGAGCCCACGGACGAGGAACTCGCGATTGAGCTTCAGGTCCCCACCTCCAAGGTGGCACACCTGAAATCGGTGAGCGTCCGTCCCGCCTCCCTTGATGCGCCGGTGGGAGAAGACAGTGACTCGGCGACTTTCGGTGAAATTGTGGGCGACGAGAGCACCCTCGATCCGTACGAAGGACTCCGCGAGAAGAACCTGACCGATGACCTGAATTCCATGGTGAATTCGCTCGATGCTCGCGAGGCGGAGATCATCAAGCTTCGCTTCGGCCTCGAAGGACGGGAGGAACTCACCCTCGAGGAGGTCGGCAGGAAATTCAATGTCACGCGCGAACGCATTCGCCAGCTTGAGTATCTCGCCCTGAACAAAATGCGCCGGGCGATCACGAAGAACGAGTCCATCCGCACCCTCGATGAGATCGAACAGGAGAACCGGCAGCGGGAACGCATGGCGGTGATCCGTGAGTTCGTCGAGAGCCGCGCTCGGAAGACTGAAAAAGCCGGCCGCAACTAATCGCTGGCCAGATCCCTGCCCGACAAAAGGGCCGGCCGTAAAGTGGCCGGCCCTTTTTCGCGGGGTCTCGGAAGGATGATGGGGATCTGTGCGGCTATCGCGCCAGCAGACTTTGAAGCGCAACGCGGCGGCGGAGCCTCGCGCCTGCCGTAACGGGCCGGCGCCATCGCCAACGCCGTCTTGTGGACCGCGCGAATCCCCCCCTTGCCGATGTGCCTGCCCGCGTCGCTCAAAGGACGGCACACCCCCCGCCGACGTAATCCCCAAGCCACCCTTGACTCTCCTTCCGTGCACCCTAGCGTCTCGCCCCTTTTGTTTGGCATGGCCCAGGATCTGAAAGATACATTGCATCTTCCGCGCACCGACTTTCCGATGCGCGCCAACCTCGCGCAACGCGAGCCGGGCCGGGTGGCACATTGGGAAAAGATTGGGCTCTATGCGCGCCTGCAGGAAAAGCGGACGGCCAGCGGGCGCGCGTTTGTACTCCATGACGGTCCGCCGTTCACCAACGGCGACGTTCACATCGGCACCGCGCTGAACAAGTCCCTCAAGGATTTCATCAACCGCTACAAGTCGATGCGGGGCTTTCGCACGCCGTACGTCCCGGGTTGGGACTGCCACGGCCTGCCAATTGAGCAGAAGGTCTCGCGCGAACTGCAGGAAAAAAACCTCACGCTCTCCATCGCCGAATTGCGTGCCAGGTGTGATGCGTTTTCCGAAACCTGGATCGCGCGACAAAAGGCCCAGTTCCAGCGGCTCGGCGTCCTTGCCGACTGGGCCAGCGAATACAAGACCAAGGCGCCGGCCTTTGAGGCCGACATTGTCCGGACCTTCGCGAGTTTCGTCGAACAGGGACTTGTTTACCGCAGCAAGAAACCCGTCTACTGGAGCATCCCCTTTGAGACGGCGCTCGCCGAGGCTGAAATCGAATACAAGGACCACGTTTCACCCTCCATCTGGGTGCGTTTTCCGGTGCCCGCCGCCGACGCCGCGAGCCGCGGCCTGCCCGCCAGCCAGCCGCTTTCCGTGCTGATCTGGACCACCACTCCCTGGACCATTCCAGCCAATCTGGCGATCGCGGTGCATCCGGAAGTCGACTACGTCGTTGCCGATCTCGGCAACGAAAGCTTGATCGTGGCCCAGGCGCTGCTCGGTTCCGTGCTGGCCGCCGCCGGCCTCGCCCCGGATGCCGCGAAGGTCGTGCACTCCGTCCGCGGCGCCGATCTCGAGGGCCTGGCCGCGCGTCATCCCTTCATAGGCCGCGCCGCGCCGGTGGTCGTCGCCGACTATGTCACAACCGACAGCGGCACCGGCTGCGTGCACACCGCACCCGGCCACGGCGCCGAGGACTACCTCACCGGCCTGCGCTACCAGCTCGAAATCTACTGCCCCGTGGGGAACGACGGCCGCTACCTTGACGATGGCCGCATCCCCGCCGACCTGGTGGGGCTGACCACGCTGGAATCGGTCGAAGATCTCGCCGCCAAACGAACCTCGCCCGCCAACGTGGCAGTGCTGAGGAAACTCGCCGCCGCCAACGCGCTATTCGCGAAACAGAAGCTCTCGCACAGCTACCCTCACTGCTGGCGCTCCAAGACGCCGATTGTTTTCCGGGCCGTCGACCAGTGGTTCGTGTCGCTCGATCGGGGTGGACACCGGGCTGCAGCGCAGCGCGAAATCGGGCGGATTGCCGATTGCCAGGGCTGGATTCCCGCCCACGGCGAGTCCCGCATTCGCGCCGCCGTGGAGTCACGGCCGGACTGGTGCATCAGCCGCCAGCGCGCCTGGGGCGTGCCCATCCCGGCATTCTACGATGCCCGGAAGAACGCGTACCTCGACGCCGGCGTGGTCCGCGCCCTTGCCGACCGGTTCGAGCAGCACGGTACCAATTTCTGGTACGATCAGCCGGCGACCGAAGTCCTCGCAGGTATGTCCCTGCCGGCCGGCTGGCCGCCGGCCTCGGAACTCACCTGTGGTCGCGACACCCTCGACGTCTGGATCGATTCCGGCAGCTCGCATGCCGCCACCCTGCGGCGCGGGCTCGGCGGCACCACCTGGCCCGCCGACCTCTACCTCGAGGGCAGCGATCAGCACCGCGGCTGGTTCCAATCCTCGCTCTGGACGAGTGTGATCGCCTACCAGGCGGCTCCCTTCAAGGCAGTCCTCACCCACGGCTTTATCGTCGGCAAGGACGGCAGGAAAATCTCCAAGTCCGGTCAGTACGAAAAGCCGCCAACCTCGGATAATTACGTCGCCCAGTACGGTGCGGACGTCATTCGCTGGTGGATCGCTTCGCAGGATTTCCGCGAGGACATCCGGGTCTCCGATCTCGACAAGGATCTCAAGAACCCCAGCAGCATCCTCAACGTGGTCGCAGAAAGCTACCGTCTCATCCGCAACACGCTGCGCTTTCAGCTCTCGAATCTGTTCGATTTCGACGCCTCCCGCGATGCCGTGCCAATCGCGCACCTCGACTCGATCGACCGCTGGGCCCTGCACCAGACCGCAGTCCTGTCGCGCGAATGCACCGCCGCCTACGAGGCGTACGAATTCCACCGTGTGTACCAGCTCTGCAACCAGTTCTGCTCGGTCACGCTGTCGGCCGTCTATCACGATATTCTGAAGGATCGGCTTTACACCCACGCCACTCGCTCGCCCCTGCGCCGCTCCTCACAGACCGCTTTGCACGAGATTTTCCACACCTTGGTGCGACTGCTGGCACCGGTGCTGCCGTTCACTTGCGACGAGGCTTGGAGCTTCGCCATGGCCGGCAAGGAGTTCACGAACGGCTCGGTGCAGCTCGAAGACTGGCCGCAAACGACCGCGGCCTGGTTCGACCCCCCTCTCGACACCGAAATCGCCGCCCTGCTGCGAGTGCGAAGTCAGGTGAACGAGACGATCGAACCCCAACGGGCCGCCGGTCGCCTTGGCAAGTCGCTCGATGCGGCGGTGACGTTAATCCCGCCCGCGTCCGGCGAGAGCGCCGGGCTGCCGGACCTGCTCTCCCAGCACCGCGAGCTCCTCCCCGAACTGTTCATCGTCTCCGAGGTTTCGCTCGCCCCCGCTGCCGGCGAATCCCTGCAGGTTCAGGTCCGGCCCTGCAGCGAACTCGGCCTCGTGCGCTGCCCGCGGTGCTGGCGCTGGGTTACCGCGCTGCCGGCAACACCGCACGGCGATCTTTGCCCGCGTTGCGCAGCCGCCCTCGCCCCGTAACCCGGTTCGTTCTCCAACCGTGCCGCTCCCCCCTGCGTCCTATGCCGTCTTGCGGCCATTCAACCACCGGCGCCGCATCGCTCAAGGCGCGGGATTCCTTCCCGGTCCTAACCCTTATCCACTTCTCCCCCTCCAACCATTCTCCCAGTGCTGAGGTCATCCGCCTGTTTCCGCGGCACCCGACCTCAATCCGCGCTGGTCAGCAACCGGGCTAGTGCCCATCGACCCCGAACCGCACCCCATGGCCACGAAAAAACACGTCCCTGCCAAGAAGCCTGCCGCCAAGCCCGCGCCGACGCCGACTCCCAAGGCTGCCGCCGCCAAGCCGGCCGCGGCCAAGGCGTCCGCCGGCAAGTCTGCGGGTCCGAAATCGTCTGCCACCAAGACGACCGGACGCGCGCCTTCTCCGGTCAAGGCAGGGCACGCCGCCGAAAACCGTTCTCCCACCATGGAAAAGCCGTCCAAAAAGACCGCGCTGCGCGACAGCATCCTCAAGCGCAAGACCGCGACCAAACCCATTGCGTTCAGCCTCGATGAAGTCCGCGCCATCGCGCAGACCGTCAGCAGCAAAACCAACACGCCCTTCCCGGCCAAGGCGCCCGCCAAGTCGGCGTCACCCGCCAACAAACACGCGGCCACCCACGAACTCACCAAGGCCAAGCCCCAGCACGTCAAGGCCGCCTCGCTCGCAGACATCCTCGGTTTCAACCCTCGATCCGGCAAACCCGCGCCCTCGCTGTCCGACAAGGACGTCCCGGAGAAGTTCAAGCGGTACTACAAGCTCCTCCTCGATCTGCGTTCGCATCTCACCGAGGAAATCGAGCGCCATTCCGAAGAGACCCTGAAGCGATCGGCCAAGGACGACGCCGGCGACCTGTCGGCTTACGGCCAGCACATGGCCGACGCCGGCACTGACACCTTCGACCGTGACTTCGCGCTCAGCATGGTGGCGAGCGAACAGGAGGCGCTCTCCGAGATCGATGCTGCCATCAAGCGAATCCACGACGGCAGTTACGGTACTTGCGAGATTACCCAGAAGCCCATTGCCAAGGAACGTCTGCTGGCGGTGCCCTTCACCCGGTATTCGGCCGAGGCGCAAAAGGAACTGGAGCGCAACCGGCATCGCGCCCGCACGCAGGCCGGTCTTTTCGGTGAAATCGGCGAAGAGGGCGGCAAGATGATGGACGAAGACGGCGGCGAGTAGCCGTCGATCCGCCCGGCTCCGACCACGCCCGCCCATGTCGACCGCCCCGGACCTACCCCGCCCACCGGCGCCGACTCCGGAAATCCCCCCGACTCCCACCGTCCGTCCGCCGCTGGTCGCCCGGCTGAGGGCCTATCGCGTCCTCTGGATCATCGCGGCCTCCCTCCTGGTCCTCGATCAAACGACCAAGCTCTGGATCGTCGCGCGCATCCCGTACAACCCGCTGCATTCGCATGGTTTCGGGCAGGACATCGAAGTGATCCGGGGCTTCTTCTACATCATCCACGTCGGCAACACCGGCGCTGCGTGGAGCATGCTGTCCGGCCAGAGCGTGTTGCTCGCCGCCCTTGCCGTGGGCACCCTGTTGGCGATCTTTCTCTGGCGGCACACGCTGGGCCTGAGGCACCGGACCACCCAGGTGAGCTTCGGCCTGCTCTGCGGTGGCGTGGTGGGCAACCTCATCGACCGCCTGGTGCACAAGCACGTGATCGATTTCATCGACCTGCACTTCGGCAGTTACATTTACCCGACCTTCAACGTCGCCGACTCCGGAATCTGCATCGGCGTGCTGCTCTACCTCTGGCAATCGCTCCGGACACCGGCGGAGCCGTGAGTTGTCGGCCTCAGGGTGGCCAGCCGCGGGGCCGACCTCCCCGGAGCATCGTTGCCCCTACTCCACGTTCGCCATCTGCTCGCGGACGCGTTCGACCTCGTTTTTCAACTCGATTACCGCCCGCGCGATCACCAAGTCGTTCGCCTTGGAACCGATCGTGTTCACCTCGCGCCCGATTTCCTGGAGCAGAAACTCCGCCTTGCGACCGATCTCGCCCTCCGATTTCAACAACCCCGCGAACTGCTCCAGGTGGGAGCGCAACCGTGTGATTTCCTCGGAGATGTCGCACCGATCCGCAAACAGCGCGATTTCGCGCAATACCCGCTCGTCGTCGAGATCGAGTTCCAGTCCCGCCTCGCGCAGGCGTTTGAGCAGTTGTCCGCGGTAGTATGCCGGCACCTGCGGCGCCCGGCCCGCCGCGATCTCGACCTGCCGGTGCAGGTTTTCGCCCCGCCGGATGAAATCGACCAGCAGCGCCTCGCCCTCTCGCGCCCGCATGGCAGCAAAACTCCGCAACGCCTCGCCCAGAGTTTCGATCACCACGCCCTGCGCAGCCTCGGATGACGGCAGCTTCACCGCCCTCCGCTGGGCATTGACGATGCTCCAGAGCAGCTCGGCCGTCGGGCGAAACTCCACGTTCTCGCGCGCCGCAAAGGTCTGCAGTCGATCAAGCGCGGTCGCCGCCGCCTCGTCGTCCCAGGCGGCTTCAGCCTCCGCCGGGGCGCCCGTGACCTCCAGGTCGACGTGCACCTTGCCCCGAGTGGCGAACTGCCGCACGAGTTCGCCGACCCGTGGTTCCAGGGACTCCCACTCCTCCGGCAGCGCAATCGTCAGATCCAGCGACTTCCGGTTCACTGAGCTGACCTGCACCGTCAGCGTAAAGCCCTCCATGGCCGCCGACGCCCGACCATAACCGGTCATGCTTTTCATCGCTTCGCTTCCAGCAGCCCCTGCACCTGCTGCACGTCCTTGTCGCCGCGGCCCGAAAGGTTGATGACGAGAATCTGATCGCGCCTCATCTGCCGCGCCCGCTTCAAACCGTGGACGAGGGCGTGCGTACTCTCCAGGGCCGGAATGATGCCTTCAAGCCGCGAGCAAAGCTGAAACACCTCCAGCACCTCGTCGTCGCAGGCGTAGGCAAACTCGATCCGTCCACAATCGCGGTAGTAGGCGTGCTCCGGGCCGATTGCCGCGTAATCAAGTCCGGCACTCACGGAGTGCGTGAGCTCGATCTGACCGTCGTCGTTCTGCAGGAGGTACGTCTTGCAGCCCTGCAGCACGCCGAGCTTGCCGCCCTCAAACCGCGCCGCGTGCTCGCCCCGGCGGAGGCCGCGTCCCCCGGCTTCGACTCCAACCAGCCGCACACCCGGCTCCTCCAGGAAATCGAAGAAGAAGCCGATGGCATTCGAGCCTCCGCCCACGCAGGCAACCATTTCGTCGGGCAGCCGCCCCTCGCGGGCTTGGATCTGCTCGCGCACCTCCCGGCCGATGACGCGATGAAAGTCCCGCACCATCATCGGATACGGGTGTGAGCCGAGCGCGGATCCGAGGATGTAGTGGGTGCCGCGAACGTTGGTCACCCAGTCGCGCATGGCTTCGTTGATCGCCTCCTTGAGGGTCTTCTGCCCGGCTTCCACTCCGCGGACCTCCGCGCCCATCAGCCGCATCCGGAAGACATTGAGCGCCTGCCGCTCCATGTCGACCGCCCCCATGTAAACGACGCACTCCAGGCCAAACTTCGCGCACACCGCCGCCGTCGCCACGCCGTGCTGCCCGGCTCCGGTTTCGGCGATCACGCGCCGCTTGCCCATGCGGCGGGCCAGCAGCGCCTGCCCCAGGGCGTTGTTGATCTTGTGCGCGCCGGTGTGCAGCAGATCCTCGCGCTTGAGGTAAATTCTCGCGCCGCCGCAATGCTCCGTCAACCGCTCCGCCAGATACAGCTCCGTCGGTCGCCCAGCGAATTCCTTCAGATGATGCCGCAGCTCCTGCTGGAACGCCGGGTCGACCCGGGCTGCGGCATAAGCGTCGCCGAGTTCCTGCAGGGCCGTCATCAGCGTCTCCGGCACAAACACACCGCCATAGCGGCCGAAATGCCCGCCGGCATCGGGCAGGCTAAGGCGGTCCAGGGTGGCGGGCGCGGCAGCAGCAGTCATCCGGCAACGGGAAGGGCCGCTCCCGCCGAATGCAAATCCGTTTTGTGAGGCCGCCCCGCGGCCGGCTACTTCTGCTCGGCCCGCGCGCGGAAAAACGTCAGCACATCCTGAAATTTCGGCCGGTTCGCCTCATCTGCGGCCACCAGGTTTTCGTGCGCCTCCAGCACCAGCCGGGCGTTCTCCGCCTCCGACTGGCGCCGGCATTGCAGCGCGGTGTCGCAGTGCTGCAGGCCCAGCACCGTCCCCTCGGTCTCGATGGTGAGCAACCGGTGCAGCCCGAGATTGCGCATCAATTCGACATTGCGGGCTCCCGCCCGCGCCACCACCAGGCTGCCCTGGGGCGCCGTACGCCGCATCTCGATCGCCGCGCCCGCCAACACGCCGAGAAACGTGCTGTCCATGCTCGCACAGGCCTGGAAATCCAACACGAACCGCAGGCGGCCCTGCGCCAGCATCTCGGCAATGAAGTCCCGCAGGCACCCGCTGTTCTGGAAACACGCGCGACCCTCGATCCGCACCACCACCGGGTCGGACTCCGCATCGACCAGATACACGGGCTTGTTCGGGATCTCGGGCATGAAGCCTCCACTATCGGCGCAATTCCGGGGGCAGACAAGTCCGACTAAATCGCTGCAGCAGTCCGGCGCCGTTTCGATCTGCCGCCGAGGCAGGCAGAGCGGCGGCGCCGGGCGGAGGTCCGACCGGGCAAAGCCTCGCCCGCGCCGCACGGCCGGACCTGCCGCCGCGACTCAGGTGCGCGCCACGATCTGCCGCAGCACATAAGGCAGGATGCCACCATGCTGGTAATAATCGATCTCGATGGGGGTATCGATGCGACAGCGCACGCTCACCTCCTCGACCGAACCGTCCTGGCGCGTGATCCGCAGGATCAGATCCTGCTGCGGCTTCAGCGCGGGCGAGAGCCCCACGACATCGTAGGTCTCGCTGCCGTTGAGCTGCAGCGTCTGCGCCGTCGTCCCCTCCTTGAACTGCAGGGGCAGCACGCCCATTCCGACCAGGTTCGAGCGATGGATGCGTTCGAAGCTTTGCGCCACGACGACCTTCACGCCCAGGAGGTTTGTTCCCTTGGCGGCCCAGTCGCGCGATGATCCCGTGCCGTACTCCTGGCCGGCGATGACGATTAGCGGCGTGCCGGCGGCGAGGTGCTTCGCCGACGCATCGTAAATCGACATTTCCTCCCCCGTGGGCTGGTAGATCGTGTTGCCACCCTCCTTGCCGCCCAGCATCAAATTCTTGATCCGGACGTTGGCGAAGGTGCCGCGCGTCATGATGCGGTCGTTGCCCCGCCGCGAGCCGTAGGAGTTGAAGTCCTCGAAGGCCACGCCGTTCTCCAGCAGGAAGCGGCCCGCCGGCGAGCTCTTCTTGATCGCGCCGGCCGGCGAGATGTGATCCGTCGTGACCGAATCGCCGAAGATGCCGAGCGCGCGGGCGCCCGTGATCTCGGCAATCGTGCCGGGCTGCAGGCCAAAGTTGGCGAAGAAGGGCGGCTCCTGGATGTAGGTCGAGTTGGCGTCGAATTCGTAAACGTTGCCCACCGAGGCGGGAATCTCGTTCCACTTCGGATTCTGCGCCGCGAAGTCCTGGTAGAGCTTGCGGAACACCTCGGGCTTCAACGCCGCCTGCATGGCATCGCGCACCTCGCCGAGCGTCGGCCAAAGGTCGGCCAGGTAGACCGGCGCGCCGTCCTTGCCCGTGCCGAGGGGCTCGCAGCTCAGGTCGAGGTCGACGCGGCCCGCAAGGGCAAAGGCCACGACGAGCGGCGGCGACATCAGGAAGTTCGCCTTCACGTTCTGGTGCACCCGCGCCTCGAAGTTGCGATTGCCCGAGAGCACCGAAGCGGTGATGAGATCGTTTTTCACGACCGCCTCCTCGAGGTTGGCATCGAGCGGGCCGGAATTACCGATGCAGGTGGTACAGCCGTAGCCCACGGTGTTGAACTTGAGCTTGTTCAGGTACCGCTGCAGGCCGGTCTTCTTGAGGTAGTCGGTCACCACGCGCGAGCCGGGGGCCAGGGAGGCCTTCACCGCCGGATTCACCTTGAGGCCCCTCTCCACGGCCTTCTTCGCGAGCAGGCCGGCGGCGAGCATCACGCTCGGGTTGGACGTATTCGTGCAGCTCGTGATCGCGGCGATGACCACCGAGCCGTTGCCGAGCCTGGCGTTCTTCTTCGCGGTCGTCTGGACCTTCACGCTCTTCGCATAGGTCGCGCGCGCCTTGCCGAAGCCATTCTCCGTCACCGGACGCTGAAACGCCTGGAAAAACTCGCGCTGCAGGTTGGGCAGCTCGATGCGGTCCTGCGGGCGCTTCGGGCCGGCCACGCTGGGTACGACCGTCGCGAGGTCGAGGGCGAGATCCGTCGAGTAGTCGATCTGGCCCTGCTGCGGGATCCCCCACAGGCCCTGCGCCTTGTAGTACGCCTCGTAGAGCGCGACATGCCTCTCGTCGCGGCCCGTGGCGCGAAGATAGTTCGAACACTCCTCGTCGATCGGGAAAAAGCCCATCGTCGCGCCGTACTCCGGCGCCATGTTGGCGATGGTCGCGCGGTCAACGACCGGCAGCGCCGCCGCCCCGGGACCGTAGAACTCGACGAACTTGCCCACGACCTTCGCCTTGCGGAGCATCTGCGTCACCGTCAACGCCAGGTCGGTGGCCGTCACGCCCTCGCGGAGCGCGCCGGTGAGGTAAACGCCCACCACGTCGGGGGTGAGGAAGTACACCGGCTGGCCGAGCATGCCGGCCTCGGCCTCGATGCCGCCGACGCCCCAGCCCACGATGCCGATGCCGTTGATCATCGTGGTGTGCGAGTCGGTGCCTACGAGCGTATCCGGATAGCACACACCGTTGCCGTCGGTGAGCACTCCCTTGGCCAGGTACTCGAGGTTCACCTGGTGCACGATGCCGATGCCGGGCGGCACGACCTTGA
>CAZDGC010000041.1:0-46605 GCA_964504885.1 uncultured Opitutus sp.
GTCGCGGCCCGCATCGTCAGAAGCGGGACTCTCTCCTTCGCCCCTCCTCCTCCCGCTTTCTTCCCCCACTCGCCTCTCCCGATCGGCCGACGCGCCACCCTCCCGCATGACGCCTCCAAGCCCGCTGCCTGATCTCCTCGCCCACCAGACCCGCCGGCACTTCCTCAGCCGCTGCGCCGTCGGCCTCGGCGGCATCGCCCTTGCCTCCCTGTCCCGGAGCGCCCGCGTCCATGCCGCTCCCGACACTCCCGCCGACCCCGCCAGCGCGCCCCCCAATCCGCTCGCGCCCCGCCCCACGCATTTCCCCGCCCGCGCGAAAAACATCATCTACCTCTTCATGGCCGGCGGCCCCAGCCAGCTCGAACTCTTCGACTACAAGCCCAAGCTGATCGAACTCAACGGCCAGCCCATCCCGCCGTCGTTCCTCGAAGGCAAGCGGTTCGCCTTCATGGACAGCAGCCACGGCACCCGCCTGATGGGAACGCGCCGCACCTTCGCCCGCCACGGCCAGAGCGGCATGTGGGTGTCCGAGTTGTTCCCTCACACCGCGAAGATCGTCGACGACATCACGCTCGTGAAGAGCTGCCAGGCCACCCTTTTCAACCATGCCCCGGCGAAGCTTTTCATGAACACCGGCTCGGGCCAGTTCGGCCGACCGAGCATGGGCTCCTGGCTGAACTACGGCCTCGGCAGCGAATGCCAGGATCTACCCGGCTTCGTCGTCCTCCAGTCCGGCCCGCGCGGCCCGCGCGGCGGCGCCGTCAACTGGGGCTCCGGTTTCCTGCCGACCACGTACCAGGGCGTGCCGTTCCGCGGCACGGGCGAACCCATCCTCAACCTCACCACGCCGGCCGGCATCTCCGCCGCCCGCCAGCACGAGACGATCGACGCCCTCCGCGACCTCAACCTCCAGCGCGCCGTCGCCACCGGCGATCCCGAAATCGCCACCCGCATCGCCGCCTACGAGATGGCCTCCCGCATGCAGGCCAGCGCCCCCGACCTCATCGACCTCTCCTCCGAAAGCGAAGCCACCCTCCGCCGCTACGGCATCGAACGCGACCGGCCCTCGTTCGCCCGCAACTGCCTGCTCGCCCGCCGCCTCGTCGAACGCGGCGTGCGCTTCGTCCAGTTGTATCATACCAACTGGGACAGCCACGGCGGCCCGGGCGAGAATCTCCAGGGCGACTTCGAAAAAGTCTGCCGCGAGGTCGATCAGGGCCAGGCCGCCCTCGTCCAGGACCTCAAGGCCCGCGGCCTGCTGCGCGACACCCTCGTGATTTGGGGCGGCGAATTCGGCCGCACCCCCATGGGAGAAAACCGCGACACCACCGGCCGCAACCACCACATCGACGCCTTCACCCTGTGGTTCGCCGGCGGCGGCGTGAAAGCCGGCCACGTCATCGGCGAGACCGACGAACTCGGCTTCAACGCCGTGTCGGACCCCTTTCACGTGCACGACATCCACGCCACCCTCCTGCACCTGCTCGGCCTCGACCACACGCGGTTGACGTTTCGCTTCCAGGGCCGCGACTACCGCCTCACCGACGTCCACGGCAAGGTGCTCACCAAGCTCTTCGCCTGAGAGGGCGTTCAGGAAAGTTCACGATGCCCGGTCGACGGAGGGCGCCGGTCCCTCGGCACCGCAGGTACGGTCGCGGCGGCGACAGAGCGCCGCCCTCCAGATCATCGACCCAGGCGACACCCTCGGAGGGAATCGCCACAACTGGTGCCACCGCCGGGTGGACCTCAGGGCGAACGCCACGACCACTCGTCGCGAGGTGCGGATTTGTCGGTCGAATGTGCGGCGCCGGAGCTTGAGTGGCCGCCCCGGCCCGCGCATGCTTGCGGGTCGACCGGGCGTGCACGATCGGCGCCCGGTCCGCACCAAACCCTGCCGCCATGAATCCCGCTCCTCCCGCCCTGCCTCCCCCAGTGGTCACCGTACCCGGGACAGTTGCCTGCCTCCGGTCCAATCAGGTTCGCCTCGACCGCGGCGCCCGCCTCCAGCCCCACCGGTTCGTGGCCGGAATCGTCCTCGCCTCCCTGCTGGCCGCCCCCGCCTCCGCCGCGGCGCCGTCACCCCCGGCCCCCGCCGGCGCCGCCCGCGAGGAGGTGGTCGAGCTCTCGCCGTTTCTCATCACCGCCGACGCCGACAAAGGTTACGTCGCCACCAGCTCGCTCGCGGGCAGCCGCGTCAACACCCCGCTGAAGGACATCGCCGCGCAGATCGATGTGATGACGATCGACTTCCTCAACGACATCGGCGCCACCAACCTCGAGGAGGCCGTCGCCTTCACCACCAACAACGGCGGGCCCAACGAGCAGAACACCGGGCCCAACGACGGCATCCTCAACACCCGCGCCGGCGGCCGCGCCCGCGGTTTCGATGCCATCACCCAGTCGGCCGACTTCTACGCCACCAACCTCCCGAGCGAGTTTTATCACATCGAGCGCGTCACCATCGCCAACGGCCCGCAATCGATCCTCTTCGGACTCGGCAACGCCGGCGGCGCCATCGACCTTTCCACCAAGCGCGCGCTGCTCCGCAACCGCCACGAGGTGACCTTCCGGACCGACAACAATGGATCCTTCCGCTCCACCCTCGACGTCAACCGCGAGGTCGTGCCGCGGAAGCTGGCGGTCCGGCTCGCCGCCGTCACCCACGACGCCAAGACCTCCGTGGAGGACGCCTCCAACCACCAGAAACGCCTCTTCGGCACCGCCACCTGGCGGCCGTTCCGCCACACCTCCATCCGTCTCAGCGCGGAGCGCGTCAGCCAGCGCGCCTCCCCGGCCAGCAATTACCTCTCCTACGACTTCGTCTCGCCCTGGATCGCGGCCGGCCGCCCGCTCTACGACAACTCCGCCGGCAATGCCGCCGTCACGCCCGCCGCCTATCCGCTGCTCAACCGCAACAACAACGCCCTGCGAGTCGTGGCCTACGGTGCCGGCGAACCGTCGGTGCGCATCTGGAACGGCTCCGCCAACACCCGCGGCCCCAACCAGCTCGCCGGCGTCGCCGACACCCGCAACACCTCCCTGATCGACGGCTCGATCTACCCGACCGACCGCGATGTGCGCGTCGGCTCGCGGCTCAACCGCCTCCACGGGCAGCTCCTGCGCGGCGCGATCGAACAGCGGCTGACGAACGATCTCTTCGTGGAGTTCGGCTTCAACTACGAGTCCGTCGCGGAACTGCAGGGCGGCGCCTTTCAACTGGCGGAGGCGCTCAACATTTTCGCGGATCCCAACCGCTTTCTGCCCGGCGGGACGGCCGCCAACCGCCAGACCGCCCTCAACCCCAACGCGGGCCGGCTCTTCGTTGAATCCTACGCCAACGGTTCCGAGTCGCGCAGCCTCACCAAGGAGTTCCGCCTCACGACGTCGTATGAGTTCGACTTTGCGAAACACTTCGCCAACCCCGCGCGCCACCTCGGCCGCCACCGGCTCGCCGGCCTCGTTTCCTGGCGGGTCGACGAGGATCGCTCGCAGGACTCGCGCGCCATGATCCTCGGCAGCCCGTCGTTCACCACCGGCGATCTGCTCAACAACAGCCGCTTCATCCGCAGCCGCTATTACCTCGACGCCGCCACCGGCCACCTCACCGCCCGGCCCCTGCCCGGCGGCGACGGCGGCGATCGCGACTATTTCGGTCCCTGGACGCTCACCGACAGCCTCACCGGCCAGTCCTTCCAGGCGACGATGTTCGACCACCCCGCCGGCCGTTCCTCCGCCACCGGCGGCTCGCGCAAGGACATCGATACCTTCATGGTCGCCCTCCAGAGCTTTTTCCTGCGCGACCGGCTCAACCTTTTTGCCGGCCAGCGGCTCGACCGCTTCCGCAGCTTCCTCGTTCACCCCGACTTCCTCATCCGCGGCGATCAGTCGGCGCCGGGCGACCGCCGCGGGCTCTACACGCCCCTCGCGCAGACGCGCTTCGCCACCACCGCCGAACTCGACGACGAGGCGGTCACCTCCTCCTACGGCGGCGTGCTCCATGCCGCGCGGTGGCTGTCGCTCTTCGCCAGCAAGTCGGACAACACCGCCCTCCCGCCCCGGTTCCTCGATACGGAGAACCGCCTGCTTCCCGGCATCTCCAGCGACGGCTACGACCTGGGCTTCCGCGCCGCCCTCCGCGGCGACGACCTCTCGCTGCGCGTGAACTTCTTCAAGGAGCACCAGAAGAACCTGATTGGCGACGGGCAGGCCGTGCGCAACGCCATCCCCGCCATCGAGCAGCGGCTGCGCGGGCCCGATCGGCCGGCCGGCATCGCCGACGTGCCCGCCGACGGCTACGATCCGGTGGGGCGCGGCAACAACGCGTATCGCTCGGTCGAGGACAAAATCGGCCGCGGGCTCGACGTCACCCTGGTGGCCCGGCTCACCTCAAACTGGGACGCACGCCTCGCCGTGGGGCAGCAGAAGACCCGCGTCTACAACAAGGGCGCCGACTTCCACCGCTGGGTGGAACGCCGGCTGCCGGTCTGGCAGCAGTTCGGCGGCCTCGGCTGGAACAACGTCGCCATCTCCGACACCGACCCGCGAACCGTGCGCCAGTATTACGAGCAGGAAATCGCCGCGCAGATCCTGGAGGATCAGTTGCGCAACGCGCTGCCGCGATTTCGCCAGCGCCAGTGGCGCGGCAGCCTGTTCACCAACTACCGCGTCAGCGAAGGCTGGTTGAAAGGACTCAACCTCGGCGGCGGCGTGCGCTGGCAGCAGGCGCCGGTCACCACCGGCTACTTCCAGCGCGTCTATCCCAACGGCGCCTCCGGCGACGACGTCACGCGGCCGATCGGGGGCAACTCGCTCACCTTCGTCGACCTGCTGCTCGGCTACGGCGGTCGCACCCGCCCCATCGCGGGCCGGCCGCTCGGCTGGCGCGTGCAGCTCAACGTCCGCAACCTCCTCGACTTCGACGACCTCGAGATCCTGCGCTCCACCTACATGGATGGCGGCCGCGGCCTGCACTACGGCCGCATCGAGGGCCGCCAGGTGGTTCTCAGCACCACGTTCACCTTCTGAAGGTCCGGCCGGAGAATTCCTCCCCTCGAATGAACGGTACCCCGAGCTGTCGTAACGGAACGCGTCGGCGCGTCGCAGCCACTTGTAGCCGCGTTGGAGCGCAGCGACAACGGGGTCTCCCGCCCGGCCACGCTTTCGCTCCGCTTCCGCCTTCGCCAGGGCTACGGCGGACTGATCGCAAGCGCGGCTACCCTTTCCCGCCCCGGGGTGAATTTTCCGGACCAGGTCCGACTCTCGCATGAAAACCCGCCTCCTCGCCCTGCTTGTCACCACGGCGGCTGCCGTCACCAGCGCCGCGCCCGCCGCCTCGGCGCCCGCCGCCTTCCAGTACCGCAATCCGGTCCGCGCCGGCGACTACCCCGACCCGTCGCTCATCCGCGTCGGCGACGAGTATTGGGCGACGGCGACGTCGTCCGAGTGGGCGCCGCACTTTCCGCTGCTGCGCTCGCCCGACCTGGTGAACTGGGAACTGAAAGGCTACGTCTTCGCCGAGGCGCCCACCTGGGCCAAGGGCAGCTTCTGGGCCTCGGAAATCGCCGCCGACCGCGGGAAATATTTCATCTATTACACCGCCCGTCGCCACGACAACCGCCTCGCCGTGGCGGTGGCGACCGCGCCGCATCCCGGCGGACCCTACACCGATCGCGGCCAACTGATCGCGCAGGAGGCGGGCTCGATCGACGCTGTGCCGTTCACCGACGCCAGGGGAGTCCGCTGGCTGCTCTGGAAGGAGGATGGCAACAGCCGCAAGCTGCCGACGCCGATCTGGATCCAGCGGCTCAGCGAGGACGGCCTGAAACTCGTGGGCGAGCGGCGCGAGATCCTGCGCAACGATGTGCCCTGGGAGGGCGCCGTCGTCGAAGGCCCGTTTGTACTCCGCCGCGGCGAGTATTACTACCTGTTCTACTCGGGCGCGGCCTGCTGCGGCCGCGGCTGTAACTACGCCCTCGGCGTCGCCCGCGCCCGCGACCTGCTGGGCCCCTGGGAAAAATTCGCCCGCAACCCGATCCTCGCGGCCAACGATCTCTGGCGCTGCCCCGGCCACGGCAGCCTCGTGACCGATCCGCAAGGCCGCCTCTGGCTCCTTTACCACGCCTACGCGGCCAAGGGCTTTGTCGCCACCGGGCGCCAGATGCTGCTCGACGAGGTCGTGTTCGACGCCGACGGCTGGCCCGCCATCAACGGCGGAAAGGGTCCCAGCGGCCAGGCACGGCCGCCGGCCGGCGTGCGGCAGCAGGGGGATGTCACCCGCTTCCGCGACGAATTCGACCGCGGCGCCAGCCTCGCCCCGGGCTGGCAGTGGCCGATCGGCCGCCGGCCCGCCGCGACCCTGGCAGACGGCGCGGTCACGCTGACCGTCACGGACGGACCCGCCACCGCCGTGCAGTCGATCACGGTGCCGTCCTTCGTGGCGGAAACCGCCGTCGACGTGCGGCGACTCACCGGCGGGGCCTTCGCCGGACTCGCCCTCTATGGCGATCGGATCAACCACCTCGCCCTCGTTACCAACGGCCGCACCTTCCAGCTCTGGAGCCAGCGGCGCGGCGAGCGCACCGTGATCGCCGAGGCGCCGGTGGCGGCGGGCTCGGGCGACTCCCTGCGGCTGCGCCTCGCCGGCATCGACGGCAACCGCTTCCGGTTCGCCGTGCCGGCCCCGGATGGGGGCTGGGCCGAGATCGCCGGCGAGACCGACGGCAGCTTCCTGCCGCCCTGGGACCGCGGCATCCGGGCCGGCCTTTACGTCGCCGGCGAGGTCGGCGCCGCGGGCGCGTTTGCCTACTTCAATTCAACTCCCGGCGACGCCGGGCTCTTTGCGCGGTGAACCCAGCCTGTCCAACCGCCTGATTTTTGCGCCATGAAATCCCTGATCCGCTCGATCGCGATGCTCAGTGTCCTTTCCGGCTCCGCCCTGGCGGCGGAGTGGAAGCCCGTCCCCGGGAAGATGATGACGCCCTTCGGCGAGAAGGTCACCGTCGCCAACGCCTGGTCCGAATACCCGCGCCCCGCCTTCGTGCGCGAGCGCTGGCAATCCCTCAACGGGCTGTGGGACTATGCCCTCCGCCCGCGCACCGCCGTCGCACCGACGGCGTTCGACGGAAAGATCCTGGTTCCCTTCTGCGTCGAGTCGGCCCTGTCGGGCGTGGGCAAACCGGTGACGCCGAACGATCGCCTCTGGTATCGGCGCAGCTTCACCGTCCCCGACGCCTGGAAGGGCGAACGTGTGCTGCTGCATTTTGAAGCGGTCGATTTCGAGAGCACCGTGTGGGTCAACGGGGCCTTGGTCGGCAGCCACGCCGGCGGCTCCGGAGCCTTTTCCTTCGAGCTCACCGACTATCTCCGCGCCGGGGCCAACGAACTCCTGCTGTCGGTGTGGGATCCGACCTCCGCCGGCGAACAGCCGCGCGGCAAACAGATCCTTGATCCGCGCGGCATCTGGTACACGCCGGTCTCGGGGATCTGGCAGACGGTGTGGCTCGAACCCGTGCCGCGGGAACGGCGTCTCGCCGAACTGCGAGTCACCCCCGAAGTCGACCAGAAACGCGTCAAGGTCGAAGCGCTGATCGACACCGCCATCGAGGATGACACGTGGGGCGTGCGGCTCACCGCGAGCGCCGGAGGCCGGACCGTGGCTTCGACCGTCATGCGCGTCAACCGCGTCGGCTACCTGCGGATCAACGAACCCCGTCTCTGGTCTCCGGACTCGCCCTTCCTCTACGACCTCAAGGCCGAACTCGTGCGCGTGAAGCCGGCCCTTCCGGCCCCGGCAAAGGGCAAGAAGGCGCCCGCTTCCCCGCGTTTCGGCGCCAAGGAACGCGAGGCTTACGCCCGCGCCGAGGTCCAGGGCCCGGCGCTGGATGTCGTCACTTCGTACTTCGCCCTGCGCAAGATCGCCCTCGGCGAAGGCCCGGTGGCGGGACAACCCACCATCCGCCTCAACAACCAGCCGATCTTCCAGCATGGCACCCTCGATCAGGGCTGGTGGCCGGACGGCCTGCTCACGCCCCCGAGCGACGCCGCCCTGGTGTGGGAACTGCAGTACCTGAAGCAGGCCGGCTTCAACATGCTCCGCAAACACATCAAGGTGGAGCCGCGCCGTTATTATTACCATTGCGACCGCCTGGGCATCCTCGTGTGGCAGGACATGCCGAGCGGCTTCAACCAGGGTCTGCGCACCCAGCGGATCGACGAGGGCGAGGTCATCCGCCTCTCCACCAGCCGCGAGCAGCACGAACTGGAGCTGCGCCGCATGCTCGGCCAGTTGCACCACCATCCGTGCATCGTCACCTGGGTCGTGCACAACGAGGGCTGGGGCCAGTACGAAACGGCCGCGCTCACCCGCTGGGTGAAGTCGGTCGACGCCAGCCGCCTCGTCCTCGGGACCACCGGCTGGCTCGATCGCGGCGTCGGCGACATCGCGTCCAGCCACACCTACGATTTGGTCCCGGTCCCGGCCAAGCCGGACGCCAAACGCGCCATCGTCCTCGGCGAATACGGCGGCGTGGGCTGGCCGCTCACCGGCCATCTCTGGAACCCAGGGATGCGCAACTGGGGCTACCAGACCTACCAGTCGAAGGAGGAATTCCTCGCCGCCTTCACGAAGAAGATCGAAGCCGTCATCGCGATGAAGCCCAGCGGCCTGTGCGCCGGCGTCTACACCCAGACCAGCGACGTCGAGGGCGAGGTGAACGGGCTCATGACCTACGATCGCCGCGTGATCAAGGTGGAGCCCGCCTTCATGGCCGCGCTCAACCGCCGCTTGATCGGCGACGGCGCCGCGCGGTGACGCGAGCACCCCGTCGCTGCATCGAGAGGCGTAGCCGCGTTGGGGCGCAGCAACAACGCGGTGTCGTGTCCGGCCACGCTTTCATTTCGTTCCAGCGCGGCTACGCCTTGGTCCGCGACCGCCGTCTAACCCGGAAAGACCCGTACCCATGAAATCCCGCCTCCCGCCCGTTCTCCTCGCCGCGGCCGCCACCACCGCCCTGGCCGCCGCCGATCCGCGCCCCAACATCATCGTCATCCTCAGCGACGACATCGGCTTCTCCGATCTCGGCTGCTTCGGCGGCGAGATCGCCACGCCAAATCTCGACGCCCTCGCCGCCGGCGGACTGCGCTTCACGCAATTCTACAACACCGCCCGCTGCTGTCCCACCCGCGCTTCGCTTCTGACCGGCCTCTATCCGCACCAGGCCGGCGTGGGCTACATGACGGACCGCGCGCCCTACAGCGCGACCGCCATGATCAACGAGTGGTACGCCGGCGATCTGCGGCTCGACACCGTGACGATCGGGGAGGTGATGCGCGGCGCCGGCTACGGCACCTACGCGGTGGGAAAATGGCATGTGACCAAGGACATCGAGGAGAATGCCTCGCGCCACAACTGGCCTCTGCAGCGCGGCTTCGATCGCTTCTACGGCATCCTGCCGGGAGCCTCGAATTTCTTCCGGCCGCCGGCGCTCCAGCGCGACAACACCCGCATCAAGTACGACGCGGACCCCGAATACCCGGTGAAGGACTTCTACCTCACCGACGCCTTCAACGACCACGCGGTGAAGTTCGTCAACGAACACGCCCGCACACAGCCGGGCCGCCCGTTCTTCCTGTATCTTGCCCACACCGCGGCCCACTGGCCGATGCACGCGCGTCCGGAGGACATCGCGAAGTACCGCGGCCGCTACGACGGCGGCTACACGCCGATCCGCGAGGCGCGCTACCGGCGGATGAAGGAACTGGGGCTCGTCGATCCCGCCTGGGGCCTGAGCCCGCAGTGGGGCGATTGGTCCAAGGTCGAGCGCAAGGACTGGGAGGCGCGTTGCATGGAGGTTTACGCCGCCATGATCGACAACATGGACCAGGGCATCGGCCGCCTCGTCGCCGCCCTGCGCGCCAACGGGCAGTTCGAGAACACGCTCATCCTCTACCTCCAGGACAACGGCGCCTGTGCCGAGCCGTACGGGCGCAATCCCCCGGCGGGCAAGGCCAAGGGCAAGACCAAGGGCCCGCTGCCGATGCCGGGGCCGGCGGAGAGCAATGTCGGCTACGGTGAAGGCTGGGCCAACGTGTCGAACACGCCTTTCCGGCTCTACAAGCACTGGGTGCACGAGGGCGGCATCAGCACGCCGTTGATCGCGCACTGGCCGCGGGGAATCAAGACGGAGAGACTGAGAGAGGGAGAGAGGGGGAGATTCGTGCACGAACCGGGGCACTTGATCGACATCATGGCCACGTGCGTCGACCTCGCGGGCGGGAACTATCCCGCGGAACGCGCGGGGCGGAAGGTGCAGCCGATGGAGGGGCGCAGCCTGCAACCGTGGTTCTCCGCCCCGGACCGCACCTCGCCGCGAACGTTGTTTTGGGAACACGAAGGCAACCGCGCCCTGCGGATGGGCGACTGGAAGCTGGTGTCGAAGGGCCCCGACGGCCCGTGGGAGTTGTACGACATCCCCCGCGATCGCTCCGAGCTGCACGATCTCGCCGCCGCGCAACCCGCGCGCATGCAAGAGATGGTCCGCGAATGGGACCGCTGGGCGAAACGAACCCACGCCGTGCCGTGGCCCTGGAAGCCGGCGTACGCCAGCCCGGAGTAATCGCGCCACCGCGCCCTCCCGCCGCCTCGCCCGCCGGTTGCAGTCGCGACCGGTTATTTCGGCGGGAGTGACAGCCGGTGCGCCTTCGGGATTAAGCACCACCACCGACTGCAGCGCTCCGCCCGCGCTCGAGCTGGCGGACGATGCTCTCCACGTCGTACACGCAACCGCCCCAGGTGCCGCCGCTCGCCTCCTGCAGCGCCGCCCAGAGGCGGGTGTCGGCCGGCACCCGCGGATCCGGCTGCAGGCCGGGATGCGGTCCGCGCGCGGCCCACTCTTCGGGCGCGACGCCGACCACGTCGGCCGAACCTTCCAGCCGGCGGGTGTCGACCACGAGGCGGATGGTGTCGCCCTCGCGCACGCGGGCGAGCGGGCCGCCGGCCCACGCTTCGGGGCTGACGTGGCCCAGGCACGCGCCGGTGGAGACGCCGGAAAAGCGACCGTCGGTGACGAGCGCGATGCGTTCGCCGCCCTGCACATGCTTCAGCGCCGACGTGATCTGGTACGTCTCCGGCATCCCGATACCGGGCCCGATGCCCATCAGGACCATGACGTCGCCCGGCCGCACGCGGCCGGCCTTGAGGGCCGCGATGGCGGTGCCCTCGTGAGTGAAAACACGCGCCGGGCCCTCGTGGCGGTAGACGCCGTCGGGGCCGATCACCTGCGGCGCGATGGCGGTGCTCTTCACCACCGCGCCGTCCGGCGCGAGGTTGCCGCGGAGAAAGGTGATCGTGCTGGTGAGCCCGCGGGCGGCGGCCCGGGCGGGGCTCATGATCACGTCGTCCGGATCGATGCCGTCGAGGGCGCACAGCTTCTCGCGCAGGCGTCGCCGGCGTTCGGAGCGTTCCCACCAGTCCAGGTTTTCGCCCAGGGTCCGGCCGGTGACCGTGCGGGCGCCGGGCCGGAGGAGACCGGCGTGGCGGAGGTGTAACATCATCTCGGGTACGCCGCCGGCGAGGAAGACCTGCACGGTGGCGAAGTGCCGCGGGCCGTTCGGCAGGACGTCGACGAGGCGCGGCACCGCGCGATTAATGCGCGCCCAGTCGTCGACCGTGGGGCGGCGCAGGCCGGCGGCGTGGGCGATGGCGGGCACATGCAGCAGGAGGTTGGTGGAGCCGCCGACCGCGGCGTGGACGACCATCGCGTTGTGAATCGAGTCGTCGGTGAGCAGATCGCGGGTGGTGAGGCCGCGCTCGTCGAGGGCGAGCAGGGCGCGGGCGGAGCGCCGCGCGAGGTCGCGCCAGATTTCGGCCCCGGACGGGTTGAGCGCGCCGTGGGGCAGGGTGAGACCGAGCGCCTCGGCCACGACCTGGCTCGTGGCGGCCGTGCCCATGAACTGGCAGCCGCCCCCCGGGGAACCGCAGGCGCGGCAGCCCATCTCGACCGCATGCTCATAGGTGATTTCGCCGCGCGCGAAGCGGGTCGCGAGCGTCTGCACCTTGCCGGTGTCCTCCGCGCCTTCCGCGAGGAGCGTGACGCCACCCGGCACCAGCACCGAGGGCAGGTCCAGTGATCCGGCCAGCGCCATGAGCATCGCCGGCAGGCCCTTGTCGCAGGTGGCGACCCCGAGCACCCCGCGGCGCGTGGGCAGCGAGCGGATGAGGCGCCGCAGCACGATGGCGGCATCGTTGCGGTAGGCCAGGCTGTCGAGCATGCCCACGGTGCCGTTGGTGCGGCCGTCACACGGGTCGCTCACGTAGCCGGCGAAGGGGATCTCCCCGGCGGCGGCAAGCGTACGGGCGGCCTCCTCCATCAGCAGGCCGATTTCCCAATGACCCGTGTGGTAGCCGAGCGCAACCGGAGTGCCGTCGGGAGCCCGGATGCCGCCCTGCGTGCCAAGAATGAGAAACTGCCGACCCCGCAGCCGGGCCGGATCCCAGCCCATGCCGGCGTTCTGGGTCAGTCCGAAGAGGTCGCCGCTGCTCAGGTGCCGCAGTTGCGCGGCGTCGAGTGGCAGGCGGCCGGCCGGTCCCGGTGCGGTGGTGCGCAGGTCGTAGATGTCGTCCGAGGCGGAATCGAGCAGCGGGTCCATGGCAAAGGGCGGGCGTGGAGCTCAGGCGGGGTCGCGAGTCGGCCGCCCATCGACCAGGCGCAGCAGACCGAGCGGATTGGCACGCTGCAGCGCGGGCGGCAGCAGGTCGTCGGCAAAGCCCTGGTAGCACACGGGCCGGGCGAAACGCAGCAGCGCGGCCGTGCCGACCGAGGTGAAACGGACGTCCGTCGTGGCCGGATACGGACCGCCGTGCTGCATCGCGGGACAGACCTCGACGCCGGTCGGGAATCCATTCACCACCAGCCGGCCGGCGCGGGTCTCAAGCAGCTCGAGCAGCGGCCGGGCCGCCGCCAGGTCGGCGGGCGTGCCGTGCAGGGTGGCGGTGAGCTGGCCCTCCAGCGCCTCCGCGCAGGCGAGCAGTTCGTCGTCCGTGTCGGCGACCACCACGAGCGTGAAGGGTCCGAACGCCTCCGTGGCGAGCTCCCGGCGCGCCAGAAAGGTGCGCGCGGTCGTGCGGGCGACGCTGGCGGGGCTCTCCGTCCGCTGCGCGTCCGCGCCGGCGAGGCTGGCGGCGACCGGCGTGACGCCGTCGACCGCGGTGATTTGCGCGCGATGCTCCAGAAAGGCCGCGTGGATCTCACGGGTGAGCATGGTGCCGCAGGGAGCGGCGGCCACGGCGCCGGCGAAGTGGGTCAGAAATGTCTCCGTTTCCGGACCGCCCAGCGCGAACACCAGGCCCGGCTTGGTGCAGAACTGCCCCACGCCCAGCGTGAATGATGCAAGCAAGCCCTGGGCGATGGCCGGGCCACGTTCGCGAAGCGCGCCGGGGAGGAGGAAGACCGGATTGAGGCTGCTCATCTCGGCAAACACCGGAATGGGCCGCGGTCGCGCCGCGGCGGCGTCAAAGAGCGCCCGACCGGCCGCCTGCGAACCGGTGAATCCCACCGCGGCAGTTGCCGGATGTTTCACCATGGCCATTCCGACGGTCGCACCGCCGCCATGGAGGAGCGAGAACACCCCCGCGGGCAGGCCGCAGGCCGCCGCCGCCCGCCGGACCGCGCCACCGACCAACTCCGCCGTGCCGGGATGCGCGCGATGCGCCTTCACCGCCACCGGGCAGCCGGCGGCGAACGCCGACGCCGTGTCTCCCCCCGCCACCGAAAACGCCAGCGGGAAGTTGCTGGAGCCAAAGACGACCACCGGGCCAAGCGGCTGCAGCAGGCGCCGCAGATCCGGGCGCGGCAGCGGCTGGCGCTCGGGCAGGGCGGGATCGATGCGGGCGTCGACCCACGAACCGTCGCGCACCACCTGGGCGAAAAGCCGGAGCTGCGCGCAGGTGCGGCCGCGCTCACCGGTGAGGCGGGCCGGCGGCAAGCCGGTTTCCGCGCGGGCACGTTCCAGGAGCGCCTCGCCGAGCGCCTCGATCTCCTGCGCGATAGTTTCGAGGAAACGCGCCCGGCTGGCGCCATCGAAGCGGCGGTAGGTGGCAAAGGCCGCCGCCGCCGCCGTGAGGGCGCGGTCGATCTCCCCCGGATGCGCCTCGTGGAAGTCGGGCTCGAGGGTTTCTCCCGTGGCGGGATTGACCGCCCGGAAGGTGCGGCCCCCGGGCCGGCCGGCCTCACCGGCGATCAGGCTGAATCCGTGAAGGGAGGGCGACGCGCTCATGGCGTCGGAGCCAAGCAGCGCCGACCGGCACCGCAAGGCGGTTCGCCGGCGCGGCGGTTGGCTGGCCGCACTCCGAGTGGCAGTGTTTCTTCCGCTTCTTCCTCGTTCTCTTTCTCGTTCTCGGGTCGAGAACGAGGAACGATTACGAGAACGAGGAACGATCTCAGCCGGCGGGTCTTCTTGGAGGCGGCCCTCGGGCTGCGTGCCATAATCGATCCACTTCGTTCCGATTCGCGACGATTTCGGCACGTGTAGCCGCGTTGGAGCGCAGTGACAACGCGGTCTCACGCCCGGCCACGCTTTCGCTACGCTCAAGCGCGGCTACACCTTCGGCTGCGGTTGCCGCATTGGGATGGATGCAGGCTACCGCCCGCCCGGCACGCGGTGCACCGTGCCCGTGAGAACCCGCACCACTTCCCCACCGGCGGTGTCGCGCAGCCGCGCCGTGAGCTCGATCACCTGCACCGGCGCGAGGTCGGGCAACTCGATCCGCACGGTGCGGGGATCGCGACCCACCGTGGCGCGCGCCACCGCCCAGGTGCGTTCGTTGATCCGCGGGCTGCCATAGCTCGCACTGCGTTTGAGATCCCAGGCTTTCACCTGGTAGCGGGCCGCGTCCGCGGCGGTGGCGGCGTCCGGCGGATCGCTGAAGGCGAGTTCGATCGCGCCGGCCAGAATGCGCCAGGCGACCGGCAGGTACGCGGGCCGTCCCGTCGGCCGCAGCCGGTAAAAACCGCCCTCCTGCAGGGTCTGCGAGGTCGCCCAGGCAGAGAGCCCGCAGAGGTACAGTTGGCCGTTGTCCGGGTGGAAGCGCCCGCGCATGATGCCGGTGGGAAAATCCGGCACCGGCAGCGCGGTCAGCGCGCCGGCGGGCGGTTCGCCGGCAGGATCGGAGATCACCAGCTCGAGGCGGCCGTATCCATAGGAGAAGTTCAGCAACGTGCCGCGGAAACGCTCCCACCCGGCGCCCTCGGTCCAGACCAGTTCGGCCGGGGAGCGGTCGAATGACTTGTCCACCCAGCACAGCGGCGGAGCCATGGCGGCATCGGAAGTGTCGGCCGGCGCACCGTAGCTCCACAGGTTGCCGAAGAAACCGCCCGGCGTGACCCGGTTGATCCGGTTCATCGGCATCCAGTGTCCCTCCTGGTCGGTGACGTAAAAGGAGCCGTCCGGGTTCAGGCACACGCCGTTGGCGGCGCGGAAGCCGTGCGCGAGGATGTCGGTGCGCGAACCGTCGGCGGCGATGCGCAGCAGCGTGCCATGGTGTGGCACGAGGGCGGTGCGCGCGTGGCGGGCGCTTTTCGCGTAGTAGAAATTGCCGGCGGCGTCGGTCTGCAGCCCCATCGCGAACTCGTGGAAGTGCTCCGTGACCTGGTGGTCGCTGTTGAAGCATTCGTAGAAGTCCGTCTCACCGTCGCCATCGAGATCGCGCAATGCGACCAATTGATCGCGGCAGGTGACGAAGATCGCGCCGTCGCGCACCTTGAGTCCGAGCGGCTGGAAAAGGCCGGCGGCGATCCGGCGCCAGGTGACCGCGGTGGCCGGGCCGTCGATGCCGGCGACGCGCCACACATCGCCGTCCCAGGTGCAGATCACGGCGGTCTTGCCGCCGGGCAGGAAGTCCAGCCCGCTCACGCGCAGGCGGACGCGCCAGGGGTTGGACTGCGGCAGCGTGAAACGCTCCCACGCGAACGCGCCGCGGGCGTCGCTGGGCACGACCGGGGTTTCGATCGTCTCCGGCCAGGCCGGGGGTCCGCCCCGCGTGAACGGCGCCAGGTCGCGGGGGGAATCCGTCGCGAGGACGAGGGCTACGCCGGCGCGAGCCAGCCGCAACGCGAGCCGGGCGGGGGTGGCGGCGGCCGGGATACGCAGCGTCACCAACCCGTCGGCGGTGGTGAGCGCCAGGCCGGGCGAACCGGTGAGTGCAGCGGACACGCCGGCATTGGCGACGCGCAGCAGCAGATCGCGCGGCGAGGCGCCGACATTGAGCGTGCGGACCAGGACGGGGTCGCCGCCGGCCGCCGACTCGAGATCGTGGCTTTCGAGCACCGTGGCCCCGCCGACCGTATACGAGAACACGATACGGCTTCCGGAACGATGCAGGCCGCGGAAGCGCGCCCAGGCCCGCGGCAGGGGGCCGAAGCGGCGGCCGTCGGCGCCCACCAGACGCGGATCGTCGAAGCGCCCGGTGGCGGGATCGGCCCAGCCGGGGGCGTCGGCCGTTTCGAATACCGGCGTGCCGACGGTGCGCGGCCGCACGACGTGCCGGCCGTTGAAGTTGATGCCCTCCCAGTCGATGAAACCTTCCCCGGTCCAGCCGGCGGCGAGCCGGAGCGTGTCGTGTTCGAAGACCACCCAGGCGCGGCCGGCGGCGACTCCGCCGGTTCCCGCGTCGAGGCGAATCGCGATGCCCTTTTGGGCGATGTTGGCTCCGGGGGTGACGGTGTCGAGTTGCGCGCCTTTCAATTGCGCGGCGGCGGCGCGGCGGGCGTCGTCCGCGATTTCATAGGTGCCGATCAGGAACGGCCCGTAATCCATCTCGCGCCACGGCTCCCGCTTCCGCGGCGCGGGGCCGGTTGAATCCCCTCGCGGCAGGCCGGCGAGGTAGGCGGGGGAGACCGCGAAATACTGGGAGGGGTTGTGGCGGGCGAGGAAGTTCTCCCGCAGGTAATGGATGACGTCGTACTTTTCCCGAGGCACCAGCTCGACCTGCGGCGCCATCAGCCGCCAGCCGCGCGTGAGCGTCTGGTAAAGGGTGTACGGATCGCTGCCGTGCAGAAAGCGGCCTTCGGCAAACCGCAGCGCGTTGGGAATCGAACCGGGCAGGTTCAGGTCGCCGTGACACGCGTGGCAGACGCGCTCATAGATCTTCTCGCCGCGCGCGAGGGCGGCGTTGTTCCACCCGCGAATCAGGCCGGCGTGGTCGAGGCGTCGCTCGTAGTCGGGCAACGCCGACTCCGGCAGCAGCGGTGCACCGGGGGGGAGAGCGGAGACCTGCGCCTGACCAGCCGGGGCGCCGGCGAGCGCCAGCAACGCGAGGGCGGGCAGGGGTCGAACGGTAAGCAGACGCGGCATGAGGGTGAGGCGGGGGTGAAGGGGCGCCTGGCCCGATCCGCCCGGGGCGCGATTGAGAGCAACCAGCGCGCGGACACGCGCAAGGATGGAATGGGAAATTGCGCCCGGGAGGGGTCCGGGTTATCACTGCCCCGCCTATGGCCGCCGTTCCCTTCCAGGCCGCTGACGCGGTCCCCCACCCTCCCGACCTCGCGCAGCGCCGGGCAGCCACGGTGCGCCCGGCGGGCAAGCCCGTGATGTACCAACGCTGGCAGGAACTGCTGTTCCTGCATTGGGAATACCCGGCGGCCGCCATTCAAGCGACGCTCCCGGAAGGGTTGTGGGTCGACACCTTTCAGGGCCGGGCCTTTCTCGGGGTGGTTCCGTTTGCGATGCGCGACCTCCGGCCGCGCCTGCTGCCAGCGGTGCCCGGCCTCTCCCATTTCCTCGAGCTCAATCTGCGGACCTACGTGACGGACCGCTCCGGCGTGCCGGGAGTCTGGTTCTACTCGCTGGATGCCAATCAGCGCCTCGCGGTCGAAATCGCGCGCCGCTGCTTCCACCTGCCCTACGAGCACGCTCGGATTTCGCGGCAACGGCTCGCCGGCGGAGGTCTCCGGTTCCTGGCGACGCGCCGCGGCCGGCGAGGCGAGGCGCCCGCGTGCTCACTGGCGTGGACACCCGGCCCGGAGTTGCCGCGGGCGGAGATCGGCTCGCTGGAGTTTTTCCTGGTGGAGCGCTATCGCCTGTATTCACGCTTTCCCGACGGCCTGCGCCGCGGGGCCCTCTGGCACGAGCCGTACCGGCTGGCCCGGACGCAGGTAATCGAGTGGAGCGAGGCGTTGTTTCCGCCCGCGGGTTTCCTGCCCACCGGGCGCCTCCCGGACCACGCGGTGGCGGCACAGGGGGTGGACGTGAGCGTGTTTCCGCTGGAACGGGTGTGAGCCTGGGGCGTCCGCTCAGGCCACGGTGTTCACCAGCGTGCCGACGGACTCGAGCGTGATGCAGATCTGATCGCCGCGCTGCAGGGTGAACGAATCAGGCGGGACGATCCCGGTGCCGGTCATGAGGTAGGCGCCGTGCGGGAAGGCGTTCTCGCGGAACAGCCAGTCGGCGAGCGATGGCAGGGGGCGTTTGATGCGGCCCACCGTGGTTTCGCCCGCGAATACGGCCGCCCCGAGGCGCCGGATTTCCAGGGCAATGACGGATTCCGGTCCGGGGAGCGTGTCGGTGACCAGCAGGCAGGGACCGAGGGCCGCGCTGCGGTCGTAGACCTTGGCCTGCGGCAGGTAGAGCGGGTTTTCGCCCTCGATGTCGCGCGAACTCATGTCGTTGCCCAGCGTGTAGCCGAAAATCCGGCCGGCGGAATTGATCGCGAGGGTCAGTTCCGGTTCGGGAACGTTCCAGCGGGAGTCGGAACGGATGCGCACGTGGCCGCCCGGACCGGCGACGCGGTGCGGGGTGGCCTTGAAGAAAAGTTCGGGGCGATCGGCGTCGTACACCTTGTCGTAGAACGAGCCACCCCCGGCATCCCGCGCTTCGGCCATGCGGGCGGATTTGCTCCGGAGGTAGGTCACTCCAGCGGCCCAGACCTCCTGCGACTGGATCGGCGCGTAGAGCGGCCGCCTCTCCTGCCCCGCCGCCGGGACCAGCCGGGGCCACTGGTCCGGTGGCAAAGGCGTGGCATCCACCAGGGCCGCCCGCACGACCTCGATGGGTTCGGCCGCCTGGAAGACGGTGTCGAGAAACAATGAATACGACGGGGCCAGGAAGGCGCCGGCGCTCTCGAGCACCAGCCCCCGGGCCGTGGAGTACAGGCGGATCATGATAATGGCGTTCTCCTTCGAGCAGCTTCGCGACGATTCTCATTCGGAAGCAATCGTTCTCGTTCCTCGTACTCCTTCCTGCCGTCCCGGAGTGAACGAGCAACTACAACGGAGCCGGGAGTGCAATCCTGGAGCCGCAAGGCGTCGGCATATCTTACAGTCCCCGGCGTGGTTCGGCGCGGTTCCGGAGACCGCAATCTCTAATCCCCGAAGGCCAAACGACCTGAAACTCCCAATTAGATCATGGCACTTTGCATGCTTTCATCTGCCTGCTTTCCCTTATGAAAAACACCCGTTTTCGAACCGTTATTCCCGTATTTCTCATCCCAGTTGCGATCGTGGTGGAGGCGGCGGCAGTCCCAGTCCAATTCGGGGCCAACCACTACGAATTTGTCGCGGTGGCAGATCCCTTCACGGGCAGCAATAACTCGTGGTTCACTGCCGACGCGGCGGCGGCAGCAAGCGTCCACCTCGGGGTTTCAGGCCATCTGGCTACCGTCACCTCACAAGCCGAAAACGACTTCCTGCTGAGCCTGGTTCCAGCGGGAGCCTATACCGGCTTCGCCGGGGCTTGGTTGGGAGGAAAGTCGCCGGAAGGATGGCTGCGGGGGCCGGAGGCCGGCAACGGATTCTCTTACACCTATTGGGCCGGAGTGGAACCCAACAACTCTGGCTATGCCTACCTGAGCATCGGAGGCGGCTACGGTGCCGGGGGCCAATGGGCGGATGATTCGTTCACCCAGGGTTTTCCTGATGGGGCCGACCCGGTCGTGGGCTACTTTGTGGAGTACGAAGGGACGGCGTCGCGCGTTCCGGATGGGGGTGCCACCGCCGCGCTGCTGGCCTGGGTGCTGGTCGGCCTTGCCGCCCTTTCTTCTCGCGCCCGCAAGCCTCAGCGGCGCACCTGATCAGCCCCCGGTCCGATCGACCAACTGGCTGCGGTCGGTGTCACCGGAGCCCCGCGCCGACGGCCGCTTGCGGCATCACCGCGCGAGCAGCGACTGCAGATCGCCCAGCGACAGGCGCGCGTTGAGGACATCGCTCGCCTCGAACACGCCCGCCAGCAGGGCGCGTTTCTCCGCCTGCAGGGCGAGCACCTTTTCCTCGACGGTGCCGGCGGCGATGAGCTTGTAGCTCGTCACCACCCGGGTCTGTCCGATGCGGTGGGCGCGATCGGTCGCCTGCGCCTCGGCCGCGGGGTTCCACCACGGATCCAGATGCACCACGGTGTCGGCGGCGGTGAGGTTGAGGCCGGTGCCGCCCGCCTTGAGTGAGAGCAGGAAGACCGGGATGTCGGAGGAGGATTGGAAACGATCGACCTCCGCCTGCCGGGCCCGAGCGGTCATCGAACCGTCGAGGTAGCAATGGGCGATACCCTGCGCGTCGAGTTCGGGCCGCAACAGGGCGAGCAGCGACGTGAACTGCGAGAACACGAGCAGCCGGTGGCCGTCGTCGATGGCCTCGGCGAGGAGTTCCTGGAAGGCCTCGAGCTTGGCCGAATCGGCCGGTCCGGGGTCGCCGCCCCCGGTTGCCGGCCGGGCCGCGGTGGCATCGGTGTCGACCGGATGGCCCGCCGCCGCCGGGCTGGCCGGGTCCGGGACGGCCGCGGAACGGTTCACCAACCGGGGATCGCAGCAGATCTGGCGGAGTCGCAGGAGCTGGGTGAGCGCGGCAAACTTGAGTTGCGCCTCGGTGGCCCCTCCCGCCGCGAGGTCGAGGAACTCGCGTTCGGAGCGTTCCTGGGTGGCGCGGTAGAGCGCAGCCTGCACCGGCGTGAGCTCACACCAGAGCACCTGCTCGAGTTTCCCAGGCAGTTCGGGGGCGACGCTGCGCTTGGTGCGGCGGAGCAGATAGGGAGCGGTCTGGGCGCGCAGGCGATCGTCGTACCAGGCGCGCTCCTCGCCGCGGAGACCGGGCGGCACGCGCGGCAGGAAACCGGGCAGCAGGAATTCAAAGAGCGAGCGCAGGTCGTCGAGCGAGTTCTCGAGCGGCGTGCCGGTCAGAAGAAACCGGCTGGCGGCGCGCAGCGAACGCAGGGCGGTGGCGTTCTGCGATCGCCGGTTCTTGAGGTGCTGCGCCTCGTCGGCGAGGATGACCGTAAACTCGAGGTCCGCGAACCAGGCCTGGTCGCGGGCGAGCGTCCCGTAGCTGGTGATGATGAGATCGAAGCCGGCGGCGCCGGCTCCGCCGCCCAGCCGCCGCTCGCCATGGTGCACGAACACCCGGAGCTGCGGAACAAAACGCGCGGCCTCCCGCCGCCAGTTCTCCAGCAGCGACGCCGGGCAGACCACGAGGTTCACGCCTTGCGGGAACACGGTTGCCGGGGTGGCGGCCAACCGGTCGGACGCCCTTGCCGGTGCCTTACCCTCGGCACCTTGCTCCCTGTTCTCCGCGCGCAGCGCGGAAAGCAGCGCCAGGGCCTGCAGGGTCTTGCCGAGGCCCATTTCGTCGGCGAGGACGCCGCCGAGCTGATGCTGGTGGAGGTGCCAGAGCCAGGCGACGCCCAGGCGCTGATACGGCCGGAGCTGGCGGTCGAGCGCGGCGGGGATGGGGGCGGGCGGCAGGGTGGCAAGGTGGCGCAGGGCCTCGCTGCGGCGGCGCCAGGTCTCCGGCGGCTGAAATTCCGGGGAGAGTTCGGCGAGGATCTCCTGGGCCTCGGCCGCGCGGGCGGCCGGCAGTCGCTGGGTCCGACGGGCGGCGGCCGCGGCGGTGGCCTCGCCGGCAAGCGCTCGCTGGGCGGCGGCAAGGCGGCCGACGACCGCGGTATCCAGCAAAATGATGCGACCGTCCGCCTCGAGGTAGCCGCGGCTGGCGGCGAAGGCGCCGCGGAGGGCGGCCTCGTCGGCGCCGGGGGCGCGGAGGCCCAGCGTCACATCGAAGCCGCCGGCCGCCTCCGCCACCTCGGCGGCGACCGTGGCGGGCTGGACGTGGGCGGTGCGGGCCTCGAAACCCGGCGTGAAGTGCGCGCCGAATTCGTCGCGCAAGGCGCGGAGATGGCGGGCGAGAAACTGGAGGGTCTTGTGGCGGTCGCGCAGCCACCAGCGGCGGTTGGAGGGCTCGAGGACGAAGCCGTGGTCCTTCACCAGGGAGAGGGCGGCGGCATAACGCGGGTGTTCGCGGGACGGCAGGGTGAGCGCCAGGTAGTGTTCACTGCCGTCGACCGACAGGGGCGTGAGGCCGGAAGTGGGGGCCGCGCGCGCGCGGGCGGGCGGCGGCGCCTCGGCGACGACCGCGGGCGGCGCGGAGCGCTCCTCGGCCACGAGGTGCTCGTGGCGCCAGGGACCCGCCCGGCCTGATTCAACAAAAACCGGCTGATCGCCGGCCGCCGCCGCGAGGTCGCGGAGTTGCGCGCGGGTGAGTTGGAGGAAGGCCGGTGGCTTCGCGCCGCACCAGCGTTGCAGCACCGCGAGGACCGGCAACAGCGCCGCGGGCGGCGGGGCGGCGAGATCGAGCTCCACGCGCACCGGCACCGCATCGCGCGCGGCGGCCGCGACGAGGTTGGGCGGGAGATGGAGGCGCAACATGGCGGAAACGGGGCGCATGCAATGCGTCCGCACCGGGAGGAGGCGCAACGAGAAAATCGCCGGGCGGCGGGTGCCGGCCGCGGCACGAACCGGGCGGACTACGCCCCAGCCCGACGGATTTCGATCAGGTGCAGGAATATCTCACCGGAGAGAACCCGCACCTCCACCTGCCCGGCGTCGCCAACCGCCGGGAGCGCGCCCGCCGGGAGCCTGATCTCCGTCGTCTCCCAGCGCCCCGGCCGCAGCGGCAGTTCGAACCGTGCCGGCCCCACCCGCACCTCCGCGTCGCCCGCGCCGAGCGCAATCACGCGCAGCACCGTCTCGCCGGCGAGCGTGCGTTGAAAGGACGGATCGAGCCGCACCCGCGCCGCCATCCCCGCCGGGTACCGCCGCGCGAAGGCCCCGAACCGCTGGTCCGCCGGCCCCACCGGTCCCACCCCGGTCGAGCCGTCGCCGTCCAACCGCTCCGCCAGCCAGGTGTAGTCGCCGGTGAAGCGCCGGAGGTGCCGTGCCGATTCCGTCACCCGCGGGTTGGCCGCCTTCACGAATTCGTTCTGCCGAAACGCCACCCACGCCCCCGGCGACTCCTCCGGCCGGTTGTGCCGGCCGACATAACCGGCGCCCCACTGGTACGCCGCCAGGAACTCGCGCGGGCCCGCGGACTGCGGTGGCACCGGCGGATCGCGTCCGTGCTGGCCGCCGACGGCGAAGCGCAGGTTGGCGTAGTATTCGCCGATAAAGGACACGCCGCAGTGCAGGTTGAGGAGCAGGGTCCAGTAGTTCCACTGCGCGGGGCTGCACCAGCGCGGATCCGGGCCGCCACCGTGTTCGCCCCAGGCGGAGGCCCAGGGCTCCGCGTAGGCCACGGTCCGGCCGGACCGCGCGTAGTCGACGAAGGTCCCGTACTGCCGCTCGGTGCCCGCACTGCGCGGCTCGGCTTCGCTGGAAGTGTGGAACCAGGCCAGGCGGCCGCGGGCGAACTTGTCCGCATGGCGGGCGCGCACCTCGTCGGGCAGGTTGTTGCGCACAAAGACCGTCGTCCAGTCGCCGAACCCGCGGTCGTAGGCCTCGACCACCCGTTCGACGTAGCGTTCGTGCGCGGCGGCGTCGAAGGTTCCCGCGGCGGCGCGATCGACGCCGGGTGGCGCGGTCCAGGCCTCGGGAGTCACAAGCTCCCGGGGCACGTGCACGTGCTCGGTGCCGACCGCGTTGAAGTTGAGCCGCAGCCCGAGCAACGCCCCGCCGTGCGAGCCCTCCCGCAGGTGCCGCGCGAGCGCCGCGATCATCCCGAGATGCGCTTCCTGGAAGCGCGGATGCCAGAACATCAACGTGCCGCCGGCATCCCGCGCCTGCACGCTCAGCCGCGCCGGGACGTGCGGCACCTGCGTGAACAGCCAGGCCGGCTTTTGATTGCCGTTGATCTGCAGCGTCGCCCGCTGCCGCCGCGCCGCGAACCGTGCCAGCCCGGCATCAACGGCGGAAAAATCGTACCGCCCCGGCGCTGGCTCGACCTCGGCCCATTGCAGCACCACCTGCCCGCCGCGCATGAACGGCAGCGCCAGAATCTCGTCCGCGTCCGGCTTCCCCTGCGCCCACAACAGGTAAAACCCCCGCGCTTCCGTTTGCAGCCGATCCACCGGACGCCCGGCGCCCGCGCCAGTTTCCGCCGCCCAGGCGGATGCCGCCATCCACCCCGCCAGTGCCACGCCCCGTGCAGTCCAGCCATGCATGCGGTGGAAAGCCTGATCCGCCCCCGCCGCGATTGGCGACGCCGAAATCGCCCCGCGCTCCGCCGGGGAATTTTTCTCCTCCCCCTCGTCCCGCGGGCGGATTAGGAACCGGGCCGCCCCTTCCTCGCCGCCATGCACCTCCCCCGCCCTGCCCTGCTCTCCGCCACCGCCCTCGTCGCCGCCGGCTGGCTGCTCGCCGCGCCGTCCGTCGCCGCGGCCGCCGCGCGTCCCAACGTGCTGCTCCTCTTCTCCGACGACCTCCGCACCGAACTCGGCTGCTACGGTGTCGAAGGCATCAAGACCCCGCAGATCGACGCCCTCGCCCGCCGCAGCGTGCGCTTCGATCGGGCCTATGTGCAGTATCCGCTCTGCAACCCCTCCCGCGCCTCGCTGCTCACCGGCCGCTACCCCACCGCCACCGGCGTCCTGAGCAACAACGAGCTGCTCTTCTCGCGTCGTCCCGACTGGGACACCCTGCCGAAGTACTTCCGGAAACACGGCTATGCCACCCTGCGCACCGGGAAAATCTTCCATGGCGGCTACGACGACACCGAAGCCTGGGTGGAAGGCGGCGAGGCCCGCCCCCTGGGCAACGCCGATCGCAAGGGCAGCACCCAGGATCCCAAACGCTCCGACAGCATCGTCGTGCTCGAGGGCGAGGGCGAAAGCCACGGCGACTACAAGTCCGCCACGCGGGCGATCGAGTATCTCCGCAAGTACGGCCGCGGCGACCGGCCGTTCTTCGTCGCCTGCGGATTCAGCAAGCCGCACAGCCCGCCGACCGCGCCCAGGAAGATGTTCGATCTCTACGACGTGGACTCGATTCCGCTCCCGGCCGACTTCGCGCCGCACCCGACCGTGCCGAAGGGTTTCCCCGAGCGCAGTGTGCCGGCGCGGAACAGCGACCTCTTCATCGGCCGTGAGGCCTCGATTCGCGAGGCGAAGGAGATGAAGCGGGCGTACTGGGCGGCGGTTTCCTTTGTCGACGCGCAGGTGGGACGCGTGCTCGCCGCACTCGACGAGCTCGGCCTGCGCGGGAACACCATCATCGTCTTCTGGGGTGATCATGGCTACCACCTCGGCGAGAAGGGCAAATGGTCAAAGCACAACTCCCTTTGGGAGGTCGGACTGGCCGTCCCGTACCTGATTTCCGCCCCCGGCGTCTCGGCCGATGGCCAGGTGTGCCGGCGCGTGGTCGAATGCATGAGCATGTTCCCGACCCTGGTCGATCTGTGCGGTCTGCCCGCCATCGCCGGCCATCAGACGCCCAGCATCACTCCGCTCCTGCGCCACCCATCCGCCCCGTGGGATCTGCCCGCCCTTTCGGTGACCTACCAGCAGAAGGTGCTCGGCCGCTCCGTCCGCACGGAGCGCTGGCATTACGCCGATTGGGACGAGGGTCGCGCCGGGGCGATGCTGATCGACACGGAAAAGGACCCCGGCGAACGCCGGAATCTCGCCGCCGATCCGAATTACGCCACGGTTCTCGCCGAGATGCGCCGCCATCTCCGCCGCCTGCCCCCCGTGGCGCCCCGGCCCTGAGCGTGTGTCGAAAAAGTCCACGAGGCCCGGTCGATGGAGGGCGCCGGCCCCTCGGCGCCGGCGCCCGACAGGTCGCGCCGCTCACGCGCGCGGATTACGGCGCACCTTCCCCGGCGCCGCCGACTCCTCCGGCACGCCCTCCGGCGGCAGCAGGCGTCGCCCGGAGCGCTGGAGGAGCGGGGCCAGTTCCGCTTCCGCCGCCTGGATCTCGCGGCTGAGTTCTTCCAGACGCGCGGACTGTTTGCGGTAGACCTCGACCAGGTACTTTTCGGAGGCGTCGTCCCCTGGCCGGGTTTGCAGCAGGGAGTTCAAGGCGATTACCCGCTCGAGTTCGGCCAACTGCGGGCGCAGACGCCGCAGGCGCGACTCGCAGCCGAGCTGCCACACCTCGCGGACCGGCCGGCCATCGATTTTCGCGCGCAGCGCCGCATCCACGGCCTCGCTACCGCTGGCCTCGCGGTCGGCCATGATCTGGAGGCGGATGTCCTGCAGTGCCGCTTCAAACGTCCGGCGCAGCTCCGGCGGCGCATCCGCGGCCCACCGGCTCTGCCAAATCGAAAACACAATCGGGCTGCGCGCCGTCACCACCCGCTCCGCCAGCTCCCGCGGCTGACAGCCACCCAGCAGCAACGCCAGCCCCACCCCGACCGCCCGCCAGCCACCGCGCGCGCCGCCACCGGAAGCCGCGGACGGGAGAGACCGCCCGCCAGCCCCGGCGGGCGTCGCGCCCGGCGCGTTCACGGCTGCTTCGCCTGCTTCTTCTTCGGCGCGCCGCCGCCCTGCCGGCCCAGCCACTCCGGCGGCACGCGATCCGGCACCTTGAGCTCCCGCCGCAGCCGCGACAGTTCGCGCTCCAGCTCGGCCCGCGTCCGGGCGTAGGCCGGGTCACCCAGCACGTTGCGCAGTTCGTGCGGATCCTTCTCCCGATCGTACAACTCCCAGTAGTCGTCCGCCGTTCCAAAGTAATGCACCAGCTTGTAGCGGTCGGTCACCACCCCGTAATGCGGCCGCACCCGGTGCGGCGTCGGCCACTCGAAGTATTGATAAAAGAATGACGTCCGCCAGTCCGCCGGACGCCGGCCCGCCAGGATGGGCCGCAGGCTCCGGCCCTGCATGTCCGCCGGGATCGGCACGCCCGCGGCATCGAGGAAGGTCTCGGCGAAGTCCAGCGTCGACACGAGATCCTTGCTCACGCTTCCCCCCCGGGTCACGCCCGGCCACCGCACCAGCAGCGGGGTGCGCAGCGACTCCTCGAAAATCCACCGTTTGTCGAACCAGCCATGTTCGCCCAGATAGAAGCCCTGATCGCTCGAATACACCACGACGGTGTTGTCGGCCAGCCCCTCCTTCTCGAGGTAGTCCAGCACCCGGCCCACGCTCTCGTCGACCGCCCGCAGCGTGCCGGTGTAATCATGCATGTAGCGCTGGTACCGCCAGCGCACCAGATCCCGGCCGCTCAGGTTGGCGGCGCGGAACTTCGCGTTGCGCGGTTCGTAATAGGCATCCCACACCTTCCGCTGCTCCGGCGTCAGGTTCGGCGGCGGGTCCAGCTTGGCGTCGCGGGCGTTGAAGGTCTTCTCCAGCGTCATGTCCTGATCGCGCACCGCGATGCCGCGGTTCGCGTAGTCGTCAAACAGGGTTTCCGGCTCCGGATAAACGCGATCCCCGTCCGCCCCGAGGTGGCGCAGCGCCGGCGCCCATTCCCGATGAGGCGCCTTGTGCTGGCTCATCAACAGGAACGGCTTCGACCGATCGCGTTTTTCCAGCCACTCGATCGTGAGGTCGGTGATGATGTCGGTGGTGTAGCCCGACATCTTCACCTGCTGCCCGAGGCGGATCATCGGGGGGTTGTAGTACAGACCCTGCCCGGGAAGGATTTGCCAGAAGTCGAACCCCGTTGGGTCGGAGACCAGGTGCCACTTGCCGATTACGGCCGTCTGGTAGCCTGCCTTCTGCAGCAGCTTCGGGAAGGTCACCTGCGAACCGTCGAAGCGCGAGTTCGAGTTGTTCACGAAGCCGTTCAGGTGGTTGTATTTTCCGGTCAGCACCACCGCGCGGGACGGGCCGCAGATCGAGTTCGGCACCAGGGCGCGATCGAACCGCATGCCGGTCTTCGCCAGTCGGTCGATGTTGGGGGTCTCGAGCAGGCGCCGCGCCTCACCATAGGCGCTGATCGCCTGATAGGCGTGATCGTCGGAAAAGATCAGCACGATGTTGGGCTGGCGGGGGGCCGCCGCGGACGCCGCCAGCGTGGCGGCCAGCGCGAGGGATGCGGATGCGAGTGTCGTCTTCATAAAGGTGGGTTCTCCGGTTGCCATCAGCGGCGGCCCGTCTGGCGGGCGAAGAACGTCTTCGCCTCTGAGACCAGGCGGTTGGGGTCCTCGGCAAAGGCCTTGCTGTCGGTCTCGATCGCCATGACGCCGGACCAGCCGGTGCGCTTGATCTCGGCGAACAGCCCGGCGTAGTTCGACTGGCCCTGGCCGATCTCGGTGTCGGTCGCGACCTTCTTTCCGTCCGCCGAGGTCTGCACGACCTTGTCCTTGAAGTGCATGTCGAAAACGCGGTCCCCGTAGCCGCGGAACACCTCCGCCGCATCGAACCCCGCGCCGGTGACCCAGCCGATGTCGAGACAGACGCCGATGCGGCGGTCGCGGGCCGCCAGCACCTTCCTCACCGTGGCCGGATCACCGTACACGGTGCCGGTGCCGTGATTGTGAATCGCGAGCTTGAGGTCGTACTCCTTCACCAACTCCTCGAGATTGTCCCACTCGGCCAGGTTGCGCGGTTCGACGATGATGACCTCAATCCCCATCAGCTTGGCGAACTCGAAGAGCTTGCGGTTCTCCTCCTTGTTCAGCGAGGTGCCGTTCACGCCGAACGTGTAGACCTTGAGCCCTTTCGCCTCGAGGATCGCCTTCTTGCGCAGCGTCTCCTCGCGCGGGGCCTTCGGGTCCATGTGCTTCGCGATCATCTGCAGGTGGGTGATGCCGTGCTTGAGCGCGAACGCCACCACCTGATCGAAATCCATGTTCCGGCAGGTCCAGGTCTGGAGCCCGAGCACCGGCCCGGGTGCCGCCGGTACCGCCAGCAGGGGGCGCGCACCGGGCAGGGCCGCGAGCAGGATACCCAGCGCGACGGCGCGGAGGAGCGGGAATCGTGTCATCATGGGGAGGCCCGACCGTAGGTGCCGCCCCCGGCATGGCAAGCCGCCGCGCGCGGCCGGCCGCAGTTTGGCTCGCCTGCCACGCCGGCACTGCGCTCAATCGGCCGCCATGCCCGCCAAGAAAAGCTCTCTGCCCGTCGTGGTCGTGACCGGGGCCGGCTCCGGGGTCGGCCGCGCCACCGCCTTGAAGTTCTGCGCCGAAGGCTGGGCCGTCGCGCTCGTCGGCCGCCGCCTCGCCACCCTCGCGGAAACCGTCCGCCACGCCCCGGCCGCCCGCCGCAAGCGCCTGCTCTGCCTGACCTGCGATCTCGGCGACGCCCGCGCCGTCGCCGCCATGGCGCGCGCCGTGCTCGCCCGCTTCGGCCGGATCGACGTGCTCGTCAACGCCGCCGGCCACAACATCCCGCAGCGCTCCCTCGGCGAGCTTTCCCACGCGGACTATGCCGCCGTGATGGACGCCAACGTCAACGGCGCCCTCTACTGCGTGCAGGCCTTCCTGCCGGCCATGCGCGCCGCCGGCGCCGGCACGATCGTCAACATCGGCTCCGAGGCCGGCAAACAGGCCTCCGCCAAGTCCGGCGCCGCCTACGTCGTCTCCAAGTTCGGCCTCACCGGCCTCACCCAGACCATCAATGCCGAGGAACGCCCCCACGGCCTGCGCGCCTGCTGCGTCTTTCCCGGCGACATCGACACGCCCCTGCTCAACAAGCGCCCGACCCCGCCGCCCCCCGAGGCCCGCGCCCGCATGATGCAACCCGGAGACATCGCCGCCTGCGTCTGGTTCGCCGCCACCCTGCCCGCCCGCGCGACGGTCGAGGAAATCGTCGTCCGCCCGTCGCGCCCCTGAGCCCGGCGACGGGAGCTGGTCCGGACTCCGGAACCGCCCCCTGACGCGCCTCAGAATCCGGTCTGCACCGCCAGCGTCGCCCGGTGCGCGACCCTGTCTCCCGAGCGGAGATCCGCCGCGTATCCCAGCGAACCGCTCCAATTCTTCGCGAAATAGAGCGTCACCGCGCCGCCGAGTTCGAGGCCGCCGCCGTCGCCGTCTTCGAGGGCCAGCGCCGTCGGACGGGTGAAGTTGTCGGCGAGCCGGCCCGCCACGGTCCGGGTGCGGGTGCCAATCTCGTCGTGCCACGCCCCGCGGAGGTCGAGCCGCACGCTCTGCCCGAGGAGGCGCCACCGGAACGCCGCGTCAACCCCGATCGCCCCGCTGGTGCTCTTCGCCTCCTGCGCCGCGTACTCCATGCTCAACGCCGGCACGTCCTTTTCCGTGAACCCGTCGAGCTCGATCCGGTGCGTTCGCAGGCCGAGCCACGGCCGGACGGTGTGGCCGCCGAATTCTGCGACCCACGCGGCCTTCAGGCCCGCCCCCCAGCGCTCACCGCTGGTCTTGCCGTTCGTCGCCAGCCCGCCGAATGCGGTCCGCCGGTGGATCCGCTTCACCGCCAGCACCCCGTAATCCGCCTCCATCAGGAACGACACCGGGCCGCCGCGCCACACCGCATAGGCCCGCATCCCGGTGTCCTCGATCGCAAAGTCGCCCGCACCGCCCGCGGCGTCCGCCTTGAGCCGCCCGACATTGAGCGCCGCTCCGGCGAGGAGCGGATCGCCGAACCGGCGATCAACGCCCGCCGTCACAAGCTGCGCCTCGTAGTCGAACCCCGGCCGCGCCCCGTCGCGATCGCGCCCGCCGTTGCCGTAGTTGACACTCGCATACACGTCGGCGCGCCCGGCGGGCCGGCCTGAAAACGCGAGCTGGCTGACGCGGTCGTCGAGCGCCGCCGCCTGCACTCCCTGCAGCGCGAGCGCCGCTCCGCCGATCGCGCCGGCAAAGCCGAGCGGCCCCTCGGGGTTGAGCTGCTCCGTGACAATGTCCGCCAGAATCGCATGGGTGCGGGCCGTCGGATGGATGTCGTCCCAGAAAACGTAGCTGTTCGGATCGCCCGTGCCAGCCGGCGCGCCGCCGACGGGCAGGAAGGGCTGGCTCGCATTGGCGAAACCGAGCGCCCGGTGGTCCGCGACCACGCGGTCGAGCACGCCCTGCAGGTCGAGGTAGATGAGGTTCACTCCGTCCGCCGCGCCGGCGAGCGCCTGCAGCCGCGCGCGCAGCTCCTGGTTGAAGGCGTTGCTGGCCCGCAGCCCGAAGGTGGCGCCCGCGCCGCCCGGACCTCCGGCGGCCAGCGAACGGGGCGTCGCGCCGAGGTTCGGCAGCCCGGCGATCACGAGGTTCCTCGCGCCGAGACCGATCAACGCCTGCACATTGGCCGCCACCGCCTGGGCCGCCGCGGCGCCCGCGCCATCCAGGGCGGCCGGGTTCGTTGGAGTCGTCGCCGCCCCGAGGACCGGAATGAGATCGTTCGCGCCGGCGAGCACGGTGAAAAGGTCGTTCGCGCCCGGCACGAGTCCACGCTGCCGAAACAGGCCCACCTGCACCCCCAGCGACGGCGGCAACTGCGACGTTCCCCCGGCGGCGGCGCCGCCAAAGGCGAAATTCATGCTCCCGCGCGCCGTCGGAGCGGCGGTGGCGGCCAGGGCCAGGTCGCCGCCCAGCAGTTCGGTCCAGACGCGGCCATTCGAAAAACGGCCCTGAAAATACGGCGCCGGCGGGTTCGGCGCACCGATCGCACGGGTGGCGGCAAAGAGGTTGCCGCTGTCGCTCAGGCTGTCGCCAAACGAGTACTGGTTGGGAAAGGACCGGTTCTGCGCCAGCGCCGGGGCGCCGAGCGCGGCGAGGAAAAGTGCGAGTCCGAAGAGGTTGCGGGAGGAGACGCTCATGGGTGGGAAGGCCGGGAACTAGACGAGACCGCCGGGGCGGGGCAAGTCCGGTCGCACTCTGGGCGCCGATCGGGAGCGCTCCACCGGAAGCGGGCTCCGCCGCTTGCGGATTTGCGCGCATGGTTTGCGGACGGCTCCGGGAGACTTGCCCCGGCTTCGCCGGACCCTACGGTGACGCGCCGATGATCCTGCCTGACTCCGACCGCTTGTGGTTCTGGGGCGCAGCCGCGCTTTACCTCGCCGGCTTTGCCCAAGGCACGATCGCGCTGCTCCGGCAGGGCCGCCCCGCGGGTGGCGCCACCTACGCGCTGATTCTCGCCGGGTATGTCGTCCAGTGGATCGGCCTGGGCCTGCGCGGCCGCGCCATTGGCGGGTGCCCGCTGGGCAATGCCTTCGAGCTTTACCAGTTCACCGCCTGGTCGGCCATCACCCTCTACCTCGTGGTCGGCGCGACCTTCCGGCTCAGCCTGCTCGGTTACTTCACCGCCTGCCTGGCCTCGACGCTCACGCTGATCGCCCTCGCCTTTCCCGGTTGGGATCAGACGCCCCGCACCCGCATCTTCGGCACCAATCCGTGGATCGAGCTCCACGCCGCCCTCGCCGTGTTCAGCTACGGCGTCTTCGCCTTGCTGGCCCTCACGTCGATCATGTTCCTGCTGCGCAACTACTCCCTGAAGTCCAAGCAGCTCGGCGGGTGGTTCTCCTTCCTGCCTTCGATCCGCGACCTCGACCTGATCGGCGTCCGTCTGCTCGGCGCCGGCACCACCATCCTGGCCGTGGCGCTGGTCGTCGGCTCGATTCACTGGTTGCGCGACACCAGCCTGGCCCACACCTCCAAGATCCTCGTCACCGTGGCGGTCTGGGTCGCCGCCGCGGCCGCCTTCGGGCTGCGCCTGCGCGGCCTCCTCTACTCCAAACGCTTCGCCTGGACCTGCCTGGTCCTCTTCGTCGCCGCCATGCTGTCCCTGTTTGCGGTTGAACACAGCCGCAAAGCCACCGCCGCGCACGAGGCCACCGCCGCGCTCGCGCGCCCCGCGCCCTCCGTCGCATGAGCACTCCGGGCCTCTTCGTCATCGGCGCCACCCACCACCGCACTCCGCTCGACGTGCGGGAGAAACTCGCGCTCAGCAGCGACGGCGCCGCCGCCCTCAAGGCGGAGATCGCCGCCATCCCGGGACTGCGGGAGTTCGCCGTGCTCAACACCTGCAACCGGATCGAGTTCTACGGCGTCGCCGCCAGCCCCGAGGCGGCCGAGCAGGTCAGCGCCGCTTTCTGCCACCGCCAGAACTTCGCCCCCGCGGAATTCGCCCGCTTCCGACTCGATCTCCGCGGCCCCCAGGCCGTCCAGCACCTCGTCGAGGTCTCCGCCGGCCTGGACTCGCAGATGCTGGGCGAGACGGAGATCTTCGGCCAGGTCAAGGCCGCCTACGCCGCCGCCCAGGCCGCCGGCAGCACCGGACCGATCCTGAACCGGGTTTTCCAGAAGGGCTTCCAGGCCGCGAAGCATGTCCGTACCCACACCGCCATTACGGAGGGCCAGGTCAGCGTCGCCAACGTCGCGGTCGACCTCGCGGTCAACATCTTCGGCGGGCTCGGCGACGCCCGCATCCTCCTGCTCGGCGCCGGTGAAATCGGCGAAAAGACCGCCAAGGCCTTTCAGAGCCGCGGCGCCGCCGCCCTCACCGTCGCCAGCCGGCGCTTTGAGCGCGCGATGGAGCTGGCCACCGCCCTCGGCGCGAGCGCCCTGCCCTTCGAACAACGCGAGGCCCGCCTCGCCGAATTTGACATCGTGGTGTGCGCCACCTCCGCGCCCGATCTCGTCGTCAATCTCCCGGCCGTGCGCGCCGCCATGCACCGCCGCCCGGCGCGGCCGCTCTTTTTCATCGATCAGGCCCTGCCGCGCGACGTCGACCCCGGGGTGGCCGACCTCGAAAACGTCTTCCTCTACAACCTCGACGATCTCGCGAAGATCGCCGAGGACAACCGGGCCGCCCGCGAGGCGGAGATCGCCAAGTGCCGCGCCATCGTCGCCACGAAGGCCGAGGCGCTCTGGCGTCAGGTCGCCCCGCAGGTCGAGGCGCTCGCCGCCACGACCGTGACCGCCGCCGCCAAGGCCCCGGCGCCCGTCCCGGCCGGGGAGACCACCTGAATCCCCGCGGCGGCTGGCCGGGCGGCCTCCCTGCCGAAGTGATCCGATTTCGGACGCGGGCCCGGGCCGCGTGGCGCCAGTCCCGGCCCTTCCCCGCCACTCCGCCTTCTTCCCCCCGCCGATCCTCGGCACGCCGGGCTGGTAGTACGGGGTCATCACCTCGATGATTTTCCGAATCGTCGCCGCCCGATCGATCGGGCCGTTGTGCCGCCAGACGATCTCCCCGCCCGGGGCGACCGGCACGGTGTGCGGAATCGGCCCCGGCGCCTGCGGATCGAGCGCGGCCAGCAGCGCGGCCGCCGCCGCCTCAGAACTCCCAGCTCACGCCCACGCTGGGCAGAAACGGGAGTTGCTCGCGCGCCTCGCGGCGATCCGTCACCACCGTGCCGCTCACGCTCACCTTGTGATCGTAACCCAGCACGTTGAGGCGATCGTAGGCGTTGAAGACATCGAGAAACAGCCGCACTTCGCCGCGTCGCACCGCGATCCGCCGGGTCGCCCGCAGGTCCAGCCGGTGATAGTCCGGCATCCGCAACCCATAGGGCGCGCCATTCGCCGACACCACCAGCCGCCGCCCGTTGTTCAGCGGCGCCAGCGTGTAGACCACGTCCGTTGTCGGCCAGCCGGTGTGGAAATGCCACGCCGCGCTGAACTGCCACTTGGAATTCAACACCCAGGTGGCGTCGGCATAGAAGGCGTGCCGCTGATCCCGCGACCGCGGCACCCAGCGGCCGCCCAGCCGCTCCTCCGCCCGCGACAGCGCGTAACTCAGGTGCCACTGCAGCCGCGCCGGTCCCCGGCTCGACAACAGCACCTCCACCCCCTGCGCCCGCCCCCGATCCGGTGCGAGGCGCACGCGATCCGACTGCGCCTCGGGAAACAGGTCGTACGGATTGTCCAGATTCTCCCACCGCGGCCGCACCCGCGGGATCAGCCGTTCGTAGGCTTCCACCCGCAGCGCGAGCCGCCCCACCGGCCGCTCGATTCCCAGCACGCGGTGCTCCGCCCGCTCGACCCGCCCAAAGTTTCGCTCGCCGTCCGCCACCGCCAGTTCGTGCAGCCCCTGCGCCTGCGTGTACTCGCCCCAGGCCGCCCGCACCGTGGTCCCGCCGAACGTCCAGGCCGCGTTCAGCCGCGGTCCCACCTCGCCGCCCCCCGTGTGATCGTGGCGATCGAACCGCACGCCCGGCTCCACCACCAGCCCCGGCCCCATCCGGGCCTTGAGCGCCGCAAACGCGCCCGCGTATTCGCCTTCCGGATGCAGCGCCGCCGCCACCGTGTTCGGCACCGCCACCTGCACGCCATTCACCACCCCCGTCCGCTGCTGCGCCAGCGCGTACTCGTAGCGGGTCTCCCCCGTCCGCCCCTCCACGCCGCCCCGCAGGAGCACCCGCTCCCCCGCCTGCCAGGTCCAGTCGCTCCGCAACGCCACCTGCTCGAGCCGCCGGTGGTCGCGCAGCGAAAACGGGAAACCATCCAGCCGGCCCGTGCCGCGCCGGTTCCAGGTCAGCCGCGTCCACGCCAGCACCGTCTCCCCCGTTGCCGCCGGCCCCGCCCCGCCGCGCCAGCGCAGCCACGCCTGATCGCTGTCATAACTGCTCGCGAGTGACGGCGAATTGGTCCGCACATACCGCAGGTCGTCACCCGCGTGCAACGCGTGCGCCGACACCGTCTGCCCCGGAGCGAACTCATACTCCATCTTCGCCATCACATCGTAATAGCGCGGCCAGACATCCTTGTCGCGGCCCGACCACCGCAGCGCCACATCCGGGTAACCACGCCGCGCTGTCGCCAGCCAGCGCCCCTTGCCGCCGGCCAAGGTTCCGCGCTTCGCCGCTCCCACTCCCGTCAGGCTGAGGTTCAGCGACGTCAGCGATCGCGGATCGCTCTTGGTTTCCATGATCAGCACGGCCGCCAGACGGTCCCCGTAATCCGCTCCAAATCCGCCGGTCGCGAGCTCGAGCCAGCGAATCGCCCCCGGATCAATGATCGACAACGCGCCGTCGACGTCCTTGAGGTGAAACGGCTCCACCAGATCGACGCCATCAAGGCGCGCCTTCAACTCCGACTGCGGCGCCCCCCGCACCCAGAACTGCGCCGACACATCGTCCGCCGCCAGCCCCGGCAGCCGCGCGATGGACCGGAAGAGATCGTCTCCGACCTGCGGCAGGATCTCCAGTTGCTCCGCCGTCAGCGAGGCCGCGGCGGTCGTCGCCACGTCCGCGACCCCAAACCGGCTCGGGGTGACGACAAACTCGGCCAATTTCACCGGCGGCTCAGCCACGACCTGGGACCGGACCGACAGGGTGAGGAGCGCAACGAAAGGCAGGAAACGAAGAATCGGATGCATGAGGACGGAACCGCCGCCCGCAAGCAGCCGCGGTCGGTCCGTTGCTAGCCGAGCGCCGCCGCAAAATCAACGGCGCGGAAGCCCCCGGTCGCAAAGTCCCGGTCCTTTGGTCCCTTGGTCCCTTCTTGCGCCGTCCCTCCGCCTGGCGCACGTTTCGCCCGCTCCCCCACTCCCCATGCGCCTGCCTCCGTTGCTTCCCCGCGTCACCGCGGCCGTCACCCTCGTGCTCACCGCCGGTTCGGCCGCCTTCGGCGCCGACGCGCTCCGGCCGCTGCGGGCCGCGCTCACGCATCATGTCTCCTTCGATACGTCGTTCGACGCCGACTTCTCGCACGGCGATGCCAAAGCCCGCTTCACCGTGCCCAAGGGGGCCGCTCCCGGCCCCGGCGACTTCCTGAAGTTGGCCCCCGGCGAGGGCCGCTTCGGCGGCGCACTGCGGGTGACGAAAAAGAACCCGGTCAAACCCTACTACACCAACGCCGGCATCCTGAACTACCAGGCGGCCAACTGGAGCGGCTCCGTTTCGATCTGGCTGCGCCTCACGCCGGACGAGGATCTCGAACCCGGTTACTGCGATCCGGTGCAGATCGTCGGCGGCGACAGCCGGCAGGGATTCATCTTCCTCGAGTGGTCGAAGGACGAGCAGCCCCGCCTCTTCCGCTATGCCATCCGGCCGCGCTTCGAGCTCTGGAACCCGCGGAACCAGGACTGGGCGAAGATGACCGACGCCGAGCGTCCGATGGTGCAGGTCCACCGCGCGCCCTTCGCGCGCACGAAATGGACCCACGTCGTGTTCACCTTCGATCGGCTCAATGCCGGCAGGGCCGGCACCGGCACGCTGTATCTGGATGGCAGGTACCAGGGCGGCATCCAGGGCTGGGATCTCACCTTCGGCTGGGATCCGGCCCGCGTGCAACTCGTCCTCGCCGCCTCCTATGTCGGGCACCTGGACGACCTCGCGGTCTTCAACCGCGCGCTCACCGCCGCCGAGGTGGCCCAGGTCTTTGCGCTGCCAAACGGCATTCGCGATCTGCGATAGCGGCGGTTGACGCCGCTGTTCCCGGCCGCGACGGAAACCGGCGCGGACAGGCCGAGGCCGGTGAACCCCGGATCAAGGAGGTGGCAGCCGAATTCGCCGGGCGCCGCCACCCTATCGAGGCAGGCGCTGCGGCTGCGGATTCGCCACCCAGCCAGCGGCGCGCTGACCGCGGCCCGGGCGGTCAAGGTCGCCGAGATCGGATCGCGCCCCCTCGGCCAGCGTGCGCAGCCGCGCCACCACGTCGGGATTCCGGGCCTTGAGATCATGCTCCTCCCGGGGGTCCGCCACGACATCGATCAACCGCTCCGGGGAGGAGCGTGCCTTGGGGGCGGCCTTCGCCTCCGCTCGTCCGGGCCGCACCGGATGGGTGAGGAAGAGCTTCCAGCGTCCCGCGCGCACCGCCTGGAGTTGCTCGCCCTGATAATAGTAGAACGCCTCGTGCGGCGTGCGCGCGCCCGGCTCGCCCGCGAGGAGCGGCCAGACGTTCCTCCCGTCGATCGGGTGCGGCGGCAGCGCCCCGCCCGCCAGCGCGGCAAAGGTCGGCAGCACGTCCATCAGCGTCATCAACTCGGTGCACTCCGTGCCAGCCGGGATGCGGCCCGGCCAGCGCACGATCCCCGGCACGCGCATGCCGCCCTCGGTCGTGGTGTAACCCCAGCCGCCGAGCGGCTCGTTGCGGCCCTGCGGCGGCTGACGTCGCGGCGCACCGTTGTCCGAGGTCCAGAACACCAGCGTGTGTTCGTCCAAACCGAGGCGCCGGATCGCCGCCAGGATTTCCCCGACCGACCAGTCGAGCTCCTCGACTGCATCGCCCCACGGTCCATTGCGCGACTTGCCGCGGAACGCCGCGCTCGCAAACGGCGCCTGCGTGCTGCCCGGCATGCCGTGGGGCACGTACAGGAAGAACGGCCGATCGCGGTTCTCGGTCATGAACCGGATGGCGTCCTCGGTCTCACGGCGGGTGAGCTCGTTGCGATCCACCGGCGCCTCCACCACCGTCTCGTCGCGCAGCAGCGGCAGATCCGGCCAGGGCTGCCCGGCGCGGGGCGTCATGTCATCGCTGTACGGCACCCCGATGTAGTGGTCGAACCCCTGCCGGGTGGGCAGAAACGGCGCCTGATCGCCGAGGTGCCACTTGCCGATCGCCATCGTGCGGTAGCCCGCGGCCTTGAGCACCTCCGCCACCGTGACCTCGCTCGGGTGCAGCCCGATCGGCTCGACCGGCTGGAGCACGGCGCCGCCGCGGGCGTTCTGGTGCAGGTTGACGCGCCGCGGGTAGCTGCCGGTCATCAGCGCCGCCCGCGAGGGCGTGCAGACGCCGCTGGCCGAGTAGAGATGGGTGAGCTTCCGGCCCTCGCGCGCCATCCGATCGAGGTGCGGCGTGCGGTGCAGCGTCGACCCAAAGGGGCCGACATCGCCGTATCCGAGGTTGTCGCACAGGAGCAGGACGAAGTTCGGCGGACGAACCGCCGCCGCGGGCGCGGCGGCAGCCGGCGGACAGGCGGTCAGGCAGACGAAGCCCAGCGTCGCCAGGAACGCAGGCGGGAGGCGGAGGGGGTGTTTCATGAGAGGGGGGAATAGCGATGGGACCCGCGAAGGCACCCGATCCCGAAGGCGCCCGGAGTCTCCCTTCCAGTCAGGCGGTCTTGAAGGTGGCAACGGCAGCATGCCGCGGCGAGCAAAGCCCGGACGGCCGCTCTCACGCGCGCCACAGCTCCTCCCCGCAGCTCCAGCCGGCGCGGACCGGCTCCTTGATCCAGGTGTCGTACTGCGGCGCGCCCTTCACCTGCAGGCGGGCGGCGTCCCAGGTGACGGAGCGACCCGAGCGGATCGCGAGCACGCCGACACCCACGGTCTCGGTGAGCGGGCAGGCGTAGTCGAAATTCGAGCCGGCGGCGGGAATCTCGCCGCGGATCGCTGCGAAAAACTCACCGAAGGGATTGCCCGCCACCGAGCGCGGCAGCGTCTTGCGGCGCAATTCCTCGTAGTAGGGCTTCTGCCGCTCGCGCGGCCAGAGCTGCGGGCTCTGCACGCGCATGCCCGCCGAGAACAGCGTCTCGCGGCTGCCCTTCATGATCATGCCATTGTCGGGCAGTCCCTTGGGCATGTCGTCCAGCACCTCGGGCAGAAGGCCGCCCTCGTACCAGTGCAGTTTCACCGGCGGCAGCGCCCCGCGCGCGGCGAAGTGGTAGATGATGTGCGAGCGCGGGGCGGTGTAACCGGGCACTTTGCCGGGCTCCTGCGCGACCAGTTCCACCCGCTCCGGCAAGCCGAGCCGCAGCGCCCAGACCGGCGCGTCGAGGCAGTGGCAACCGATGTCGCCGAGGCCACCGCAGCCGTAGTCCCACCAGCCACGCCAGTACGACGGCACGTACTGCGGGCTGTAGTCGCGCGGCGCCACGGGCCCCTGCCAGAGATCCCAGTCGAGCCCTGGCGGCACGGGCTCGGCCTTCGCCGGCTCGGTCGGGGGCGGCAGAATGAAGCCCACCTTGCTCACCGGCCGCTCCGTCCAGCAGTGGACCTCCCGGACTTCGCCGAGGATGCCCGCCTCGAACCACTCGCGCACCAGCCGGATGCCTTCCCAGGTGTGGCCCTGATTGCCCATCGTCGTCTGCACGCCGTACTTCTTCGCCGCCTTCTGCAGCGTGCGCACCTGCCAGATGTTGTGCGCGAGCGGCTTTTGCACAAAGACGTGCTTCCCCGCCTGCATCGCCGCCATCGCGATCGCAAAATGAGTGTGGTCCGGCGTCGAGATCATCACCGCGTCGCACGCGCGGCCCGGCTTCTCCAGCAGCTCGCGGAAATCGGTGAAGCGGGGAACGGTCGGAAATTTCGCCGCCACCCTGGCCGCGCATGTTTCCCGGGGCAACTCGCGCCAGTCCACGTCGCAGAACGCGACGATTTCCTCCTCCTTCGCTGCCTCCACCGCAGCCCGGCCCATGCCGCCGACGCCGACGAGCGCCACCCGCACCTTCTGCTTGGGCTGGGCGGCGCGCACCAGGTTGGGGCCGGCGAGTGCGCCGAGGCTGGCTGTCTTGAGGAAGTGGCGTCGCGAATTCGTGTTCACGCTCCCACTCGTAGCGCCTTGCCCCGCGATGTCCATCGGTCCTCGACCGCGAGGACCGCGGGAGCCCCACGGGTGCGGTGAAACGATCGCCGCGGGGTGCAATTGCGTTCCGACTTGGGCCCCTGGGAAAATGCGGCCCAGCGCGCGCCGCCGCCCCGTTCCACCACGACAGCCGCCATGCCCGCACGGCGCAGGCCCACTGCGGTCTCGCGCCGCGGCGCGCGGTGCGTTTGGCTGCCGGCATGGAGATCGTCTTCCTCCTCCTGATGATGGCCGGTTTTCTTGGCGTGGTGATCGGGTTCGAGATCGGGCGGCAGCGAAAGGTGGCGGCCAACCTCGCCCCGCTGGTCCCGGAAATCCGGGAGAGGCTGATGGCGGCCCGGCAAGCCGGGGCGAAGGGCAGCACGCGCCTCGAGGACGGCGGGGTGATGTATTCCGAGGAAGGCTCGTTCGCCAAGGCGGAGGCCGTGGCCCGGCTCGACTCCCTCCTCGGCCTGCTGCTCGATCTCGCGGAGGTGGCGGAGCTCTGCAGCGAACGGAAATGAAGACCCCCTGCTCACCCCGCGGGATCGTCGTGCGCCACGGCCGGAGATTCCTGACCAGGCTCCTGCTCGCGCTCGTGCCGTCTGCGGGACTGCCCCCCGGGAGCGGGCGGGCGGCGGAGGAGGCGCGGCCCAATCTCGTGTTCATCCTCGCCGACGACCTCGGTTGGGGCGACCTCGGCTGCTACGGTCAGCGCCGGATCCGCACCCCGCATCTCGACCGCCTCGCCGCCGAGGGCCTGCGTTTCACCGACTGTTATGCCGGGGCGCCGGTCTGCGGGCCATCGCGCAGCGTGCTGGCGACCGGCCGGCACATGGGCCACACCCGGGTGCGCGGCAACCACGCCCTCACGGGCGGCCTCGTCGTCGGCCGCACCCGCCGCATGCACCTGACGGACGCAGACGAAACCCTCGGCCACGTTCTGCAGCGCGCCGGCTACCGCACCGCGCTGATCGGCAAGTGGCACCTCGAAGGCTACCACCCCGGGGCGATTCCGCTGCGGCGCGGCTTCGACGAGTTTTTCGGCTGGCAGATGTGGCGCATGGAAACGCACCAGCCCACCTACTACCCGGCCTACCGCTTCTTCAATGCGGAGGTGCGGCCCCTGCCGGAGAATGCCGACGGCAAGCGCGGCCTCTACGAGACCGACCTCGTGTTCCGCCAGGCGGCCGACTTCGTCCGGCGCCACGCCCCGCGGCCGTTCTTCCTCTTCGTCTCGCCCACCGCCCCGCACGATCCGCTCGTGGCGCCGGATGACGGCCCCTACGCGAGCGAGCCCTGGCCGCAGCCGGCGAAGACCTACGCCGCGATGGTGCACCACCTCGACCGCGCGGTCGGCGAACTGCTGCAGGCGATCCGCGACGCCGGACTCGAGCGGCGCACCGTCGTCTTTTTCACCTCGGACAACGGCCCGCGATCCACCCCCGCGGCCGAACTCACCGCGGTCGCCGAGTTCTTCGACTCCAATGGTCCGTTGCGCGGCTACAAACGCGACCTGTACGAAGGCGGCCTGCGCGTGCCGATGATCGTGCGCTGGCCGGGGCGGATCGCCGCCGGCTCGACCGACGCCACCCCATGGTATTTCGCGGACGTGATGGCGACCCTTGCCGAACTCGCCGGCACCCGCCCGGCCGCGGAAACGGACGGCGTGAGCCTGACGCCGGTGCTGTTCGGCCGCGCGGCGGCCCCCGGCCCGCGTTTCCTCTACTGGGAGTTCTTCGAGCGCGGCTTCGAACAGGCCGTGCGCTGGGGCAACTGGAAGGCGGTGCGCCACGCGCCGGGCGCGCCGCTGGAGTTGTTCGATCTCGAAGCGGATCGCGGTGAAACGACTGACCTCGCGGCCCGCCAACCCGCCGTGGTGGCGCGCCTCGAGGACTACCTCCGCACCGCCCGCACCGAATCGGCCGAGTGGCCGCTGGCCCTGGTGCGCAGCCGATGAGCGCCACGGCAGAGACCGGGGACTGATTCCGGGGGGCGGGTCTCGGAAGATGTCCCATCAGTGGAGGGCGGCGCTCTGTCGCCGCCGCGAAAGTACCCGCGGCGCCGAGGGACCGGCGCCCTCCATCGACCGGGCATCGTGGACTTTTTCGACCCGCGCTCAGTGGTGTCGGTCCCCGGCCTTTGGATCGGAGGCGCCGTCTTGCGGGAGCACCGATTCCGGAGGTGCCCCCATCGGAACCCGCCGCAGGCGTGGCCGGAGAAACCCGAACAAGGTCAGCAAGGCGATCGGATGCAGGACGGCGGCCATGATGAAGGCCGAGGTGTAGCCGAACAGCGCGATGGTGAAGCCGAGCACCTGGGCGAAGGCGAGCCCGCCGAGACTGCCCGCGGTGCCCATCAGGCCCATGACGGTTCCCGTCTCCGCCCGGTCGGTGAGATCGGCGCTCAAGGTGGCGATGTTGGTCGACCATGCCTGGCAGAGGAAGGTGATCAGGCAGGTGAGGGCGATGGCCCCGGCCGTCGATTCGATGACTCCGACCAAGGCGCCAAACGGGGCGAGCACGGCGACCCCCGCGAGGGTCGCGAAACGGGCGCGCAGGGGCGTCCAGCCCCGGCGCACCAAGCGATCGGACAAAGCGCCACCGCAGATGCAACCGAGGTCCGCGAAGAGAAACGGAATCCAGGCATAAAGCCCGATCTCCGCCAGGCTGAGGTGGCGGATGCGCTGCAAGTAGTCGGGCAGCCAGAAGAGATAAAAGTACCACACCGGATCGCTGGCGATGCGCGACAGGACCAGTCCCCACACGTGGCGCTGGCGCAGTACGGAGCGCCAGGTGGGGCGCGCGCCGCCGTCGGTCCCAGGATCGAGTTGCGCGAGGTCGGCCGGCGTGACGGCGGGATGACGGGCGGGATGGCGGTAAAACTTGAGCCAGAGCGGCACCCAGAGCAGCCCGATCAGGCCCGGGACGACAAACGCCGCCTGCCAGCCGAAGTGGAGGGTGAGGGCCACCACCACCGGGGCGGCGATGATCGCGCCGACGGCGCTGCCGGAGGAGAAAATCCCGGTGGCCAGGGCCCGCTGCTTGGCAGGAAACCACTCGCCGCAGGCCTTCACGCCCGCCGGGAAAATCCCCGGCTCCCCGATGCCCAGGAGGCAACGAAAGAAGGCCAGGCTAAGCGGACCGCGGGCGAACGCGGTCAACATCGACGCGATCGACCACCAGATCACACACACCGTCACCCCCAACCGCACCCCGTACCGGTCGATCAGCCGGCCGGAAACCGTGTACATGATCAGGTACGAAAAGAGGAACGCCGACACGGCGTTGGCGTAATCGGCGTCGGTCAGCTTCAGCTCCTCGCGCAGCGTGGCACTGAGGATCGAAAGCGTCTGGCGATCGATGTAGTTGATAACGGTCGCCAGGAAGAGCAGTCCGACGATCCACCAGCGGACGGTCGAATAACGACTGGCGGACAGGGCGGGGCTCATGGGGAGGTGGGGAGGCCGGCCGCCTTCACCTGGGGACGGGGCGGCGGCTGGGTGGCGAGGAGGGCGCGGAGGCGCGCCACCGTGCCGGGCTGGTCGGGCGCGAGGTTGGCCGACTCGGCGGGGTCGAGCGTGTAATCGTAGAGTTCGAACTCGGCCGCGGCCGCGGCGGCACCGGGCGCGCGCCACTCGACCAGCCGATGGGTGGCGGTACGGACGGCGTGGCCGACCACCGGCCCCACCCCGGGCCGGCTGCGGGCGAACGAGTGGAAAATCGCCTCCCGCGAAGGCGCACCCGGGTCCGCCAGCCAGGGGCGCAGCGTGCCGCCCTCGAGTCGTTGCGTCACGGATACGTTCGCCAGGCTGGCCAGTTCGAGTAGCGTCGGGTAGAGATCGACCGACTCGGCGAGGGCGCGGGTGGCCGTGCCAGGCCGGGTGAGGCCGGGCACGCGCATCAGCAGGGGGATGCGCGCGGCTTCCTCGAGGTTGGTGGCCTTGCCCCAGAAACCGTGGTCGCCGAGGTGCCAGCCATGGTCGCCCCAAACGACGACCAGGGTGCGCCCGGCCAGGCCGAGCCGATCGAGTTCGTCGAGGACGCGGCCGGCCTGCGCATCGACGTAGCTGACCGCGGCATGGTAGCCGTGGATCAGTTCGAGTTGATAGTCGTCCGGGAGCGGTCGCGCCGCCGGCACGCCGGAGTAGCCGTAGACTTCGCTGCCCCGCGGCAGCGTGTACTCCGGCACGCCCGCGGGCGGGGTGCGCCGGGCGGGCAGGACGAAGTCGGACCGGCGATGAAGATCCCAATACTTGCGCGGGGCGCAGAACGGGAGGTGGGGCTTGACGAAGCCCACCGCGAGGAAGAACGGCGTGGAGGGTTGCGTGGCGAAGACCTGCAACCGGCGCACCGCCTCATCGGCGATCAGCCCGTCGCTGTAGGCCTGGTCAGGCACGTCGGCCGACTCGAAGGCGGGGCCGCGGGGGGCGGTGGACTTGGGGGCGCCCGGGCTGCGGCTGCCCGCGGCGCGGCGCATGGCCTTGTTTTCAGGGCGGGCGTAGAGGTGTTCCGGAAACCCGCCCGGCGGCTCCCAGGCGGATTCGGACCAGGAGGGCGGATCGCGATGCGGCACGGAGTCGTGCAGCACCTTGCCGAGGCTGACGGTGTGCCACCCATGCTGACGGAAGAGCTGCGGCAGGCTGACGGCGTCCGGGGCGGCGGCGCGGAACGAGGTCTGCAGATCGTAGATGCCGAGCGAGGTCGGGCGCACGCCGGTGACGAGCGCGATCCGGGAGGGCGCGCAGGCGGCGAGGTTGGCGTAGGCGCGATCAAAGCGCAGGCCGCTGGCGGCAAAGCGATCGAGCTGCGGGGTGCGCGCGAGCGGGGCGCCGTAACAGCCGAGCAGGGGCTTGAGGTCGTCGATGCAGATCAGGAGCACGTTGGGCCGGGTGGCGATCGCGGGCGCGGGGGCGGCGCCGGCGAGCAGCAGCGCGGGGAGGAGCAGGAGAGCCGCGGCACCCGCACGAAGGCGGTCGAGCGATGACCCAGCGCGGCTCAAGGCCGCCACGCAAGGTGGGCCGGCAGGCTTGTCCCGCCGAAGCCTGGCGAAGGCGGATCCCTCTGCCGGCCGGCGCGCCCAGGGACGTGCGCGCCCACCTCGTGCGAGGCGGGTCACACAATCGTCGCTCACACCCACGATCCGGATCGAAATTTCCATAGGGAGCTCAGGACAGGGCGACGCGGGCCGCCGCCTCCCGCAGGGCGGCCTGGAGGAGGGCGGGAGCGAGTTGGCGGACCGGCCGCCCGTGTTTCACCGCGAGGGCCGCCGCCAAGCCGGCCGCCTGGCCCGTGGCCAGGGAGGTGCCGGGAACACGAGTCGAACCGTGGGCGCGGTGCGTGGTCGAGATCGGCTTGCCGGCGACGAGCAGGCCATCGACCCCGCGGGGAATCAGGCAGCGGAAGGGGATCTCGTAAGGCGCGGGCGGGTTTTCCTTGTGCGGATGCACGCCGCTCTCGCCGTTGGCGGGATGGATGTCGACCGGCCAGGCGCCGAGCGCGATGCTGTCGGGGAAACGGGTGCCCTTCGCGATGTCGTCCTCAGAGAGCTGATACTCACCTTCGATGATGCGGCTTTCCCGCACATGGAGCTGGCTGGCCCCGGAGAGGAGGTAACTGGCGGCAAGTTCCGGCACGCGGCGGCGCAGGAGCTGCCAGAGCTGGAGCATTTGGGCGCGGCCTGCGACCTCGGCCGCGGAGAGCTGCGCGGGGTCCACCGGGTTGCCGTGGACCCGCGTGGCGTTGATCGAGATTTCGCCCGGAGCCAGGCGGATGACCCAGGGGCCGCCAAACACCGCAATCTCGCCGGCGGCCTGCGCCGCCTGGACCGCGGCCCGCAGGATTTCCTCCCACTGCCGCCAGTCGGGCCGCGGGTCGACGTTGCCGAGCCGGAAATGGTAGGTGAGGGCCTGCAACTCCGGGGAAACCTGGAAGGGCGCTCCGGCGTAGAAGGCGATTTCGGCATCGCCGGTGGCGTCGATCGTCATCGGAGCGTGGAAGCGCGCGCGCCCGTCGCGCAGGGCGGCCTCGACGCCGGTCACCATGCGCCCCTCGCACCGCGCATCGCAGACGTGGGCATGATAGAGGGTCGTCAC
>CAZDGC010000041.1:46705-52031 GCA_964504885.1 uncultured Opitutus sp.
CCATGCGCCCCTCGCACCGCGCATCGCAGACGTGGGCATGATAGAGGGTCGTCACGCCAGCGCGGGCCAGCAGCCGGTCGACGGCGATCTTCTGGATCTCCGGATGGATCACCAGCGCCTCAGGGGGATTGTCGGTCGTGGCCTCGCCGCCCAGCGCAGCGATTTCATCGAGCAGTTCCCGGGCGAAGCCGCCGACGACCGCGACCTCGAAGTCGCGACAGCTCTTGATGGCATCGAACGTATGGATCATCGCGGCGGTGAGGATGCCGCCGCCGAAGCCGTACCGCTCGAGCAGCAGGGTGCGCGCGCCGGCCCGCGCGGCGGAACAGGCGGCGGCAACGCCGGCACTGCCGGCTCCGCAGACGATCACGTCGTAGGTTCCACCGTCGAGCGAACTGTACATCATGGCGAAGTTCGGGGCGTGGTGCCGGCGGCGACGGGCGAGTGGCCCTGGCGGTTGAGCGCCCAGTCCTCGGCGACCACGCGATAGTAATAGGTCGTGCCGGGGGTGAGGCCCCGGTCGACAAAGTGTTCCAGGTAGTAGCCGCCGGGTGGCACTTCGCCCACCGGGGTGCGGCCGGCGAGGTCGAAGTCGGGCCGGTCCCCCCGGAAAACGAGGTAGCGGGCAACATCGGGCTCCGGCACCCGGCGCCAGCAAACCATGAGGCGATCGCCGGCCTGCCGCACCACGCCGAGCTCCGCGACCGGGGAGGGCGGGGCGCGATTCTCGCGCGCCGTGCGGGCGGTGAGGAGCGAGGAAACCGGCCCCTGCCGATGGCCGGGGCCGAGGGCGGCGACGCGATAATGGTAGGTCGTGTCGAGGTTGAGGCCGGTGTCGGTGAAGCCGGGCCCAGCGGTGCGACCGACGAGACTGTGGGCGGTCGGGGGTTCGGCGGCATCACGCGCCCGGAAGACGTGGTACGCCACGGCGCCGGGAACCGGTTGCCAGCGCAATTCGACCCGGTCGTCGGCCGTGGCGGCGAGGGCGACGCCGGAGACGGCGGCCGGAGACGGGCTGGACGCAGCAGTGAGCCGCACGGTGGCGAAGCCGTGGGCGCGGAGCGGCACGGTGATCCGGTTCCCCTTCGCCGGCAATGGGCGGATCTCGTTCTCGACCAGATCGCACAGGGAGGCGCGATCAAAGGGCAGCCCGGGAACTTCGACGACCGCCTCGACCGGCTGCCCGGAGGTCTCGACCAAACGCAGGACCCAGCCCTCGCCCGGCCGCGCGGACTCCTTCAGCACGGTGAGGTGGACGCTGGCCGGATGGACGGAGAGAAACGAAGCCGACCCGGCACGAAGCGGGCCGCGCTGGCCGGCGGGGAGCAGGTGGGCGAAGAGCTGGCTGGCGACCGACCAGCCAAAGCGGGCGGAGGCGCCGGGGGCCGCGTCGCCGGCGTGTGAGGTAAACGAATACGCGACGCGCGTGTTCATGTCGTCGGGGGCGAGGGTGGCGAGGCCGTCCATGCGGTTCGACCAGGCGTAGCTGTAAAGGTGGGAGCGGGCCGGCCGGTAATCCGTGGAGAACTCGTTGTAGCGGATGGCGCCAAAGTGAACGATCGGGGCGTGGTGCGGCGCGAGCGTCACGCCGAGGTTGGGACCGGCGACCTCCGCCCAGCGGTTGGCACAGAGGTAGTCGTGCGAACCCCAGCGGAGCTGATCCTCGTAGGGGCGGACGATGCCGCCGGCGTACTCGGCGCGGGCGGTGAAGTTCTCCACCTGGAACGGAAAGGCGTAGAAAACATTCTGCCGGTAGCGGTCGCTGCTGCGCGGCGAGGACATCACGCCGACGTGGCGCAGGTCGTTTTCGACGTCGAGGCGCTTGAGGCCGGCGTAGAGCCGGACGGTCTGGGTGACGGTGGCGCCGCCGAGCCGGCTGTCCCGGTAGGTGGCGATCAGTTCGTCGGCCACCGGCCCGGAGCGATGCACGAAGGTGGCGCCCGGGCGGGGCGCGTAGTCGGCGCCTTCCCGCGATTCGCCGGTCTTCCGGCTCACCCAGACAAGCTGGTTGAACTGGTGGGCGGCGGCCGGATCGAGGAGTTCGCGGTCGAGCTGGCGGTCGCGCAGTCGCGAGACCGCACCGCTCTGTGGATCGAAGGTGACGGTGTAGAACTCGTTTTCGAGCCGGGTGGAGCCGGCGCGCGGCGCGGCGGGGGCCGGGGGCGAGCCGGCGGCGGCGAGGCGGTAGGTCTTGTAGCCGAAGGCGGGAACGTCGGTGGCGAGGAAAACAGTGCGTCCGTCCGCGAGCGGTTGGGTGGGCACGGGCGCACCGGTGACTCCGTCGACCAGGCCGGCGAGTTCGCCGGTGGTGAAGACGAGATCGGTGCGCGGGTGGGCGAGCGGGTTGAAGACGGCGAGTTCGCGGCTGGCGCCGGTGGGGATCTGGGCGGCGAGGCTGGCGAGGGCGCGGTCGAGCAGGGCCTCGGTGTCGGCGAGGGCGCGTTCCCCTTCGAGGAGCTTGCCCCACTGGGCGTTGAACTGGTGCACGTCGCGGGCGGGCGGCTTGGTCGGCCAACTGTGCTCCGCGTAGTCGAAGAGCCGCTGGTAGGCGTGGGCGACGACGGGGGCGCCGAGGGTGAAGGCCGGGGCGTGGACGCTGGCGACGACCGCGAGGCTCTCGGCGAACGGCAGGAGGCGGGAGGCGCGGCGCTTGCCGCCGAAGGAGACGGGATCGATGGCGGCGTAGTCGGCGGAGTAGTTGTTGAGGTCGCCGCGAAGCACCGGCAGGCGGTCGCCGTGGGTCTTCTCCATCTCGACCATGAAATCGCGGGGGTCGGTGATGCGGATGTCGGGGTAGCGATAGAGGGTGCGCCAGCGGCGGAGACCGCGATTGTCCCAGGCCGGGAGCTCATGGTCCTGATAGGAGGGGACGAGCAGCGCATCCCACGGGTAGGGGCCGAGCTTTTCGCCGCTCTCGACGGCGGCCAGCTCGCGCTGGACGTTGAGGGCGCCGAGGTCGCTGAGGTCGGCCGTGGCGCGCTCGGTCTGGCCGAACCAGAAGTTGAGACCGTAGTGGTGGCGCCAGGCGAACAGCACGCGGCTGTGGTCGTCCGGGCCGACCCACCAGAAGACCGGCGGCAGGCCGGTGGCCTGGGGGCTGTTGCGGCCGCCGGTGCGCCACGGCTGGCCGAAGCGGATCGCGTACTTGCAGCCGGCGCCGGCGAGGGCGGTGACGGAGGACCAGGAGAAGCTGGGGTTGTCGACGATCACCATGGTGTCGAGGTCGAGGCCGAAACGATCCTTCATGTCGCGACGCGCCGGATACATGACGCGGGCGAGCTCCTCGTAGTCGAGCCAGTGGGTGTGGATGCCGTTGGGCGCGGCGCCGAGGGGGAGGAAGCCGGGCTTGATGGCGTTCTCCACGAGCTCGCGGAGGGCGCCGGGCGGGCGTTCCTCTTCGTAGTAGCGGGGGAAAAGCAGGGTCTCGAGCCAGTAGCGGTAGCCGCCGGTCTGGGGGCGGCCGGCCGTGGCGGCGGCGCTGCCGATGGGGGCGGCGAGGCGCCGGCCCAGATCGATGAAGTCGGCGATTTCACTCTGCTTCTTCCAGAGAAAGTCCTCGTAGCCGATGTCCTCGTGGGAGGATTTCACGAGGAAGACCTTCCACTTGCGCTGGGGCCGCCAGTCCTGTTCGTGGCTGACCGCCGGCGCGGCACCGGCCCGCAGCACAAAGCGCACGCGGGCCGGCGCGGCGAGGTCCGGCACCTGCACGTCGTGTCGCGAAAGTCCGGGTGGCAGGGTGAAGCGTTGCGGCGCCTCCGGGCGGCGGCCCTCCACCTCGACCGCGATCTCCGCCTCCGCCGGCGACGCCGCGGGGTTTTCCACTTCGAGCCAGGCGATCTGGGCCAGGGGCTCGCGGTCCGGAAACAGCACGGTGGGCTGGACGCGGAGGATCCGGACGCCAGCCAGCGCCGCGACGGGCAGGCAGACGAAAGCGGCGCAGAGGAGGCGCAGCGCCCTGGCGGGGCGGGCAGAAAGAAGGGGCAACATGGGCTGACGAGACGCGGCTGCCGGGCTAGAGTCCCTGAGGTCCGAAACTCGAGGTGAACAAGTCAAGTTTCCCCGACCAGTGAACCACGGATGCACCTGCACAAGGTTCGCCCCATCCGTGTCCATTCGTGTTCATCCGTGGTTAAAATGTCTTGGGCGGAGCCTTGTTAGAATTTGAGGCTGGCGGAGAGATAGGTGCGGCGGGGTTCGACGGGGCGGAAGGTCTGTTCGTAGTAGAACTTGTCGAAGAGGTTGTCGACCCGCAGGGAGACGTCGGCGTCGACCTTGCCGACGCGGAAGCGGTGGCCGAGCAGCAGATTGCCGTCCCAGACATCGTTGGAATAGAGCGGCACGGACCAGCTCGCGTGCAGGCGGATTTCGCCGGTCCAACGCAGGCCGAGGGCGGCGTAGGTGTTTTTCAGCGGGCCGCGCACGAAGGTGTATTTGTTCCAGAGGGAAAATTGCTTGCGGGGGGCGTTGTTGCGACGGACGCCGACCTGGCGGGCGTCGTCGGTGCGCAGGGTGCGGGCCTCCCAGATGCGGCCGTAGCCGAGCACGGCCTGGTAGTTGCGCACGGGGGTGAGGATCAGGTCGAACTCCGCGCCGGAGGAGCGGGAGGCGCCGGCAAACAGGTAGAGCGGCGACACGCCCAGGTCGGCCTCGCGGGCATGGTCGCGCATGCGGACGTTCTTCTGGTCGAGCCGGTAGATGGAGGCGGAGCCGGAGATGCGACCCTCGAGCAGGTCGAGTTTGATCCCGGCCTCCCGGTTTTCCTCCTCGGTCGGATCGATGATGTTGCCCAGGCCATCGAGCTCGAAATTGGGCCGCCAGCTTTCGCCGTAGGAGGCATAGACGGAAACCCCCTCGAACCGCGGGACGCGGAGGACGGCGCCGGCCTGCGGGGTGAAGCCGCTGCTGACGATCGGGTTGGGCCGGCTGGTGCGCTGGCTGCGGGTGGAATAGCGGCCGCCGAGGAAGGCATGGAAGCGTTCGTTCAGGGCGGAGATCTGGTCGGAGAGGTAATACGAGCGCTCAAAGCTGGGCGCGAGGACGGCGGCGGGGAAGCCGTTGGGATGGGCGGCGCGAATCTCGTCGGCGATCCGGCGCGGCGGATCGCGGCGCGGGTTGTAGACCACGAAGGGCGTGTTCAGGCTCTGGGTGGAGGAGTCGTAGCTGCGGTATTGAAAACCGGCGAGCAGGCGATGGCGCGTGCCGAGCGCCTGGAAGCGGGCCACGGCCTCGTGCGCCGTGTCGGCGCGCGGGCGCAGCGCGCGGGTGGTGTCGGGGCGCGCGCGCCGCACGAGGCCGCCGGCCGGGGGGTAGGTGGAGACGAGGGGAG
>CAZDGC010000042.1:0-51641 GCA_964504885.1 uncultured Opitutus sp.
GCCAGCTCGGCTCCCCGGAGGACTGCCCGTTCGCCCTCGACGGCACCTGCCCGAATCAGCCCAGCGGTCCCGCCGCCGGGCGCGGCCCGAACGTGAATCCGAGCGGCGAGCCGAAGCAGGACGGCACCGGCGGACCCGGCAAGCCCGCCAATCCCGCCGGCCCGCAGGACGGCAGTGCCCCCGGTTATCGCGGCGGCCGCGGCTGAGGCCCGACCTCTTCTCCCTCGGTACATCCCCGGCGCCCGGGTGCTCCCCGGCGCCGGTTTTTCGTGTCCGCCTCGTTCGCGACCGCGGCCGCACGAGCGACGCTGGCCGCGCCGCGCCCTCCAGTTCAGTCGCCCCATGGGTTTTCCGGCGCCCGCTGAAGCACGCGGCCGCGCGGTGAGGGCACCGGGCGTTCCGCGGGGCCCCTTCTCCCGGCGTCACAGCCGCGTCCAGCGTTCTATCTCGCGGCTGCCAAACTCCAGGCCGTCGATCGCGAGCCGGAGCGGCTGGTGCGGATCCCACGGGTAATCGGGCGTCGACCGAAGGTGGAGCACCCCGGTGATGGACGCGCGCGGCCCCCCGCGAAAGCACACCTCGACCCGCTCGCCGAGCGGCAGACCCCACGCCTGCGCGATCTCGTTTCGCAATTCCGTGTCCGCTGCCGGCACGGGATCATAGGGTACATCAAAGTTCAGACTGGCCTGGTGTTCGGGCATGGCGGGAGCACCGCCCGGCGACGGTGTGCGCCGAGGGATCCGGGTCAAGACTCGCCTGCTCAGCCCGATTTTGCCGTCAGCTCGTCGTAGGCCACGCCGAGGTTCAACGGCAGCCGGTTCTGCGGGCCGGGCGGCACGTGGTAGTCCGGAAATCCGGGCAGATTGTCCAGCGCCACGACCTTCTCCTTCGGCTCGCCGGCGGCGATTCGCCGCTGCACGTGCTCGAGCAGTCCGCTGAGGTAGTCGCGGAAAACGAGCAGATCCGCCCGCCGGCCGGCGACCCCGAATTTCGGGTTGCCGTGACCGAACACATAGATCGCGTCCGCCGGGTAGGTCTTCGCCACCTGCTCGAGCAGGCCGATCCACCCGCGGATGCTCGCGCCGCCCGGCCGGTCGATGAAGGGGTACATCCGGTTGAAAACCAGATCGCCCAGGTGGATCACGTTCGCCCGTTCGAACCACGTCACGATGTCGCCGCTCGTGTGCGCGGGGCCGAAGTACCGCGCGGACACGACCTCGCCCCCGAGGTCGCGCCGCCAGGCCTCCGGAAAGGTGGTGTCGGCGTAGGTCTGGCGGTCGAGCGTCCGGTCGCGCTCGGCGCGCTCACGCTGCAGGCGCGGAACGTGGGCGTGGGCGACGATCGTCCTGGTCTCCGGCTGGAACACGCGGTTGCCGCCGGTGTGGTCGCCGTGGTGGTGGCTGTTGATCAGCAGATCGAGCTTCCGTCCGGCGCGGCCCGGCAGGCCGTCGAGGAACAGCTTCGCTGTATCCGGAAACTGGGTATCAACGGCCGCCAGGGCCGTGGAGTTCACCAGCCAGCCGATGGTGCCGCCGCGCGCGGCGAAATACCCGACGTCGCGCCGGAGCGGCCTGAACTCCGGCGTGGCCGGCGGGGGCGGCGCGCCCCGGGGGACCTGCGCGCGGAGGAGCGCCGGCGCCAGGAGGCCGGCGGCGGCCAGCGCGGTGGAGTGGACGAGAAACTCGCGTCGGGTGGAGGCGGGCATAAGAAAGAGGGACGCTGGGAGCGAACCCAACGTCCGCCGAAGCGCAACCCGCGACGCGACGCTCCTGTTTCCCCGCCGGCGTCGTCCGGCCGGGGGGGGCGGGGCGGGCGCGCTCTACCCCGCCCGTCCGACCGCGGCGACAGCCAGGCCCAGGACGGCGCCGCCCAGCAGCACCGCCGGGGTCCCGGCCCGCCCGGGCCCGAGCGCGGCCAGGGCGGCGGCGAAAATCCCCAGTGCCACGAAATCCGGTCCGCCGGCCCACCCGCCCGCCGGCAGGAACACCTTGGTGGCGAACCACAGGGCGAGGGCGAGCACGGCGCCCGCCGTCGCGGCGCTGACGCCGGCCAGCGCCGCCCCGAGGCGCGGGTGCCGCACGAGGCGCTCCAGATGCGGGGCGCCGAGGAAGACGAGCACGAAGCTCGGCAGGAACGTCGCCCACGTGGCGGTCACCGCCCCGAGCGTCGCCATCCCGATCGGCGCCAGTCCGGCCGGCTGGTTCCAGCCCGCGAGGAATCCCACGAATTGCGTCACGAGGATCAGCGGCCCGGGTTTCGCCTCCGCCAGCCCGAGGCCGTCGACCATCTGGGCGGCCGTCAGCCACCCGTGCTCCTCCACCGCATGATGCGCGACGTAGGGAAGAACCGCATACACGCCGCCGACGGTCACCAGCGCCGTCTGGCTGAAGAACGCCCCGATCCCGGCCAGCAGTCCGTCGCGACCCTGCCACGCCGTCACCGCAAGCAGCGGCGCCCACCAGGCCGCCAGGAGCGCCAGCGCCGCCCGCAGGGCGCTTCGCGCCGCCGCCCCCGGCGCGGCCGCGCGCTCCTCCCCGCCCGCCGGCGCCGCCCGGCCCGCCAGTCCGCCCGCCAGCGCGGCGGTGGCGACGACCCAGGGATACGGCACCCGCCCCACCGCCATCGCCACGAACGCTCCGCCGGCCAGCAGCCAGGCGAGCCGCCCGTGCAGCGCGCGTCGGCCCACCCGCCACACCGCGAGCGCCACCACGGCCACCACCGCCGGCTTCAGCCCGGCAAAGAGCGCGCCGGTCCACCACCACGTGCCGTGCACGACGTACAGCCAGCTCAACGCCCACATCACCACCGCCGCCGGCAGCACGAACAGTGTTCCCGCCACCAGTCCGCCCCGCACTCCGTGCAGCAGCCACCCGCAGTAGGTCGCGAGTTGCGTGGCTTCCGGCCCGGGCAGCAGGAGGCAGAAATTGAGCGCCCGCAGAAAGCGCGGTTCGTCGATCCACTGCCGCCGCTCGACCAGCTCCGCATGCAGGATCGCCATGTGCCCGCCCGGGCCACCAAAGCTCAGGCAGCCCAGCTTGAGCCAGAGGCCCAGGGTGTCACGCAGGGTCGGCGCCGGATTCACGGAGTCGACAGAACCCGCGATCCTCCCAAGATCCAAAACCATTCCACCGTGTCGCCCTGCGTCCGGCATCTGCTGTTCCTCCCCGTTCCCGTCTCCGCCGTTCCTGCCCTCCCCACCCGGCGCCTGTCGCGTCGGCGCCCGGCCTCCGCGGGGAGGTGGGCCCTATCCTCCCATGCCCCGCCTCGTCCTCGCCACCTTCGGCTCCCTGGGTGACCTTCACCCGGCCATCGCCCTCGCCACCGGCCTGCGCAACCGCGGGCACTCCGTCACCCTCGCCACCAGCGCGCCTTACCGCGATAAGATCGTCGCGGCCGGACTCGACTTCCAGCCCATTCGCCCTGATTTCGCCCTGGTCGACGACGACTTGGTGCGGCGCATCATGGATGGCTCGCGCGGATCGGAGTTTCTCATGCGGGAACTCGTCTTCCCCGTGGTCCGGGAGATGCACGCCGACCTGCTCGCGTTGGCGGCTGATGCCGACGGGCTGCTGACCAGCGAACTGGTCTGCGCCGCTCCGTTGATCGGCGAACGGACGGGTCGGCGCTGGGCGTTCTTCTCGCTCTCGCCGATTTCGTTTTTTCCCCGGCACGACCCGCCGCTTCTGCCGGGGCCGCCGGGCACGCGCCTGTTCCAGTCCTTCGGGCCCCTGGCCAGTCAGATGCTGCTGCGGGCTGCCCGGCTCGTCACCCGATCCTGGTGGAAGCCGGTGCGGGCGTTGCGCCGCGAGCTTGGGCTGCCGCCGGGCGGGTCGCCGCTCTTCGAGGGAAAGTTTTCCCCGCACCTCAACCTCGCGCTCTTCTCCCCGCTCCTGCAGGCGCCGCAGCCCGACTGGCCCGCGCCGACGGTGCAGACGGGATTCCTGTTTCACGATGAGGCCCACGTGCGGCCGCGGCTTCCGGCCGGAGTCGAGGCGTTTCTCGCGGCCGGCGACGCCCCGATTGTGTTCACCCTGGGCTCGGCGGCCGTGACGCTGGCGGGCGACTTCTACGCCGTCGGCGCCGAGGCCGCCCGCCGGCTCGGCCGGCGCGCGGTGCTGCTGCTCGGAAGGAATCCGCCGCCCGCCCGCCTGCCGCCGTCGATCCTTGCGTGCGATTACCTGCCTTTCGGGCTCATCTTTCCGCGCGCCGCCGCCCTGGTCCACCAGGGGGGAGTCGGCACGACCGCCCAGGCGATGCGGGCGGGCAGGCCGATGCTCATCGTGCCGTTCGCCCACGATCAGTTCGACAACGCCGCCCGGGTGGCCCGCCTCGGCATCGGCCGGATGCTGACGCGTCGCCAGTATCGTGCGGACACGGTCGCGGCGGCGCTCGCCGCCCTGCTCGACGCACCCGCCGTGGCCGGGCAGGCCACGGCGGTGGGGGCGCAGGTTGGCGCTGAGCGCGGGCTTGAACGGGCCTGCGCAGCGATTGAAACGATGCTGGCGGGAGGCTCTCCCGCCGTCTCGCGATGAGCGTGGTCCGCTGGGGGGGAAGCGGGATCGACGGACGATCCGATCGGCCCGGAACTGCGCCCGGGATCGCGGGCGCCCGAGTTTCCCGTTGCCAGCTCCGCGGGGCGGCGCACCGTGGGACGCGACGTCCCATGCTCAACACCGAGCGCAATCCCATCACCGGCAAACGCGTGCAGCTCATGGCCACCTGCCTGTGCGACGCCTTCTACGATGACGTCGCGGCCGCGACGGTGGAGGTGCTGGAGCACCTCGGGGTGGAGGTGGTGTTTCCGGAGGCGCAGACCTGCTGCGGGCAGCCGGCGTTCAACGGCGGCGACTGGGTGGCGTCGCGCCGGGTGGTGCGGCACGCGGTGAAGACCTTTGCGGGCGAGGACCCGGTGGTGGTGCCGAGCGGCTCCTGCGCGGCGATGATGTTCCACGGGGCGGTGCTGGAGTTCGAGAAGGAGCCCGACCGGGCGGAGGTGGAGGCGCTGGGCCGCCGCACCTGGGAACTGGCGGATTTCATCGTGCACGGCCTCGGGGTGAAGGTGTGGCCGGGGCGCTACGAGGCGAAGGTGGCGCTCCACCGTTCCTGCCACACGCGAGGCACGCAGAGCGTGGCGGCGGCGCTGGCGCTGCTGCAGGCCATCGACGGCGTGAACGTGGTCGAATTCGGCGAGGCCGAGCAGTGCTGCGGTTTCGGGGGGACGTTCTCGGTGTCCTTCCCGCACCTGTCGGCCTCGATGGGCGAGCTCAAGCTCGAGCACGTGCGCGCCGCCCAGCCGGATGTCTATGTCTCGCTCGACATGAGCTGCCTGATGCACCTCGGTGGTCTGGCGGCCCGGGAAGGGAAGCCGATTCGGACGCTGCACCTTGCCCAGGTGATGCGCGAGGCGCTGAGGGGAGGGACGCAGGCATGAGGAGCGGCCAGCCCATCGATCGGTTTGCGGCGGAACTGCCGGCGGACAAACGCGCCTCGGTCTACCAGAGCACGAAGGCGACGCACGAGAAGCGGACGAAGATCCTCTTCGATCAGTTTCCGGATCCGAACCGCCTGCGCGAACTCGCGGGGCAGATCAAGCAGCACGCGCTGGAGAACCTCGACACCTACCTGCCCCAGGTCGAGGCGCGGCTGCAGGCCAACGGCGCACAGGTGCATTGGGCGTCGACCGGTGACGCCGCCTGCGAGACGGTGCTGCGCATCATGAAGGCCCGGGGCGCCACCCGGATGGTCAAGGCCAAGACCATGGTGAGCGAGGAGATCGAGCTGGCGCACTACCTGGAGCGGCACGGGATGGAGGCGCTGGAGACGGACCTCGGCGAGTTCATCGTCCAGATCGACCACGATCACCCCAGCCACATCGTGCGGCCGATCATCCACAAGAACCGCCGCGAGATCGCGACGAGTTTCGAGCGCGAGGGGCTGGGCGCCTACAACGACGATCCGGAGACCATCACCCGCCGCGCGCGCCAGTATCTGCGCCACAAATACCTGGCGGCCGACGTGGGCCTGACCGGGGCGAACTTCCTCTCCGCCGAGAGCGGGCGGGTGGTGCTGGTGACCAACGAGGGCAACTCCCGCTTCTGTCTCGCGGCCACGAAGTGCCACATCGTGCTCGTCGGGATCGAGAAGGTGGTGCCGCGCGACCGCGACCTCGGCATTCTGCTCAACCTGCTCGCCCGCTCCGCCACCGCCCAGGACCTCACGGTGTACACCGAGTTCATCAGCGGTCCGCGGTCGCCGGCGCAGCCCGACGGCCCGGAGGAGATGCACGTGATCTTCGTCGACAACGGCCGCAGCGACGTGCTGGCCAGCGACTGCCGCGAGATCCTGCGCTGCATCCGCTGCGGCGCCTGCCTCAACGTCTGCCCGATCTACCGGCAGGCGAGTGGCCACGCCTACCGCAGCGTCTACCCGGGGCCGGTCGGCGCGGTGCTGTCCCCGCTGCTGATGGGCGACAAGTTTCCGCAGAAGGCGGATTTGCCGAAGGCGTCCTCCCTCTGTGGGGCGTGCAATGAGGTCTGCCCGGTGAACATCCCGATTCCGGACCTGCTGCTGCGCCTGCGAAACCGCGCCAAGGAGGAGAACGTGCCGTCGCCCGGCACGCCGCCGATGGGGGCCTGGTCGTTGCTGGCTTCGCAACCGGCCGCCTGGCGCGCCGCCCTGTTTGGCGGCAAGGTGATGAACCTCGTGCCGATGAAGCTCGTGCCGGTCCCGGCCGTGCAGGCCTGGATGGCGAAACGCGATCTCCCGTCGTGGCGCGGCGGCGAGTTCCGGAAGTGGCTGCGGGAGCGGCGGCGGCCGTCGCCGCGGGGCTGAGGCGGATCGTGGCGCCTGCCTTCAGGGTGTGGCGGGCGGTGGCTGGAACAGGGCGCAGACGGCGCCGGCGGGATCGCGGATCACGGCGAAACGTCCGCCGCCCATCTCGCGCACCGGCACGACGATTTCGCCGCCGAGGGCCGTGCAGTCGCGCGCGCTGCGGTCGACGTCCGGCACCGTGATGTAGATCAGCCATTGGGGCGGCAGGGTGGCGTTGGCGCCGCGCGCATGGCAGATCCCCGCCGCCGGCACCTCGGCGCCCGGGGGCATCATGCAGAAGTCATCGTAACCCTCCATCGGCACGGGCGAGGGGGTCCAGCCGGCGACTTGGGCGTAAAAATCGCGCACCCGCACGGCGTCGGGCACGGTGAGGTCGATCCAGCCGATCTGGCCGGGTTGGGGAGGATTCATGGGCGGCGGGGAGGTGGGTTAGAGGAAAGGGTCGGAGTTGGGCCGCGACCAGCGTATCCGGGCGATGAACACGTTTTTTTCCGGACCGGCCGCCCCCTTGGCGGGTGGCACGGCGACCACGATCCAGCTTTCGTCGCGGGTCACGGGGCAGACGCCGAAGTTGCCCATCGCCGCGGAGCCGTGCTTGGGCACGACGATCCGCTCGGTGGCCCGGAGGACGCGCAGGGTGCGGGGATCGACCCGCGCCATCAGCAGCGGGGCGCGGTGGCGCATGACGTCGTCGTTGTCCACGCCGCGCCGGGTGTAGACGAGGAAGAGCGCGTCGCGGTGCACGAGCCAGTGCTGCTGCGTGTTGTAGCTGCCGAGGGGCTCGCCGTCGTCGAAGCGCCAGAGTTCCGGCGTGGCGAACCGCCGGCCATCGGCGCCGGCGGCGACGTAACCGGCGCGGTCGTTGCGCAGGGTGAGGAAGTAGCGGCCCTGGAATTTTGCGAGCGAGGGCTCGCTGTAGCCGCGGCCGAAGTGGATCACGAGATCGTCGCCCTGGTCGCGCCAGTGCAGGGTCCGACCGTCGAATTCGCAGCGGAGCACGGTGGTGAGGTGGACGCTGTTGTTGTGGTCGCCGAAATAGATCGGCAGCAGGATGCGTCCGTCGGGCTCCACCACCGCCTGGACGCAGCCCGCCCGCCGGTAGGGCCACTCGAAGTCCTTCGGCGGGGTGACCTTTCTCCAGGGAGCCCAGCGTTCGGTGCGGGGATCGAACACGGCGTAGAAGATGTCGCTGCCGGCGCCGCGGACGTCGCGCCTTTGCTGGGTGTCGACGTGAAACGTCGCGCCGACCAGCAGGATCTTACCGGTGCGGGCGTGCCAGAGCGGCGTGGCATCGACCGGCACTTCTTCAACCGGTGGGCGCAGCGGGCGGACGTCGAGTTCGGGGGGAGTGGTGGGGCCGCGCCAGTTCCGGCCGAGGTCGTCGCTGAGGGCGCTGGCGATGCCGCGGTAGGAGTGGGTGCCGGAGCTGCCGTGCGGCTGCATCGTGAGGATGACACGCGGGGGCGAGGCACTCGAGCCCGCCCCGGGGACGGGAAACGCCGCGGCGCGGGCCTGGAACCAGTAGCCTTCGTCGGGAGGGGCGAAGTGGCGCTCGACCTGTACGTCGTAGGAGAGCGTGGCTTCGGCGGCGGCCGCCCGGGCGGAGCGGCGGGCGGACGCGGCGCCGGCGGCGGCGAACACAAGGAAGGAGCGGCGGCGCATGCGGGGGAGGGGGCGGGAGAAACGGAAACCAGGGACGGCGTCAGGGCGAGGGTGAAGTGCGCGCCGGCGCGGCGCGGTTCCCGTTTTTCGGGGCGCAGGCGTCGGTGGTAGCTCCGTCTGCCCGTGCGGACGATCGCCTGGCGGCGATACGTCCGCGCCCCTCCCTGCCCGTGGACTCCGGGATTGTTTTGTCCGGGAGCGGCGCCCATGGTTGCCCCCTCCGCACCATGTCCGCCCCCGGCGCCGCCCCGCAATTCGAGCCTTTCATTCCGGCGCAGGCCGCCATGCGTGAATTCACGTTCCGGGCCGTCCTCACCGGCGCGATCCTTGGCCTCGTCTTTGGGGCGTCGTCGCTCTACCTCGTGCTCAAGGTGGGGCTGACGGTGAGCGCCTCGATCCCGGTCGCGGTCATCTCGCTGGCGCTGTTCCGCGGCTGGGCGAAAGTCGGCGGACGCGACGCGACGATCCTGGAAAACAACATCACCCAGACGGCCGGTTCGGCGGGCGAGTCGATCGCGTTTGGCGTGGGTGTGACGATGCCGGCGATCCTCATCCTCGGCTTTGACCTCGAGCTCACGCGGGTGCTGCTGGTGGGGTTGCTCGGCGGGCTGCTGGGCATCCTGATGATGATTCCGCTGCGGCGGGCGCTGATCGTGCAGGAGCACGGCCGGCTGAAATATCCCGAGGGTACGGCCTGCGCCGCGGTGCTGCGGGCCGGGGCCAACCCGGAGTCGCGGGCGCAGGCGTCGGCATCGGCGCAAGCCGAGATGCGTGCGGCCGAGGCGGCCGGTCTGGGAAAATCGCCCGGAGCGAAGGTGGTGTTCACCGGCTTCGGCGTCGGTCTTGCGTACAAGACGCTCATGGTCGCCTTCAAGGGTTGGAAGGACGTGCCGGAAAAGATCTTTGGCGCCCCGCTGAAGGGCGGCTCGATCGGCGCGGAGATTTCGCCGGAGCTGCTCGGGGTGGGTTACATCATCGGCCCGCGCATCGCCTCGATCATGTGTGCGGGCGGCGTGCTTTCTTACCTGCTGCTGATCCCGCTGATCACCTTTTTTGGCGAGAGCCTGCCGGGGGCGCTGCCGCCGGCAACCAAGCCGATTTCCGAGCTGGGGCCGCACGGCATCCGCGGCGCCTACATCCTCTACATCGGCGCCGGCGCGGTGGCGGCGGGTGGCATCTTCAGCCTGGTGCAGGCGCTCCCGACCATCCTCCACGGCATCCGCGAGGGACTGGGCGGGCTGCGGGGCGTACGGGCCGGCGGCGCGGCGGTCGGTGTCGTGCGCACCGAACGCGACCTCTCGCTGAAGCTGGTCGGCATCGGCATCGTCGTGTTGGTCGCGGCCATCGTGATGGCGCCGACGCTGCACATGAACCTGCTCGGCGCGCTGCTCATCGTGGTGTTCGGATTCCTGTTCGTCACGGTTTCCTCGCGGCTCACCGGCGAGATCGGCTCCAGCTCGAATCCGATTTCGGGCATGACGGTGGCCACGCTGCTGTTCACGTGCCTCGTGTTCCTGCTCGTGGGCTGGAAGGGCGGCACCTACTATGTCACCGCCCTGTCGGTGGGCGCCATCGTGTGCATCGCCGCGTCGAACGGCGGCACCACCTCGCAGGACTTGAAGACCGGCTTCCTGCTCGGCGGCACCCCGAAACTGCAGCAGTACGCCATCCTCATCGGCGCCTTTTCCTCGGCCCTCGTGCTGGGCCCGATTCTGCTGAAGCTGAACGAAACCGCGATCGTCTACGTGCCGGCGGCGCAGGTGGCGGCGGGGCTCCGGGTCGACGTCGCCCGGCTCGGCCCGGAGACCCAGTCGCTGACGGGCCCGCAGGCCCGCGCCGATTCCGCCGCCTACCGCGTGTGGCACAAGACCGACGACGCCGGCGGGCCGGCCGGCAAGTATTTTGTCAATGACCGCGGTGAGGCGGTGTGGCTGGTCGATCCAGGTATCAATGGCGCACATACCCGGCGGCCCGATGGCACCGAGGTGCGGAAGTTCGACGCCCCCAAGGCCACGCTCGTCTCCTATATCATCAAGGGCATCCTCGACCAGAAGCTGCCGTGGGCGCTCGTGTTGCTCGGCGTGATGATCGCCGTGACGCTGCAGTTGTCCTTCGTGCCGGCGCTGGCGTTTGCGGTCGGCGTTTACCTGCCGTTGTCGGCCTCGGCGCCGATCTTCATTGGCGGGCTGGTGCGCTGGCTCGTCGATCGCCGGACGCGCGCGAAGCCGGCCTACGCCGCCTTGAGCGAGGAGCAGTTCACCGCCGAGAGCGACAAGAGCCCGGGTGTCCTGCTCGCCTCGGGTTACATCGCCGGCGGCGCCATCGCGGGCATCGGCATCGCCTTCCTGGCCGGGGTGCTGGGTGATTTCGACGCGGCGATTACGCGGTGGTCGGGGGCGCACAATCCGTTCTTCGGCGGGCCGCACGCGGATGCCCTGGCCCTGCTGCCGTTCGGCGGGCTCGTGCTCGTTCTGCTGCTGGTCGCACGGGAGAAACTGCTCGCACCGCGGCGGCGCGAATGAACCCTTGTCACCATGAGCGACCAACGTGAAGCCATTCTTTCCCGGGTCCGCGGGGCGCTCGCGCCCCTGCCCACGCGCGCGCCGCTGCCGGCGTACGACGCCGAGATTGCGGTCATGCGCCCCCTCCTGGCCGGCCGCGCCCTCGCGGAGCTGTTCGCCGAGCGGATCAAGCGCGTCAACGGGCTCGCCCTCGACAGCGTGCCGGCGCTGGTCGCGCATCTCCGCGCCGGCCGCCGGTTGCACGGCTACTGCGACCCGGCGTTGTGGCCGGAGCTCGCGCCGCACTTCACCGCCGGGTTCACCGTGGAGACCGGTTTCGACCGCCGGCGGGTCGACGATTATGCCTTCGGGATCACCCGTGCCGCGGGCGCGATCGCCGAGTCCGGCACGATCATCCTGCAGGATGCGACGACCTCCCGCCGCCTCGGCGCCCTCGCACCCTGGGTCCATGTGGCGGTGGTGGCGCGGGACGCGATTTTCGCCGATGTCACGCAGGCGGTGGCGGCGTTGGGTGGCGATCGCAATGTGATCTGGTGCACGGGTCCGTCGAAGACGGCGGATGTCGAGGGCATCCTGATCGAGGGCGTGCACGGCCCCGGCGAGCAGATCGCACTGCTGGTGTGAGCAACGAAAACGCGCCGGCATGAAGCCGGCGCGGGGTTCTCCCGGGGGTGGGGACCGGGCACCGAGCCGTTGGTCACTGATTACGTGACGAGCGGCCGGGCGCGGTGGCTGGCACAGGGCGGGCGACCGGTCCAGCGGTGGGGCGAGATCGGCCGCCGGCCGGGCCGCGTGTCATCCCTGGGCGGACCGGCCCGGGGCGGAGCTCACTCCTTGACCGGCGGGAGCGGGCGCAGTTCGTCGCGTGTCAGCGAGCCGTCCCCGTTGGCATCGAGGGCGGCGAGGCTGGCGGCGGCGTTGGCGATCTCGGCGGCGGCCAGGTGGCCATCCTGGTTGGCATCGAGCGCCAGCATGACCGGGTCAAGCGGGCGGGAGCGCGCGGTGCCGGGGGGAGGGGCGGGCCGGGCCGGGGCCCCGGCGGGGCGCGGCGGGCGGAGTTCGTCGACGGCGACGATGCCATCGCCGTTCAGATCAAGGGCTGCGAGCAACACCGGGGCTTGGGCGATTTCGGTGGCGGAAATCGCGCCGTTCCGGTCGGAGTCGAGGGCGCGCAGGATGGGGTGGAAGCGGCCGTGGCCGCCGGGGCCGCGACGCGGGCCGTTTTCGCCGGGCAGGGCGGGCTGCGCAAGGAGCAGGGAGGAGGAGACCAGCGGAAGGGCGAGGAGGAGACGGGCGGTTGATTTCATGGGTTTCGGGTTCACCTCGCGGCCGCCGCGCTCCGACGGGAGGGCGAGGAAGCGGCTGGTCTGGTGAACTGCGTCCATGAAACCCGGGCGGCGTTTGGCTTTGATGTGGACGGCGGCCGGAATTGTCAGGGCGGCGTAAATGTTTTGTAGGGCCGATCTGGTTACGCCGCGAGGCGGGTGGTGGCGGCGCGCCAGCCCTTGCCGCCGGGCAGGCGGGTGGCGGTCATCTCGCCGACGGCGGCGCGGAGATAGGGGCGAACGCGGTGGAGGCGGACCTTGACCGAGGCGAGGGAGAGTCCGGCGCGGGCGGCGATGGTGGCGTAGCTGTCGCCGGCGACAAACTGGAGCACGAGTCGGCGATCGAGCGGGTGGAGGCGGGCGACGGCGCGATCGAGGGCCGCGAGGATTTCGTCGACGGCGTTCTCATTGCGTGGGTCGGCGATCTCCTTCACCTGGTCGTCGAGGGCGACGGTGGCGGGGCGGCAACTGCGGCGGCGGAGGAAGTCGAGGCCGGCGTTGCGGGCGAGGGTGAAGAGCCAGGATTCGAACACGGCGGGATCGCGCAGCCGTGAAAGGCGGCGGAACATCTTGATGAAGACCATCTGGGTGACGTCCTCCACGCCATCGGGCTGGCGGATGATGGTGCGGATGAAGCCGGCGACGCGCCGCGTGTAGCGGTGGACGAGTTCGGCTTGGGCGGTGGGGTCGCCGGCCTCGGCGCGCTGGACCAGGGCGATCAATTCGGAGGGGTCCGTGGGCGGTTGGCGCGGGGCGGAGGGGAGGGCGGGGGGGAGGGACAACCGGCGGCTCTCGGCGGGGTGGGCCGGGCGGGCGAGGGGGGCGGGGGCAGGGCCGGAAAAGAGGTCGGGATTCGGCTGAATCATGGCGCCGCCATTGGGCGCCCCGGCTGTTAGGCCTTTGTTTTCCGTCGGGTGGAGAATTGTTAAGGGCGTGTAAAGGGGGCCGGCGGTCTGGTGACGGCGACTCAGAGGGGGCGGCCGACGCGGAGCGCGAGGCCGTCGTAGCCGGAGTTGCGGGACAGGAGGTTGGCGTTGGAGAAGTGCAGCCACATCACGCCGAGGCTCCACTCGGCGGGAGTGCCGCGGCGGAGACGCCATTCGAGGCCGGGGATCAGCTTAACATTGGCCCGGGTGCCGTCGGCGGGAAAGCGGCGCGAGGCCGCGTGCGCGCCCAGCTCGAGGGAGAGTTCCGGGAGGGCCGGTCCGGCCGCGGCGGGCGCGCGCCAGCGCCATTGGCGACCCACGCTTGCGAGAGCGGCGTGGCCGCCGGGATTCTTGAAGAGGCCCGTGGTGGCGTCGTAACTGTTGTAGACTTTGACGTAGCCGGCGCCGAAGGTCCAACGCGTCTCGCCAGCACCGAGCATCCGGGCGACGGGGTCCGGGCCGCCCGCTCGCGACCAGGTGAGGCGGACCGCCAGGCCCTCGTGGGAGATGTCCCAGAGCGGGGCATCCAAGTGCAACCAGCCGCGGGCGGGAACGGCAACGGGGTCTGGTGCAGCGCCCGCGACCGGGTCGGAGGCGGGGAGGAGGAGGAGCAGGAGGAGGGCGCGGCGCATGGACGCGGGGAATCAGCGGCGCGACGGCAGAAACGCAACCCGATCGGTGGCATCGCTGCTCGTTTCTTGCGCGAGAATGCGCACGGGAAGAAATTGTGTCGATTCTGTGACGGCCGGCTCTTGGGTGTCCGGTTCATCCATGCCTTCACGAATCGGCTTCGACAACGCCCTGTACCTCGAGCAGCAGAGTGCGGCGATCCTTGAGCGGGTGCGCGGCTCCAACGGCAAGCTCTACCTCGAGTTTGGCGGCAAGCTGCTGTTCGACCTTCATGCGGCGCGGGTGCTGCCAGGATTCAGCCCGGATGTGAAGATCCGCCTGCTGCAGCGGCTGAAGGAGCAGTCGGAGGTGGTTCTCTGCATCTTTGCCGGCGATATCGAAAAGAAGAAGATGCGAGCGGACTTCGGAATTACCTATGATACGGATGCGCTCAAGACCATCGACGAACTTGGCGAGTGGGGGGTGACGGTGCGGGCGGTGGTGATCACGCGGTTCGACAACCAGCCGGCGGCGGTGTCGTTCAAGAACCGGCTCGAGCGGCGCGGCATCCGGGTGTACACGCACGGGACGACGAAGGGGTATCCGACGGACGTCGACACGATTGTGAGCGCGGAGGGCTACGGGGCGAACCCGTACATCGAGACGGAGCGCCCGATCGTGGTGGTGACGGGCCCGGGGCCCGGCAGCGGCAAGCTCGCGACCTGCCTCAGCCAGCTTTATCACGAACACCAGCGCGGGGTGAAGGCGGCGTTCGCGAAGTTCGAGACCTTTCCGATCTGGAACCTGCCGCTGAAGCACGAGGTGAACGTGGCCTACGAGGCGGCGACGGTGGAGCTCAGGGACGTCAACCTGATCGACCACTTCCACCTCGAGGCCTACGGCACGCCGGCGGTGAACTACAATCGCGACCTCGAGGCATTTCCGCTGCTGCGGCGGATCATCGAGCGCATCACCGGCCAGCCCTCATTCTACAAGTCGCCCACCGACATGGGGGTGAATCGGGCGGGTTTCGGCATCGTTGATGACGCCGCCTGCCGCGAGGCCGCGCGCCAGGAAATTATCCGCCGCTACTACGCCTACGCCTGCGAGTATGCGATGGGGTTGGTGGAGAAGGATGCGATGCAGCGGGTGGAACTGCTGATGAAGGAACTCGGGCTCAAGACGTCCGATCGGGCGACAGTGGCGCCGGCGCACGCCGCGGCCCAGGAGGCGCAGGCGCTGGGGCGCGACACGGGTGGCGTGTATTCCGGAGCGGCCATCCGGCTGCGGGACGGCCGCCTCGTGACGGGCCGGAACTCGCCGCAGATGCATGCGCCGGCGGGCCTGGTGCTGAACGCGGTCAAGGTGCTCGCGGGGATTCCGCGGGCGATTCATCTCCTGCCGCCGAACGTCACGAACTCGCTGAGTCACTTCAAGAAGAACGTGCTGAAGGGCCGCACGCTCAGCCTCGATCTCGAGGAGACTTTGATCGCGCTCAGCATCAGCGCGACGATGAATCCGGCGGCGGAGCTGGCGATCGAGAAGCTGAAGGAGCTGGCCGGGTGCGACGTGCACCTGACGCACATCCCGACGCCGGGCGACGCCGACGGCCTGCGCAAGCTCGGCCTCAATGCGACGAGCGAGCCGGAGTTCGCCACGAAGCACCTGTATGTGAGCTGATCGGGGGCGCGGAGGAAGCGGGCCTGCGGGCGAGGCTCGTTTGCCCGGCTTCGCCGGAGCGGCGGCGGGGGAATGCCGGGTGGAACCGTCGCGGCCGCAACGAGGACACCGGGCCCGCTTACGCCCGCCACTTCAGTTCCTGCACCTGGCCGTGGGCGGGGTGGGAGCGGTTGAGGGCGCGAAGTTCGAGGCGGAGGCCGCTCGGCTGGAGCGTTGCGGCCACCCAGCCGGTGGGCTGGGTCTTGTCGAACGGATACGAGGTCGCGGGCAAGTTGATGAGGTGGATGCCGCTTTCATCGCGCTCGATGCTCCAGCGATGGGAATGTCCGAAGAGGTGGGCCTTGACCTGGCGGCGCGGTCGGAGGATGGCCATGAGCGCCTCGAATTCGGTGAGGCCGTTCTTGTTGCCGCCGGTGTTGGGATTATGGTGCACCATCACGAGCGCGGGCGTGTGCGGATGGGCATCGAGGCCTTGGGCGAGCCAGTCGAGCTGCGCGGGGCCGAGCACGCCGGGGGTGACGTTGGTCCGGTCGAGGGAATCGAGCACGAACCAGTTGGCGCGGCCGGCCGGGACAAACGCGACCTGCCGATCGGGGGCGGTGAGGGCGTAACGTTTGTCCTCGGGCAGACCGGCCCAGAACCGCTCGCGGTGGTCGTGGTTGCCGAGGGCCAGGGTGAGTGGGAGACCGGCCCCGCGCAGCGGCGCGAGCAGGCGGGCCAGGGTGGCGTAATCGCCGGCCTCGCCGGTGCCGAGGGCGAGATCGCCGTCGACCAGCGCGCCGGCGGGGCGGTGTGGCCTGTCGAGGATCTCCTCCACGACGCGAGTGAGGCAATCGGCGAGGTTGATCTCGCGGGCAATGCGTTTGGGGTCGGCAGCGATGTGGGTATCGGAGAGCAGAGCCCAGGTGTGCGGGTCGGGCCGGCGGGAGGCGGCGGCGAAAACGCGGGGGGCGAGGGCCAGCGCGGCGGAGCCGGCGGCGGCGCGGGCGAGGAACTGGCGGCGGGAGAGGGGGGCGAGGTGGAGGGGCATGGGGTGGGAGCGGTGGAGAGGGAGAGACGGAGAGCCAGGGAGAGGGGGAGCAGGGGAGAGGAGGTGTCGCGGGTGAAGTCCGGCGGCTGGGTGGTGGCGATCACGCCCCAAGCCTCACGCGCCGGCAAGCGGGAAGCCGTCGCGGCGGATCCGGGCGCCGAGTTCGCGCAGGACGCGCGCGTGCTCGGGATGGATGGAACCGTCGCCCCTGGGGCCGGTGTTGAGGAGAAGGTTGGCGCGACCCTGGCGGGCGGCGGCGAGTTTGGCCCAGGCCTCGTCGGTCGTGAGGTTGCGGTTGGTGGCGTGGTAGCCCCAGCTCTTGTCCTGCAGGGTGGAGCAGATCTCCATGGGTTTGCCGGACGGGTTGGTGATGGCCTTGTGCTCGGGGGCGAAGAAGTCCTCGGTGCCGAGCAGGCCCTGCTTGTAGGAAACGAGCACCTGCGGCTGCAGCCGGTGGATGTGATCGTAGAGTTCCTGGCAGCGAAACTTGGTGCGGTCACCGGTAAGCGGTACGCCGATTCCGTCGAGCCAGATGGCGGCGATGGGACCGTAGTTGGTGAGGAGCTCGGTGACCTGGGCCGTCATGAAGTCGAGGTACTTCTGCAGGTTGTGGGCGGCGCCGGTGGCGTAGGTGGGCTCGGGCGGGTCGTATTGCGGGCGGGCGGAGCCCTTCCACTGATCGTTGTTGGGCGCGTGCGGGTGGCGCCAGTCGCGGCCGTGGGAGTAGTAGAGGCAAAGGCCGAGGCCCTTGCGGGCGCAGGCGGCGGCGAGTTCGCCGACAAGGTCGCGTTTTGCCGGGCTGTTGACGCTGTGAAAGTCGGTCTGCTGCGAGGCGAAGAGGCAGAAGCTGTCGTGGTGGCGCGTGGTGATATTCACATACCGCATCTGGGCGGCGAGGGCGAGGTCGGTGATGAAGTCGGCGTCGAACTTGGCGGCGGTGAAGCGGTCCTTGAGTTTCGCATACGTGGCGACCGGAATCTTTTCGCGGAGCTGCAGCCATTCGTGGCGGGCCTCGAGGGAGTAGAGGCCGTAGTGGAGAAACAGGCCGAACTTGGCCTCGCGGAACCACTGGATCGCGGCGGCGCGGGGATTTCGTGCGTAGGCGGCCTCGTAACCTTTGAGGTAGCTCGGGACGGCGGGAGATTTCTTCGCGGCCGCGGCGTGGAGCGGGAGGGCGCCGGAGGTGGCGAGGGTGGCGGCGGTCGCGCCGGCGGTCGTGAGAAAATCGCGGCGGGAGAGCGGGCGGGGAGCGGCGGCAGGGTTCATGTCGGGGATCAAACGCATCCGGCGCGGGGGCGAAAACCGGAAGTGGAGGCGGGCGGGAGGAATTCGTGCGGCGGCGGGGCGGGATAAGCGGGGCTACGCAGGTTTGCCCCGGTGGCCGCGGCGTCCTGCCGCGGTGGGCCGGAGGGAGCGGAGCCGGGACGGCACTGCCACCGCGGCTGAATCGGGCGCCGGCGGCGGCGTCACCTCGGTCGCGGTGCGGGCGATCGCCGGGGGCGATACGCCCGCGATCCCGGGGGCGATCAGAAGTCGAGCCGCAGCGTGAAGGCCAACTGGCGCGGGTCCTCGCGAAAGGCGCGACGGTAAAAGACCGCGCCGGTCACGGTGTCCTCGTCGAGTTTGGTGGCGTTGATGGTGCGATCGTCGAGCACGTTGTTGATGTTGAGCTGGTAGGTGACGCGGGCGGCGTCGACCCACAGGCCGGCGAGGCCGCGCGTGCGGTACTGGAAGAAGACGTCGCCGAGCGAGCGCGGATTGCCCATCAAGATGCGGCCGGTGGAGAGGATCACGCCGGCGACGTTGGCGCTCTGGTAACGCCAGCCGCCGCCGACGGCGAGTCCGCGCAGCGGGCCGGAGGAGAAGGTGTAACGCGTCCAGAGGTTGGCCTTGTGCTTGCGGTTGCCGTAGGCTTGCTCCTCTTCGAGCCGGATGGAGGCGAGTTCCGTATCCGATTGGGCGATGCGCTGGGCGACGGAGACGGTGCCGAAGGCCTGGTTGCGGTCGAAGAGGAGCTGGTTGAAGATCGAGGGCCGGCCGGTGCGTTGCGTGTAGAACGTGTCGAGGCTCTGCCAGAGGGCGACGCGTTCGGCCCACCAGGGAACCCCCTCGAAGAACACGTTGATGCGGGTGCGATCGGTGTAGGAGTAGCCGGCGCGCAGGGTCCAGTTGCGGGTGGGATTGGCGAAGAGCTCGATCTCCGTGCCTTCGCTAATCCGATCACTGAGGTAGGAATCGGCCGTGCTGAAGTAGGCCGAGGTGAGATCATCGAGGCTGGCGATGGGGGCGCCGCTGCCAAGGTTGGTGAGGCCGGCTTGGCGGAAGTAGTAGTCGAATGACGACATGACGTCGTTGTTCGGATTCACGAAGACCCCCGCGCCACCCTGGATCCGGTCGCCGAGCATCTTCGACTCGTAGTTCTTGATCGAGCCGCTGATCCGGTTGTCGAGAAAACTGAAGGCGATGCCGTAATCGTAGCCCTCACCCTTGTAGGGCGGCGGCGTGAGGTCGTCGGGGAGGGCGGAGCGGTTGCGTTCGCCGAGGCCGACGCTGTTGGAGTAGTTGAACGTGAGGGAGAGGTTCCGGGTGGCGTGGAAGACGGCGCCGAGGGAGCGACGCGTGCCGCCGGTCTCGGTGCTCGAGTACCAGTCCTGTTTCAGCGGGGTGAAGGCGGCCTGGTCGGCGGCGTTGGCGAGGCGGTACTTGCCGGTGGCGGCATCGCGCACGACGCGCGGTCCGGTGGCGGTGAGGGAGTCGTCGCGCACGCCGAGGGTGGTGACGAGCCGGCGGGCGAACATGAAGTTCTGCATCACGGCCAGGTAGGAGTCGGTGGTGATTTCGTCGTCGAAGTTGCGATCGTTGGGGGGCGCCCAGTCGGTGGTGAGGCTGCCGATGCTGGCAAAGCTGGAGCGGTAGTTTTCGATGTTGGCGGGATTGCCGGGCTGGTAACCGGCGGTGTAGTTGGCATGCGGCCCGCCGATCTGGAAGTAGCGGCGGCGGAAGACCTGATTGGCGGCGTTTTCCGCGTTGGCGTGGTAGGGGCGGTTGGCCCAGACCTCGCGGGCCCGGTAGCGGGACTCCTGGTTGACGCTGCGTTCACCCATCACGGCGAAGCGGTGGAGGCCCCACCGCGGGCCGAGATCGTATTCATAGGAGAGCGACGCGCGGAGGGTGTCGGTGTCGTTGCGGCGTTGGAGGCGGAGGAAGTTCTGCTGGCTGAAGAAGTAGCCGTTGCCGAAGAAGTAGGGGTTGAGGGCGCCGCCGGGGAGGCGGTAGTTGAGGTCGGCGCGGATGTCGGGGTTCTGGCCGACCATGGTGTCGCTGCGCCGTTCGTTGTGGTTGTAGGCGAGCTCCATGTAGAGGCGGGAGAACCAGCGGTGATTGAAAATCGCGGTGAGGTTGCGGGTGGTGACCCCGGCAAACTCGCCTGCGCCGGTGGAGGTCACCGACCCATACGGTTCAAATTCCTCGCTGATGATGAGGTTTTCGGAGCTGTTGAAGACGCTGGCGTTGGAGGAGAACGTCTGGCGGTTGGCGGTGGCCGAGGCGCCCTCCCAAAGGAGCGGTGGCACGGCGAGGTCGGGGCCGTAGACGAGGACGGTGCGGCTGTTGAGGTTGCCGGTGCCGGCGGTGGCGTTGACCAGGGCGGTGCCGTTGGCGTTTTCAAAGCGCTCCAGGGCGGGGTTCCAGCGGAGCTGGCCGGCGCGCAGGCCGGAGACGAAGCGGGTCAGGGCGTCGACATGGTTCCAGGGGCGGCCGGTGACGCCCTCGGTGTGGCTGCGTTCGTAGGACACGGTGAGATCGGTGTCGCGACGGAACTGATACTTGGCGGCCAGGGTGAGCGCCTGGGTGTCGGTGTACTGGTGCGGGGCGGGCGAGCCCTTGCGGTCCCAGACGGACATGACGCGCAGGGCGAGGCGGTCCTTCAGGAGGACGCGGTTGGCGTCGAGGGCGGCGCGTTTGGTGCTCTCGCCGGCGATCTTGAAGTCAAGCGACGCTTGATGGCGGGAGAGGTTGGCGTGGCGGGTGCGGAAGTTGAGGTTGCCGCCGGCGCTGCCGGTGCCGAAGAGGATGGCGTTGGGCCCGCGGGTGGAGCCGACGCGCTCGATGTTGTAGGTGTTGGGCTGGCCGGCGTTCTGGAAGCCGTTGACGGAGGAAGTGCCGGGGAGTCCGCGGACGTTGAAGAGGGCACCCTGGTCGCCGAACATGTTGACCTGGGAACCGCCGCCGCCGGGGTCGTCGCCGCCCATCGGAATGTCGGCGTTGAGGTCGTAGCGCAGAATGTCTTCGAGGGAGGTGGCGGCGAGGTCGTCGAGCAGATCGCGGGTGAAGATGCTGATCGCGCCCGGGGTGTCGCGCAGGGCGGTGTTGAGGCGGCTGCCTTCGAGGGAGTTGGTGGCGGCGTAGCCGGTGTCGGTGAGTTCCGTGACGACGAAGGGGGAGAGTTCGATGGTTTCCTCAGTGCGGGGAGCGGGTGTGGACGGGGCAGCGGGGGCGGCCGCGGCGAGGGCGGCGGAGGGTGCCAGAAGCGTGCAGGTGAGCAGGGCGGACAGGCAGGGGCGACGCGGTTTCATAAGAATGGGGTGGGGTGGCGCGCGGCGGGTGCGGTCACGCGAGGGCACACCGACGCCGGGTTGACTTGGGTTGGGTCAACCCTGACGGCGGATCGTCGGCGGGTCAAAACCTGAGTGCGGTTTTCGGCCGAATGGGGTGCCTCTGACCTTGCAACGACGTAAGGCGGGCGGCGCCTCCGCGTCTGATCCCGCGGGCGATCGGCCCTGGCGGGCCGCTCCGTTCGCGCTCCCGTGCCGCTTCAGCGCTTCTTCATCGTCACGCTGATGCCCGAGGTGCCGAGATTGAGGAAGATGGTCTCGAGCGCGGGATTGGTCGTGATCGCCTTGATGTAGGCGGGGTCGGCCTGCTGGCGATTGATGTTGTGGGCCACGACGAGCCCGCCGGGACGCACGAGTGGGAGGAGTTTCTGGAGGTAGTCGACGTAACCTTCCTTGTCGGCGTCGAGGAACATGAGATCGATCGGCACCTTCACTTGTTTCACATTTTCGTGGGCGTCGCCCATGACAAGGGTGACGCGGTGCTCGACACCCGCGCGCTTGAAGTTGGCCCGGGCCAATGAGGCGCGGCCCTCGTCGATTTCGAAGGTGGTGAGTTTTCCGCCGGTCTTTTCGAGGGCGAGGCAGAACCAGGTGCCGGAGTAGCCGACGGAGGTGCCGAGCTCGACGACGTGCTGGGCGCCGAGCGACTCGGTGAGCAGGCGCAGGATGCGGCCGTCCTCCTCGGGCACGCTCATGCTGCCGCGGCGCTGGGTGGCGGAGATGTCCTGCAGGACGTCGAGGATCTTCTGCTCGGCGGCGTCCTTGGCCAGGGTGGGGGCGCGAAAGTCGCCGGCCGCGGCGCCGCCCGGAGCACCGGGTCCGCCCGGGCCGCCGGGACCGCGTTTGCGGGGCGGCGGGCGGCCCTCGCCGGGGGCCTGGGCGAAGGCGGGAAACGCCAGGCCGGTGAAGACGAGCACGCAGAGGGCGAGGAGGCAGCGGAGTTTCATGGCGGGGAAGTTTCGGGGAGGACGCGGCAAACGAGAGGATGTTACCGCGGGCGGATGGGCCCGATGGAACGCGGAAATGAAACGGGGGAACGTGATCTGGCGCCGGAGGAGTTCCGCGCATCGCCACGTGGGCCACGGACTGCGCGGACCATGCGGGACACGGAGCGTATGGGACGGGCGGGGCGTGGCCGGAACGGAGCAGGGAGGTCGGAAAGGTCGGGAAGGTGGCGGACGCCCGCTTTCCGAGCTTCCCGGCCTTGTGGCCCAAGTCCGGCCGCGTTCGGGCCTATTCCCCGCCGGCCTGCTTGCGTTTCTTGCCGCCTTTTTCCTGCGCAGCGCCCTGGGCGATGCGATCCCAGGCGGCCTCGAGCTGGGCGGCGCGCGCGGTTTCGCGGGCGGCGAGGTCGTTGAGTTCCGTGCGATCGGCTTCGATGTTGTACAGTTCCCACGGGCCGCCGACGGCCGAGACGAGTTTCCACGGGCCGGTGCGGATCGCGCGGTTCCGGCCGAACGTCCAGTAGAGCGTGCGCTCGGGCAGCGCGCCGCCCTGGAGGACCGGCACCAAGGACTGCCCGGCGAGGGGCGGAAGCTTCACGCCCTCGAAGACGGCGGGCCGGGACGCGCCGCCGAGCTCCGCGCAGGTGGGCAGGATGTCCACGAGATGCGCGGGCGTGGTCACGAGTTGTCCCCCGCGCGGAATGCCGGCCGGCCAGTGCACGATCATGGGCGAGGCGATGCCGCCCTCGTGGTTGTTTTGCTTGTACCAGCGGAACGGCGTGTTGCTCGCGCCGGCCCACGCGGCGTCGTAGGTCCAGTGGCCGCCGCCCTGCCAGGGCGGAATCTCGTTGTTCTTGTTGCGGTCGAACGGACAGCCGCCGTTGTCGGAGAAGAACATCACGATCGTGTTGCGGTCGACGCCGAGCTCCCGGAGGCGCGCCATGAGGCGGCCGATGTTCCAGTCGAGCCGGTCGATCATGGCGGCGTACGTCGCCATCTTCAGATCCTGGTCGTCCTGCTGGGCGGCGGTGAGCGAATCCCACGGCTTGACGTCGGCCGGGCGCGGGCTGAGCGGCCAGGCCTTTTGAACGAGGCCGAGCTCGAGCTGGCGGGCGTGGCGTTGCTGGCGGAGTTTGTCCCAGCCGACCCGATACCGGCCGCGGTATTTGTCGATCAGTTCCTTGGGGGCCTGCAGCGGATAGTGCGGGGCGTTGTAGGCGATATAGAGGAAGAAGGGCTGGTCCTTCCGCTTAACGGCGTCGCCGACGAACTGCATGGCGTAGTCGGTGTTGGCGTCGGTGGTGTAGAAGCCCTGCCTGGGGACGGTGAAGGGCCGGTCGTCGAGGCGGAAGGTGTTGTCGCCGTGGAAAAAATCGGTCGCGCCGCTGAGGTGGCCGAAGTAGCGCTCGAAGCCGCGGGTGAGCGGCTCGCCGTCGATGTGCCACTTGCCGGTCATGAGGGTGGTGTAGCCGGCGGCGCGCATCACCTCGGCGACGGTGACGAAATTGCGGGCCGGCCGGGTCTCGTACTGCGTGTGCCAGAGTCCGCTCATGAGGGAGCGGCGCGAGGTTTCGCACTTGGCGGTGTTGTAGAACTGGGTGAAGCGGAGACCGTTCGCGGCGAGGCGGTCGAGGTGGGGCGTGTTGATTTCCCCGCCGTAGCATCCGAGGTCGGAGAAACCCATGTCGTCGCACATGATGACGACGAGGTTGGGGCGGGCGGCGGCGGCCGTTGCGGACGGCGCGAGAGCCGCGGTGGCGCCGACGGCGACGAGGAGGGCGGCGAGGCGTGGAGATCTCATGGGAGGCGGAGCGGAAGAGGGGAGAACGGGAACGAAGAATGAGGAACGAGAACGAGGAAGGAGAACGGGATCATGAAGCTCGATCGATCCACTTCGAACGATGCTGCGCCGATTCTGAATCTTTCTCCTTCCTCTTCATCTTTCTCTTTCGTGAGGTCATCGGGGAGTTCCGCGAAGAGAAAGATTAAGAGAAAGAGGAAAGAGAAAGAAGCGACCTGCCTTGGATTGCGGCCCTGAGCCGCGTGGCGAAAGGTCCGGGCTAAAACGTGCCCTTCACGCCAAAGGTCCAGAGCGAGCCGTAGTTGATCCGGTTGCGGAAGCGGGCGGGCGCCGGGGTCTGCGGGCCGTAGATGTGGGTGTCGTCGGTGACGTTGGTGAGGTTGCGCATGCTCCCGAACACGGCGAAGCGGCGCCAGAAGATCCACTCGGCCTGGGCGTCGAGCGTGGTGCGCTCCGGCACCCAGGTGTAGGTTCCGGGACCGACCCCGACCCCGGTGGCGACGGCGCCGCGCCGTTCGCCGCGGTGGTTCCAGTTGCAGCGCACCGAGAACTTCGGTCGCGTGAGGCTGATGCCCCAGCTCCCGCTGCGCGGGAAGAAATTGAAGCCGGAATCCCCGACCAGCGCGCCGGTGCGCCGTTGCGAGGTGGCGTTGGCGAAGACCTGCACACCACGCGCCCAGTGCGGGAGAAACGTCAACGCCTGTTTGTAGTTCAGGCTGGAGCCCTCCATGCGGACGGTTCCGGGAACGTTGTACTGGGTCTCGACCTCGAAGTCGCCGTAGACGACGGGGTCGACGTCGTAGAGTTCGAGAAACTCCGGCGTGGAGGGGAAGCGGGTGGCGCCGAAGAAATGTTTGAAGTCGCGGCGGAAGGCGTTGAGCGAGATCTGGCCGACGCCGGCGAAGTAATACTCCAGGCGGAGGTTCAGGGTGTCGGCGCTCCAGGCCTTGATGCCGACGTTGTTGACGACAATTCGGTTGGACTGGCTCGGGAGCGATTCGGCGTCGGGCAGGGTGATGCCGCCGGCGTACTGGTTGAAATTGGGGCGGCCGACGGACCGGTAGACGGCGGCGCGGGCGATGAGGTTTTCGCGCACGTTGAAGCTGGCGTTGAGGCTGGGGAAGAGGCGCAGGTATTCCTTGGAGGCGCGGGTGCCGCGTTCGATGAAGGTGAGCTGCGAGACGCCGAGGGCGTTCGAGGTCGGTACGATCAGCAACGGGGCGCCGTTGGCGCCGCGCAGGACGCGTCCGCTGGCGTCGCGCTGGTAGTTGCGGGTGGGATCGGTGAGCGGTCCCTGGGCCTCGATGTTGGTCTGTTCGGCGCGCAGGCCGCCGGTGAGGCGCAGGCGGCGGTCAAGCAGGCTGGCGTCGACGCGGAGGTAGGCGGAGGAGACGAGTTCCTCGGCCCACTTGGAGGACTGGACGATGGAGCGGTATTGGTTGTTGAGGTTGAGCGAGTATTGGGTCGGGTTGGCCTGAAAATACTGCCAGGCGAGAGCATTGCTGATCCCCTGGATGGGCGGCAGCCCGTAGGCGCCGCGAGCGGCATAGACGGGATCGAGGAAGGGCGCCGCGCTCTCGTCGGTGGCGGCGTTGCCGTCGGGTCCGAGGAAGGTCCAGGCGGAGTTCTGATTGCGGTTGTCGCGCTGGGACTGGCGCGCGTGGATGCCGGCCTTGAGGCGGAGGGGGAGGCGGCCGGGCAGGTTGCGGCCGGCGTTGGCGTAGAAGGTGCGTTGACTGTCGCGGGTGTCGTTTTGGATCGAGGTGGAGGTGTTGTAGGACTTGCCGGTGATGGCGAAGGGGTCGATGGGGGCGCCGGAGGCGTCGAGCACGGTGATGCGTTCGGGGCGATCCTCGAGCATGCCCTCGAAGCCGATCGTGAGGCCGCGGCGGAAGCCGGTGGAGTTGTTGAAGAGGCCCTTGTCGATGTCGCGGTTGGCGTTGGCGGAGAGCGAAACGGCGAGGCCGGCGTCGGCGCGCCAGACGGGGCCGTCGTGGCGCCAGACGATCGAGGGCATGGAGGTGCGGTTGTGGCGATCGCGGATCAGGTTGGTGAGCTGAAGTTCGGCCTGGCCGGGGGCGCTGCGGGTGGAGGCAGTGGAGAAGGCGCCGGGCTGGACGCGGGTGATCGCGAAGGTGAGGCCCTGGTTGGAGGCGTAGAGGTGGAAGTAGGAGAACTGGTAGCCGATCGAGAGCCGGTCGTTGCGCGAGAGGCGGAAATCGAGGGTGAGGCCGAGGGCGTTGCGGGTGGTGACCTTGGTGCCGTCGCGGTAGAGGTAGTTCGTGAGGTAGGGGGCGTCGGGCGTGGTGTGCGGGAAGGCGTTGTCGTTGGTGGCGGCGTTGATGCCGCGCCAGGTGAGCTGCGTGAGCGGTTCAGGGGAGAAGTTGGTGGCGGTGCCGCCGGAAAGGGTGAAGCCGAAGCGTTTGCTCAGCGGGGCAACGTAGTTGAAGTCGAAGCCGGGGTCGACCTTGCGCGAGGGCTTGGTGCGCGGGCCCGGGGTCTTGTCAAAGTCGGGCTCGGTGCTGCGCATGACGACAAACACGCTGGTGTTGAGCACCGGCTTCACGCGTTCGAAGGCGCTGCGCGGAACCATGTTCACCAGGCCGGCGAGGGCGGAGCCGGGCGACTCGGGCGTGGGCGAGTACTCGACCTCCATGCGGGAGAGGTTGTTCACCGACATCATGTCCATGGCGACGGCGCGGCCGGTGTTGGTGTCGCCGACGCCGGCGCTGGCGACGCTGAAACCGTCGAGGGTGATGGGCACATTGGCGGCGGGCACGCCGTTGATGGAGACGTCGCGGGCGTTGCCGCCGCCGCTCTCGATGGTGATCCCGGGGAGGAACTTGAGGAAGTCGGCCGCGTTGCCCTCGGCGACGAAGCCGAATTCGTCGGTGGAGAGGACGTTCTTGATGTTGGGGGCGAAGCGCTGCTCGTTGATGGCGAGGGCGGAGGCGGCCATTTCGCGGGAGTCGCCGACGACGAAGGCGTCGAGCTGCACGGGGGCGTCGGGGGCGGCGGGGCGGCCGGCGATCGCGGCCTCGCCGAGGCGGAGGTCGCGTTGCGCGACGCCGCCGGGGACGACGGCGACGGACTCGCTGAGCGGGGCGAGTCCGGTATAAAATGCGCGGATACGGGCGGAGCCGGCGGGGACGCCGGTGAGCCGGTACTGGCCGCTGGAGTCGGTGAATGCCTCGAGTCCGGTGCCCTCGACGGTGAGCCGGGCGCCTTCGAGGTATTCGCCGGTGCGGACGTTGAGCACGCGGCCCTCGATGGTGCCGGTGGCGGGGGTTTGGGCGGAGGCGGGCGTGGGGGGGCCGGGGAGGGCGAGGAAGCCGGGCAGGACGAAGGCGACGGCCAGCGTGCGCCGGAGGAGGGTCATCATGGTGGGGGGCTTGGCTGCAGGGAGGCGGTAGAACGTAGGCGTTGCGCCGGGACGAAAACAAGCCCGCAGGGCGGACCAGAAAGGTACGCGTGGCGTTGCGGCGGTAAGATCGAAGTGCTCGCCAGGCGACGCGGGGATCCTCAGGCTGCCGCCATGTGCCTCGCCGTGCCTGGACGCCTGCTCGACCTCAGTGGCGACGAGGATCTGTATCGCATGGGGCGGGTGGATTTTGGCGGGGTGGTGAAGCCGGTGAGCCTGGCGTGTGTGCCGGAGGCGCGGGTGGGTGATTACGTGTTGGTTCACGTGGGCATGGCGTTGAGCGTGGTCGACGAGGCGGAGGCGGTCCGGGTGTTTGCGCTGCTCGACGCGATGGGCGAGCTCGCCGAGCTGGAGCCGGAGGGCACCGGGAGAGCATCGCCCGGCCCGGATGGCCGGCCGACCCCGGTGAACCCTGCGCCGCCACCGGCATGAAGTTGGTCGACGAGTACCGCGACGCGACGGCGGTGCGTCGCCTGGCGGCGGAGATCGCGCGGCGGGTGACGCGCCCCTGGACGCTGATGGAGATCTGCGGCGGGCAGACCCACAGCATCGTGAAGTTCGGCCTCGATGCGCTGCTGCCGGAGGGCCTCACCCTGGTGCATGGGCCGGGCTGCCCGGTGTGTGTGACGCCGGCGGAACTGATCGACGCCGCGGTCGAGCTCGCGCAGCGCCCCGGCTTCATCCTGTGTTCGTTCGGCGACATGCTGCGGGTGCCGGGGAACGGGCCCGATCTGCTGACGGCGCGGGCCCGCGGCGGCGATGTGCGCATCGTGTATTCGCCGCTCGATGCGGTGGCGCTGGCGGCGCGGCACCGGGAGCGCCCGGTGGTGTTTTTTGCGGTGGGCTTCGAGACCACGGCGCCGGCCAACGCCATGGCGGTGCTGCAGGCGCGGCGGGCGGGGCTGGACAACTTTACGCTGCTCGTGTCGCACGTGCGGGTGCCGCCGGCGATGGAGGCGATCCTGGCCGCGCCTGACAACCGGGTGCAGGGATTTCTCGCCGCCGGGCATGTCTGCGCGGTGATGGGCACGGCGGAGTATGGCCCGCTGGCGGAGCGGTTCCGCGTGCCGATCGTGGTGACGGGGTTCGAGCCGGTGGACATCCTGCACGGGGTGGGAGCTTGTATCGAGCAATTGGAGACAGGCCGGGCGGAAGTGGGCAACGCCTACGCGCGGGCGGTGCGGCCGGGCGGCAATCCGGCGGCGCAGCGGGTGATGGACGAGGTGTTCACCGTGGTCGACCGCCGCTGGCGCGGGCTGGGCGCGATTCCGGCGAGCGGCCTGGGGCTGCGGCCGGAATGGGCCGGGTTCGACGCGGTGCGGCGGCACGCGGTGGCGGTGGCGGAGGTGGCGCCGCCCTTGGAGTGCATCGCCGGGGAGATTCTGCGGGGCAACGCCCGGCCGCGGCAGTGTCCGGCGTTCGGCGGGCGGTGCACGCCGGAGCATCCGCTGGGCGCGCCGATGGTGTCGAGCGAGGGCGCCTGCGCGGCGTATTATCGTTATCGGCGCAGTTAGCAGATCCGCGGGAGCTGTTCGCCGCTCAGGCGATCGAGGACGCGCTCGACGCCGTAGGCGGTGCGCAGGCTCACTTCGCCGGGACGTCCGGCGGTGACATGGCCGATGAGCGCCGGCGGGCCGCCGGCGGCGGTCGCGGCGAGGGCGGCGAGGATGGCGTCGGCCTGGGCGGCGGGGGCAAAGACGACGAAGCGGCCCTCGTTGGCCACGTAGAGGGGATCGATCCCAAGGAGCTCGCAGGCGGCGCGCACGGGGGCCGAGACCGGCACGGCGGTCTCGTCGAGCGTGACGGCCAGCCCGGAGGTTTCGGCGATCTCGATTGCCGCGGTGGCAAGGCCGCCGCGGGTGAGATCCCGCAGGCAGTGCACGTCGAGCTGGGCCTCCAGCAGCGCATCGACGGCCGGCCAGAGTGGCGCGCAGTCACTGGTGAGTTCGGACTCGAAGGCGAGGCCCTCGCGTTGCGCGAGAATGGCCATGCCGTGGCGGCCGAGGTCGCCGCTCAGGAGCACGGCGTCCCCGGGCCGGACGGCGGCGGGCGCGATGAGGGCGTCGTGTTCGATCCAGCCGACGCCGGAGGTGGAGATGTAGAGGCCGTCGCCCTTGCCGCGCTCCACGACCTTGGTGTCGCCGGTCACAATGGTCGCGCCGGCGGCGCGCGCGGTGTCGCCCATGGAGCGGACGATGCGTTCGAGCGTGGCGAGGGGCAGGCCCTCCTCGAGGATGAAGGTGGCGCCCAGCCAGCGCGGCCGCGCGCCACACATCGCGAGATCGTTGAGGGTTCCGGTCACGGCCAGGCTGCCGAGATCACCGCCCGGGAAGAAGAGCGGACTGACGACGTGGGCGTCGGTGGAGAACGCGAGGCGGACGCCGGGCGGGAGGGTGGCGAGCACCGCGCCGTCGTGCCGCGCATCGAGGTGATGATTGCGGAAGGCGGGCGCAAAGACGCGATCGATCAAGTCCTGGGTGAGGCGGCCGCCGCCGCCGTGGGCGAGCTGGATCTCGGCGGGCCGGCCGGCGGGTGCCGGGCAGGCCAGGCCGGCGGGCGGGGGAGCGGGTTCGCTCATGCGGGGGAGGATGGGGCGGCGCCGGAGCGAGACAAGCGCGCGGTCGGCGGGTTGCCGGATGACGGGCGCATCTCCCGGCTGACGGTGGCAGGCCGGAGGGTGCCGCTTGGTCGGCGCCGGAAAGTACGGACCGGGTGGCGCTGGCGGAAGGCGGCGGCGACGGAGCGCCGCCCTTCAGGTGGGAGTGATTGACGAGGCAGCCGGCGACCGGGAGATGCGCCCGGCTACTTCCGGAACATCGGGTCGGCCGGGTTGCCGCCGCTGAGAAGGTAGGCGAGCAGATCCTGCAGCTCGTCGGGGTTGAGCGAGTTGATCAGGCCGGGGGGCATCAACGACTGGGCATAAGGCTGGCGGGCGGTGACGCTGGCGGCCTTCACGCGGACCTTCTCGTCCGGCATGAAGGGGTTGGCCATGATGAGCAGGTCGCCGCCTTCCTCGCCGACGACGCGGCCGACGATCGGGTCGCCGTCGCGGCGTTCGATCTGTTCGGAGCCGAACTGATCGCTGATCACCTTCGAGGGTTCGATGATGTTCTCCAGCAGGTCGCGAATCGTGTAGCGGCCGCCGGAACCGGTGAGATCGGGGCCGACGCCGCTGCTGCCCTGATCACCGAGGCGGTGGCAGACGATGCACATCGTGGCGGTGTACATCGCGCGGCCGCGGGCGAAGTCGCGCCCCATGAATTTCGCGGGCAGGAGTGCCACGGCTTCGTCGACGGTGTAGGCCCGGCCGGGGCCCTGCGGCATGACGGCGGGCGCGGCAAACGACGGCGGAGGCGGCCGGGAGAGCGCGTCGAGGGCGGCGCGTTCGGTCTTGTCCGGAACCTTTTCGAGGGATTCGGTGCGGATGTTCTGGATGAAACCGCTGAAGCTGTTGCCGCCCTTCCAGGTGGCGGTGCGCGGGAACCAGGAGAAGAACTCGGTGCGCAGCCTGGGTGTCCAGCCGGCGGTGGCGTGGCGCAGGGCGTAGGCGTAGGCGATCTGCTGGCGATCGGGGCGCGTGTTGGCGGCGCTGGCGACGGCGGTGGCGTAGCGATCGTTGCGGGCAAGCAGGGAGGCGCCGCCGATTTCCTCGCCGGTGGGGGCCACTGGTTCCGAGATGCTGAGGAGCGGCACCGCCTTGGCGACGACCTGGGTGGAGCCAAGGTAGATCAGGAGGGCGGCGAGTTCGCGGTTTACGAAGGCGTCGGTATGCGGGAAGTGCGGGTCGAGCCCGGCGGCGAGGGCGGCGGCCACCTCGGCGCCGGGCGGGCCCATCCGGGTGAATGCGAGGTGCCAGGCGCGCAGGAGCGGCAGGCGGAGCTCGGGGGCGACGCGGCCGAGGTCGAAGCGGCGGAGCGCGGCGATGAGTCGCGGTTGGAGCGACGGGTCGCCGACGCGGGCGAGGGCGATGAGGGCTTCGATGGCGGCCTGGGGCCGGGTTTCGGCGAAGGCGCGTTCGGCCCAGCGCGCGGGCGGCTGTTTTTCGAGGACGACGCGGGAGGCAAAACGGAGGAAACGATCCGGGCTGGCGAGGTGGGGCCAGGCGCGGTCGAGGGCGGAGGCCGGGGCGCCGTCGGCGTGGAACGTTTCGAGCTCGCGGCGGAGTTGCGCCTCGGCGGTGGGTGCGGGAGGGCGCGCGGGAGCGGTGTTTTCGCCGCCCACGTAGGTCACGCGGTAGAGGGCGGACTGGGTGCGGCGGCCGCCGACGGTGAAGTACATGGCGCCGTCGCGCGGGTGGATGAGGACGTCGGTGAACGGCAGCGGCTTGCCGGAGATGAACTCGGTGCGCTCGCCGCGGAAGGTCGCACCCGTGGGCGTGAGGTGGATCGCGTACATCGTGCCGTAGGTCCAGTCGCAGGCGAAGAGGGCGAGCTGGTAGCGGGCGGGGAACTTCGCGCCGGTGCCGAACACAAGGCCGGTGGGCGAGCCGGGGCCGAGGTCGACGGTGGTGCCGAGGCTGTCCGCGTAGTACTCGGGCCAGCGCCCGGCGCCGCTGCGCCAGCCGAAGTCGCCGCCGCTGACGGCGTGATTGATGCGGGTGGGCATGTACCAGGGCGTGCCGATGTCCCACTCCATGTCGGAGTCGTAGGTGAAGAGTTCGCCGTTCTGGTCGAAGGCGATGTCGTACTGGTTGCGGAAACCGATCGTGAAGAGCTCGATTGATCGGCCGTCGGGATCGGTGCGGGCGATGTAGCCGCCGGGTGCGAGGCGGCCGCGGGCGTGGCCGCGGGCGTCCCACATGCGGGGAAGGAGGTGATCTTCGGACCAGGCGGTGGGCAGGGACTTTTCCATGCCCCTGGGCAGGTCGGTGTGGTTGCCGTTGGCGAAGTACAGCGACTTGCCATCCGGGGAGAGCACGACGGCGTGCGGCCCGTGCTCGCCACCGCCGCGCATGAAACGGAGGAACTTGAAGTCGTCGTACTGATCGTCGCCGTTGGAGTCGCGCAGGCGCCAGAGTCCGGCGCGCTCGCGGTTTTCGTTCACCATCACGTAAAGGCTGTCAAAGGCGTGGAGGAGTCCGTGGGCGCCGGTTTCGAGGTGCTCCGCCTGGCCGTCCGGCGCCTTCCGAGCCTTCTTGATCTCGGGCTCGCCCGGAGGTGGGGCGACGGGGATGCGATTGAGGTCGATGGCCAGTTTCTCCACCTTGGTGCCGGGGCTGGTGCCGAGTGGCGGCGGGGTGAGCCGGTAGATGCCGCCGTACTGATCCGAGGCGAGGATGCGTCCCTTGGGGTCCACCGTGAGCGCCACCCACGATCCCTGGTCGGTGCGCGGAACGCTGTAGAGCAGCTCGACCTTGAAGCCGGGTACGGTGGTGATGGCGGACGGCTCCGTGGCCGGGGGTGAGAGGGCGGGATTGGCGCGGACGCTGGTGGGCTGTTGCTTGGGTCGGGCCGCCGACGCGACAAGGGCGGTGAGCGCGAGGCCAAGCAGGAAGAGCGGGGGATGGGTGCGGGCAGGCATGGGAAAGTAGGAAGGGCAGGCGGAAGGCGCTGGCGCCGGCGGTGTGGACGTCGGGTCGACCGGCGCGGCGGCGTGGGGGCGCAGACCTTCGTCAACGTCCGCCCGGCTGAAAAGCGAAATGTGCCGGGATTCGGACCGGCTCAGGCAAGGGAATCGAACACGGTGAGGCCAGGCACCTGGCGGAGACGGGCGTCGGCGGTGAGGCCGGTGAACGTTAGAATTTGTACGACGTGGTGAGGTAGAACGCGCGCGGCTGGATGGGCACGTACTGGAGCATGGTGTCGCGGCCGGTGGCAGGCAGTTCAATGAAGCTCTGGCGGTCGCCGACATTCACGCCCCAGCCACGCCACGTCATCACGCCTTCGCTGTCGGTGAGGTTGTTGACCGTGAGCGTGGAGGACCACTGGCGGGAAAAGGTCCAGCGCAGGTTGAGGTCGAACTGGTTGAAGCGGGGCAGGATGATCACGTTGGCGATGTTGCCGGCGCGCTCACCCATGTGTTTCCAGGCGAGGGTGCCGTGCAGCTTCCCGCGCGTGTAGCTGAGGGTGTTGCGCAGGATGAAGTCGGGGTTGTTGTCGTTCTTCAGTCCGGTGAAGTCGCGGTAGTAGTCGTCGTCGCGTCCGTTGACGCCGGCGACGAACTCCTTCCAGAGGGTGAGTTTTGAATCCTGCCAGGTGAACACGGTGCGCAGGCTGAACCCGCGGCCGAGGCGCGCGGTGCCCTCGAGCTCGATGCCGTAGGTGGTCATCGAGTTGAAGATGGGGTCGGGGTAATAGGGGGTGGCGCCGTCGGCCTCGATGGCCTGCGGGTTGCGGTTGATGTCGGAGAGCCGGCTCCAGAACGGGGTGGCGGTGAAGACGAAGGGCCCCTGTTTCACGCGGTAGCCGAGCTCGATCTGGCGCACGCCCTGCGGCCGGCCCTTGAGGTTGTCGAGGCGGAACTGCGAGGTGTAGGTGCGGAAGAACTGGAAGTCGGGCGACTTCTCGCCGTCGGCGTAGCGGAGGTAGAAGGAGTGGGCGTCGTTGATCACGACGTTGGCGGCGGCGGACCAGGAGAAGCTGGCGACGCGTTTGTCGTAGCGCCACTTCGCGTTGGGATTCGGCACAAAGAAGCGGTTGTCGTACATGGTGTAGGGGTCGCCGTCGGCGCCACCGTAGGTTGGATCCCAGTTGCCGCGCGGGTTTTGCATGCCGGCGCCGTTGACGCCGCGGGCGAGGAAGTTCTGATGGCGGAAGCCCCAGTCGAAGCCGAGGCGGGGCGAGAGATCCCACTTGTGGCCGAAGAAGTAGGCGAGCTGGCGGACGACAGCCTCGTCGCGCACGTAGGTGAGGCCGAGGTTGGCGAAACCCTCGGGGTTGGTGAGCTGGACGGGCTGGCCGCGCCAGCCGGAGACGAAGTTGAGCAGGGCGGTGGAGGTGCCGGCGGGGGCGCTGCCGGCGACCGCGGGAATCCAGGTGATGGATACGGGCACGGGCTGTTCGGTGAGCGGAGAGGCGGTGCGGCCGCCCTGGGTCTGCCGATCCGAGATGTCGGAGTACCCGAAGTAGCCGCCGGCGGTAAAGGTCATGGTCCGGAATCGACGGGTGACGGTGAGGTTCTCCATCACCTCGTCGAGGTGTTCGTTGGCGACACGGCCGGCGTTGGTCCAGAGGGAGCTGGCTTGGATCTGCGGATTGGGCAGGTGGGCGAAGCGCACGATTTGGCCGGGGTGGGACAGGGCGTTGGCGTTGACGGCGTAGGCGCCGTTGGAGGTGACCTCGGCCAGAATGGCGCCCGTCTGCCGGTCGGTGAAGCGGTAAAGCCCGGGAGGCACGCGGCCGTTGATGCCGGCGCCCCCGCCGCTGAACTGGAAGCCCATTGTGCTGAAGAAATTAGGCCACTCGAGGGAGCGCGGGGCGACCCCCGCGCTCGAGTTCCAGTCGGCCCAGTTGCGAGTGAACTTGACGTTGTGGCGGATCGACCAGCCCGAAGGGAGTTCGTGGGACCAGTCGACGCCGATCAGACGCTGCCGTGAGCGGACGGCGTCGGTGGTGTCGAAGGTGGCGAAGCGGTCCTCGGCTTCGCGCGGAAACTGGAAGGAGGCCTTGGGAAACAGGTTGGTGCTAAAGCGGCTGAGCCCGGGGAACTGCTTCGGGTTCTGCGGATCGCGGGCCAGCAGGTACTCGTACCAGTGGTTTCGATCGTCCATATACTTGGAGTAGATTTTTACCGAGCCGGCGCCGTAGTCCTTGAAGAGGTTCCCGCGCACAACGAAGCCGTCATTCATCGGGTACCCGAGCGGCGGGCGGTGCCCTTCGGCGTAGCGGTAGAACGCGCCGGCGTTGTAACTCCACCCGGTGCGGCCGAGGGGGCTGCCCCAGGCAAGGTCGGCGCGGTAGGTCGGGGACCAGTGGCCCTCGATGCCGACGCGAGTGCGCACTTCGCCGCCGAAACGCGAGGCGCCGGACTTGGTGAGGTAGTTGAAGGCGCCGCCGGGGGAATTGGACGTGGTGATGGAGGCGCTGCCGCCGCGCACGGCCTCGACGCGCTGCAGGGTGGCGTCGGGGCGGTTGAAGTAACCGGGGCCGTAATTGCCGAAATTGACGTTGGTGATCGGCAGACCGTCCTCTTGGATGGAGACGTAATTGTGGCCGCTGGAGCCGTCGGCGCTGTCGGCCGAGATGCCGCGTGAGTAGACCATGCCGCGGATTTCACCGAGGGATGAATTGACGAACACGCCGGCGACATCGAGGAGCAGATCATCGGCGCTGAGTGGCACGGTCATGGCGATGCTCTCCGAATCGAGGACGGAGATGGCGGTGGTGGCCTTGCTGGCCTCGGTGGCATTGAATACGCCGGTGACGACGAACTGATCGAGTTTCAACGCGGCTTCTTCCTCGGGGCTGGCGGCGGCGGGAGCGGAGGAAGTTCCGGGGGCCGAGGCGGACCAGGCGGCGGCCGCGGGGAGGAGGACGAGGCACAGGCGGAGCGCGGGGGATGAGCGGGGCAGGGAACGGGGTGAGCGGGGCATGGGGCGGAGGGAGTGAGCCGAGATTCTCGGCGAACGGGGAACGGGTGCTACGATCGGTCTACTTTGATCAGCTTCGCGACGATTTTCGGTTGGTAGCAACCGTTCTCGTGTTGCGATGTCGCTTTCATTCTGCCGGAGAGAACGAGGAACGAGTGCCGTAACGAAGTGCGTTGTCAGCGAGTGGTGTTTCCGGGTGGCGGCGTTTCGCCATGCGAAGGAAAGAATAATCGAAGGAGGCTGCGTCTCGGACCAAAGAGCATGCGACCAGGGCCGGGAGGGAAACGCGAGCAGTCTAATACTCTCCATGGTTTCCACTACTGTCCGACGGGGCGTGAGGATTTGGAGTTGTGGGCCGCGGGGTGAAATGAATGAGATGCGAGCCTTCCTCCGCTTAGCGGAGGTTTGGGGTAACTAAGAAAGCAATGCCCGCCGTGTAGGGGTACACGGCGGGCTCTGCTTTTGGACGGATTGCGAAACGGGGACGATTCGGGGGTTTTCAGGCGTGGCCGGCGGTGCCATGTTGTGGGGACTTGACCATGAACCCTGACACGGTTTTGCCCGTTCTCACCGCCCGCAATGGCACGACCCTGGAGATCCTGCCCCTGACCGTCGCCGAAATTCCGGCGTTGCAGCGCTTCGATGCCGGCCTGTCGCCGGAGACGCGCGCGCGATTCCTGCCGCATGCCTATGACACTGCGACACTGGCCCGGTATGCGGAGCGGCACGCCGCCGGCCGGGATCGCATCCACGTGCTCGCCCGGGGCGGGGAGGTGGTGGGGTATTGCTTTCTCTGGGAGTTTGATCAGCCGGTGCCGCTGCTCGGACTCGGGTTGGCGGATGCGTGGCAGGGCCAAGGCCTGGGTGAACCGCTCCTGCGCCTGCTGGTGGCCGAGGCGGCCGCCGCGGGCCGGGAGGGGGTGGAACTGACCACGGTGACGACCAATGGGCGGGCGCTGCGGTTGTATCAAAAAATAGGATTCGAGATGGCGGGCGAGGTCGACAATGTCGCGGGCGACGGCCGCGTGGTGCGCGAGTACCGGATGTTTCTGCCGTTGCGGCCCGGGGCGCGCCCGCCCGCCCGGGACTTCAGGCCGCCGGTGTAGATGAAGGTGCGACAAGTCCGCCCCGCGGCCCGGAGCGGGAGCGCCGCCGGCGCCAGGCCGCGGCGAGGAGGGCGGCGGCGCCACCGGCAGCCGCATACGTGGAAGGTTCGGGGATGGCGGTGGCGGCGAGACTGAAGTTGTCGAGAGCCAGTCCCTGCGAGTTGGCGCCGCCGGTGCTGAACTGCCAGCGAAAAAAGAGCTCCGAGCCGGGGGCGAGATCGAGGGAGGCGAGTGTGACCTGATGGGAACTGGCGGAGACCGGGGTGGCGAAGCCGTAGGTGCTCGCGCCGGTGGTGAAGGCGCCGCTGTCACCCGCCGCAGCCGCGATCCAGGTGGCGCCATCGAACGAATAGAAGAATGAAATCGACGCGGGAGCGGTGTTGAGCCGGTACCGTTCGTAGTCGAAGGCAAGCGTGACCTGGCTGACGTGGGTTCCGGTGGCGTTGGAAAAGCGGGCGAGGAGGTGGTTGGGGCTGGCGTAGCCGGACGACGTCATGAAGCCCACGGCGCGATCGGAGGCGGACTGGCCCCAGTTGTAACGGCCACCCGTGGTGGGTGCGCCGGAGCTCGCCTGCACGGAGGTGGTGATCACGTTCGCCGGATCGTTCCAGGTGACGGAAGTGTCGCCGGCGCTCGACAGCCGCCAATGGGCGGGAAGAGTGGCGGTGGCGGAGGTTCCAAGCGTATCGAAACGTTCGATATGGAGAGTGTCGAGAGCGGTGATGGCGATTTGGGCGGGCAGCGGTGAAGCGGGGATCAGCCAGGTCCAGGCGGCGCAGGCGCCCAGGAGGCGGCGAGGCGGGCCGGCGGGGCGAAGAAGGGCCGGGCCGGTGGGGCAGGCGGAGAGCGAGGGGGGACACGGTCGCACGGAGTTTACCTCTCGCCGGGGAGCGGGGAAGCGAGCCGGGTCCCGGGCGATGGGTGGAGACTGGGCGCGCCGGCGTTGCAGGGAAAGGACCGGAACCCCCCGAAATTGGGGCGATGGCGGGCTCGACTTGCCGCCGCCGCCACGGCAGCCGGGCGGAAAAAAGGGGGCCCGTCAGGGCCCCCGGGGTGTACGCCAAACGAAAAAAGCGGGGCGGTGCGCCGCGGGCGGTGGCTCAGTGGCGCACCACCGCGGACTCGATGTGCGCGGAGGCTGGAAACGGCTCCGTGGTCGCACCGGGGCCGGGCGGTCGGGCGGCGGCGCGACGGCTGGCGAGATGATCGAGCACCTGACCGGCGAGGGCCGGCAGGGTGAGGGCGATGATCTTGAGATCGAGGCCCAGGCTCTTGCGCCGGGCGTATTCGCAGTCCAGCCGGATCATCTCCTCGAAGGTCGTGCGGTTCTTCCCGGAAACCTGCCAGAGCCCGGTCAGGCCGGGAACCGCGCGGCAGCGCTCGCGCTGCGCGGCGCTGTATTGTTCATACTCATACGGGATGCAGGGCCGTGGTCCGACGATGCTCATCTCGCCGCGCAGGACGTTGATGACCTGCGGGAGTTCGTCGAGTCCCGTGGAGCGGAGGATCCACGCGCCGGCGATGAGGCGCGAGTCGCCACGGTTGTCCAGTTTCTGCATCGGGGCGTTGCTCCCCATCAGGCGGGTGAAATGCTGTTGATGCCCCCGGGTGTCGGCGCCGACGTGCATGGTGCGGAACTTGAAGATCCGGAAGCGGCGGCCGTTGAGTCCGACCCGTTCCTGGGTGAAGAGCAGCGGTCCCGGGGAACTCAGGCGGATGATTAGCGCCATGATTCCGGCCACCAAGGCGAAGAAAGGCAGGGCAAGGGCACAGCAGACCAGGTCAATGGCGCGCTTCCAGATGGGCAGTGGAAGGTGGGGGTGCGAGGTCATGCGGGTGGTGTTTTTCGCGGCGTGAAGTGAGGAACTGGAGCGGCGTGGTTTCGGAAAACTCCGGGCGCCGTTGGGGGGAATCATCCAAACGGCCCGGGTTCCGTCGAGGCTCTGGCCGCGCGGGTTACGCGGAGGGGGCGAGCGTAGGATTACGTACGCCGATCGGGCGACGGGGCGATGTGGGGCATAACTTTGCGGTGCGGGCACCACAGTGGTGCGCGCTCCGCGAGAATCACGCTTCCGCGCCGCTCCAAGCCAGCCCGGTGCTGGAGTTCAACCATCCACTGCCTACACCGACACCGGAGGGCACCCGCATCCCGCCGTCGCCGATGGGCGCGCGACGGTGCGGGAGCACCGGCCGTCGTTCATCCCGCGGCCGCCTGTCCGGCGCTCAGTTCTCGTCGGTGTCCTCCCAGAAGCCGGACTGGTCCTCGTAACCTTCGGGGGCGTGTTGACAGATCAAATACGTCAAGGCGCCACCGGCGATAAGGAGCAGGCATACTGTCGTGAAGGCTTCCATGGGGTGGGGCACCGGTTGGTGGGTGATCGGAGTGAGGAGCGGGCTGCGTCGGTCGATGACTTCAGGTCGGCAGAAGGATTGGGTAGTCAAATGCAGGTCGCGTGCCGCGCAGCGGGATTAGAGTGGTCGGGAGCGGAATGGCGTCGAAGCTCGGAGGTTGCGTCGCAGAAATGTCACGCAATTGTTTCGTAGCTGAACGGTGCGGCGACATTTTCGTAAGCGATGCCGACAATGGATTAAGAATCCCGACATCAGTGGCTTGTAGCATCAGTTTTGCAGTTGAGAGCCGTGGCTTGGGCGCATGAATTACTGCCCGGGGGTTTTACCCGGGTCGGTTGGGGGCCGAACCGTGGAGCATCATTCCACTTCGTGCACGTTGGCTGACGAAATCGGAACGTCGGTCGCGCGCATCGCGCCCTACCCAAGATCTGTGCCACCAAGAGGCGCAAGGGTTCGCAGGGCGAACGAACCCTTCGCGGCGCCGATGGGCACCCGGACAGCTCCCGCCAGCACGCGGGATGATTCTTGTGCCTTCTGGTGGTCCTTGCTCAGTGCGCTGATCTTGTGCAGCCGGCGCCGGGCTGCAGGAGCGTCGCTGGGTTCTGTGCCTCGATGAGTTTCCATCCCGCGACGCCTGCTCGTTCGAACGGCCGCCAGACTCAGCATCTTGGTTTAGTGGCGGCTCTTCCTGCGGAACCCAGAGGATTCGGGTGCACGCAAAGTCCAGTTGCCGTGCGTTAGGCGGTATCCGAAGGTCGGACACACTTTGGTGTGGACCCACCCATTGGATGGAAGCCATCGATTCACATGGCTTTGAAATATCGAGAATCGGGGCGGCGAGATTCGAACTCGCGACCTCCTGGTCCCAAACCAGGCGCTCTACCAGGCTAAGCTACACCCCGGACTGAAGGCGGCAGGTTTGCGGATGCCGACGCAGTGTCAACGGCGCGCTGACAGGGGGGCGACGCACGAATCGCCGCTTCCGGGACGCCCGTTGATCGGGAGCGAGAGGCGCGGCCCGCCGCCCTCGGCCCGGCTTTTTCGTTGCCTGTCCGGCGGGGCGTCGAGCGAATGCGAGCCTGGATGTCCCGCCATCTCCAGTCACTCGTTGTCGTGGCAGGCCTGTTGGTCGTCACCCTGCTGGCGTACCGGCCGGCGTTGTCGGCGGGATTCATCTGGAACGATCGCGATTACGTGACGGCACCGGAGCTGCGTTCGACCGGCGGGCTGGGGCGCATCTGGTTCGAGATCGGCGCGACCGAGCAGTACTATCCGCTGCTGCATAGTGCCTTCTGGGTGCAGCACCGGCTTTGGGGCGATGATCCGCGCGGCTACCACGCGCTGAATATCCTGCTGCACGCCGCCAACGCGGCGCTGGTGTTTTTCCTCGTGCGCCGGCTGGCGATTCCCGGGGCGGCGTTGGCGGCCTTCGTCTTCGCCCTGCACCCGATCTACGTCGAGTCGGTGGCGTGGATTTCGGAGCAGAAGAACACGCTTTCGCTGTTCCTCTACCTCGCGGCCGCCTGGCTGTATCTGGAGTTTGATGACACGCGGCGTTGGCGGACCTACCTGGCGGCGGCGGTGGTTTTCCTCGCCGCGTTGCTGTGCAAATCCGTCACCGCGATGCTGCCGCCGGCGCTGCTGGTGCTGTTCTGGTGGCGGCGGGGCCGGCTGGACCTGCGGCGCGACGTGGCGCCGCTGGCCCCCTGGTTCGTCCTGGGGGCGGCGATGGGCCTGTTTTCAGCGTGGGTGGAGAAGAAATACATCGGCGCGGAAGGCGCCGAGTTTGCGCTCGACGCCGTGCAGCGGATGCTGCTGGCCGGGCGCATTCCATGGTTCTACGCCGGCAAGCTGGTGTGGCCGGCGGAATTGATCTTCATCTATCCGCGCTGGCAGGTCGATGCGGCCGCCGCCGGGCAGTGGCTTTTTCCGCTGGCGACGCTCGCGTTGCTGGCGGCGCTGTGGGCGCTGCGCCGGCGGACGCGGGCGCCGCTGGCGGCGGCGTTGTTCTTCGGCGGCTCGCTGTTTCCCGTGCTCGGCTTCTTCAACGTCTACGCGTTCCTGTTCTCGTTCGTGGCCGACCACTGGCAGTACCTGCCCAGCCTCGGGCTGGTGGTCCTGGGGTGCGCGGGCTTGACGCGGCTCCTGGAGGGTGGCGGCCCGTGGTGGCGAAACGGCATCCCGGTGGCGCTGGTCGCCGGGCTCGCGGCACTGAGCTTCCACCAGAGCCGGATGTACGCCGACATCCGGACCTTTTATGCGGTGACCGTGGCGCGCAACCCGACCGCCTGGATGGCGCACAACAACCTCGGAAACCTGCTCCGCGAAGACGGGCGCCTGGCCGAGGCGATCGGGCATTTTCAGGCCGCGTTGCGAGTGCGGCCCGATCTCGCCAAGGCGCACTACAACCTCGCGAACTGCCTGCGCGATCTGAAACGTCCGGAGGAAGCGCTGCCGCACTACCGGCGCGCGATCGCCCTGGACCCGAAGCATGTCGAGGCCCACAACAACCTCGGCCGCACCCTGCGCGAAACCGGACGGCTGACGGAGGCGCTCGAAACGGGCATCCTCGCCGTGCGGTTGGACAACGAGCTCGACGACGCCCGCAACAACCTCGGCATGACCCTGCGCGAACTCGGCCGCCTGCCCGAGGCGGTGGCGCAGTTCGAACGCGCCGTGCGGCTCAACCCCCGCCTCGTGCCCGCGCGCCTCAACCTCGCCCTCACCCTTTCGCTGCTCGGCCGCAACGCCGAGGCTGGGGAACATTATCGCGAGGCGCGGCAGCTCGACCCGCGGTTGCCTGAATTGCGGTTCTGACCCGGAGCCTCACTCGCGGTCGGTCCGATGCCCCGAACCTTACCTTGCTGCAGCGGGGACGGGATGGCGATGGGCGGAAGCGAGCCGGAGGCATCACGGCCCCGTTCGCTCCCGCTCGTGGCTTCCAGAGCCCGCGGCTGGCCGCGGAAGTGTTCACTGGCGCACGGGTATCCAGTGGAAACCAAAATCTGCTGCCTCCCCGACAAGATTCGGTGAGTCGGAGTCGGGCCCGGTCCGGCATACTTTCCCCGATAAATCCCCCGGTTCGACTGGACCGCTCCCTCGTGTTCCAGCCGATCCGGCCATTGAACCCTGACTATCATGAAAGAATTCCTCCCCCGGTCCTTTACCGGTGCCCTTCGCGCGTGGTTGGCCTTCGCCGCCTCCCTCGTGGCGAGCAACGCCCCCGCCGCCCAGAGCGCTGTCGGCACCATTCAGGGCCGCGTCTACAATCCCGCGACCCAGCAATACGTGCGCAACGCCGAGGTGCGTCTCGAAGGCACCAACCAGGTGACCGGTACCGAGGCCGACGGCTCGTTCCAGTTCTTCAACGTCGCCCCCGGCCAGGCCACCATCACTGTCACCTACACCGGCTACCGCACCGCCACCGAGACCTTCAACGTCGCCCCCGGCCAGACCGCGGTCCGCGAAATCAACCTCGTGAGCACCGAAGCCGCGGTGCGCGGCCCGGGCGATGTCGTCCGGCTGGAAGCCTTCACCGTCTCCACCGAGCGCGAGGGCAACGCCAAGGCGATCATGGAGCAGCGCCGCAACATGAACATCACCACCTCCGTTGCCTCCGACATCTTCGGTGATGTCACCGACGGCAACGTGGGCGAGTTTTTGAAGTACCTGCCGGGGGTCGACGTCGACTACGTCGAATCCGAGACGCGTGGTCCCCGCCTTGGTGGCATGGATGCCCAGTACGTGGGCGTTTCCTTCGACGGCGTGAAACTCGCCAGCGCTGACGCCAACCGCACCGGCGACCTCGGCCGCGCCACCAGCTTCGAGGCGTTTTCCATCAGCAGCATCGAGTCGATCGAGATTCACCGCACCACCAGCTCGGACATGGACGCCGATTCGCCGGCCGGCACGATTAACATGAAGACCCGCCGCGCGTTCGAGCGGAAGGGTCGCCGCATTGGCTACAACTTCAGCGTGAACATGAACTCGGAGGAGTTCCACCTGCAGAAGACGTTCGGTCCGGGGGGCAAGAAGGAGTACAAGGCGCGGCCCAACTACAGCTTCGAATACTCCGACGTCTTCCTCGACAACCGGCTCGGCATCGTGGCCTCGCTCAACCACGTCGACTCCTACACCGAGCAGTACCGGCACAACATGACGTACAACATCGTGCCCACCGCGGCCGATCCGCGACCCATGGTGCTCACGGCGCTCAACTTCAAGGACGGCAACAAGAACATCGGCAAGGACACGTACACGCTGACTGCCGACTACAAGGCATCCAGCCGCCTGGTGCTCTCGACCGCCGTCATCTACAACTACGCCCTGGGCGAATTCTACAATCGCGAGTTCACCTTCACCGCCGCCAACAACAACGCCAACGTGAACAACGGCCGCTCCACCTCGCTCGGCAACCTCACCGAGGTGCGGACCAACGGCGTCGCCACCAACACCCGGCCCGATGTCGCCCAGGCCGGCGGCAACGCGGCGAAACGCACCCACACCTTCACGTTTGCCCCGAAGTTCGAATACAAGATTGGCACGCTTACCGTCGAGGGCATCGCCTCCTATTCCCGCTCCTTCAACAATTACGAAGCCCTCGAACAGGGCTTTGGCCGCACGGAAACGGTCAACAACATCCCCAGCCAGTGGGTTGCCACCCGGCCGGACATCACCTCTTACGAGTGGAAGATCCAGCAGCTCTCCGGCCCCGACTGGTTTGATCTCAACAATTGGACCAACCCCCGGACCGGCAACGAGGGCCGCTATGCCAAGACGACGATCTACAACGGCCAGCTCGACGCCCGCTGGGTGACGCCCCTCCGGCGCTTCCCCCTCGCGCTCAAGTTCGGCGGCAAGTGGAACGAAGAGAGCCGCAACAACGGCAACGAGACGGCGTATAACACCTACTCCTACATCGGACCCGGCGGCAACCTCCTCACTGGTTACAACGCCGCCACCGGCCTGCCGGTCATCACCGCCACCGGCACGTGGGCCGCGTATCCCACCGGCAACTTCTTTTCCACCGGCACGCCGAACATCCTCACGCTCCACAACACCGCCGGCCAGTATCAGCCGACCTCCATCCCGCGCGCCGACCCGCACGCCATCGGCGCCCTTTTCGCCGCGCACCCGGAGTACTTCGTCAATATCGCCTCGGCCGACAACTACTACAACGGATTGATCGCGCCGAAGCGCGACATCCGGCAGACCGTCACCGCCGCCTACACCATGGCCGACCTGCGGCTGAACGAGAAAATCTCCGTGCGCACCGGCATCCGCTGGGAAAAGACCGAGAACATCGCGAAGGAGTTTGACCCGCTCTCGAACCGCGAGGTGGCCGCCGCCGGTTTTCCGGTCAACACCGCCGGCCGCGCCACCACCATCGCCGGCTACCAGTACCAGTTCCTGACCAATCCGAAGATCGAGCGCCGGCGCGAATACGACAACTTCTTCCCGATGATCAGCGCTAAGTACAACATCCTGCGCAATCTCGAGTTCCAGACCGGTTTCAACAAGGCCATCTCGCGCCCGCCGATCGACTCGCTCACCGGTGCCTGGATCATCAACGAGGATGCGATGCTCGTGACCTCCGCCAACCCCTTCCTCCTGCCGGAGTATTCCAAGAATTTCGCGGCCCGACTGGCCTACTACTTCCAGCCCGCAGGGCAGTTCGCGATCCAGATCAACCAGAACACCATCCGCAATGCCCGCCTCACCCGGCGCGGCACAGCCGAGGAATTCGGACTCGGCGACGATCCGGAATTCGGCAGTTACGAGTTCCAGGCACCGTTCAACGTGGCGAATCCGCGCCGCCACCGCAGCATGGAGCTCTCCTACAGCCAGACGCTGCCCTTCCGGCACGAGGCTCTACGTGGCATCACCATCAACACCTCCTACACCCGGAGCTACGCGAGCGCCCGCCGCAGCGGGCTCCTGCCGCATCGCGTGACCTCCAGCCTCGGTTACGCTTACAAGCGCTTCCGCGGCCGGCTCGGCGTGGTGTGGCGCGACGACACCCCGGACGGCAGCAACGCCACCGACTACGGACGCTTCCGCCGCCACGACACCAAGGTCGATCTCGGCGGCGAATTCCGCCTCAACAAGTACGCCTCCCTCTTCTTCCAGGGCCGCAATCTCTTCAACGGGGGGCAGACTTGGATGATGGGCCCGCCCACCGCCGTCGAAGGCCAGGGCGCCGCCGTGCGCGTGTACGAAAACTACGGCGCCAACTGGAACTTCGGCGTCAAGGGCACCTTCTAGCAGACCGTCGGACTTGGGGCGCCACCGCCCCATCGGTCCGAAAAGCACGAGGCCAAGCCACGACTTCACCGAGTAAGGCTCGCCCGGATCATTCCCAACACGCCTCCGGCCATCACTCATCGCCGGCCGGCTCGCACCGTTGTGTTCGGGCCGGACCGGGAATCGGAAGGTGTCTTGACCTGATCGCAACGAGCCAGAGCGTTCAGGACCTCCTCCCCGTGCTGATCTCGTGAAAATCACCCCGTCCACCCGTCGCCAGTTCCTGCAGTCCGCCTCCGCGGGCTTCGCCGCCGCCACCGTCCTGCCACGCCACGTGTTTGGCGGGCCGCGCTTCGTGCCGCCCAGCGAGAAGGTCAACGTTGCCGTCGTCGGCGTCGGCGGGCGGGGGCTGCAGAACCTGAAAGCGCTGCTGGCCCTCGAGGACGTGCAGGTAATCGCGGTGGCGGACCCGGCCGAGACCTTCAGCCTCGAGGCGTTTTACTACAAGGGCACGGGCGGGCGCGCCCCGGCGCGTGCCGCCGTCGAGGCGCACTACGCGAAAAAGACGCCGCACTTCCGCTGCGCCGCCTACGAGGACTTCCGGGTGATGCTGGAGCAGGAAAGGGCGATCGACGCGGTGCTTTGCGGCACGCCCGACCACCTCCATGCGTACGTATCGATTCTGTCGATGCGCGCGGGGAAGCATGTCTACTGCGAAAAACCGCTCACGCACAGCATCTGGGAGGCGCGCGAAGTGGCGCGGGTCGCCCGGGAGACCGGCCTGGCGACGCAGACCGGCAACCAGGGACACTCGACGGTGGGCATTCGCGAGTCGGTGGAGCACCTGCGGGCCGGCACCATCGGCGCGGTACGCGAGGTGCATGTCTGGGTGGGCACCAAACGCTGGAACCCGGAGCTCACCACCAAGCCGGCTGGCGTCCCGGCGGTGCCGGCGGGGCTGAACTGGGACTTGTGGCTCGGCCCGCGCGAGCCGCGCGCCTACCATCCCGCCTATCATCCCGTGGCCTGGCGCGACTTCTGGGCCTTTGGCGGCTCCAGCCTCGGCGATTTTGGCTGCCACGACCTGGATTGCGCGACCTGGGCCCTCGACCTGCCCACCCCCACCCGCGTCCAAGCCGTGCATGCCGGGCCGATGGATGCCGAGATCGCGCCCCACGGCATCATCGTCTACTACGACTTTCCGGCGCGCGGCAGCCAGCCGCCCGTGCGGCTCACCTGGTACGACGGCGGCCTGAAGCCCGCCGCGCCCGCGGCCATGGGCAACTTTCCGCTGCCCGGCCGCGGGGTGATCTTTGTCGGCGATCAGGGGGTCATCCAGTGCGACGGAGCCGGCGGATCGCCGCGACTGTTTCCCGAGAGCCTCCGCAGCCGGCCCAAGCCGCCGGCGGCACTCCCGCGCTCGAACGGCCATCACCGCGACTGGATCGACGCCTGCAAGGGCGGCCCGCCGGCGGGCAGCCATTTCACCTACGGCGCGCACCTCACTGAACTGGCCCACCTCGGCAATCTCGCCCTGCGACTGAAGAAGCCCATCGAGTGGGACGCCGCAGCGATGCGGGTGCCCGGCCAGCCGGCGGCCGACGCCATCATTCGCGGCACCTACCGCCCCGGCTGGGAACTCGGCTGAAACCCTGGCGCGTCCCAGTACTCAGAAGCCCAGCGCCCGCGGCAGCGCGAGCGCCAGGGCAGGCCAGTAAGTCACGAGTAGCAGCACCACGGCCATCGCGAAGAAGAACGGCAGCAGCGGCCGCCAGACCTTCGCGATGGTGGTCTGGGCCACGCTGCAGCCGACAAAGAGGCAATTGCCCACCGGCGGCGTGCACAGGCCGATGCAGAGGTTGAAGATCAGCACCAGTCCGAAGTGCAGCGGGCTCATGCCGAACTTCTGCACCACCGGCAGCAGGATCGGCGTGAAGATCAGCACCGCGGGCGTCATGTCCATGAACGTGCCCACGATCAGCAGCAGCACGTTGATGATGATCAGCAACATGATCTTGTCGTCGGTCAGCGCCAGCAGGGCCGCGGTTACGCCCTGCGGAATGTTGGCCGACGACATCACCCACGACATTCCCATCGAGGTGCCGACGAGCAGGAGCACGATCGCCGTCGTGGCGGCGGCGGCAGTCAGCAGCCCCGGCAACTCGCGCCACGGGATCTCGCGGTAAATCACGACCGACAGCACAAACGAGTACGCCACTGCGATCGCGCTTGCCTCGGTGGGCGTGAACCAGCCGAGGATGATGCCGCCCATCACCAGGAGCACGAGGAAGAGGCTCGGCAGCGAGGCGAAGAGGATTCGCACGCCCTCGCTCAGCGCGATCCGCTCGCCGACCGGGTAGTTCCGCAGCTTCGCAATCACGGCGACGACGACCATCAGCGCCAGTCCGAGCAGGATCCCCGGCACATAGCCGGCGATGAACAGGGCGGCGATCGAGACGCCGCCGCTCGCCAGCGAATAGACCACCATGATGTTGCTCGGCGGGATGATCAGGCCGATGGGGGCGGCCGCGATGTTCACGGCGGCGCAGAATTCGCGGTTGTAGCCCTCCTTGAGCATGAGCGGATTCATCGTGCCACCGATGGCCGCGGCCGCCGCCACGGCGGAGCCCGAGATCGAGCCAAAGAGCATGCTCCCGAGGATGTTCACGTAGGCGAGTCCGCCGGGCAGCCGGCCGACGATCACCTTGGCGAGGTCGATCAACCGCCGCGCGATGCCGCCGCGGTTCATCAACTGTCCCGCGAGGATGAAGAACGGAATTGCCAGCAGCGCAAAGCTGTCGATCCCCGTGGCCATCCGTTGCGCGATCACGGTTGTCGCGGCGGCCGGGTCGAGCGACATCAACAGCGCCGCCACTGCCGCGGTGCCAATCGCGAAGGAGATGGGCACCCCGGCGAACAGGAGCACCGCAAAGACCAGGGCCAGGACGAGGGCCTCGTTCATGTCACTTCCTCCCCTCCGCGCTGGTTGCCGCGGAGGTCGCCCCGCCGCGCGCGCTTTCCACCAGCGCGTGAATGCTGTAGAAGACGATGCACGTTCCCGCCAGCGGCACCGCGAGGTAGACGTATCCGAGTTTTAGTTGCAGTGCGGCCGACTGCTGGCCCAGCGAGAGTTGAATCCAGACCAGCCGCCCTCCGCCGCCGACCATCACGGTCAGCGCGAACACCAGCACCGCCGCCTGGATGAACCGCTCCGAGATCCGCTGGCGTGCGCCCTGCAGGTGCGCCGTCAGGAGATCGAGCGCGAGGTGCGCCTTGCGACCGCTGGCATAGGCGGATCCGAGCAGCCCGACCCAGATCATCATGTAGCGCGCGAGCTCCTCGGTGAAACTAGAGGGCTGGCGCAGCACGAAGCGCGTGAAGACCTGCCAGAGCACGTTCAGCACCATCCCCGCCATGAGCAGGCAGATGGCGCCACCGAGCAGGCGGTCGAGGGCGTGGCGGATGGCGTTCATGGCTTCGCCTCCGCGATCCGGCGGTCGAGCGGCCCGATGATCGGGTCCTGCTTGGCCGAGGCATGCAACTCGGCCACGGCCGCGCGGAAGGCCGCCTTGTCCGGGCGGATGATCTCCACGCCGGCCTTCTCGACTGCGGCGAGCGATGCGGCGGTTGACTCCGCCCAGAGCTTGCGCTGATGCACCGCCGATTCGTCGGCCGCCTCCTGCAGCCACTGCTGCTCCTGGGGGGTGAGGCTGTTCCAGAAATGGGTGCCGACCACGACCACATCCGGGACGCTGGTGTGCTCGTCGAGTGAGTAGTACTTGCAGACTTCGTAGTGGCGCGCGAGGTGGAAGCTCGGCGGGTTGTTCTCCGCCCCGTCCACCACACCCTGTTGGAGCGCGGTGTAGAGTTCGCCCCAGGCGATGGGCGTGGCCGAGGCGCCAAACGCGCGGATCAGCGCGAAGGCCATCGGGCTCTCCTGCACCCGGATCTTCAGACCCTTGAGGTCTGCGGGCGTGTGCACGGGCTTCTTGGTGTAGAAGCTGCGGCTGCCGGAATCGTAATAGCAGAGCCCGCGCATGAACTTGGATTGCGGGGCGGCGAGAATCTCCCTCCCGAGCGGGCCATCGAGCACGGCGTTCTTGTGTGCGTCGTCACGAAACAGATACGGCAGCCCGAAGACCTTGAATTCCGGCGCAAACCCCTCGAGCACGCTGGCCGACACCTTGGTCATGGCCAGTCCGCCGAGCTGCACCAGTTCGAGGCACTCGCGTTCGCTGCCGAGCTGCCCGCTGGAGTAGACATCGACGCGCAGCCGGCCGCCCGACTTCTCCGCCAGGCGCTCCCCGAGGAAAACCATGCCCAGATGCACGCTGTGCTGGGGGTCGAGGCCGTGGGCGAGCTTGATGATCTTGATCTCGCCCCGGCGGCCGCAGCCAGCGGCGAGCAGTGCCAGCACGAGCCAGACGACGAGGGCGGCGGGGCGGCGGAGCGGGAAACTTCGAGGCATACGGGGAGCGGGCGCCAAAGGGCGAAACGAAGGCGCCACGATGCGACGGCCGCCCGCCCGCTGTCGAGCGCAAGCACGGGGTGTCGGCCGGCTTCTGCCGCCGGCAGCCCGGTGCAGCGTCCGTGGCCTGGTCGCCGGTGGGACCATTTTCCCGGAGAAAAATGTCGCCGCTCCCGGTGCCCGACGCTAGTGAACCGGCTCCCAACTGACCCGGTCCTGCCCGCCGCCACCGGTGCGCCTCTCGCCCCCTGCCTTTGCCATGAAGACGACCCTTCCCCGCCGCCATTTCCTCAAGTCGGCTGCCGCCGGCACCGCCACCGCCCTTTCGGCCCGCAGCTACGCCCGCGTCCTGGGCGCCAACGAACGCATCCGCCTCGCCCAGATCGGTTGCGGCTCGCGCGGCATCGGGGCGCACATGAAGGGCGTGCACCCGCACGACCGGGCGCAGAACGTCGAGTACGTCGCGGTGAGCGATCCGTGGCGACTCGCCCGCGAGCGCGCCGCCGCCCTCTGCCGGGAATGGTATGGCACCACCGTGAAGCAATGCGTGAGCTACCGCGAAATCCTGGCGATGAAGGACGTCGACGCCGTGCTCGACGCCTCGCTCGATCACCACCACGCCACGCACCTCGAGGCCGCGGCCAAGGCCGGCAAGCACTGCTACATCGAAAAGCCGATGGCGCGCAGCATGGCCGAGCTTATCCGCTGCACCGACGCCGTGAAGAAGGCCGGCATCGTCGTCCAGGTCGGCACCCAGATCCGCAGCCTGCCCACCAGCACGGCCTGCCGCGAGCTCTGGCAGTCCGGGGTTCTCGGCAAACCGTCGCGGATCGAACAGTGCCGCAACTCCGCCCGGCCGTATTGGTATGGTCGCGACAAGAAGGACCTCCGTGCGGAGGATCTCGACTGGAACGAGTTTCTCATGGGCGCCCCCCGCCGGCCGGTCGACCCGCTCGTCTATTCCGGCTGGTACGGCTACCTCGACTACACCGACGGCCCGGTGGCCAACCTCGGCTGCCATTTCACCGATCTCTACAGCTACATCACCGGGCTCGGGTTCCCGCGGAGCTGCATCTGCCACGGTGGCGTTTTCACCTGGAAGGACGAACGCCAGTTCACCTGCCCCGACCACGTCGAGGCGCTCTGGGTCTACGACGAGGGCCTGATGGTGGCCTACTCGACCAACTTCGGCAACTCCGGCGGCAACCGCCACCGCTACTTCTGCGAAAAGGGCCAGCTCATCCTCGATAACTGGAGCGCCCCCACCTACTCCGCCGAAGGCGGCCTGAAACGCGATGGCTCCATCCGCGGGATCAACGAGGTGAAACCCATCCCGGGGCCGGATCATTTCCTTGACTGGCTCCTGTGCCTGCGCTCCGGCAAACCCACCCGCGCCCCGGTCGAGGCAGGGTACCTGCACTCGGTGACCTGCCTGATGGCCGTCGAGGCCTGGCGCACCGGCAAACGCACGACTTACGACGCGAAGGCCCGCGCCATCCGCACGGCCTAGCAGCCTGTCGGACTTAGAACACAGCATTCTTTGATACTCGCTGGCTGCGCCGGCAGGCGAGCGGGCCGGCT
>CAZDGC010000043.1:0-24953 GCA_964504885.1 uncultured Opitutus sp.
CGTGGCGACTACGGAGTGTCGCACTCAGACAAGGAAGGTTAGTACCATGTCAGTCGTGATTAATACCAACTACGCGGCAACGATTGCTTCCAACAATCTCGCGGCGTCGAACACCTCGCTGCAACGCAGCCTCAACCGGCTGTCGAGTGGCTCGAAAATCGTGAACCCCTCCGATGATGCTGGCGGACTCGCCGTTTCGTTGAAGTTTACGGCCGCCGCGCACCGCTCGGCCGCCACTTCGACCAACGTCGCCAACACCATCTCGTTCCTGCAGACCCAGGACGGAGTGCTCAAGACGGTCGGCAAGATCCTCGACCGGATGAGCGAGCTCGCGACGTTGTACCAGGATCCGACCAAGAGCACCACCGACAAGGCCAACTACGGCACGGAGTTCACCGCCCTCAGCAGCGAACTCACCAAGCTGGCCAGCGAGGAGTTCAACGGCATCGGCCTCTTCGGGTCGATCTCGGTGAACACCACGGAGACGGGCGGTGGCGCGGTCGCCACCACGGCCTACACGATGGCGAGCGGTCTGGCCATCGGCACGCTGAGCGGGATCACCACCGCGATTGAGACCCTCGCGACGGCGCGCGCCGCCAACGGCGCCGCCCAGAGCAGGCTCGAGTTCGCCGGTGAGGTCCTCTCGGTCAACAAGGCCAACCTGGAGGCAGCCAACAGTCGCATCACGGATGTCGATGTGGCCGCGGAGAGCACCCAGCTCGCCCGCTGGAACATCCTCGTCCAATCCGGCACCGCGATGCTGGCCCAGGCCAACCAGAGCGCGCAGAGCGCCCTGCGACTCCTGCAGTAAGCCTCCTCTCCTCAGGGAAGGTCCTGAGTTGCCCTCGCCCCGGCCGCCGACCCTCGGTGGCCCGGGGCCAGGGGCTCAGACCACCTGGCGGAGGCTCCGGCAGGAATCGCTCCACAAGGCTCCGGGGATTTTCCCGGAGCCTTCGCGTTTTTCCCGCCGGAGTGGGCGAAAAACCACTCGCTCACGCGTGGCTACACCGACCAAGCCGAACCAAGCTTCGGCACATCAGACTCATCGATAGTGAAAGCGTCGCCGGACCTTCGCGCGGGTCGACGGCGCGCGCCGCTCACCGCCCTGCCACGGCGACACGGTCCTGCGCATGGCGGCGGAAGTTCTCCACGCGGTGGAAGGTGAGGTAGTTGGAATTGTGCTGGTTGTCGGCGCCGCCGAGGCCGTCGTCGCACGCCGTGCGCGACACCACGATCAGGTCGTCGCCCTCGAACAGCCAGTCCACGTACTGGAAGCCGTGGTTTTTCACGTCGGGGTGGTAGATGACCTTGTGGTGGGGAGTCCAGGTGCGCAGGTCGGGCGACGACATGAGCACGGCGGCGTTGCGCACCCGTTCGACGTTGTTGCCGGCGTGTTCCGGCAGGATCGCGTTGGCGATCGTCCAGTAGCGTCCGTCCTTGGGGTCGGGGCGGATGACGAACTTTTTGCAGCCGCCGGGGAAATCGATGAAGTCGCTCTCCGGGTCAAAGGTGGCGGTGCGGCCGTCGGCGGACACGCGGATGATCGCGGCCTTTTCCGGCACGGCGCGAAAGTCGACCCGCAGCACGTTCACAATCCGGCCCTGGGGATCGACGACCGCGTTGCCCTCCAGCCAGCCGCCGAAGCGGCCGCCGAGCCAGGTTTCGTTGCGCGGGATCGCGTTGGAGGCGGTCCAGTTCGACGCCTGCAGGAGATCCGCATCCTCCGGCGCCGAGAGCATGAAGGCGCGGAACATCAATCCCCAGCGCTCACCGCCCTTCTCATCCTCCATCGCCCGCCAGATCCGGCCCTGGTGCACGATCACCGGCGTCGGCGCGGTGTGGTAGGAGATGTCGGGGAACAGCAGCCCGCTGCGCTCATCCTTCGGCTCCGTCCAGGTGCGGCCGCCGTCGGTCGAACGGCGGATGATGCAGTGTCCCTTGCGGTGACCGGCAGTGGTGCCCAGCACGTAGACCGCGCCACGGTGGTAAAACAGGCTGCCCCAGAACAGACCGTCGATGCGGCTGATCTGCTTCCACGTGCGACCGCGATCCGCCGAGCGGTAGACGCGGCTCACGGCGCGCACCTTCTCGGTGCTGCCGGGGCCGAACTCGTCGTGTTTGGCAAGGTAGGTGCCGTCGGGCAGCGCGGCGATGGCGGCGGAGCCGAGGAAGATGCGGCTCGCTTTCGGGCTGTGCGCGATCACCACGCCGGGAACCCGGGAGTGGTCGGGCTGGGCGGCGGGCGCCGGGGTCGCGGCGAAGGCGGCGGGCGCCGCGAGCGAAGCAACGGCGATCGACAGCAGGCAACAGACGGAGCGGAGTGAAGGGAGCGAGGCGGGCGATGTCATGGCAGGCAGAGGAATGGGGACGCCGGTCCGGGCGCCGGACCGCAACCGCCAGTGTGACGCACCGCCGCCGGGCGAACAGGCAAATCTGCGGTCAGGGCAGGGTCACCTCGCCAAATCGGTTCATGCCGGCGCCTCCGCCCGAGCCCGCGTCGTAAATGTAGCGATACACGGTTCCGCCTCCCTCCGCCGGATGCAGGTCGCCGCGGACCCAGTCCGCCTTGACCTCGCCGACGAGGATGCGACTCGGCTGCCAGCCGCCGCGCTCGTGCGTGAAACGCAGCTCGCGGGTTTCCTGGTCGATGAAGATCACCTGGAGCGTCCCGTCGTCGCCGACGACATCAGCGCCGGGCTGCTGTGAGTCGGCCGCCTGGTTCACCACCGTCCGATCCGTCACCCGCACGGGCGCCGTGGGCGCCCCGTGCGCGACGATCCTCCGCTCCCAGAGATGCCCGTCCGCCAGTCGGTAGACGACGATCACGGTGTCGCTGCTGCGGCGATACACCAGCGGAAGCACCGAGCCGTACTCCGCCCGGCTCGTCCCCGCTCCCGCGGCGAGCAGCGTCGCCGCCGCAACAGTTCCGTCGCGCGTCAGCCTCCGGTACCAGATCGTGCCGTCGTCGCGCCAGTAGGCGAGGTGCACGGTGTCGTCCGCGCCCGCCACCGCCTGCGGACCGGCCAGGATCCGCGACTCCGCCGGATCCAACCGCTGGTCGCCGCTCCATCTTCCGTCCGCCGAACGAATGGCGTACTGGAGCGTGGGTCCCACGAAGAAGGCCACGAAGCTCCCGTCGCCGCGCACGGCCAGCGTGGCCGCCTGCGCGATCGAACGCACGGCCGCCGCCCGTTCGTCGGTCAGTGCCCAGGTGTCCGGCTTCGCCGGATGGCTGGAGGTACGGAAGGCATGATGGACGACCGAGCGCGTGACCTGGTGGATCAGGTGGATCGTGTCTCCCACCAGGCGCCCGTCGACCGACTCGAGGTCGTTCGTCCTCGGCCGATGCGCCCCGTCGACTTCACGCCACGTCCGGCCGCCGTCGCTCGACTTGATCATCAGGAAGAGGTTGCTGCTCTCCGCCGGCTCCATGACGAAATACAAGTCCCCGTTGCGCGCCCGCCAGGGTCCGATGCGGCCGGGGGTTTCCACAAAGGTGCCGCCGACGTGCCCCGGCGCGATCGCCAGCCGCACCGCGGCGGGGCGCTGGCCCGGCAGCGCCCGGCCCCTTCCGTCGGCCAGGCGCAACTCGAAGCGATCGCCCGCCTCGTTGGTCCCCGCGCCGTCGATCCAGCGCCGCACCACGAGCGCCCACTCGATCTCGAGATGGCCGTCCCGATCCGTCCAGGCGGGTGCCTGCCCGGCCAGGTTTACGCCGGCGCCACCCGCAAACGGCAGCCGCGAACCCGCGAGCAAATCGGTGGTCGGTTCGCCGTGCGCGAAACCCCGGCTCGAGACCACGCTGACCCGCGGCGACTGCGGGTCCTCGGCCTCCGGATACGGAAAGTCATGCGCCAGCACCTCGACCCAGTCCTTCTCCTCATTGCGACGGTATTGCAGAATGATCCCCGTCGTCCCCGGCCGGGCGGCGCCGCGCTCCAGTTCGATGCGCAGCCGGAATGGTCGATCGGCAAAGACCGTCGCCTCCTCGTTGAGGGCCGCCGCCCAGCCGCGGTCCGCATTCAATGGCGCGTCGAGATCAGCCCGGACCCGCCAGCCCGGCGCCGCGTTCAGCGGACCGGGCCCGGCCACAAGGAGTCCCAAACCGCAAGACCACCACCCCTGGAAGTTTGATCGCCGCATGGCGGAAGCCAACCGGTCGCGATCCGGGAGGCAACGAGCGAGTGCAGTTCGACGCCCAATCGTAACCCTGGCCGGCCGGGCGCACTCGGCGCACACCGGCACCGACCCGCCCGCCAGGATCAGAAGAAGTGGTTCACGTCGAACCGGAGTTCCTGATACGACTCATGATTCGCCGCGGCCGACAACGCGGGCCGCGCCTCGGCTTCGGAGGAACCAAGGCGGAGCTTGAACCCTGTCCGCGGCAGCGCCCGCAGCCCGGCGATCACCTCCACCGCGAGAAAATCGCGATCGGTGAGCCTCACCGTGCCCGCCGCAATCTTGCGATCGTCAAAGTCCATCCGCGTAAAGGCGGCAGTCACCCCCAACCTCGACCAGACGCCCCGGCCCCCGAGGTCGTACTCGAGGCGAGCCGTGCGGTTGACAGCCCCGGCCAGCCAGTCGACCTGCCCCATCAGCCGCGTGTAGCCGCCGGACGGAAAACCGCGCCACGGCGCGACGATGTCCGCCCGATCGCGCACGACCGAGGTTCCGACCGTGATCTGCAGCGGCCCGCGGGCGAGTTGCAGGCGCGCCGCCCACAGCGCCCCCGCCAGGCTGAACGGATCGCGGTACGATGCGAGCCGCTCCCGGTCCGCCGCCGTCGTGAAATCGCGATCCCGCGCCAACGCCCCGGACAACGCCGCCCCTCCGACCGCCCCCGCTCCCGCATCGACCTGGCGCAGGTAACGGAGCGCCGGCCGGAGCCTCCAGCCCCGGGGCAGTCCCACCGCGCATCCCGCCTCCGCCACGGTGGTGCCGAAGGCTCCTTCGACGGCGACATGCTCGAAGCGGAGATGAAAGTTCGGCAGCGAACGATCCTCGACCGTGAACAGCCACAGGTGCGGTTCGCGTTCGAGCCCGCCGGACACCAGGTTGCGCGGCGTCAGCCCGCGATGCGCACCCGAGTCGTCATTGCCCTCGCCCTTCGCGTACGCGAGCACGCTGTGAAAGGTCGCATGATCCCGCAGCTTCTGCCGCCGGATGAAACCGGCCCCGACGCGCGTCACCCCCCGCGGCCGCCACTCCGCCCGCAGCGCCTCAAACGTGTTCGGGATCATCTTCGAGTCGTTCGACGCCAGCAGGAGCGATTCGATGATCTGGCGTCCCGCCCGCACAAACCCCGCTGACCGGCGATACTCCGCAAACGCCTCCGCCAGCACGGTCATCCCCACCTCGCTGCCGTCCGCCCGGGTGCGGTAGGTGTCCTTGCCGGCGCGCCCGAAATTCACCCCTGGAACCGCCGCGACCGTGTTTTCCCGGTGCAGCGGCTGCGTCGTGTAGAGCCCTGCCGTTCCCGACCAGCCGTGCCAGCGCGCACTGCGGAAAACGAGGCTGCCACCGGCCGCCAGCATCCCGTGATCCCGCGTCTGGCCCTCGCCCTCCGTCCGCTCCTCCTCCCAGTCCCAGGCGAATCCGTGCAACCGCGCCCGGCGGTGCAGTTGTCCCGCGGTGAACACCTCGACGAACCGCTCCACCGCCACCGTTTCCCGCCGATAGGTCACCTCGCAGTTGGCCTGGAGCTGGCGGTCCTCCGTCTGCAACGCCCGCAGCGGCGCCGCCAGTCCGCCCACCAGAACCAGCGCCCCGGCGATCCGTCCAACCGCGCGGGCGACGGAGGACGAAGATCGGTTCAACATGGCGCAGCGAGGATTTGATTTCTGTCATCGGAAAGGTCCAGCCCGCCTTGAGCGGATTTCCCCTGAAGCCGTTTGGAGGCTTCACCCCGGGGGGCCGATGATCCGCCCCTGACCGTGCGGAATCCTCGCCCCGCTCCGCGCGCGCCGTTTTTTCTTCTCAATCCCCGCTTCCCCGCAAACGCTCCGCGTCCGCGTCGCTTCGCCGTGCCGTGATTTTCAACGCCGCCCTCTCCCCTCCCCCCGCCTTCCTTCCATGCCTCATCGCCGCCTGCTCACCCTCGCCCTCCTCGCCGCCGCCTTCGGCGCCCTCGCCTCCTCCGTGCCCGGCGCCAGCCGCAACTCCCCACCCAACGTCCTTTTCATCGCCATCGACGACCAGAACGACTGGATCGGCCACCTCGGCGGCCACCCGCTGGCCAAGACTCCCCACCTCGACCGGCTCGCCGCCCGCGGGACATCGATGCTCAACGCGCACTGCAACGCCCCGCTCTGCAACCCCTCGCGCACCAGCCTCATGCTGGGTCTCCGCCCCACCACCACCGGCATCTACGGCCTCTCCCCGTGGTTTCGCACCCTGCCGGCCTGGCGTGACCGCGTGAGCCTCCCGCAGCATTTCAAGGCCCACGGCTATCGCACCTACACCGCCGGGAAAATCTACCACGGCGGCGCCTTCGCCGCCGGCGGCGGGGGCAAGGCCAAAGGCAAGAAGGTCGCCCCGTCCAACCCTGGCGCCGCCCCGGAATTCGACGTCATCGGACCCAACCCCGGCATCGGCGTCCGCCCCCAGAAAAAACTCATCCCCGCCACCCCGATGGGCGACCATCCGCTTATGGACTGGGGCGTGTTCCCCCACCGCGACGAGGACAAGGGCGATTACCAGGTCGCAAGCTGGGCGATCGAAAAGATCAAACAGGCTCCCAAGGGCGAGCCGTTCTTCCTCGCCGCCGGCTTCTTCCTCCCGCACGTGCCGTGTTACGCCACCCAAAAGTGGTTCGACCTCTACCCCGACGACGACAGCGTGCTGCCGAAGATCAAGGTCGACGACCGCGCCGACACCCCGCGTTTTTCCTGGTACCTGCATTGGAACCTCCCCGAGCCGCGACTCAAGTGGGTTCGCGAAAACAACCAGTGGCGCAACCTCGTGCGCTCCTACCTCGCTTGCACCAGTTTCGTCGATGCCCAGATCGGCCGGCTCATGGCTGCGCTCGAAGAGGCCGGCGTAGCCGACAACACCATCGTCGTCGTCTGGGGCGACCACGGCTGGCACCTCGGTGAAAAAGCCATCACCGGCAAGAACACCCTGTGGGACGACGGCACCCGTGTGCCCCTGATCTTCGCCGGCCCCGGCGTCAGCCCGGGCGGCCGCTCGAAACAACCCGCCGATCTGCTCGACATCTACCCGACCCTGATCGAGCTCTGCGGCCTCACCCCGCGCACCGACCTCGAGGGACTCAGCCTCGTCCCGCAGTTGCGCCACGCCGCCGCGAAACGCGAGCGCCCCGCCATCACCAGCCACAACCAGGGCAACCACGGAATTCGCAGCGAGCGCTGGCGCTACATCCGCTACGCCGACGGCACCGAGGAACTCTACGATCACGACCAGGATCCCAACGAGTGGACCAACCTCGCCGGCCAGCCCGCGTACGCCTCCATCCTCGCCGAGCATCGGAAGTGGCTGCCGAAAATCGATCTCCCGCCCGCCCCCGGCAGCGCCAGCCGCGTCCTCACCTACGATCGCGCCCGGGACGAAGCCGTCTGGGAAGGCAAGCTCGTCCGCCGCGGCGACCCGATCCCAGAGTAGCACCACCCGCCGCGGATTACCGGCCCGCTTGGCCGCGTCGCCCGCTTGGCCCGCTTGGTCACAAGCGGGACTCCCGCTCGCGTTCCGCGCTGCGAAACATCCGCACCGCCAACCGCCTCCCGGCCTTGCCCGCGCCCGCAAACGCGCAACAACTCCGGCATGCGTCCCGCGTTTCCCCGCCGCTTCCTCGCCATTCGCCTCATCCCCGGGCCCGTCGCGCGGGCCCTTTGCTCTCTCGCGTTGCCCGCGTCCGCCCCGCTCCTCGCCGCGGCCGCATCCGCCACCGCCCGCCCCAACCTCCTGCTCATCTTCACCGACCAGCAGCACGCCCGCGCGCTGAGCGCCGCCGGCAACCCTCACCTGCGGACGCCCCACATGGACTCCCTCGCCCGCCGCGGCGTGCGTTTCACCCAGGCCTATTGCACCTCGCCGGTCTGCGGTCCCTCCCGCGCCTCGATGGTGACCGGCCTCATGCCGTCCGAAGCCGGCGTCGACTACAACGACCAGTCGCTGCGCCCCCACGTCCAGACCGTCGGAGAGCTGCTCCGCACCGGCGGCTATCGCACGGTCTGGGCCGGCAAGTGGCACCTGCCCGAGAGTTATCCGCAACGCGCCGCCGCCCGACCCGAACGCAAGGCGATCCGCGGCTTCGAGGTGCTGCCCTTCTGGGATCCGCAGCAACCGCGCTGGATGCTCGGCGCCGACACGGATCCCCCGCTGACCGACGCTGTCGTCGACCTCCTCGCGCGCCACGATCGCCGCCAGCCGCTCTTTCTCGCCGTCAGCTACCACAATCCGCACGACATCTGCTTCTTCCCGCGCAAGGCCGGCTGGGAAACCGAGACGCAGCAGGAACTCGAGATCCGCCACTACGGCTTCAAGCACCGCCTCCCGGAGCCGATCGGCATCCATCCCGACAAACTCACCAGCCTGCCACCCCTGCCCGCCAACTTTCGCCGCAGCCCCGACGAGCCGGAGTTCCTCACCGACAAGCGCCTGCACCACGATTCGTACGGCGTCGAAACCAAGTTTGCCGCCGCCTTCACCGCACGCGAATGGCAGGCGTATCTGAACGCCTACTACCGGCTCACCGAGCGGGTCGACGCGGAAATCGGCCGCCTCCTCGCCGCCGTGCGCCGCCACGGCTACGCTGAGCACACCCTGATCGTCTTCACCTCCGACCACGGCGATGGCGCCGCCGCCCACGAATGGGCCGCCAAGCTCAGTCTCTACCAGGAGTCGGTCAACGTGCCCCTCATCGTCGTGCCCCCCGCCGGCCTTCCCGCCGGCCGCGTCGACGACCGCGCCCTCGTTTCCCTCGCCGACCTCGTGCCGACCTTCTGCGACTACGCCGGCGTCGAACCGCCACCGCGCCTGGCCGGCCGCAGCCTCCGGCCGGTGCTCGAAAACCCCGCCGCCCCCTGGCGCGACTTCCTCGTCACCGAACTCGCCGACTACAAACCCGACCCCTCGCGGCGCGGCCGCATGGTGCGCACCGCCCAGTACAAATACAACCACTACACCACCGGCCGGAACCCCGAGCAGCTCTTCGACCTCGCCGCCGACCCCGGCGAGACGCGCAATCTCGCCTCCGATCCCGCCCGCACCGCCACCCTCGAGGAGCACCGCCGCCTCCTGCGCACCTGGGTCCGCGACCGCGGCGACACCTATCCGCCGGCCTCCACCAGCGCCCCTTCATCCCCCCCGCCATGACCGCACGCGCTCCCGCCCGCCTCCTGCTCCTCTGCGCGCTCTGCGCCGCCTTAGGCGCTCGCGCCGCCGCCCCCGCGCGCCCCAACCTCCTGCTGGTCTTCTGCGACGATCTCACGACCCAGGCCATCAGCGCCTACGGGCATCCGCTGCAACTGCTGCGGACGCCGAACATCGATCGCCTCGCGCAGCAGGGCATGCGCTTCGACCGCTGCCTGGTGCCCAACTCGATCTGCGGCCCGAGCCGCGCCGTCGTCCTGACCGGCAAATACAGCCACCTGAACGGCTTTCTCCGCAACGGCAACCGCTTCGACGGCTCGCAGCAGACCTTCCCCAAGCTCCTCCAGCGGGCCGGCTATCAGAACGCGCTCATCGGCAAGTGGCACCTCGAGTCCGACCCGACCGGTTTCGACCACTGGCACATCCTCCCCGGCCAGGGCATCTATTACAACCCGCCGATGATCCGCGACGGCCAGCCCGTGACCCACCACGGCTACACCACCGATCTCATCACCGACTTCTCGATCGAGTGGCTCCGGCGCCGCGACCGCTCCCGGCCTTTCCTGCTCATGACGCAGCACAAGGCCCCCCACGGCGAGTGGGCTCCCGCCCTCCGCCACCTCGGCTGGAACCAGGACCGTCCGTTCCCCGAACCCGCCACGCTCTTCGACGATTATTCCGGCCGCGGCCGTCCCGAACGCGAGCAGGACATGAGCCTCGAAAAGACCTTCACCCCGCGCCTGACCAAGGAGGAGACCCCTCCCTACCTCGACGCCGCCCAGCGCCGCGCCTGGGACGCCTACTACGGCCCCCGCAACGCGCGGATGCAGGCCGCCAACCTTTCCGGCCGTGACCTCGTGCGCTGGCGGTACCAGCGCTACCTCCACGACTACCTGGCCACCGTGCTCGCCGTCGACGAAAGCCTCGGCCGCCTCCTGCGTTTCCTCGACGACGAGGGCCTCGCCTCGAACACCCTGGTCGTCTTCTCCTCCGACCAGGGCTTCTACCTCGGCGAACATGGCTGGTACGACAAGCGCTGGATCTACGAGCAGTCGGTCACGACCCCGCTGCTGGTGCGCTGGCCCGGCGTGACCGCCCCCGGTTCACACTCGGGCGCGCTGGTGTCGGTGCTCGATTTCGCGGCCACTTTCCTCGACGCCGCCGCCGTGCCCGTCCCGGCCGACCTGCAGGGCCGGAGCCTCCGGCCCGTCCTCGCCGGCCGGACGCCCGCCGACTGGCGGACGAGTTTCTATTACCACTATTACGAGCACCCCGGCGCGCACAACGTCCCGCGCCACTACGGGGTCGTGACCGACCGCTACAAGCTCTTCCACTTCTACCAGCCGGAATACAACACCTGGTCCCTGATCGACCGCGAACGCGATCCCGACGAGCTCCGCAATGTGTATGATGAGCCCGGTTACGCGGAGGCCCGTCGCACCCTCCACGCCGAACTGCAGCGCCTGCGCGTCGAGCTGAAGGTGCCCGCCATCGACCCCGCCGGTACTTCGGGCCGGGGCGGCGCCGGCAGGGCGAAGGCCGGCAAACGCGCGGGCAAGTCCGGCGGTTGAGGCCCGGCGGTCCCGGCCGGGATTTCTGCCGCCTCCCCGCGCGGCGCGACCGGCAACTCCACCCGCTCTTCGGCGGGGTCATCCCCGGCGCCGGCCCCGCCCGCGGCGCCGGCGAATCGCCCGCCGGGGTCGTCCGCCCGGGCCCAGCGCCGGGGTCACGGTAACTGGCAACCCCGCCCGCACCGTCCAATTGCTGCGTGGTTTTGGTCAACGGACGCGGAGCAAACGGCCTGCGATCGGCGTAAGGGTTCGCGCATCCGGCCGCGCCCTCCGCCCTCGGATGTCGCCCGGCCGGCCGTGTCCGGCGTTTCCCTACCCATGCGGCGCACCCGTCCGCCCCGCCCGCCGGAGCCGGTGCCACTCCGGCCCCGTTGAGATCCCTCGCGCCCTCCGCAACGGACCCGCCCGCGCCCGGCCCTCCCCCCGCCGCCCTCACCGCCACCGCTTCAGCCCCGCTCCGCCATGCTCAAGAGAATGTTCCTCATGCTGCTCGCCATGCTCCTCCTCCTCGGCGGCCTCTTCGGCTACAAGTACCGCCAGGGACAACTCCAGGCCAAGGCCATGGCCTCGCAACTGCCCCCCCCCGTCACCGTTTCGGCTGGCGTCGCCCGCGAGGAGTCCTGGCAACCGGCATTGCGCACCACCGGCTCGCTCGCCGCGGTCCAGGGCGTCGAAGTCAGCAGCGAACTGGCCGGACTCGTGGCCCAAATCACATTCGAGTCGGGCGATGCCGTGCGGGCGGGCGCACCGCTGGTGCACCTCAACGTCGAGACCGATGAGGCCCAACTGCGCAGCCAGGCTGCAGCCACCGAACTCGCGCGCCAGACGCTCGCCCGGGCCCGGCTCCTCCGGGAATCGAACGTCAACGCCCAGGCCGACCTCGACGCGGCGCAGGCGCTCCACGATCAGGCGCGCGCCAGCGAGGAGATGATCCGCACCGTCATCGCCAGGAAGACGATCCGCGCCCCCTTCACCGGCCGCCTGGGCCTGCGGCGCGTCAACCTCGGCCAGTACCTCGCCGCCGGCGCCGCCATCGTGTCGCTGCAGTCGCTCGATCCCATCCACCTCAATTTCGCGCTCGCCCAGCAGGAGGTGGGCAACCTCGCGGCCGGCCAGGCGGTGGAACTCGCGCTCGACGCGTTTCCCGGCCACGTGTTCCGGGGCACGATCACGGCGTTCGACGCCGGGCTCGATCCCGCCACGCGCACCATCCGCGTTCAGGCCACCCTGGCCAATCCCGACGGCCGCCTGCAGCCGGGGATGTTCGGCGCGGTCGCCGTCCTGCTGCCGCAGCGCGAGCGGGTGATCACCGTGCCGCAGTCGGCCGTCACCTACAATCCGTACGGCAATGTCATCTACGTCATCCAGCCGGGTCCACCGCCGCCCGCCGGCCCGCCGCCCGCGACCGCCGCCGCCGGCCCTACGCTCGTCGTGCGCCAGCAGTTCGTGAAGCTGGGAGACACCCGGGGCGACCAGATTGCCATCCTCGGCGGCCTGAAGGCCGGGGAGCAGATTGTCACCGGCGGGCAGTTGAAGCTGCGCGACGGCGTGCCCGTCCGGGTCGACAACCGCGTCCCGGCGGCCGACCATCCTCACCCCGCCCCGCCCAACGCGTGAGTCCGCCCCTCGGCCCCGGCGTCCCGCCTCCTCCCGCGCCATGAACTTCACCGGCCTCTTCATCCGGCGGCCCGTGCTCGCCACCGTCGTAAGCCTGCTCATCCTGCTGGTCGGGCTCCAGTCGATGCGGTCCCTCAACGTGCGGCAGTATCCGGTGAGCAACAGCGCCGTCGTCACCATCTCGACCGTCTACTTCGGCGCCAGCGCCGAGCTGATCCGCGGCTTCATCACCACCCCGCTCGAGCGGGAAATCGCCAGCGCCGACGGCATCGACTATGTCGAGTCGAACAGCTCGCCCAACGTCAGCACCATCACCGCGTATCTTAGACTCAACTACGACCCGTACGACGCCCTGACCCAGATCACCTCGAAGGTGAACCGCGTGCGCAACGAGCTTCCCGCCGGCTCCGAGGCGCCCACGATCGACGTGCAGGTGGGCCAGGGCACGGCCGCGCTGTACCTCAGCTTCGTCAGCGAGGCGATGGAGAGCAACCAGATCACCGACTACCTCACCCGCGTCGTGCAGCCGCGGCTGGTCTCGGTGCCGGGGGTGCAGAGCGCGCAAATCCTCGGCGGACGGACCTTCGCCATGCGCATCTGGCTGAAGCCCGAACGGATGGCCGCCCTCGGCATCAGCGCCGCCGAGGTCCACGCCGCACTCGCCGCCAACAACGCCCTTGCCGCCGTCGGCGCGACCAAGGGGACCGCCCTCACCGTGAACCTCAACGCCTCGACCAACCTGCACACGCGCGAGGAGTTCGAGTGGCTGGTGGTGCGCGAGCGCGCCGGCGCCCTCGTGCGCCTCCGCGATCTCGCCGACGTCGCCCTCGGGGCCGAGACCTACGACAGCGCGGTCAACTTCAACGGCGAACACGCCACCTTCATCGGCGTCAACGTGCTGCCCAACGCCAACGCCCTGGCGGTGATCCGGGACGTGCGCGCCGTGCTGCCGGAAATCCGCGCCCGGATGCCCCGCGGCCTGGAGGTCTCGATCCCGTACGACGCCACCGCGTACATCAACGACTCGATCGACGAGGTGATCAAGACGCTGGCCGAGGCCCTCGTGATCGTCGTGCTCGTGATTTATCTCTTCCTCGGCTCGCTGCGCTCCGTGCTGATCCCGGCGGTGGCGATGCCGCTGTCGCTGGTCGGCGCGTTCTTCCTGATGCTCGTGCTGGGCTTCACCATCAACCTCCTCACGTTGCTGGCCATGGTGCTGGCCATCGGCCTCGTGGTGGACGACGCCATCGTGGTGGTGGAGAACATCCACCGCCACATGGAGGAGGGCCTGCCCCCCGTCGAGGCGGCGTTGAAGGGCGCGGCGGAGCTCGCCGGTCCGGTGGTCGCGATGACGATCACACTCGCGGCGGTGTATGCGCCCATTGGATTCATGGGCGGGCTGACCGGCAGCCTGTTCAGGGAGTTCGCCTTCACGCTGGCCGGTGCGGTGCTCGTCTCGGGCGTGGTGGCGCTGACGCTGTCGCCGATGATGTGCTCGCGAATCCTGCGCCCCGACCAGGGACGGGAGGGTTTCGCCCACTGGCTCGACACCGCGTTCGACCGCCTGCGCCGCCGCTATGAACGGACGCTGCATGGCGTGCTGAACCACCGGCCGGTGACGGTGGTGTTTGTGCTGATCGTGCTCGCGGTGAATTTTCCGTTCCTGCGGCTGGCGCAGAGTGAACTCGCCCCGGAGGAGGATCAGGGGTTCCTGATGGCCTACGCCACGGCCGCGCCCAACGCCAACGTCGAGGAGACCGTGCGCCTTTCGCAGCAGATCGCCGACATCTGCCGATCGTTTCCGGAGACGGCCGGCTATTTCCAGATCGCGGGCTGGCCCACCCTCAACGGATCCTTCACCGGCCTGGTCCTGAAGCCCTGGAGCGAACGCCAGCGCGGGCCCGCCCAGATCCTGCCGGAGTTCAGCGCCCGACTGAACCAGGTCGCCGGCCTCCTCGCCTACGCCTTCCCCCCGCCGCCCCTTCCCGGCGGCGGTGGCGGCGCCCCGGTGCAGTTCGTCGTCAAGTCGACCGACGACCCGCTGCGGATCGCCGCGGTCGCGGACGATCTCGTGCTGCGGGCGTTCGGCAGCGGGCTGTTCTACTTCGCCGACTCGGACCTGAAATTCAACCAGCCGCAGATGAACCTCGTCATCGACCGCGACAAGGCGGCCGATCTCGGCGTCAGCATGCAGCAGCTCGCCCAGGACGTCGGCGCCATGCTCGGGGGCGGATACGTCAACCGCTTCGACATCCAGGGCAACAGCTACAAGGTCATCCCACAGGTCGAGCGGCGCCAGCGCCTCAATCCGGGACAGATTCTGGACTACCATGTCGGCACGGGCCGTGGGGCGGTCGTGCCGCTGGCATCGGTCGCTTCGCTGCAACCCACTGTGCAGCCGCAGTCGTTGAAACGCTTCCAGCAGCTCAATTCCGCGACGATCTCGGCGGCGCCCCAGGCGGGCGTGACCCTGGGCCAGGCGCTCGACTGGTTCGCCGCGCAGGCGCGGCAGACCTTTCCCGCCGGGTATCAGGTGGACTATGCCGGGCAGTCGCGGCAGTACATTCAGGAGGGCAGTGCGCTCCTGCTGACCTTTGCGCTGGCCGTCGTGATCATCTTCCTGGTGCTGGCCGCGCAGTTTGAGAGCTTCCGCGATCCCGGCGTGATTCTGCTCACGGTGCCGCTGGCGGTCAGCGGCGCGCTGGCCTTCCTCTTTCTCGGCTTCGCCTCGCTCAACATCTACACCCAGGTCGGGCTCATCACGCTCGTCGGGTTGATCACCAAGCACGGCATCCTGATCGTACAATTTGCCAACCAGCTCCAGGCGGAGGGCCACGGGAAACGCCCCGCGATCGAACACGCGTGCGGCGTGCGGCTGCGCCCCATCCTCATGACCACCGCGGCGATGGTGCTCGGCGTCGCCCCCCTCGTCTTCGCCTCCGGCGCGGGGGCGGCCAGCCGTTACAGCATGGGCCTCGTCATCGCGACCGGCATGACCATCGGCACGCTCTTCACCCTCTTCGTCGTGCCCACCGCCTATCTGCTCCTGGCGGCCGACCGTCACGGCGCCTTGGATACAACGGCCGCGCCGGAGCCGGCGGCCGTCGGGACTGATCTCCGCCGGAGTCCCTGAACGCCCCGGGGCGCTGCCATCAGGCCCGGTCCCCGCTCCGGCCCTCGGTCTGGGCGGTCGCCCTGCTAGGGTGATGCCACTAAAAACCCGCCGCAGCGGACGATCGCGCGGATCGCCGGACGTCCGAGGCCGGCAACGATTGGAATTAGCTTCCGTTTCGGCGTGGTGGCCGGTGCTAATGTCGTGCGCAAACGATGATATTTCAGTCGCGCAACGGAAGCTGCGCGCATTACACTCCACACGTTTTCGGGCGCGACCGCGGGTCTCACCGCAGGCTGGCGATAGGGCGACTCCCACGTTTTGCCGCGCACTGCGAGTTGAGGTACCCTCCCTATGAAAAAGATTCTGACCATCCTGTCGGAGTTCGGTTACTGGGGCGAAGAACTCATCGGCCCCTTGGAGACAGTGGAAGCCGCCGGTTACTCGATCGATTTCGCGACCCCCAAGGGCCGCCGCGCGCATGCCCTGCCGCCCAGCATGGATCCCGCCTACCTCGATCCACCGCTGGGCAAGACCGTGACCTCCCCCGAAGTCGCCGCCAAGGTCAAGGCCCTCGAGGCCTCCACCCGACTCGACGGACCGCTCTCGCTGGCGCAACTGCTGCCGGAGCGCCCGTATCCCAGCTCCGCCACCTACATCCGCGACTTCGAACGTTACAATGACGCCCTCGATGCGGCCGCGGCGGCCCTCACGGGCACCTACGCCGCGCTCCTGCTCGTCGGCGGCTCCGGCCCGATCGTCGACATGGTGAACAACCAGCGCCTTCACGACCTCATCCTCTCATTTTACCGGGCGGGCAAACCCATCGCCGCCGAATGCTACGGGGTCGCCTGCCTGGCCTTCGCCCGCGACTACCACCTGCGCAAGAGCCTCCTCTGGGGCAAACATGTGACCGGGCATCCGATCGAGTACGACTACCACGACGGCACCGGCTTCCTCGGCACCGACCTCAACATGGGCCCGCCGCCGTACACCCTCGAATACATCCTGCGCGATGCCACCGGTCCGGACGGCGGCTTCCACGGCAATGTCGGCCGCAACGTCTCCGCGCTCGTCGACTACCCCTTCATCACCGGCCGCTCAACCGCCGACTCTTACAAGACGGGCGAACTGCTGGTCGCCGTCCTCGAACAGGGCCTCCGCCGCTACGGCTGGTAGGAGCCGCGTTTGGCCGCCGCCGGCTTCCGTCCGTGGAGCCCGGCGGCGGCTGCCATTTCGTCCCTCAGCCTCCCCTCCCATGGCCGCCCACCTGCCGGGCCGCAGAGCCATCCTCGAGCAGTTCCTCGCGGACGGGATGACGGTGATGTTCGGGAACCCCGGCACCGTGGAACAGGGCTTCCTCGACGCGCTGCGCGACTATCAACAACTCCGATACATCCTCACCCTGCAGGAGTCGGTCGCGGTGCTGGCGGCGGACGCGTATGCGCGGGCCTCCCGCCGCCCCACCCTGGTCCAGCTCCACAGCACCCCGGGCGTGGGCAACGCCATCGGCGCCCTCTACCAGGCGAAACGCGGGCACTCCCCGCTGGTGGTCATCGGCGGCGACGCCGGCATCCGTTACGCGGGGATGGACGCGCAGATGGCGGGCGACCTCGTCGGCCTGTGCGCGCCGGTCTGCAAGTGGGCCGCGGTGGTGCAGGATCCGCGCTCGCTTCTGCGTCTGCTGCGCCGGGCCATCAAGATCGCCGGCACCCCGCCGATGGGACCGGTGTACCTGTGCCTTCCCCAGGACGTCCTCGACCAGGAGGCCCCGGAGCCCGTGCGGCCCACGCTGATCCCGTCGACCCGCGTGGCCCCCGCGCCGGACTGGGTGGCCCGGGCCGCCACCGTCCTCGCCGGCGCGGAGACCCCGGTGATCCTGATCGGCGACGGCGTGGCCTATGCCGGGGCGCAGCCCGAGCTGGCCGCAGTGGCGGAGGGGTTGGGCGCCGAAGTTTTTGGCGTCGACGCCGGCGAGCTCAACCTGCCCTACGACCATCCGCTGTACGGTGGACAGACCGGCCACATGTTCGGCGCGGCGAGTCGGCCGATCCTCGCCCGGGGGGACGTCGTCCTGATCGTCGGCACCTATGTCGCGCCCGAGGTGTTTCCCGACCTCGGCGAGGTCTTCGCTCCGGACGCGACCGTCATCCACGTCGATCTCGACGCCCACGCGATTGCCAAGAACCATCGCGTCGACCTCGGCGTGGTGGCCGATCCCAAGCTGACCCTGGCCGCGCTGGCGGCCGCGCTGGCCGCCGGTCTCACCACCGCGCAACGGGACCGCGCCGCCGCACGCGCGCACGCGCTGGCCGCGAAGAAGCAGTCGGCCCTCGACCGTGAAAAGGCCGCGGACGCGGCGGCGTTCACCAGTGAGGCCATCACCGCGGCCCGATTCATGTCCGAACTCGCGGCCCTCGTCCCGGCGGACACGATCGTCTTTGACGAGGCGCTGACGAGTTCGCCGGCGCTGACGCGGTACCTGCCGCCGCGCCAGCCGGGGTCGTTCTACCAGACCCGCGGCGGCTCGCTGGGGGTGGGTTTCCCAGGTGCGATCGGTCTGCAGCTCCTGCATCCGGGCCGCACGGTGATCGGCTTCAGCGGCGACGGAGGGTCAATGTACACCATCCAGTCGCTGTGGACGGCGGCCCGCCACGCGTTGCCGGCCAAGTTCGTCGTCTGCAACAACGGCACCTACCGGCTGCTGCAGTTGAACATCCAGCAGTGGTGGCGGGAGGTCGGAATTCCGGAGCACGATTTCCCGCTCTGCTTCGATCTGTCGCATCCTCCGCTGGGATTCGTCGACCTCGCCCGCGGGCTCGGCGTGGCGGCGCGGCGCGTCGAGCGGCCGCCCGAAATCGGGCCGGCGATTCGCGAGCTGCTCGCGCACCCCGGACCCTTCCTCCTCGACGTCGCGCTCGCCGGCGACGTGCGCCCCGATCTCGTCGCCTTGAAATGTGGCCAGTAGGCCGCGCTCCCCTTTTCCCATGAGCACTCCCCTCACTCCGGCCGTCGTGCAGGCCCTGGCCGCCCGCTGGTATCGCCTGCTCGATGTGCACGCCCCCATGGTCGACGTCCTGCCTCTCCTCGGCGACGCGCCCGAGATGGTCTTTCCCGAGGTCACGCTGACCTCGCTCGCCGGCTTCGAATCCTGGTACCAACGCGTGATCCGCCTCTTCTTCGACGAGGTGCACACGCTGAAGGTCTGCGACGCCACCGTGAACGGCGACACCGCCGCCGTGAAGGTGATCGTGCAGTGGGAGGCCAGCGTGTGGAACCCGCCCGACGCCCTCAGCCGGCGCATCCGCCTCGACGCCGACCAGGACTGGACCGTCGCGATCTCCCCCCGCAACGGCCAGCCCGTGATCACCCGTTATGTCGTGAACGGGCTGAACTACCATCCCGGCTCCGCGACCCTCTGAGGGCCGCGCCAGCCGCACCGGCCACCGCTTCCTCTCCCCCCGCCTCCTCTCATGACCACACGCGAAATCATCGACACCTATTACGCCGCCGTGAACCGCGGCGACTGGGACACCTGGCTGACCTTGTTCGCCGAGGATGTCGTCATCGACGAGCAGCTCGCCGGGCACGTCGAGGGCGCCGCGGTGCTCCGCGGAGCCGTCGCCGGCCTCAAACGCGGCTACTCGAAGTTCCAAAACCATCCGCACCACATTGTCGTCGCCGGAGACGAGGCCTGCGTCGTCTCGGAGATCGACGCCGCCAACGCCGCCGGGATCCCGATCCGCGCCCGCGTGGCGAATTACTTCCGGATGCGCGACGGGCAGATCGCCTACATGGCGAATTTCCACGACTCGCGGCCGTTCGACCCCTTCACGCAACAACCGCTCTGACCCGAACGTCGCTGAGATAAACCCAAAGTGGCAGAGCCGTCCCGGCGCTGCTCGCAGCGGCAGGATGCCCCTGCCACCTCCAAGACGCCTGCTCTCAACGCCATTCCGCTCCAACCCCTCTCTTCGCCGTGTCCACCCCCCCCCTCTTCCCCAAGGTCCACCGCTACGAGGCGCGCGTGGCCGACTTCTTCGTCAACGCCTTCGTCGTCGAGACCGAGCAGGCCACCGTGGCCGTGGACGCCGCCCTGGCGAACTCTGACGCACGGGCGATCCGCCGCCTGATCGATGAGGAGATCCGCAAGCCATTGCAGGCCGTGCTCCTCACGCACGGGCATCCGGATCATTACACCGGCCTGGCCGCGCTGACCGCCGGCCTCGACGTGCCGATCTACGCCACCCAGGGCACGATCGACTTCGCGCGGGAGGAGGATCGCCGCAAGGCCGAGGTGGCGGTCGCGCTTTTTGGCGACGAGTTTCCGCGGGAGCGGCGATTCCCCAACTCGGTGGTCAGGGAGGGCGACACGGTGCGGGTCGACGGCGTGACCTTCGAGGTCCGCGACTACGGCCCCGGCGAATCGGACGACGATGCGCTGTGGCTGATGCCGGTCGGGGACGTGCCGCATGTATTCATCGGCGATCTCGCCTACAACCACATGCATTGTTTCTTCCGCGACCTCCACGCGCGGGAGTGGCTGCGCAGCCTGGAGCGCCTGCGCCGGGAGTTCGATCACCGCGCGCTGTTCTACCCCGGCCACGGCGCCCTCTGCGGCGTCGAGATCGCGCATTGGAACCGAGGATACATCCAGGCCTTTCTCGACGTCCTGCAGGATCTCCTGCGCGGGCGCGACCACCTCGATCCCGGGGAAAAGGACATGCTGGTGGCGAAGATGCAGTCGTACCTGCCCAACCAGAAACTCCTGTTCCTCCTGACCTACGAGCTGGATGAGACCATCCGGCTTTTCAAGGAAAGGGGCCTGGTGTGAGGCGTGCATCGCCGAATTGTCGCGTTGCAGCCGGCCTCGCCGAGGCCGGACCGGGTTCAGCGACCCAGGCTGGCTGGGCAGGCGGCGACAACTCGAAGATGCGCCCCGGTGTGAGCACGCGCGCCGGGGCCGGCCTCATCGTGGCGGCGGCGATGCTCGCGGCGGCGTGCGGGACGTCGGCTGAACCCGGTGGCCTCGTGAATTTCTCCGGCCGGGCCGGCGTGGCGGGGGACACCCAGGTGCTGACGCTCGGCCTGGCCGTCGAAGGAACAGGCAACTCCTATGTGCTGCGCGGCCTCGGACCGGCCCTGGCGCGATTCGGCGTGGCCCACGCGGTCGGCGATCCCGTGCTGAGCCTCTATCGCGGCCCCACCTTGCTGAACCGGAACGACAATTGGGGCGGCGGCTTCCTGGCTCCGGCCCACGGAGCCTTCCCCCTGCCCGCGGGCAGCCTCGACGCCGCCATGTGGGTCGCGCTCGAGCCCGGCGCCTACACGGCGCAACTCACGGCCGCCACCGGGGCGGCGGGAACCGGCATGATCGAGCTCTACGACACGCGCACCGGCTCCGGCCGTCTCGCCAACGTGTCGATTCGCGCCTCCGCCGGCGCCGGCGACGCCGCCCTCGTGGCCGGATTCGCGGTCGCGGGAACGGGGGACCGCCAGGTGCTGCTCCGGGCTATCGGCCCTTCACTCGCTGGCTTCGGCGTCGACGGCGTGCTGGCACAACCCCGACTCGAACTCTACCACACCGGGGCCGCCGGAGTGGTCGGCACCAGCGATCGACCCGGGAATCCCGTCATCCACCAACTGGCGTCGGCGCAGACGGGCGCGTTTCCCCTTAATGCCGGCTCCCGCGATGCCACCTTGCTCCTGACGCTCGAACCCGGTGTCTACACCGTGCGCGTAAGCGGCCCGGCGGCCGCCGCGGCCGGCGCGGTGCTGCTCGAATTGTACGATCGGCCCGTCTCGATCTGGCCGCTGCTCAGCCAGCACAACGTCCTCTACGAACACGGCGACATCCTCAACTTCGACGCCCGCGGCACCTATTACCGCCCGGATGGCTCCCGCTCGGTCGTGACCAACGGCTGGCTCCGCCTGAGCATCGTCGACCAGGGGCTGCGAAATCCGCTGGGCCAAGACAGCCCCGTCCTCACCCTGGTCGAGTCGCTCATGTATGAGGGATACCTGGCGACGCCGGACGGGCGAATTTTCCCTGTCCGCTACGTGCCGCCCGACGCCATTCGCGGCTTCGTGCAAGACGATCCGACCGGGACGATCAAGTACCAAGCCGACATCGTCGCCGAGTCCTTCGACACCAGCGGCGCCCCGGTCTACACCACCTACTGGTTCCACTCCCCGCGGAACTACTCCCAATACACCCTGCCCCTCGCTGTCGGCGACACGCGCGTGGTGGACTACGATCGCCGCTCAATCGACGGCGCCAAGCGGGTTCTCGGCCATGTCACCACCCAGGTGCACGCGATCGACACGGTGTCTACGCCCCTCGGCAGGTTCGACGCCTACCGCATGTCGATCCTCGCGCGGATCGAGAGCGATGGCGTCGCCCAACTGGTCAACAATGGCGTCCAGTACATCAGCCCGATGCTCGGCGCGGTGGGATTCGAGTTCTACAGTCTCGTCCCGGGCGAGACCGGCAGCCTCGCCCAATGGCTGGCCGAGACGAACCTCCCCTTCGACGGCCGGCCGCTCCACCCCCTCGACGCCGGCAACCGCCTGCTGCGCCCGACCGCGGGGCACGAGCTCACCTACCGCCGCTCCGGCTTCTACATCACGGACGACAACACCGTCGAGGACCTCGCCGGCTCGCGGACGGTCCGGTTCGTCAACGAGGAGGTTCTCCATCCCGTGACGCGCCAGCGGGTGCTCACCGCCCTGGAGACGAACGTCACCGAGACCACCGCCACGACGCTGGCGGGCGTGACGACGCGGAGCACCCGGCGTGAAGTCGCCCGGCATTTCCTCGCAGTGACGGCCGACGGCGAGGCGGCGGTCGTCGGCGAGGCGGACGGCGACGGCCCGCCGCAGTGGTACGAGGCCGGCTATGTGCCGCTGAACTTCCCCTACCGCCCCGGCCAGTCGCGCACCGTCGCCGTCGTGGCGCACACGTACGGCGCCGACGGCCGCCCGACGCCGGCCTTTTCCGCCCGCCGCACCTTCCGGGTCGCCGCCACCGCCCGCACGACCACCGCGCCGGGCGTTTTCGAGTGCTACCGTATCGTAGTCACCGATACCCGGGCCCCGACGGTGGATCACTACGTTTATCCGGCGCTCGGGGTCGTGCGCTACCGCCACGAAGCCCCCACCGGCCGGCGCGGCTCCATGAACCTCACGCTTTCCGCCACCAACCTCCCCCTCAACTAACCACACGCTCATGAGCAAATTCATCCCCGGCCACGGCAGGGACTTCTACCGCGAGCAGCTCGGCTTCCTCGGCCAGAACGACATCGAGGGGCTGCTGCGCGAACACTACCACCCCGACGCCGTGATGGTCACCTTCGATGGCATCCGGCGCGGCCACGCGGAACTGCGCCACTATTTCCAGACCACCCTGGCCTCGATGGGCCAGATCACGGCGCTGGCGACGCAGTATTTCGCCGAGACGGAGGACACGATCATCTTCAAGGCCGCCATCACCGACAGCCGGCGCGGCACCGTGCAGGCCGACAACGCCCTCTACCTGAAGGACGGCCTCATCTACCGGCACATCGCCCTCACCATCCTGCCGCAGCACGACTACCGGCAGCTCGGCACCCTCTGGATCGACTGATCCGCCGCCCCGCGGGGGCGGCCGGCTTTGGCAGCGCTTCAACCTCAAACCACGGACACTCGCATGAGCTGGGGACAGGACTTTCTCAACGAACACGTCGGGTTCCTCACCCGGAAGGACATCGCCGGCCTGATGGAACACCATTACCACGACGACGCCGAACTCGTCACCTTCGAGTTCGTCAAACAGGGCAAGGCCGCGATTCAGGAGTACCTCGCGGTCGAACAACCGGCCAAGGCGGGCCGGATCCTCGGGATGACGATGGACGCGTATTTCGAATCCAATGACGTGATCCTCTTCACGGCGTCGGTAAAGTCGGAGCACCTCGGCACCTTCATCGCGCGCGATGCGCTGTACGTGAAGGACGGCAAGGTGCTGCGGCACATCGCGCTCACCCTGCCGCCCGCCGCCGACCGGAAGATCTACGAGGCCATGTGAGCCGGAGCGGGGATCCCACGATGCGCCTCCAGGGCAGGAAAATCGGCATCCTGATCGAGAGCGACTACTACGAGCCGGAGATTTGGTATTACCGGTTCCGGTTTGCGGAGGAGGGAGCCGAGGTCGTGTTCCTGAGCCGGCTCTGGGGCCAGCCGGCCCTGGAGTTCAAGGGGCACGAGTATCGCGCGCCCTTCTCCTGCGACCGTTCGTTCGAGACGATCGACGACGACCAGCTCGCCGCGTTCGCCGCGCTCATCGTGCCGGCGGGCATGGTTTCGGACCGGCTGCGGTGGACTCCCGATGTGCGCGAACCCGCTCCCGCCGTGCGGTTCCTCCAGCGCGCCTTCGCAAACCGCCAGCTCCTCAAGGGCATCATCTGCCACGGACTCTGGCTCCTCGCCGCCGCCCCCGAACTCGTCCGCGGCCGCCGCCTCACCACCCACAACAACCTGTACGGCGACGCGCGCAACATGGGCGCGATTTACGTCGACGAGGACATCGTGGTCGACGGCGACCTGGTCACTGCCCGCACCGGCGGGCACTGCCATCTCTTCGCCCGCAAGATCATCGAACTGCTGCAGGAGACCCAGGCGGCGCCACCCGCCGGTCCTCCCACCCGGCCCGACGGCGCCCCCGCTCCTCACTCGTGACTGCCTCCCGTTTCCCGCCATGACCCGCTTCGCCCACCTCGGACTCACCTGCCGCGATCCCGCCGCCACCGAGCGGTTCTACACCCGCCACTTCGGCTTCCGGCGCGTCCGCGTCGTCGCGCTCGGCGGCGGCCGGCAAATCGTCTTCCTCCGCCACGAAAACTCCTGCCTCGAACTCTTCGCCGGCGAAGGGTCGGACCCGGCCGGCCCGCCGCCCAACGACGGCCACGGTTTCCCGGGTTTCCGCCACCTCGCGTTCGAGGTGACCGACATCGAGGCGTTCGCGCGGACCCTGGGTCCCGATCTGAAGATCAACCTGGGCCCCCTGCGCTTCGACAGCTTCATCCCGGGCTGGGCCGCCATCTGGATCCGCGACCCCGACGACCGCGTCGTCGAGGTCTGCCAGGGATACCAGGACGATCCCAACCCGCCGCCGTTCGCCGGCTGACTTCCGCCCAGACCTCCCGCGACCACCCCGGGCCGCCCCATCCGCCCACCCTCGTCTCCCGCGCCATGTCCTCCGCCCCCAACCGTCTGGTGTTCACCTTCTCCGATCTCATCGGCGGCTATGTCGTCTCGTCGCTCGACGCGCAGGACAAGTTCCGCGTCCG
>CAZDGC010000043.1:24963-51056 GCA_964504885.1 uncultured Opitutus sp.
GCTGCTCACACTGGTGCGCCTCGGGTATGCGCGCAGCGACGGCCGGCTGTTCGACGTCAAGCTGGGCGCCAACCTCTCCGCCCAGATGACCCGCAACCTCGGCGAGCCATGGCAGGACTGCACCGGGCTGGTGCGCTCGATGCTGGTCGAGGGCCGGTTCCTCTACGCCTATGGCGTGTTCTACCCGGAGGACGACGGCACGAAGTTCGAGGCCAAGGAGCTGCGGTTCGTCGGCCGCACCCCCGCCGATTTCGTGTTCGAGAAGCCCTCCTGGTGGATTCACCAGATCGGCGAACTGGGCAACTTCTACCTCCAGGCGCAGTTCGGCGGCCGCGACACCATCGACTACCGCCACTACCGCACGGAGCTGACCCTGGGCGGGACCAAGACCACCGATCACCGCCAGGAGACCGACACGATTTCGCGGCTCGTCTACGGCTTTGCGACCGCCTTTCACCTCACCGGCCGGGAGGAGTTCCTCGAAGCCGCGGAGAAGGGCACCCGGTACCTTCGCGAACACATGCGGTTCTATGACCGTGACGAGAACATCGTCTACTGGTACCACGGCATCGACCTCAAGGGTGGCGAGGAACACAAGGTCTTCGCCTCCGAGTTCGGCGACGACTATTACGCGGTGCCCGCCTACGAGCAGATCTACGCGCTCGCCGGCCCGGTACAGACGTATCGTATGACCGGAGACAGGACGATTCTCCGCGACGCGGAGATGACCATCGATCTGTTCCGGCGGTTCTTCCGCGACGATCGGCAGGGTGGCTATTTCTCCCACCTCGATCCGGTCACCCTCGACCCGCGCGCGGAGAGCCTCGGCCACAACCGGGCCCGCAAGAACTGGAACTCCGTCGGCGACCACGCCCCCGCCTACCTGATCAACCTCGTGCTCGCCACCGGCCGGCCGGATCTGGCCACCTTCCTCGTGGAGACGGCCGACACCATCGTGGAGCGGTTTCCCGACTACGAGCACAGCCCGTTCGTGCAGGAGAAGTTCCTCGAGGACTGGAGCCGCGACCAGACCTGGGGCTGGCAACAGAACCGCGCCGTCATCGGCCACAACCTGAAGATTGCCTGGAATCTCATGCGCATCCACGCGCTCGCGCCGCAGGAGCGGTACGTGGCGCTGGCGCGGAAGATCGCCGATCTCATGCCATTCTGCGGCGCCGACCGGCAGCGCGGCGGCTGGTACGACGTCGTGGAGCGAATCGTGGGTCCCGGGGAGCGCTTCCACCGCTTCGCCTGGCACGACCGCAAGGCTTGGTGGCAGCAGGAGCAGGCGATCCTCGCCTACCTCATCCTGCACGGCTGCCTCGGCGAGCCCGAGTACCTGCGCCAGGCGCGGGAGGCCTCGGCCTTCTACAACGCCTTCTTCCTGGATCACCAGGACGGCGCGGTCTACTTCAACGTGCTGGCGAACGGCATCCCCTACCTTCTCGGCACGGAGCGCCTGAAGGGCAGCCACTCGATGAGCGGCTACCATTCGTTCGAACTGGCCTTCCTCGCCGCGACCTACACCAACCTGCTCATCCGGCGGGTGCCGATGGATTTCTACTTCCTGCCCTACCCGGGGCACCTGGCGGACAATACGCTGCGCGTCGCCCCCGACCTCCTGCCCAAGGGCTGCCTCCGCATCGCCAAGGTCACCGCCAACGGTCGCCCCTGGACGGACTTCGACCCCGCGGAGTTGACCGTGCAGGTGCCGGCCGACGGCGAGCGGCTTAAGTTCCAGGTCACCATCGAACCCGTGCACCCTTGAAACCGCGATGAAGATCGTCGTCACCCGCCAGCCCGATCGCCTCCTCGCCGTTTGCGAAGGCCACCTCGACGGGCGGACCGCGCCCGAGCTGCTGGCGGCGCTCGGCCCGGCACTGGAGGAGGTGGGCACGCTCGTGCTCGACCTCTCGCAGGTCGCCTTCCTGTCGAGCGCCGGCCTGCGCGCGCTCCTGCTGCTGCACCGGCAACTGGCCGCCCGTCGCGGCCGGGCGGTGCTGGTCGGCCTCAGCGACAGCCTCGCGGAGACGATGCGCATCACCGGCTTCCTCCAGTTCTTCGAGGTCCACCCCAACCTGGCCGACATGAAGCCCTGACCGCCGATGGATGCGCGCATCGACTTCTATCCGACCCACGAGATCGCCGGTCACCGGGTCCGGGCGGGCCGGCCGCTGCCCTTCGGGGCGACCCTCGTCCCGGGAGGGGTGAACTTTTCCATCTTTTCGCGCCACGCGACGGACTGCGCGCTCGTGCTGCTGCACAAGGGCGAGCCCGCCCCGTACGCCGAGCTGCCGTTCCCGCCGGAGTTCCGGGTCGGCGACGTGTTCTGCATGATCGTCTTCGACCTCGACGTGGAGGAGATCGAGTACGGCTACCGCATGGACGGCCCCTTCGATCCGGCCCGCGGCCACCGCTTCGACCGCACGAAAATTCTCTCCGATCCGTACGCCCGCCTCCTCGCCGGCCGGAGCCAGTGGGGCGTGCCGCCCGACCGCACGACGGACTATCCGCACCGGGCGCGCCTCGCGTTCGACGACTTCGACTGGCAGGGCGTCCGGCCTCCGAACATCCCGCTGGAGGATCTCATCATCTACGAGCTCCACGTGCGCAGCTTCACGCAGCACGAATCCTCGCAGGTCCGAAACCGCGGCACCTACGCCGGCCTCGCGGAGAAGATCCCCTACCTGCAGGCGCTCGGCATCAACTGCGTCGAACTGATGCCCATCTTCGAATTCGACGAATTCGAGAACAGTCGCGTCAACCCCGCCACCGGCGAGCGCCTGCTCAACACCTGGGGCTACAGCACGGTCGGCTTCTTCGCCCCCAAGGCCGGGTTCGCCGCCACCGGCCGGCTCGGCATGCAGATGGACGAATTGAAGACGCTGGTGCGCCAGTTGCACGAGGCGGGCATCGAGGTGATGCTCGACGTGGTCTTCAACCATACGGCGGAGGGCAACGAGCACGGCCCCTACATCTCCTTCCGCGGCCTCGACAACCAGGCGTACTACATCCTCACGCCCGAGGGCTGGTACCACAATTTCAGCGGGTGCGGCAACACCCTCAACTGCAACAACCCCGTCGTGCGCTCGTTCGTCCTCGACTGCCTCCGGTATTGGGCCTCCGAATACCACATCGACGGCTTCCGCTTCGACCTCGCGTCGATCCTCGGCCGCGATCCCGCCGGCGCGCCCCTCGCCAACCCGCCCCTGCTCGAGAGCCTCGCCTACGATCCCATCCTCTCCCGCTGCAAGCTCGTGGCCGAGGCCTGGGATGCCGGCGGCCTCTACCAGGTCGGCTCCTTTCCCGCCTACGGCCGCTGGGCCGAGTGGAACGGCCGCTTCCGCGACGACGCCCGCCGTTTCCTCAAGGGCGACGCCGGCGGCACCGGCGCCCTCGCCGCCCGCCTCCAGGGCTCGCCCGACCTCTACGGCTGGAACCACCGCGGCCCCACCGCCTCCATCAACTTCATCACCTGCCACGACGGTTTCACCCTGCACGACCTCGTCGCCTACAACTCCAAGCACAACGGGGCCAACGGCGAGGACAACCGCGACGGCACCAACGACAACTTCAGTTGGAACTGCGGCGCAGAGGGTCCTAGCACCGACCCGGCCGTGCTTGCCCTGCGCGAACGCCAGATGAAGAACGCCGCCGCGCTGCTGCTGCTCGCCCACGGCGTGCCCCTGCTGCTCGCCGGCGACGAATTCGCCCACACCCAGGCGGGTAACAACAACGCCTACTGCCACGACTCCCCGCTCGCCTGGCTCGACTGGGGCCGCCTGACGGCCTGCGCCGGCCTGCACCGCTTTTTCCGGCAGATGATCGCCTTCCGCCGCGCCCATCCCGTGCTCCGCCCGCGGCATCACCTGCGGGGCCGCGTGTCAGTCACCAGCGGACTGCCCGATGTCTCCTTCCACGGCACCCGGGCGTGGTGGGCCGACTACTCGCCCCACAGCCGCGTGCTCGCGTACCTGCTCGACGGCTCCCAGGCCCGCGACGGCACGGTGCGCGACGAGACGATTTACGCCGCGTTCAACTCCCACTGGGAGGCACTCGCCTTCGAGGTGCCCGCCCCGCCCCCCGGCACGCGCTGGCATGTGTTTGCCAACACCGGTCTCGCCGCCCCCGACGACATCTGCACGCCCGGCACAGAACCCGTCCTCCCCCGGCCGTCCGACCTCCTCGTGGGTGGCCGCTCAATCGTGATCCTCGTCGCCCGCTGATTCCCCCAACCCGGAACTCCAACCCCACACTCCGCCATGGCCCTCACCGCCAGTCTCGAACTCAAGAACCAGGTCGCCCAAATCACCCTCGCCGGCCGGCTCGATGCCTCCACCGCACCGCAATTTCGCGAACTGGTGGAGCGGGCCGCCGCGAACCAGGTGCGCGCCGTCGCGCTCCTCCTCGACCAGCTCGAATACATGGCCTCCGCCGGCCTGCGCGTCATCGTCTTCGCCCGCCAGAAAATGGGCGTCGCGGTGAAAATCTTCGTCGTCGCGCCCCAGCCCGTCGTCCAGGAGACGATCGAGGTCAGCGGCTTCAGCCAGGCCGTCACGCTGCTGCCGGCCTACGACGCGGCGACGGTCGAACGCTGAGCGGATCATGACCACCCGGACCCTGCTGCTGCCCGGCACGCTGGCGGCGCTTGAGCCGCTGGCAAACTTCGTGCGCGCCGCGGCCGCCGAGGCGGGTTGCACGGACCTGGCGGCCGGCCGCCTCCACCTCGCGGTGGACGAGGTTGCCACCAACGCCATCACGCACGCCTACGCCGAGGGCGGCCTCACCGGCGAGCTCCGACTCACCGCGGAAATCGGCCCGGAGCAGTTGCGCATCCATGTCGAGGATACCGGTCCGCCGTTCGATCCCACCCAACGCGAGGATCCGGCGGACCTGCACCGGCCGTTGGAGGAACGCGATCCCGGCGGACTGGGCATCTACCTGGCGAGGCGCAGCGTCGATGCCTTCCTCTACGAACGGCGCGGCGACCGCAACCGGGTGACGCTGATCCTGAACCGCCACCCGCCGGGCGCGGCCTGAGCCGGCCTTCGGGCCGGGGCTCCCGCCCCGCGCTCCCGCCACCCCGCCATGCCTGCCGCCACCCCCGCCCCGCCCCCCGCCGCCAACGCCGGCCGGCGCGCGACCTGGTGGCAGCGCGACGATCTGTACTACGACAGCGAAGGTCACCTGCGCTTCGCTGGCGAACGCACGGCCGACCTCGCCCGGCGCACCGGCACCCCGGCCTTTGTCTACTCCGGCGCGCGTCTCTCCGCGAACGTCACCCGCCTGCGGGCGGCGCTCGGCGCCCTCGGCCCGCCGCCGCCCCGGCTCCACTTCGCGATGAAGTCGAACCGCCACCCCGCCGTGCTGGCGCACCTGCACGCGTTGGGCGTCGGGCTCGATGTCTGCTCGCCCGGCGAGGTCCGGCATGCCCTGAAGTGCGGCTTTGCCGTGGACGAACTCAGCTTCACCGCCGGGTCGCTCAGCCGGGCGGACTTCGCCGCCCTCGCGGACTGGCCGGATCTCTGGATCAACGCCGACTCCCTCTCCGCCCTCCCCCACCTCGCCGCCCTGTCGCGGCGGCGTTCGCTCGGGTTGCGCATCAACCCGGCGGCCGGTCTCGGCTACCGGATGAATCCCCGGGTCCGCTACGCCGGCGCGAAACCGACGAAGTTTGGCGTCTACCTCGATCGCTTCGCCGAGGCCCTGGCGGTGGCCCGCGATCTGGGCCTCGAGATCGCCGGACTCCACTGTCACGCCGGCTGCGGCTTCCTCACCCCGCAACTGCCCGAGTTGGAGGATGTGCTGGTCCGCCTCGGCGTTTTCCTCGACGCCGCACCCCGCGTCCGCCGGCTCAACCTCGGCGGCGGTCTCGGTGTCCCGCTCGCGGCGGGCGACGCCCCGCTGGACCTCACCGCCTGGGCCGGCCTGGTGCGGCGACACTTCGGCGGGCGCAGCCTGCTCCTCGAGTTCGAGCCGGGCGATTACCTCGTGAAGGACGCCGGCGTGCTTCTGACCGAGGTCACCCAGATCGAGGAGAAAGGCGGCCGCGTGTTCGTCGGCCTGAACGCCGGCTGCAACGTGCACCCCGAACCCGCCTTTTACGGTCTGCCGCTCGAGCCGGCGCCCGCCTTCCGCCGGCCCGGCCCGCCGCGCCCGGTCACCCTGGCGGGGAACATCAACGAAGCGCTGGACCTCTGGGCCGAGGAGGTGCCGCTTCCGCCCCTGGCAGAGGGCGACGTGGTCTGCCTGCTCAACGCCGGCGGCTACGGGGCCGCGATGGCCAGCGCCCATTGCCTGCGCACGGAGTGGACGGAACACTTTCTCCCGCCCACGCCGGACCCGCCGCCCGTCGGAGCCGAAATCCTCGCGGCGGCCAACCAGCGGGCGTGGGACACCCTCTACCGCTCCACCCCTGAACTCGTCTGGGGTTCGTCCGCGCTCCCGTTCCTGGACGATTTTCTCGCCGACCTCCGGCAGGCGCTGCGCCGACCGTCGCGCCTCCTCGATGCCGGGGCGGGGGAAGGCCGCAACCTGCCCCTGCTGCTGCAATGCGGGGCCGACGAAGTGCACGCCTTTGACTCCTCCGCCCATGCGCTCGCCAAGATCCCCGCCGGGTTGCTTCCCCGGGTGCAATGCCGGACGGGCGACTTGCGCGCCACCGGCTATCCCGAGTCGCATTTCGACGCCATCGCGCTGCTCGATGTCGTGGAGACGCTGCCGGACAGCCCGGCGGTGCTGCGCGAACTGGCGCGGATCCTGAGGCCCGGCGGCCTGCTGCTCTGCAACATCCCCGGGCCCGACGACGGCATCGCCGGTCGCGACATGCAGGCCCTCGGCCGGAACGCCTTTCTGTATCGGAACACCTACTACTACCGATTCATCGAGCGCCCGGAAGCCGAGTCCCTGCTCGTGGGCGCCGGTTTCGAGCTGCTCCGCTCCTGCCGCTGCCAGTGGCGGGAGGCGGCCCATCCGGCGTTCCGCCCCGGGGAGCACCAACACGTCAGCCGGATCCTGCTCGCCCGCCGGCCGGTTCCGCCCGGATGAAAGGATCCGGCTACCGGAGTCCATGAACGCCGGCCTGCAAACGCTGTTCCGGGTGCTGCCCGAGGAGCGCGGCAAGCTCGGGGATTTCCTGGCGTTGGCCGCCGTCATCCAGGCCGGCCTGGCCGTGGGCCTGACCACGGCCGACTCGCTCTTCCTCGCCCACCTCGGCCCCGGCCGGTTGCCGGTGATCTACCTGGGCCTGCCGGTCGTGATGGTCGTGTACGCGCCGCTGCAATCGCTGCTGCTCGCCCGGCTCGGTCTCGACCGCTTGATCGAGCTCTGCCTCGGGGCGGTCGTGCTCGGGAGCGCGTTCTTCGGCCTTGCCGGCGTCCTCTTCGGAGCCACGGCGCCCTGGCTGCTCTACGCGATGAAGTTCCACGCCGGACTGTGGTTCGTCGCCCTCTACAGCGTGTTCTGGAACTTCGCCGACGACTACTTCAGTCTGCGCGACGGCAAGCGGCTGTACGGAATCATCGCCGCGGGCGGCGCCGCGGGCGGGATGGCCGGCGCGATGATCGTGAGCGCGCTCTCCGGTCTCGCCTCAACCGGCGCGCTCTTCCTGGTGTGGACGGTCCTCGCGCTGCTCGCGCTGCCGCTCTTCGGCCGGCTCCGGCGGCGACAGCGGAAGATCGAGCCGGACGAGGAAGGCGGCGTCGACTCCCCCGCCGGCGTGGTGCGGGCGGCCCTCGCCACGTTCCGGACCTCCCGGTTTGCGCTCGGCGTGACGGCGATGTGCTTCGGCGGAGCGATGCTGGCCGCCGGCCTCGAGTACCTCGCGATGGGCGTCCTCGCCCCCCAGCGGAGCTCCGCCGAACTCGCCCGCCTCCTCGGCTGGTTGCTCGGGATCGCCAACCTCCTCACACTGCTGGTGAATCTCTTCGCCTTCAACCGGCTGGTCGGGCGCCTCGGGGTGGGCAACACCGCGCTGATCCTGCCGCTGACCTTTCTGGCCGCCTATGCCGCCTTCTTCCTGCAACCGGGGTTCGCCGCGGCCGTGCTGGCGTTCTTCGCGTACCAGACCCTCCTCACCGCGGTCGAATACAACAACCTGAACATCCTCTTCAACGCGCTCCCCGCGGCCGCCAAGCGCACCCTGCGGACGTTCATCGAGGCGATGAGCGAACCGCTCGCGACCGCACTCGCGGGCGGCCTGCTGCTCGCGCTCGCCACCCGCAGCAGCCCGGCCCAGCTCGCCCTCGCGGGAGCCGGCACGGCGCTGGGCGCGGTCGCCGTCGCCCTGCTCGTGCGCCACGATTATCGCCTCGCCCTGGCCGGCAATCTGCGCCGCCACTGGCTGGATTTCAGCCTGCCGCCCGCCCACTGGCGGCAGCGCCTCACCGCCCCGGACCGCGACCTACTCCGCCAGCGCGCCCGCCACAGCCCCGACCGCGCCGAGCGCCGCGCGGCCTGCGCACTGCTCGACGTCACCGGCGATCCGGAGGCCGGCTCCACTCTCGCGCAGTTGGTGGCGACCGCGGGCCCCGCCGAGGCGGAGGAACTCCGTCCGTCCGTCCAGCACCTCCTCAGTGGCGACAACACCACGGCGATCGCCGGTTTGCTGCGCGGGAGCGACGGCCACGAAAACCCGGCAGCCGCCGCCGCGCGCGGCGGTTTCGCGGCCGGGGTGGTTTCACCGTCCCGGGAAACCGCCGGTCCGATTCGCTCCGGAGAGCCCGCCACCCTCGCCCTCGCCGCGGTCGCGCGCTGGCAGGGCTCCCGGCTGGACGAAGCGGAGTCCGCCCTCGCCGACGTGCGCCGGTTGCTGGCGGGCAGCCCCGCCGAACAGCTCTGGGGAGTGCGCGCGCTGGGCGGATTCCGTTGTCCGCACCACGCCGGCGAACTCGGGCGGTGGCTGGACTGCCGCGACGCCGGGCTGCGGGTGGAGGCGCTGCGCGCCCTGCACGAACTCGCCGCCCCCGGCGCCGAGGACCTGCTCCCGCGCGTGCTGCCCCAGCTCGCCGCCGCCACCGCGGATGAACGCCACCTGATCCTCGGCATCGTCGAACGCGTCGGAGCCGTCGAGCCAGTGGCCGCGCTGCTGGAGGCCGCCCACCTCTTCTCCGCCCGCGAGCGCCGGCGACTCGCCGAGGTGATCACCTCCTTCGGCCCGCGGGCGATCGGCGTGCTGATGCACGAACTGCGCCGGCCCGCGGCCTCGCGCCGCGCCCGCATCCTCGCCGCCCGCTCGCTCGCACGCCTGGCCCCGCCCCAGCTCGAACTCATCGCCACCGATCTGATGCGCACCGAATTGCGGCGCGCGCGCGACCAGGCCGCCGCCGCGGGTGCGCTGATCGCGGTCGCCGGAGCAGACGACGACGACGGCCTCACCGTGTTGCAGCGATCGAATCGCGACTCGGCCGTCGAGGCCCTGGACTTCACCGTGCAATTGCTCGGGCTCACCGGCCGCCTGCCCGACGCCGACCTGATCCAGACCTCGCTCACGTTCGGCGCCCCCAAGGATCGGGCCAACGCGATCGAGGCGATCGAACAGGGCAGCCCACGCGCCTTGTTCCTCGAACTCCAGCCCCTGCTCGCGCTCACCGCTGGCGCCCCCACCCGGCCCACCCGGTCCGCCGGGCCGCCGGAACCGCTGCTGCGCGCGGCGCTGGCCGGGGGCGACGACGTCGAGTGCGCCGCCGCGGGCTTTGCCCTCCGCGCCCGCCACCACCCCGACGTCCGCGCCCTGCTCTACCGCCGACTCGCGGCCGGCCCCTCACCCCGGCTCATCGCCCTCCTCGACGGACTGCTGCCCGGCCTCGAAACGCCGGCGGCGGCCGGCACTCCAGCCCTCCACCCGATCGAACGCCTCGCGGCGTTCGTCCGGGCCACCCGTCTTGCCGGCGCGCCTTTCGCCGCCCTCGATTACCTGGCCGCCCGGAGCCATGAACTCCCGGCTCCCGCGGGCGAGTCCCCCGCCCCCCTCGCGGCGCGTTCCCCCGACCTGCGGATCGCCGCCCGTCGCGGCGTCACACTTGTCGTTCCCACCGACGCCGTCGTCCAGGCCATCGAAGTCTTCCCGGCCCTGGGCATTGCTCTCTGCCGGACCAGGCCGCCGGCCCCCTCCCGCCGATGAAACCGCGCCTCACCTACCAGCACCACGTCCTGGCCACGGTGGCCGCGGTCCTGATCGTATCCACCGCCCTCTGGGCCTGGCATCTCCACCGCTCGACCCACCGCCTCATCCTCGACGGCTTCGATCGCAAGCTGCTCGCCGTCGCCGGCGGCGCCGCGGCCCTCGTCGACGCCGACGCCCACGCGGCGTACCAGCGGCCGCGCCGCCTCACCGCGCTGACCGCCGGCTCCGACGGCTTCGATCTCGGCTTCGACCCCACCCGCGGCGAACTCGTCAGGGTCGATCGGGCCCGCGGAACCGCCCGCGCCCTGGCGCCCGAGCCGGCCGGGGGTATCCGATCACTGGCGACAGTCGGGTCTCCGGAGCGCGGGTTCGGCCTGACCGGCGACGGCGCGCGGCTGCTGGAACTCGACCCCGCCGGCCGCGTCATCCGGATCAGCGCGCTCCGGGAGCCGCTCGACGGTCTGTTCGCCGCCGCGGGCGGACTGCTGGGCTGGCGCGGCCGGGCGGTGTTCCGCGTCTTGCCCGACCGCGGCGAGTGCGCGCCGTCCGACCTCGTTTTGCCCGAATCGCTCCGGGCGATGGCGGCCAATGCGACCGGCGAAGAGTGGTACGGATTGTCCGAGGACGGGCGTTTCCTCGTGACGCTGACACCCGCGGGCCGCCTGATCCGGCGCGTGGCGCTCGAAGCCCGGAACGGCACCCGCCCGCCGCCCGGCGCGGAGCCGCGACCGCCGTCTCCTCCCGCCCCGCTCGCGACCCTCGCGTGGCTCGGAGGCCGCCTTCATGGCGGCGGCGCGGAGCTCGTCGCGATCGATCCGGCCACCGGCCGCACCCAGCGCATCGGACCGGTGGCAGGTTTCTTCGATCCCGACGACCCGTTCTACCGCCGGCACCGCGCGGTGTTCGTCAATCTGCAGCGAAGCGCCGGCCTGACCTACCTCTATTCGCAGGTCTGGCAGGGCGGAGCCGAGATTCGCTACCTCCTCGACGGCACGCTGGGCCGGACTTACTCGCCACCGGGAGCCGGAGACGAACTGCCCCCGGCCAGCCGGGAACCGGCCGAGTTGGTGCAACGGGCGGGGCGCCCCTGGGTGTCGCCCATCCAGCAGTGGGAGCCCTGGGGCCTGCTGAAATCCTGCTTCACCCCGCTGCGAACCTCGACCGGCCAGGTGACGGCGATGATCGGGGCCGACGTGGACATCAGCGTCATCCGCCAGAAGACACGGTGGGCGGCGTTCACCGCGATCCTGCTCGGCGCTGGCTCGCTGGTGGCCGCCGGGCTCCTGTCGTGGCGCATCGCGCGCGCGCTGCGGCGTCCGTTGCAGGAGCTGAAGGAAGCGGCGCTGGCAATCGCCGCCGGGTACCACGCCGCCCCCGTCGAGGTCGGCGGCAGCCGTGAAATTGCCGCCCTGGCGGGCCACCTCGAGCAACTGCGGCGGCGGCTGGGGTGCGATGAGGAGCGCTGGCGGGACTGGCGGGCGGCCCTGCGGGCCAGCCGTGAACAAGTGGCGCTGGCCGCGGCGATGCGGGCGCAGGCGGAGCGCCTGGGCGAGTTGACGGACGGGGAGGCGGCCGGAGCCGCCGGCGGCTGCCGCGTGGCGGAGACGACGGTGTGGTGGCTGGGCGCGGCGGATGCGGATCCGGCGGCCGCCGCCTGCACCCGGGCGCGCCGGACCCTCCTGGTGCACACCTGGCTGACAACCGGAACGGCGCCCGCCGGCTTGCCGGCCCGGCTCCTCGCGACCGCGCCGGAGCTCGCCGGCGCCGCCTGCTGGGAACGCGGCCGTCACGTACTGCATTATCGGATGCGCCGGCCCGTCACCCTGCACCTGGGGGCCGCCCGGCACGTCCTCAACGGCGCCGGGAGGCTGAGCGTGGCTCCGCCCGCCGTCCCGGCGTGGAATGTGCCCCGCGCCGGCGTGCCCGAGCCGGCGTCGCCACCGGAGGAACACCGCCCATGACCCTGGTGGAAAAGGCCCTTGCGCTGCGCCAGGTCTCTCCGTTCTCGCAGTTGCGGCCGGAGGAACTGCTGGTGGTCGCGGACGCCGCCACGCCGCGTGCGCTTCCGCCCGGTCGCGTGCTGGTGCGGCGCGACGGCAACTTCCGCCACCTGTGGGTGCGCCTCGCCGGGGATCTGGTGGACGACACCGGCGCCGCCGCGCCGCCGCTGGCGGGCGCCACGGCGCTCTTCACCGGGGAGGCCGCGCCGCAGACCCTGCAGGCCGGTTCGCAGGGCTACCAGGGCCTGGCGCTGCCTCAGGGCGCCTTTCTGACCATCGTTCACGAATGCCCGGTGCTGCTGGCCGGGCTGCTGCAACTCCCGCCGGAGGCCCGCGCCGCCGGCCCGGCACGCCCCCGCGGGTCATGACCCTTCGGATACGTCATCACCTCGCCCTTCCGCCGCTGTTTGCCGGACTCGCCGCGGCCGCGTTTGCCCTCGCGGTGGCGGTGCATCGCCGGGAGATTGCGTGGGTGCTGGCCGAACAGGCGCAAGCTCGCGCCCTCTGCCTCGCGGCCTTTGCGGACCCGGCACCAGCTTCCCTGGCCGCGGCTCTCGCCCGGCACCGGCAGGACGCGCGGCGGTTGGGCTCGGCCGCGGGCGGACTCAACGTGCAATGGTTCGAACGGGAGGGCTCCGGCTGGCGGGCGCAGGCGCTGTGCGAGGCAGCCGGACTGCGTCCCGCGCCACCGCCCGACGGTGACGTGCTGCGCCAACTGCACCGCGGCCGGCCCGCCGCGCTCGCGCGTCCGCGGCCCGAGGCCGCTTTTGACGAGGCGGTCGGCTACGCGCCGATCGTCGATCACGAGGGACGCCTGCGGGCGGTGATTGGAGTCACCGGCCCCGAGACGATCACCCGGAGCGCGTTGCGGGAGGTTCAGCGCGCCAGTGGCTGGTTCGGCGCGGCGCTGCTGGTGGCGGGCTTCGCGGTGGCGGAGGGTCTCGCCCGGGGTGTCCGCCGCGATCTGGCCGGCCTCGCCGCGGGCGCCGCGGCGCTGGCGCGCGGGGACTATGCCCACGCCTGGCCGTCCAGCGCCATGCGGGAACTCGAAGACCTCGCCCGCACCCTTGAATCGATCGCGCACATCCTGCACGACGGCGAGAGGCGGGCCCGGCACCGGCTGCTCAGCGCCCTCCCCTCCCCGACGCCGGAGGAGCTGGCACTCGCCGCGCGCCGGCTTCGCGCCCCGCCGCCGTGCGGTCCGGGGCAAGAGATCCCCGCCGGCGCCGCGCGTCGCCTTGGCGGGGCAGACGACGATTTCTACGCGATGCGCCGGAACGCCACCGGCTGGCACGTGGTGGCGGGGCGACTGCGCAACGCCGACGAAACGGCGCCGCTCCTGGATCGACTCACGCGCGCCGAGGCCGCCGCGGACTGTCTCGGTGGCCTGCTGGACGCCCTCGAACCACCGGACGCATGGCGCGAGCTCGACGCGAGTTTCCCCGTCGACCGCGGCATGTCACTTTCGGTGGCTCCCGGTGCGACAGAGCCGGTGGTCTACCGGCACGGCGTCGGCACCGAGGGATCGCCCCCCCCGCGCGCCGAGCCCCCCCACCACCGTCCCGTCGTCCTCGGGACGCTCGACGACGACGCGCGGCGGCGGGTGGAAGATTTCCTCCGGCACGCCCCGCCCCACCCGCTGGAGCAGACCGCCGACCTGCTGGCCGCACTGCTGGCCGGGCGCGCCCGCGGCCTGCTCGTGGTCGTGGCCCTGCCCGCCTCCCTCTCATGAACCCGGAAACCGCCGCCTCCCCGCCGGCCCCGCCGCCGCGCGCCCTCCGCTTTGGCCTGCGTTTCAAGGTCCTCCTCGGCCTGACGCTGTTCAACATCGCCGCGACGCTCGTCTTCACCGTGACCCGCTACGTCAGCGAAAAGGAACACATCCTGGCGGACCTGCGGGACAAACTCGACGACTTCGCCCACGGGCTGCCCTACCTGCTGCCGGACGGCTATCTCGATCGCGCGGTCTCCGCCGGAGCCGTGACGCCGGAGGAGTACCGGCGGCTGGTGGAGCGGCTGAACCGCTACTGCCGGGAAGTCGGTCTCCGCTACCTTTACACCTACTTCCGGGGCGAAGCGGGCTTCCACTGCACCGCCACCAACTGCCCGCCGACGGAAAAGTTCACTCCGTATTGGGAGTTTTACGACACTGTGCCGCCCGCCATCGCGCAAGCCTGGGAAACCGGACGGCCGGTCTACGGCTATGTCGAGGACAAGTGGGGGCGCACCTTCACCCTGTTCGCGCCCGCCCGGACCCCGGCCGGACAGCGGTACATCGCCGGGGCGGACCTGCCGGTGCCGTACGTCGACGAGCGGCTCAACGCCTCGCTGCGCCAGTCGCTCTATGTCGGCGCCGGCAGCTTTCTGCTGTTCTTCCTGATCAGCGCGTTCGCGAGCACGCACTTCTCCCGGCAGATCACCCAGCTCGCGGCGTATACCCGCGAGCTGGCGCAGACCAGTTTCCAATCCAATCCGGCGTCGGAGCTGCGGCGCCGGATTGTGGCGCTTCCGGCGCGCTCGCGGGACGAGGTGGGCGAGCTCGCCCGTTCGTTCCTCGTCATGGAGGAGCAGCTCGGCTCCTACCTCCAGCGGCTGCAGGCCGAGACCGCGGCGAAGGAGCGGGCGCAGAACGAACTGCGCATCGCCGGCGAAATCCAGCTCAGCCTGCTGCCGCAGGCGTTTCCCAAGTCGGAGCTCCTCGACCTCCACGCCGCCATGAAGCCGGCCAAGGAGGCGGGCGGCGACTTCTACGACTTCTTCTTTCTCGACGCCGACCACCTCTGCTTCGCCATCGGCGACGTGTCGGACAAGGGCATGCCGGCGGCGTTGTTCATGGCTGTGGCGCTCACGACCCTGCGCGCGAAGGCCACGCCCGAGCGGATCGACACCCCGGATGAGATTCTCCGCGAGACCAACGAGCTGCTGATTCCGCAAAACCAGTCCGCCCAGTTCGTCACCCTCTTCCTCGGCGTGCTCAACGTGCACACCGGTGTCGTCGCCTATGCCGACGGCGGCCACAACCGGCCCTACCGGCGCACGGCCGGCGGCGACGTCGGGATGCTGACGATTCCGCCGCGCGAGGGCATGGCCCTTGGCGTCATGCCGGGCGCCGGTTTCCGGCGCCACACCCTGCAGCTCGCGCCCGGCGACACCCTTTTCCTGTACACGGACGGCGTGACCGAGGCGATCGCCGCGGACGAGACCTTCTACCGGGAGGCCCGGTTGCAGCGGGTCCTGGCCGAGCTGCCCGCTGCCGCGACGGCGCGCCACTGCGTTGAAACGGTGATGGACGATGTGTTTGCGTTTGCCCGCGGCCACGTCCAGGCCGACGACATTACGCTGCTGGCGGTGCGGCGCAAAGGTTGACGATGCGGGCTGCCCCTTCGCGCTCCGGATCGAATCACCGGGCGTCGGCGACCAGGGCCGCCGACGCGCGGGGCGACGAACTGCTCCTGCTCGCCGCGGGAGGGGACGCGGCCCTGCTCCGGCTCATGCGAGCCCGGGTCGCCGCCGGCGAGCCCGCACCGTACGTGGCGGGCTTCCTCTGCTTTCGCGGCCGCCGCTTCCGGATCGATCCGCGGGCCTACATCACGGATCCGGAATCCACGTATCTGGTAGATCTCGCCGCGGAGGAGGGGGCGGCGCTCGCCCGAAAACTGGGCCGGCCCCCCCTCGTGCTGGAGTTTGGCACCGGCGCGGGCACCCTCGCGATTTCGCTCCAGCTCGACCACCCGTCGTGGGCCGTGACCGGGCTCGATCTCGACCCCGATGCCCTCGCCCTCGCCCAGGCGAACGCCCGGGAACACGGCGCCGCGGTGGCGCTGTTCGCCAGCGACAGCTTCTCCGCCTGGCCTGTGGGCGCGGCCGCACCGGACCTGATCTTCGGGGATCCGCCATGGGGCTCCGCGGAGGATCTCTACGACCCGCAGCGCGGAGCCGACTACTATCGCCGGATGCCGGCGCGTTCGGCATTTCCTCCGGGGGAAAACCGCTGCGCCGTGCACGACGAGATCATCGCCCGCGTGCGGGAACGCGGCTGGGCCTCCACCCTCGTGCTGAACTATGGCGTGCTGCCCCGCGCGTTGGTGCTCCGCTCGGCCGCCGCCTTGCGCGAGCACCGCCTCGTCTGCCCGGCCCCCGGGTTGACCCTCCTCGTGGGTCGCGCGCTTTGAAGGCCGGCACGCCGCCCGCGGCCGCACAGTGCGCGCTTGAAGGAGCGGACCGCTCCCGCCCACCTTCGTGCATGCCCACCCCCCCCGTACGCCGCGCGATCGCGGCGATCCTCCTTTCCGCGGCCTCCGTCATCGCCTCGGCTCCGACCGTCGACCCTCCGCGCTTTACGCCGGAGATCGCGGAGTTCGTGCGCAACTTCAAGGCCGGCGGTCAGGACTTCACCGGCCGGGCCACGGTGCTGCCGCCCGCGGAAAGCGTTCGCCGCATGGTCCTGCCCGAGGGTTACGTCGCCGAACTGGTCGCTAGCGAACCGATCATCCGCCAGCCAATCGATCTGCGCTTCGACGCCCGCGGCCGGCTCTGGGTCGTCGAATACCTCCAGTACCCTTTTCCCGCCGGACTCACCGTCACCGCCTACGACCAGTACATCCGCGCGGAATTCGACCGCGTGTCGCCGCCGCCACCGCGCCACTTCCGCGGCGCCGACAAGATCACCATCCTCGAAGACCGCGACGGCAACGGCTCCTTCGAGAGCCATCGCACCTTCGTCGACGGTCTCAATCTCGCCACCAGCGTGCTGCCCGACGTCGACGGCGCCTGGGTACTGATGTCGCCTTATCTCCTGTTTTATCCGGACCGGAACGGCGACGACGTGCCGGACGGCGATCCCGAAGTGCACCTGGCGGGCTTCGGCCTGGAGGACACGCACTCGCTGGCGAGCAGCCTGCACTGGGGACCCGATGGCTGGATCTACGGCGCCACGGGCAGCACCACCACCCTCGAGGTCCAGGGCGTCCGCCTGCTCGGCCAGGGCATCTGGCGCTATCATCCCGGCGCGAAGGTCTTCGAGGTCTTCGCCGAGGGCGGCGGCAACACCTTCAGCCTCGAGTTCGATCAGTACGGCCGCGCCTTCTCCGGCACCAACACCGGCGCCACGCGCGGCCTCCACTATGCCCAGGGCGCCACCTACGTGAAAAACTGGTCCAAGCACGGCCCGCCGATGAATCCGTTCATTTTCGGGTTTTTCGAGCACATGGCCCACGAGGGCTACAGCCCGCGCTTCGCCCAGACGATCATCCTCTACGAGGGCGGCGCCCTCCCCTCGTTCGAAGGGCAGATCGTCGCCGGCATGTCCCTCACCAATCGCGTGCAGACGAGCCGGCTCCAGCCCGACACCTCGACCTTTCGCACCACCGACACCGCCGCGCTCGCGACGACCGACGACAAGGCCTTCCGCCCCGTCGACATCGAGCAGGGACCCGACGGCGCGATCTACCTCGCCGACTGGACCGATCTGCGCCTCAGCCACCTCAACCCGCGCGATACCTGGGACAAGTCCAACGGTCGCATCTTCCGGATCGCCGCGCACGACCGGCCGCGCCCGGCCCCGCGCGACCTGCACCGCGCGCCGACCGCCGAACTCATCCGCCTCCTCGCCGCCCCCAACCGCGAACTCCGCGAGCAAGCCCGCCTCCTTCTTTCCCGCCGGCCCGACGTGAACGCCGCCGAACTGCGCCGTCTCCTGGAGGCCAACGCCCCCGCCGCGCTCGAGGCCTTCTGGGTGCTGAATCTTCGCGACGAACTTGATGAGACCGGCCTCCGCGCCGCCCTCACCCATTCCAACTCCCACGTGCGCCGCTGGGGCGTCCGCCTGCTGGGCGACGCCAAGAGCGTGAAACCCGCCACCGTCGCCGCGCTCGCCGCACTCGCCCGCACCGAACCCGACGCCGAGGTGCGCAGCCAGCTCGCCAGTTCCGCTCGTCGCCTCCCCGCCGGCCAGGCGCTGCCGATCCTGCGCGAACTGATCGGGCGCGACGCCGACGCCGCCGATCGCCACCTGCCGCTCCTCCTCTGGTGGGCGCTCGAAAGCCTGGCCGAAAGCGGCCGCGAGGAGTTGCTCGCGCTCGTGCGCGATCCCGCGGTCTGGAGTTCGAAGCTATTCACCACCCACCTCGCTGAACGCCTCGGCCGGCGTTTCACCGCGGACCAGGGCCCGCGCCGCCATTACACGCTCCGGCAGGGCGTGTACTCGGACTGGATGATCGACCGCGCCCCCGAACATCTCGCGCGCAACCTCGCCTTTGGCGCTCGCCTCGTGGAGTCGGCTCCCACCCCGACTGCGGCTAACCTGCTCGTCGCGGGTCTCGCCCGCGGCCTCTCGGGCGGACGGGTCGACCAGGTCCCCGCCGCGTTGCGCGCCCTGGTCGCCCGTGCCTGGACCGCGCCCGGGCGCTCCGTTTCGCTGGTCGCCCTGGCCGCCCGCCTCGGCCACCCCGGCGCCGAGGCGGAAGCCGTCGCCCGCCTGCGCGCTGGCAAACTCAAGGACACCGAGCAGAACGAACTGCTCGACTTGTTTGCAGCCCTGGCCACCCCCGATGCCCTGCCGCTCCTCGCCGCCGCGCTCGCCACCGAGAAGAACGACACCCGCCGCGCCCGCCGCCTTGCCACCCTCGGGGGATACGCGGCCCTCGCCGCCGCCGCCGAGGTCGTGATGGACGCCTACCCTGCCCTGCCGGCCCGCTTGCAGGGCACGGCCCAGCGCATGCTCTGTGAACGTCCGGTCTGGGCCGCGGCGATGCTGCCTCGCCTCATCCTCGGCACCTTCAATCCGGGCGTGCTCGCCTCCGCCAATCTCACCCTGATCCGCAGTCACCGCGATCCCCGGCTCACCTCACTGCTGACGAGTTACCAGCAAAAACACTCCGATGATCCGGAACTGCGCGCGACCGAGCGGCTCTTCGAAACCGGGCGCACCGCCTACGCTCTCTCCTGTGCCCCGTGCCACCACGAATCCGGCGGCGGACTCACCGGGCTCGCTCCGGCGCTCGTCGGCTCGCGCTGGCTGCAGGCCGACGACGAGGCCCTGGTGCGCATCCTCCTGCACGGAAAGGAAAATCCCGGCCGCGGATTGATCATGCCGCCCTGGCGGCAACTCGACGACCTGCAGCTCGCCGCCATCCTCACCTTCGTGCGACGCGAGTTTGGCAACGTCGCGCGGCCCGTCACCGCCGCCGCGGTTTCGTCCGTCCGGGCCGCCACCGCGGCGCGCGAAAAGGCCTGGACCGATGCCGAACTCGATGCCCTCACGGCGGCCGGCCGGTGACTCCGGGAGAAGCGCTTCCGCCCGCGATCCGATCGTCGACTGCGCCCGCTCCCGGACGCGCGGTGGCGCGTGCGTTTGAGTTGCACCCGCACCCCGCGGACCGGACACTGCGCGCCCCCTTCACCTTCGCCCGGCGCCGCCGCCGACCTCCCCTCGTGCCGTGACTTTTCCCCGCGAAACCACCCTGGAACTGCTGACCTCCACCGCGGAATTCGCGCGCGCGGAGGACGCGCTGTCCGGGCTGATCGCACGCGGACTGCCGCCGGCCATCGCCAGCGACGTGCGCCTCGTCCTCGAGGAGGCATTCACCAATATCGTGAAGTACGCCCACGCCGACCGCGGATCCCACCACCGGGTCCGGATCCATCTGGCGTGGTTTCCGGACCGGTTGGAAATCGAGATCGTCGACGACGGCCACGCGTTCGATCCCCTCGCCCACGCGGCCGACGAACTCGACAAACCCTTCCGTGAACGCGCGGATGGTCGGATGGGCCTCGCCCTCATCCGCGGCTTGATGGACTGGTGCCACTACCGGCGCGAGCACGGCCACAACCGGCTCCGGCTCCGAAAACACATCCCGGCCGCGATGTAAGGTTGCGTCATTGCGTCCGGCATCCAGATTATCCCCATGCCGCTGCAGCTTGCCACCTTTCCGCTGAAGACCTTCGGGCACGTCATCCGCCTGGAGGGTTCACTCGACACCGACACCTTCGGCCAGTTGGAGGCTGAAATCACTCGTCTGGTGGCCGAAGGTTCCCCGCTGGTGGCCCTCGAGCTCGCCGCGCTCACCTACATCAGCAGTGCGGGAATCCGCGTGGTGCAAAAGGGAACGCGGGCGCTGGAGCGATCCGGCGGTCAGTTGAAGTTGCTCAATCCGCAGCCGCAGGTGGCGCGGGTATTTGAGATCATCAAGGTCATGCCGGTGGACCAGATGTTCGGCAGCATCGAGGAGTTCGACGCCTACCTCCACGATCAGCAGACCAAGCCGCCGATGTCTCCGTAGGCCCGGCTATGCCCCCCGGGACCGTGCGGTCCCGATTTTTCCGGTGCAAGGATTCAAACACATTTCCGCCCGCTTCATCACCTGGGTGCTGGGCGGAGCGGCGGTCACCTTGCTCGCCACCGGCTTCTACCAGCAGCGAGTCACCCGGGGAATCGTCCTCGACCTCGCGGTGCAGCGCACCACCGCAGTGGCGGAGAGTGTGACGGAGGAGCTGCAGGGCCTGATGCGCTCGGTCGAGTCCAGCGTGCAGCTCGCGGCGGTCCGCCTGGCCGACTCGGGACGCGCCTCGGCGGCCGAGGTGGAGGCGTTGCCCGGGCAGATTCTCGCCGCCAACCTGCGCATCTTCGGCAGCACCGTCGCCTTCGAATCCGGCTTCGGTCCGGTCGGGTTCGACCGTTTCGCGCCCTACCTGAACCGACGCGGCGATGCAGTGGCCCGGGTGGACCTCGCGGATCCGCAGCACAGTTACTGGAACAAGGAGTGGTACCTCCAGCCGCTGCGGACTGGCGCTCCGGTTTGGATCGAGCCCTACCTCGACGAAAGCGCGGGCAACCTCGCGCTCGTGACCTATGCCGCCCCGTTCTTCCGACGCGAGGCGGAGGGGCGCAAGCCGGCCGGAGTCGTCACGGCCGATGTCGCCCTTGGTTTCCTGAAACGCGTAGCGGAGTCGAACCAGATTGGGCAGCACGGCTTCGTGATCGTGTTCTCCGGTTCCGGACGAATCGTCACGCATCCGGAAACCAAGCACATCCTCCAGTCCACGCTCGGCACGCTGGCGGAGGAGGAGGACCGGCCGGGCCTGCGCCAGGTGGTGGCCGAGGTGGCGGCGGGGCGGAGCGGCAGCCTGCACCTCGCCTCCTCCGGGCGCCAGGCGTCGGCCTTCGCCTGCTACCGCCCGATCCGCGTCGGCGGCTGGGGCGTGCTGGTCGGATTCGACGAGGACGAGTTCCTCGCGCCCGTGCGCTCCGCCGGCGCCGTGGCGCTGGGCTCGGCCGGGGCGGCCCTGGGGGCGCTGGCGGCGATCATCGTCTTCCTGTCGCGACGCATCACGCGGCCGCTCGCCGAACTCGCCGGCGTCACCACCGCCCTCGCCCGCGGCGACCTCGACGCCCCCGTGCCTCCGCCCCGGAGCCGGGACGAAGTCGGCCGCCTGGCGGAGTCCTTCGCCCGGATGCGCGACGACCTGCGCCGGTATGTGGCGGAACTCGCCGCCACGACCGCGGCCCGGCAGAAAATCGAAAGCGAACTCGCCATCGCACTCCAGATCCAGCGCGCGATGCTGCCGCCGCCGCGCCAGCGCCTGGGCGGCGCCATGCCCGTCAACCTCGCCGTGCACCTGCAGCCGGCCAAGGTGGTCGGCGGCGATCTCTACGCTTATTTCCAGCCGGAGCCGGGCCGGCTCTGTTTTGCCGTCGGTGACGTGTCCGACAAGGGCGTTCCCGCCGCGCTCTTCATGGCTCGAACGATCACCCTGCTCAAGACGGCCGGGCGGGATGCCGCCGACCCCGCCGACCTGCTGCGCCGCGTCAACGCGGAGCTGTTTCCCGAAAACGACGAGTGCATGTTCGTCACCCTGCTCCTCGGCCTCCTCGATCTCGCCAGCGGCGAGCTCCGCTTTGCGAGCGCCGGTCACGAACCGCCCCTGCGACTTTCCCCGGGTGGCATCGAGGAGTTGTCCCTGCCGGCGGGACCCGCCCTCGGCCTGCAGGCGGACGTCGAATTGCCGGTCAACCGGATCACGCTGGCGCCCGGCGAAACCCTGCTGCTTTACACCGATGGGGTCACCGAGGCCGTCAATGCCACCGGCGAGCAGTTCTCGCGGGATCGCCTGCGGCAGGCCGCCGCGGGCGATTTTCCCACCGCGCAGGCCTGCGTGCAGGCAGTCTGCGAGCAGGTGCAGGCGTTTGTCGCGGGCGCTCCGCCCGCCGACGACATCACCGTGTTCGCCCTCCGTCGCGGGTAACAGCAGCCGCCTCCGCGCCGGGACGGACGTTGTCAGTTCACCGCGCCACCCGCCGGAACCCGGCGATCAGCGCTGCCGCCAGCACAAACACCAGGATCGAGGGGGATTCCGGCACGCTGCCCGGCGGCGGCCCGGGAGTAAACGTGTCAGCCGTAATTCGAACCGCATATCCGTTGGCTGAGCCATGGTCCTCAAGGAGGAGTTGGAGGTAGTGTGTGCCAGCACTCAGAGTAGGGATGGTGAAGACATGCTCACCCAGGGAGACCCCACCCGCCCTTCGGGCGCCACCCAGATAAGTCCCATTCAACCAGGCGTAGATGCCGTTATCGACGCCAAAACTGGCCACCACATTGGTGGCTCCGAGGGTGTTGAACTGATAAATCACCGCCACCTCGCTTCCCGGCGTCCACGAATTGGGAATGTTGGCGTAATACTGCCAGTTGGAGTTCAGGCTCTGTGGCTGGGTCAGCCAGTTGCCCAGGGCACTTGCCGCGGCTGAGAGGTCTGGGGCGAGCGGAAAATCCAGGTTTGAATCGTTGGAGACCGGAAATGGTCCCGACTCACCGCCATTCGTGCCATTCAATACCGTGCCGATGCTGTTATTGTAATAACCGGGGTCGCTGGTCTGGACCAGGACGATGGAGGCACGGAGGGACAGGGAAGTCGCCAGAGTGCCGACGACTAGCGCGCGCAATAGTAGGGTTCTATTCATGAGAGGTTTTCTCCGTCGTGGGGTGGGAACTCGCGGTGGAACGGCGGCGGCCGCCGGCGGCATTCCCAAGCCTGAATCGTGCCAGCAACCCCGCACCTCGTCATCACTGTCGGATCGCTTTACCTGCCGTCGACTTCCGCAGCCCACAAGACGGCGCCTTTGCCACGGGCAAAGGTCAGCTTGCACCCGGAATGTAAGGAGTTCCGACTTCAACGAGCCGCGGGCCGGCGGTTCGCTGGAAACGCGCCACCCGCCGGAAACCGGCGGTCAGCGCGTCTTCAGACTCACCAGGTCGGTCCGCGTGCGGCCGCCTTCGGTGATGCGCGCGAGGAAATAGACCGTGTGGTCAAGGCCGATCGCGATCGAGTTCACGTAGAGCGGACGCTGGCCGTTCTCGTAGAAGATCGCGCCGTGGTCGCGGTACTTCCTGGCCGGAATGTCGTAAGTGATGAGGTGCAGGTTCTCCAGCCCCTTGGCCTCGCCCATCGCGGTGCTGGTCTTGCCGGCCACACGGCGACCGCCCTCGTAGATCGGTCCGCCGGTGAGATAGTAGATGGTCCGGCCGTCCGGCCCCGGGGCGAAGCCGAGGTAGCCGTAGCTGAACTGGTCGAACATGCCGCTCGCCTTGGAAACTTCCGAGGTGATCCGCTCCAGCACCTCGATCCGCGGCCGCGCCGGGTCGAAACGAAACAGATAGCCGGAATTGCCGTGCACCCCGTAGATCATGCGATCCGCGGCGCGGTAAAACGTCTGCCGCCAGTTGTAGCCCATGTGCCCCGGAGAAGTCGGATCATAGAGGCCGAAATACTCCTTCCGCAGATCCTCGCCCTTCAGCGGCACCACCTGATCCTGCCGGTAGTCGTAGCGGAACAGGTCGCCGGTGGAGATGCTGAAGTAGGCGGATCCGTCGTCCTCGTTCACGGCGATCGAACGGCACAGCGTGCGGTAGTTCTCCCCTTTGCCGTCCTCACCCTGCGCGGCGAAGAGCCCGAAATCCTTCCACTCCTTCCTCGCCAGATCGTAGCGGAAGAAATGCCCTTTCGGCCAGGAGATGCCATAAAGCCTTCCGCGTCGCGTATCCATGCTCGTCGTGAGGATGCCCTCCCCGCCCGGCCCCACGCCGAAATCCTCAAACTTGCCGGTCTTCAGATCGTAGGAGAGCAAGTGCCCGCCGGGATACGGTTTCCAACCGGCGGGCGGAAGGCCCGGCTTCTCCATGCCGTCGATGATGCTGTAGAAGCCGATGTGGGTGGAGAAGTAGAGCTTCCCGTTCGCCTCAACGAAATTCACATGGCTCTTGCCTTGTACGATCGTCTTCTTGCCGGCCTCGCCGCAGGCCGCCGTAAGATCACCCACGAGCCGGATCTTCGCCGCCCTCGGATCAAAGGCGTACATCTTCGCGCCGACGTCGTAACGCTCGGAGCTCAGCACGTAGTAGATTTGTCCGTCGCTGCCGCAACCCATCCCGTTGTAGGTGTCGTGGGCGTCGGGGAAGCCGGAGTTGTAGGTGCGGGCGGTCAGCCGGTGCTGCGGCTGGAACGGATCGGGGGCGGGCGCCGCGCAGAGCGACACCACGGCACAGCACGCGATGAGAACGGGCAGGGGGCGAGGTTTCATGGTTCGTCGAAATTGCGAGGGGCGTCCCGTCCGGGAGCGCCCGGGAGCTGCGGGATGAGGACCGCGAGGCGCACGCCCGCCGGCCGGGCGCCGGTGCCGTGCGGCGCGTTCATGACCGGGGCGCGCGGGTTCAGATTTTCGCCACCGCGGCGGAGTGGGCGTGGATCTTGCGCACGGCCTTGACGATGTCGTCCATGTCCTGGCGCGGACCCAGGAGCATCGAGTGCGTCAGCCAGACCGCCTGTTCGCAGAGCCGGTCGTTGGCCGGGCAGCGATTGCGCTCCTCCCACTCGGCCAGCAGCTTCGACGGATAGATGCGACGGTAGCCCTTGCTCGCGAGGAGCTCTTTCAGAAAGCCCTCCTGGTTGAGCGGGGTGTAACCCGACGACGCCGGCACGCCCTCCGCGGCGAGTGCCTTCAGGAACTTCGCCCGCGTGAGCCCGCCGCCGAAGCGCGCCGGGTCAAACCGGAACATGTACAGGTGATAGGCATTGCGCGTGCAGCCCGGATACTGCTCCGCCGGCAGGATGCCCGGGATCTCGCGGAGCTGCTGCGTCAGGTACTGCGCGTTCTGCTCGCGCGTCCGCGAGTGCTGCTCCAGCCGCTTCATCTGCGCGAGCAGCATCGCTCCCTGCCACTCGCAGAGTCGCAGGTTGGCGCCCCGGGTGCCGCGGTAGCTGAAGTTGTAGCCGGACACCCGCCGGGCGCGGTTGTTGTTGTGAAACGCATACATCTTCTCCGCCAGCTCATCGTCATCCGTCAGCACCGCCCCGCCCTCGCCGGAGTTGAGGTTCTTGCTCGCCTGGAAACTGAAGCAACCGGTGCGCCCAAACGTGCCCGCCTTGCGGCCCCGCCATTCGGCCAGCGGCGCCTGACAGGCGTCCTCGATCACCGGCAGATTGCGGCGTTTGGCCACCGCCAGGATGGCATCGAGGTCGGCCACATTGCCACCCAAGTGCACCGGCAGGATGGCAGCCGTGCGTTCGGTGACGGCCCCGTCGATCTTGCGCGCATCGATCTGGAACGTCGCCGGGTCGGAGTCGACAAACACCGGCAGCGCGTGGTTCAGCAGGATGACGTTGAGCGTGGCGATGAAGGTGTACGGCGGCAGGATGACCTCGTCGCCGGGACCGATTTCCAGACCGCCGAGCGACGCGATCAGGGCGCTGGTGCCGTTGGCGGTGGCGAGGCAGTGCTTCGCGCCGGTCAGGCGCGCGTAGGCCGTCTCGAACTCGGCCACCTTGCGTCCGCTGCCGCGGAACCATTGACCGCTGTGCAGCACCTCCCGCAGCGCCTGCTCCTCGGTGGCGTCATATACCGGCCAGCCTGGAAACTTCGCCGGGTGCACCGCCTTGCCGCGGCGCGCCGGGGGGGGGTCGGCGCCCGCGGCGGACACGCG
>CAZDGC010000044.1:0-18325 GCA_964504885.1 uncultured Opitutus sp.
AGAATTCCTGCGCCGGTTTGCCCAGTCCGTACTCCCCGATGACCTGCAGTTCCTTCACTTTCCCGAGTGTGAGGTGTATGAGCTGACGAATCATCGTTTCGTCTTCGATCAGGACGGCGCGGATTTTTCGCATACGGGCGGGGGGAGGAAAGGAAGGGCCGGGACAAACCCGATCTGGGCTGGGCAGGATTACTGATACGATTGGCCGGGCCGAGTCAAAGCGGGATTCCGCGTGGCCGGGAAAACGGAACTCGCCTCCCGCGGCGCTGGCGTGCTCTGTCTCGGTCCCGTGCGACCCAGCGCTCTGATGCCTTCCCTGTTTCGCCTCCTGGCGATCGCCCTGTCGCTGGTGGGCGCCGCGCTGGCACCCGCCGCCGCTCCGCCAAAGCGGGAGTCCGCGCCCGACCCCGCGACCCTGCCCGCGCCGCGGCGCGTGGTGGTGCCGAAGCTGAATGGCGCGGTGGCGATCGACGGCGAGCTGTCGGAGGCGGTGTGGGCACGGGCGGTGGTGCTCGGGCCGTTCGAACCCGCCGGCGGCGCCGGCCAGGCCCGCGAGGCGACCGTGGTGCGCGCGTGGTACGATGATGCCGCCCTTTACCTCGGCTGGATCTGTTCCGATGGCGACATCCAGGCGACCTTTACCGCGCGCGACAGCAAGTTTTGGGAGGAGGAGGTCGCGGAGTTCTTTGTCACGCGCGGTCCGCTGACCCGCTATTACGAGCTGCAATGGAATCCGCTGGGAGGGGAGTTCGATGCGATCATCGACAACAACCTCGACGAGCGCGGAGTGTCAAAGGGCATCAAGGGCGACTGGAGTTTCACCGCCGCCGGGATGCAGAGTGCGGTGAAGGTGCGGGGCACGGTGGGCCACTCCGCCGACCGCGACCACTCGTGGCAGGTGGAGGTGCGGATCCCGTTTGCGGATCTCGGCGGGGCCGGGCCGCGACCGGGCGACGTCTGGCGGGCGAACTTCTACCGCTACAACCGCACGAAGGATCTGCCCGTCGAACTCCTGAGTTGGTCGCCGCCGCGGCTGCCGGGTTTCCATCAGCCGGTGCGGTTCGGTTTCCTCGAGTTTGGCCGATAGCCCCGATCACCCATGACCTCCCGCCTCACCAACGAACTGCTGGCCGCCGGACGCATCGTGCGCGAACCGCCCGGGATCGGTTCCGGCTACTGGGCCGGCGCCCCCGGCGCTTTTTTCGACGAGCGCGAAGGCGCCTGGTATCTCACCTACCGGCTGCGCCGGCCGCGCGGGGTCGCGCCCGACCGCGGTGGCGAGGTGCGGATCGCGCGCTCCACCGATCTCGTCCGCTGGGACGACGTGCTCGCGATCACCAAGGACCGCTACGATTCCGCGTCGATCGAGCGGAGCTGCCTGCACCGCGGCCCGGACGGACTCTGGCGGTACTTCACGAGTTACGTCCATCCGGCTGACGGCCGCTGGTGCACCGCCGTGCTCCGCGCGCCCCGCGTGGCCGACCTCGAGCCTGCGCGGCGCGAGGTGATCTTCACGGGGCCGCCCCGCGGGCTCGAAGGCGTGAAGGATCCCTGGCTGCTCGAGCACGACGGCGTTTATCACCTCTTCCTCAGCGTCGCGACGCCCACGCCCGCGACCGCGGAGGGTTCGCACGCGACGCTCGACATTTTCAACACGGGCGAGTGCAAGTCCGCCACCGCGCTCGCCGTCTCGCGCGACCTGGAGCATTGGGAGTGGCGCGGCGTGGTGCTCGCGCCGCCGGCGGAGGGCTGGGAGCGCTACTGCCGGCGGCTCAATTCGGTCGTGCCGCTCCCCGGCGGGCCCGGCGCGGGCGGGACGCGTTTCCTCGCCTTCTACGACGGCAGCGCCAGCCACCTCGAAAACTACGAGGAAAAGTGCGCCCTCGCTGTATCCAATGATCTGGCACACTGGGAGCCGCGATCGCCCGCGGGCCCGGCGTTCACCAGCCCGCATGCCTCGACGTCGCTGCGCTACCTCGACGCGAAGTGCGCCGGCGGCGCCTGGCATCTCTTCTACGAGTTCGCGCGGCCCGACGGCTCGCATGACCTCCGTCACGCCACCTGCGACGCCGCTGCGCTCGCCGCCCGGGCGGGATAGGCGCGGGCTCCTCCGATGGGCATCGTCCATTTTCTGCGCGTGCTGTCGCCGTCGTGCCTGCTGGCCTGGGGCGCGTTCGTCCCGTGGGCCGGAGCGGCCGCCGCCCCTGAAATCGCCGGCGTGGTCGCCGCCCGCGTGAACGCCGAGTACGCGTCGCTCGCGGCGATCCACCGGCAGTTGCACGCGAATCCCGAGCTCTCCTTCAGGGAAACGCAGACCGCCGCGCTGGTGGCGAAGGAGCTGCGCGCCCTCGGCCTGGAGGTGACCGAGAAGGTGGGCAACACCGGCGTGGTCGGCGTGCTGAAAAACGGCGCCGGCCCCACCGTGCTGGTGCGGGGCGACATGGACGGCCTCCCCGTGAAGGAGGAGACCGGCCTGCCGTGGGCGAGCCGCGCCGTGGTCAAGGATCTGATGGGCCGCGACCAGCCCGCGATGCACGCCTGCGGGCACGACCTGCATGTGACCGGCCTGATTGGCACGGCGCGCGTGCTGGCGGCCCTGAAGGAGCACTGGCGCGGCACGATCGTTTTCGTGGCGCAACCGGCGGAGGAGATCCTGGCTGGCGCGCGGGCGATGTTGCGTGACGGGCTCTACACCCGCTTTCCCAAACCGGACTACGCCCTGGCGCTGCACGTGACGTCGGGCCGGCCGGCCGGGGCGATTGGCTATGTCGAGGGCACACCCTATGCCAGCGTGAACTCGGTCGACATCACCGTGCGCGGGATCGGCGGGCACGGGTCCTCCCCGCACACGACCCGCGATCCGATCGTGCTCGCCTCGCAGATTGTGCTCGCGCTGCAGACGATTGTGAGCCGGGAGGTTCCTCCAGGCACGCCGGCGGTCGTGACCGTGGGCACGATCCAGGGCGGCACCAAGCGCAACATCATCTCCGAGGAGGTGAAACTCGAGCTGACCCTGCGGAGTTTCGACGAGAACGTGATGGAGCGGCTCATCGCCTCGATCCGCCGCATCTGCGAGGGCACGGCGCGGGCCGCCGGGCTGCCGGAGAATCGGCTCCCGATCGTCACGGTCACGCCCGAGGCGGCGGCGGTGACGGTCAATGACGACGCCCTGACGCGCCGGGTGGTCGGCGCGTTCCGGCGGTGGTTCGACGACAAGCAGGTGACCGCCCAGAAACCGGTCACGGGTGCAGAGGATTTTTCGGAGTACGGACGCACCGTGCCGCGGGTGCCGATCTTTATCTGGGGAGTGGGTGCGGCGGACCCCGCGACGTGGGCGGCGGCGCAGCAGGCGGGCCGGACGCTGCCGTCGAATCACTCGCCGTTGGCAACCTTCGTGCCGGACCCGACGATCCGGACGTGCGTAACGTCGATGACGGCGGCGGTGTTGGAACTGGCGGGGAAAAAGTAGGCCTCCCGGGAGGCCGGCTCCGGGATGGTCAAGCCGGTCGCCGACTGGTCCGGCCGCCGGTGATCCCCCTCCCGTGAGCGGCGAGCGGGAGCCGGCGGGTTTTGAACCACTCGCTCGCGCGGGTGGGTGCGACGGGCGAGGCGGACCGCCCGAGGCATCGGACCCTGGCCGGATGAAGTGCTCGAAATCGAAACGGCTGCTTTCCTTCCCGCCTTCGCCTCGCTAAGGTCGTCGGCCGCATGCATCCGCCCCTCCTTCCCCGTCGCCACTTCCTGAAACAGACCGCGCTGGTCACCGCCGCTCCACTGATCCTGCCGGGTCGCGCATGGTCGCAAGCCACGGCGCCGAGCAAACGTTACACGGCCGGCTGCATCGGCATGGGCAAGATGATGGGCGGCCACCTGCGAAACATGCTGCAGCGCGACGACGTGCAGGTGCTGGCGGTGTGCGACGTCGACACCACGCGCCGCGAGCACGCGAAGAAGCAGGTGGATGCGGCCTACACCAAGAAAACCGGCACGCCCTCCACCGCCTGCGCGGCCTACAATGATTTCCGCGAGGTGCTGGCGCGGAAGGACATCGACTTTGTCGTCATCGCCACGCCGGATCACTGGCACGCCTACATCGCGATCGCGGCGGTGAAAGCCGGCAAGGACGTGTATTGCGAGAAGCCGCTCACCCACAACGTGCGCGAGGCGGTCGAGCTGGTGAAGGCGGTGCGCGCGACGGGCCGCGTCTTCCAGGTGGGTTCGCAACAGCGTTCGTCGAAGGAGTTCCGCGTCGCGGCCGAACTGGTGCGCAACGGCGTGATCGGCCGCGTGCACGCGGTCAACGTGTCGTTCGGCGATCCGGCGAAACCGTACAACATGCCGGCGGAGGAGATGGAGCCCGGCCTCGACTGGAACCTCTGGTGCGGGCCGGGCCCGCTGGTGAACTACAATCCGATGCTGTCGCCCCGCGGGTTGCACAACCATTTCCCGAAATGGCGCGACACCTGGGAATTCGGCGGCGGCATGATTACCGACTGGGGTGCGCACCACATCGACATCGCCCAGTGGGGCCTGGGGGTTGATGAGAGCGGCCCGGTGGAAGTCCGGGCGCCGAAGAACTGGGAGACGGCGAAGCGCGGCGCGCAACTCCTCTATGCCGACGGCACCGTGCTCACGCACGTCAAGGGGCGGGGCGTCTCGTTTCACGGCAGCGAGGGCGAGGTGCACGTCAACCGCGGCAAGTTCGAATTCCGCCTGGCCGACAAGACCGTGCACAAGTTCTGGGACAAGGAGGTTGACAAGGGAACGTCGCTGGAACGCGAGGTCACGCTCACGGAGCGCGAGTATCTCGCGGAGGCGAAGGTGAAGCTCTACAACAGCAAGAGCCACTTTCAGGACTTCGTCGACGCGATGGGCTCGCGGCAGCGGCCGATCTGCGATGTCGCGATCGGCGCCAGCACGGTGATCGCGTGCCACGTGATGAACTTCGCCTACCATTATGGGGCGAACGCCAAGTGGGATCCGCTGCGCCACAAGTTCGCCGGCTTCGGCAGCGGGGGCGATTCCCGTTGGCTCACGCGCGACCGCTATCGCGACAAGTGGGGCGTGTGAGACGATCCCCCTTCCGGGGCTGGCGAACCGGGCCACTGGATACGGCAGGGATGCGGGCACGTCGTGGCCCGGCTGGTCACCGCCGGGAAAGCGTCGCGTACCATCGCCGCGGGGGCTGCGGGGCATTTGACCCGCGGCGCATTTCGCGCCTGATAGGCGGGTCCCCCCACCGCCCATGCTCATCCGTGTCCCCCAGGACTGGGAATTGCCCGAGTCCGCCGCCACTCCCGAACGCGATTACCACCTGCGCCCGCGGCGCGAGTTTCTGAAGACGGCCGGACTCGGGGCGGCGGGCCTCGCAGGGGGTGCCTTCGGTCCCGGTCGGCTGCTGGCCACCACGGCGGGTTTTCCCACGCGGGTGAATCCGGATTACCGTGACCCGGCGCTGAAGCCGACGGCGTACGAGTTGATCACGAGCTACTGCAACTTCTACGAATTCGGCCCGGGCAAGGGCGATCCCAAGGCCAACGCCAACCGCGGCTGGAAGACGGAGCCGTGGACCGTCGAAATCACGGGGCTCATCCGCAACCCGATGAAGATCGACGCCAACGATCTCGTGATGAAGCTCGGAGGCGCCGAGCAGCGCGTCTACCGGTTCCGCTGCGTCGAGGCCTGGTCGATGGTGATCCCGTGGGACGGTTTTCCGCTGTCGAAACTGATTGCGCTCGCGGATCCGAAGCCCGAGGCGAAGTTCGTCGCGTTTACGACTTTTTTTGATCCGAAGGTTGCGCCCGGGCAGAGGGGTGATGCGCTCGACTGGCCCTACCTCGAGGGGTTGCGGCTCGACGAGGCGAATCACGAGCTGACCTTCCTGGCCACCGGGATCTACGGCCGCCCCATTCCGAACCAGAACGGTGCCCCGCTGCGCCTGGTGGTGCCGTGGAAGTATGGCTTCAAGTATGGCAAATCGATCGTGAAGATCGACTTCGTGGCGCGCCAGCCGCGCAACACCTGGCAGGTGATGACCCCGCACGAGTACGGCTTCTATGCCAACGTCAACCCGGCCGTGGACCATCCGCGCTGGTCGCAGGCGAGCGAACGGGTCATCGGCGCGGGCGGCGCGCTCGGGTTGCGGCAGCGCACGCTCCGGTTCAACGGCTACGAGAAGCAGGTCGCCGCGCTCTACGCGGGAATGGATCTGCGGAAAAACTACTGAGAAGGTGTCCCCTAACTGGAGGCGGCGCTCTGTCGCCGCCGCGAACGTACCTGCGGCGCCGGGGGACCGGACCCTCCATCGACCGGGCATCGTGGACCTTTTCGACACGCTCTAATCTGGAAATCAGGGAATCAGGGGCGGAAGGCGCGGCCCTCGCTCCGCCGTCCGCGCCAATCACTTCTTTTTTCCGCCAGTGCCCTTGAACCCCAAAATTCGCTGCGCTCGGGCTAATTTCCCCTTCCGGCCCTTGGTCTCCCGGTACTTTGGTCTGAGGCGCAGCCTCGCCGCCACCGTGTCCTGGCTCGCCGCGCTGCTGCGTTCCAAGTTGGTGGTCTGGGTTCTGCTGGTGGCCCCGGGGCTGTGGCCGGCCTGGCCGCTGTTCGTGCAGGGAGACGCCACGGCACTCACTGACCCGTTGAAGTTCGTCCTGCATCACTGGGGCCTCGTGGCCTGCGTGCTGCTCGCGATCGTGCTCACTTTTTCGCCGCTGCGCGTGCTGTTCCCGCGGGGGGAGATTGCGCAGGCCCTCAACCGGCACCGGCGGCTGGTCGGCGTGAGCGCCTTCGCCTATGCGCTGCTGCATTTCGCGGCGCACACCCGGCACGTCTACGACGGCACCTTCGAGACGTTTGCGCAGGAGATCCAGAAGCCGTTCCAACTCACGGGGCTTGTCGCGCTAACCATCCTGCTGATCCTGACGATCACGAGCCTCAATGCCGCCGTGCGGTGGTTCGGCCCCCGGGGCTGGAAGAATCTGCACCGCCTCGTCTATGTGGCGGCCCTGCTCGCCGCCTACCACCAGGCGGCGGCGAGGAAGATTTTCCCGCTGCAGGTCGTGTGGATTTTTGGGCCGGTCGTGGTGCTGCAGGCGGCGCGTTACTGGCGCGAGCGCCAGCGGGCGCGGGTGAGTCCGCCTCCTTGAGGGGCCGTGCCCGCGTCCTGAGCAGCGGGAGGGCTTGCGCTCCCCGGCGCAACTGCAGCCCGGCTGTGACAGCCGGGCTGCCTGCCCCGGGCGTTCGCTCACGCCGCCGTCACGCGCTCCAGGAACCACTCCAGCGCGTAGACCGTGAGCTGTCCGCCGGGGCCGTGGAGGTTGAAGTCGAACGCATGCGTCGCCCACGGCAGCTCCACGTAGCAGTGCGGCACGCCGGCCTCCGCCAGACGGGCTGCGAGGCGCGCGCTGTGCCGGTGCCACGCCAGCGCGTCGTTCACGCCGTGCAGCAGCAGGGTCGGTGGGGCGGCGGGGTGAACGTGGAACAGGGCGCTGGCCGACTCGTAGGCGGCGCGGGCGGATTGCGGGGTGCCGCCGAGGAACTGCCGCATCAGGCTGGGCGAGCGGAGCATGTCGTCCTCGTGGGTGTTTTCGTATCCAAAAATCAGATCCGAGGGGGCGTAGAGCGCGACCACGCCGCGGATCGCGGGGTCACGCGCCGTGTAGGCGACGGTCTGCGCAATCTGCCCGCCGGCGGAGCGTCCGAGGAGCACGAGGCGCTGCGCGTCGAGACCGAGCGCGGGCGCCTGCGCCTTGAGCCACGCGATCGCGGCGAGGGTGTCGTCGCGTTGCGCCGGCCAGAGCGCGTGGGGGGCGAGCCGGTAGGAAAGGGCGGCGACGGTGTAGCCGCGGGCGGCCAGCAGGTGGTTGAGTTTGGGCAGTTGGCGGCGGTCGCCGCTGTCCCAGCCGCCGCCGTGAATCACGATCACGCCCGGGGCGGGGCCGGCGCCATTGCGCCCGATCGCGGGGTAGAAGTCCAGCGGCAGGCCGCCGTCGATGGCGAAGGTCTGCGGTGCCACCGGCGTCGGATCGCGGCCGGTGAAGAGCCGGGCGGGCGAGAAGGCGGGCGGCGACGGTTGCGCGCGGGAACCGAAGCGGCGCGCGAGCGTGGCCGGAAGGGCGGCGCCGAGGCGGCGCGCCTGCAGGGCCGGCTTGAGCAGAAGCGCGGTTGCGCCGAGGGCGGGCAGGACGGCCGCGGCGGCGACCGGGCTGCCGTCAAGCGCCCGGCCGGCGGCGGCGAGCAGGACGAGGAGGGCGGGCAGGGCGAGCCAGTGGCCGAATTCACCCGCGAGCACCGCGAGTTTCCAGGGCGACCAGGGCGGGGAAGGCAGCGCCGTGAGCAGGCCGAGGATGCAGAGGGTGAGGGCGGGAAGCAGCAGGAGCCACGCAGACATGGAATTCGTTCGCCACGCCGGGGCGCAGCGCGAGAGATGATGCGGACCGCGATGCGCCGCCTCGATCAAATTCTCGCCAATCTCGGATACTGCAGCCGGCGTGAGGCCCGCGACTTCGTGCGGGCGGGACGCGTGACGGTGGCCGGCCGCCCGGCAGACGACGCCGCGCGGAAGGTGGCGCCGGCGGACGTCTGCGTGGATGGCGAGCCGCTCGACCATCCGGAGGGCGTCCTGATCATGCTGCACAAGCCGGTCGGACTGGTCTGCTCGCACGACGCGCGCGAGGGTCCGACGGTGTACGGCCTGCTGCCGGAGCGCTGGCGGCGGCGCAAGCCGATCGTCACCAGCGTGGGCCGCCTCGACAAGGACACCAGCGGTGTCCTGCTGCTCACCGATCAATCGGAACTTGTGCACCGCCTGACCTCGCCGCGGCAAAAGGTGCCCAAGGTCTACCGGGCGACGACGGACCGCGAACTCACTCCGGATCTCGGGGCGCGGTTCGCGAGCGGCACGCTGGTGCTGGAGGGCGAAAGCGAACCCTGCGCCCCGGCGGGGCTCGAGCTGAGCGGTCCGCGCGAGGCGAGGCTCACGCTGACCGAGGGACGCTACCACCAGGTGCGGCGCATGTTTGCGGCGACTGGGGCGACGGTGCTGACGCTCCACCGGGAACGATTTGGTCCCCTCGACCTCGGCGATCTCGCTGCCGGCGAATGGCGCGAACTGCCGCTGGACTTTTTCGCGCGGGCCGGTTGAACCCGCCCTCCGACCCTACCGCCGGTGGCTGAGCAGCCAGGCGTAGAGCTCGGGGTTGGCGTAGGTTTCCGTCCAGGAGTCGTGTCGGGCTTCCGGATACACCGTCAGGCGCACGTCCCGGACGCCGGCTTTTTGCAGGGCGCGGACCATCAACTCGGACTCCTCCAGGGGCACGGTGGTGTCCTTGGCGCCGTGAAAGGCCCATACGCCCAGGCTGAGAAAGGCGTCCTTGTTTTCCCGGCTGCCGCGCAGCACGTCGATCCGGTTGCCGCCGCCGCAGATCGGGGCGATCGCGGCGAAGCGCCCCGGGAACTTCATCCCGAGGCTCCAGGTGCCGAAGCCGCCGAGGCTCAGTCCCGTGAGGTAAACGCGCGCGGGGTCGACGCGATGGCGGCCGGAGAGCTCGTCGATCAGCGCCAGCACCGCCTCGTCGTCCCACCCGGCGCCGGCGGGGCACTGGGGGGAGACGACGATGAATTCGGCGGCAAGCCGGCGGGTGGCCGCCTCGCGGTGCGCCCGGGCCTCGGCGGTTTCACCGGTGGGAGCCGGGGACTGGTGCAGCAGCAGCTTGGGCGGGCCGTGTTTTGCGACCTTCCAGGGGTCGCTGCCGCGTTCGCCGGAGCCGTGCAGAAAGACGAGCAGCGGCCAGGTGCGCGTGCCACGGGGGGCGTAGCCCTGCGGCAGGTGCAGAAGGTACTGGTAACGCAGCGTCCGGGTGACACTGCGCTCGAAGATCTGCACGGACTGGGCTTCGGCGGCGGAGAGGACCGGGGCGGCGGGGGGCATGAGGAGGGTGAACGCGGGGAGGAGGAGGCGCAGGGGTCGCATGAGAGCGGCGATCTTCGAACCGAATCCTGCCGTGGCGCGACGCTATTTGTCGTTCCCGGGCTCAAGGCGGCAACGAGGAACGAGAACGAAGAACGAACCGGGTCGCACCCGACTGGGGTGGCGGCCTGAGGGGCACACCGAAATATCCGGGTGGGCCATCGCCTGGCGGGCGAACGCCGTGGGCGTTACGCCCGCGCTCCCGGATGGCGGCCGAGCGCTCAGGTGCCGTAGAGCCGGTCGCCAAAGTCGCCGAGGCCGGGCAGGATGTATTTTTGCGCGTTCAGGGCGCGGTCGAGCGCGGCGGTGTGGATGACCGTGCCCGGGTGGTGTTGCTCGACCGCGGCAACCCCTTCGGGGGCGCTTACGATTGTGATCAGGCGGATGTCGGTGCCGCCGTGTTCCTTGATCACTCCGATCGCCTGGACGGCCGAACCGCCGGTGGCCAGCATCGGATCGACGAGGAACACGTGCCGGTCGATCACCGGTGGCAGTTTGCAGTAGTAACTGCGCGCCCGGGCAGTGGCGTGATCGCGTTCGAGGCCGATGTAGCCGACGCTGACATCGGGAAACAGGTCGGTGAACGGCTGCACCATGCCGAGCCCGGCGCGGAGGATGGGGATGATGACCAGCGGCTGCCGGCAAAGGACGCGCCCGGTGGCGGTTTCGAGCGGCGTCTCGATGAGCTTTTCCTCCGTTTCGAGGTCGTTGGTCGCCTCGATGGCGAGCAGGAGGCTGAGTTGGGTGGCGAGGGCGCGGAACGCCGCGGGTTTGGTGGTGCGGTCGCGCAGGTGCGTGATCAGGTGCGCGGCGAGGGGATGATCGAGGACGTGGAGGGGCATGGTGCGAGGAGGGAGGACGGAGTTCGGAGGACGGAGCACCGGGGGCGGATGTCAGTCGGAGTTCCGGGTCGCAGGCCGGGCGCGGCGCCGGCAGGGAAAGTGCAGGGCAAGGACACGACTCAACAGAACGAGACTACGGTTGCAGGGTCAGCCGGTGCACGGCGGGGCCGGGCAGGAAAGGGGTGGGCTCACCGCGGACCCAGGCGGTGTGGCCGGCGCGGAAAAAGGGTGACAGGGGGTGGGCGCTCTGTCCGCCGGGCATGTGAAAAATGCCCTCCGATTCGCGTCCGGGGGAGACGACGAGGCGCTGGCTGGCACCGTTGGACGGACTTTGCACGCGCGGCATGTCGGTGTCGCCGGGCAGGGGGTCGGCCGGCAGGTCGAGCCAGCGGCCGAGCAGGGGAAATGCGCTGCTGAAGGGGTGGCGGATGCGGGCGCGATTGCGCTGGCCCCAGGTGCCGGCGGGGAGCGGAAGGCCAGACTTTTCGAGGGTGGCGATGGTATCATCCACGGCCGCCCGCAGCAGATCGTCCCACGAAGCGTATTGCGGATCGAGCAGATGCAGGGGGCGCTCGCGGAGGAGGGCCTGGAGCGCCGGTTCGTAGTGGAAGCGGCGCCAGTTGAACTCCGGCATGGTCTCGGCGCACGGGGCGAAGATTGGTCCGAACACCCGCTCCCGGACCGCCAGGCGGAATTCGCGCACCACCCGGTAGCTCACGGCGTCGGCGCTGGCGCGGCCCTCCCAGGGCTCCGCGTAGCGCCGCAGGTTGGCGCGGGCCCGGTGCGACTGCAGCGCCGCGGATGAGAGGGTGGCCATCAGCAAGCCGTGCCACGGCTGGAGAAACAGCGCGCGGTCGTCGAGTTGCACGGCGAGCAGGTCGCGGGCAGTGGCGCGGGGCAGGGCGGCGAGTCCGTCGCGGATCTGCGCGGCACGGGGGGCGGACGAATAGCCGCCGTCACCAAGGCGGGCGAGGGCTTCGCCGCCGACCGGGCGCTGGTTGCCCGACCAGACGCGGCCGGGCAGCACCGACTCGGGGCCGCGCACCACGGGAATTTCCCCGGCGCCCAGGTGGCCGTCCCACTTGCGATCACCGTAGCTCCACGTCACTGGCAGGCGGCCGTCGTAGCCGACCCGTCTGGGGACGTGGCCGGCTACGGTCCAGGCGACTTCGCCGGCGCGGTCGGCCACGATGAGGTTGAGCGGGGTGAGGCCCGCGCGGTGGGCGGCGGCGACCGCGGCTTCGACGGAGGTTGCCTCCTCGAGGCCGAGCAGGCCGAGGTTCATCGCTCCGGGGTCGTGGGCAATCCAGCGGTAGGCGAGCGGGCGGTCGCGGTCGTTGCGGCCGACGATGGGACCCCAGAGGGTCCACTCATAGTCCGCGACGACGGTTTTGCCTCCCTTGACCGCGATGGTCTCGCGGCGCGTGTCGATCGCCAGGAGGTCGGAGTGGCCCGGCGCCTTGTAGAGATTTTTCGCGATGGAGTTGGTTTCGACGACCACGAGATCGCCGGTGTCGATCGGGGCGTTGGTAAATCCCCAGGCGAGGTCGCCGTTGCTGCCGGCAACCAGGAACGGCGTGCCGGGCAGGGTGACGCCGGCGAGGCGTCGGCCGCCGAACTCAAGCACGGCGCGGTACCAGATGTTGGGCACGGCGTGTCCGAGATGCATGTCGTTCGCCAGCAGTGCGGCCCCGGTGGCGGTGTGGGGTGCTGCGACAGCAAAGGCGTTTGAGCCCGGCAGGAACTCCGGGTCGGTGGGTGTCCACGGAAACGCCGCCGCCGGGTTGGCTGCGGTGGCGGCTGGGGTCGCGCTGCCGAGGCGCGCTGCCCGCCCTGCGGCTGTTGGGGGACGCGGCGCCGCGCCCACCTTGGTGGCGCGCAAGTTGATGACCCGCGGGCCCGGGAGGGGCGGCAGCGCAGCGGTGGAGCCGTCGAGCGCCGCATCCTGGGCGGAGACCACCGGGGCGAAGAACGCGAGGGAGTCGACGCCGTAGGTGTCGCGCAGGGTCATGAGTGATCGCTCGTAGCCGGCGGTTTCGTCCTGCATGTCGATCGCGATGGCGTAGCTCACGAGCACGGTGTCCTCAGCGCGCCAGGGCTGGGGTGGGAGGCGCAGCAGGAGGTATTCGAACGGGGCGGCGGCGAGGCCGGCCAGACCGGCGTTTACGCCGGCGGTGTAGGCGTCGAGCAGGCGGCGCTCGGTCGGGGTGAGGCGTTGGAGCACGGCTTGGGCGAGGTGGCGGAAACCGTGCAGTCGGATCGCTCGGTCGTGGGGCACGGCGCGTGGCCCGAACAGTTCGGCGAGTTCCCCGGCGGCCGCACGCCGCAACAGATCCATTTGAAAATAACGGTCCTGGGCGTGCAACCAGCCGAGGGCGCGGGCGAGGTCGGCCCGGTCCTGGCCGCGCAGGGTGGGCACGCCGAGCGCGTCGCGTTCGACCGTGACCTCGGCGGCGAGCCCGTCGACGCGGGTCGTGCCCTCCAATTGCGGCAGGCTGGCGCGGAGGCGCCGGTAACCCCAGGCCCCGGTGGCAGCCGCAAAGGCGACCGCGAGACCGGCGAGGACAGCAGCGAGGCGAAGACGTTGGCGGGCGGCCGGACTCATACGGCCCAGCTTGAGCTCTGCGCCGCGAGGGCGCAAGGGGGCGGGCGAACGCGCATGGTGGCGGCGCCCAGCCAGGGTTCACGATTGCCGGGGGGCCGATTCCGCCGTGTCGCTTCTGGGTAGCGCCGGCCGCCACGCAGCGCCAGGACCGGATTACGGGCGGATCAGCCGCCCGTAGTAGACGCCGGTGGCAAGTGTGCCCAGCATCCAGGTCGGCAAGTTGACCCAGAGTGGATGAAACGGAACCGGGTAATGGTGGCAGGCCCAGAGAATCAGCACGTGCTTCACGGCGATCAGCAACCAGCACACCAGGAGGGTGCGTTCGAGCCGAAGGTTGCGGAGGGGGCGCTCCTGCACCTGCACGTCTTCAACAAAGGCCAGGTGCACGGCTTCCGCCGCCGGGGTGCGGCCGGTGAACACCTGGACGAGATTGGCGAACATGGGAAAACGGAGGAACGGATGAGATCTCCGCCGGATTGCAACCCTGGCCGGGGCGAAACAGGCCGGCCGGCCGGATTCGGACGAGGGAACCTTCGCGGTCGGTTCCTCGTCTGATCCGGTATCATGAACAACCTGACTCTCCTCCTTGCCTTGTGCATGGGTCTCGCGCCGGCGGCCGGCTGGGCGGCGGCTGGTGTGCCTTCGGCGGGTCACGCCACGGTCGAGTTCTTCGAGCCGGAGAAGTTCACCGATGTGCGCGACTCCTATCTCGGTGACGCTTCGCGCACGACTTATCTCGAACAGATCCGCGATCACCTGCTCGACCAGGCGAAGTACCACGTGCCGGCCGGGCACACGCTGGCGGTGACGATCACCGACATCGACATGGCGGGTGATTTTGAGCCGTGGCTGGGGCCGCGCTGGACCGACATCCGGATCGTGAAGGACATCTATCCACCGCGCATCGATCTCGTTTTTCGACTGACCGATTCCGCCGGGCAGGTCGTTCGCGAGGGACGTCGCGAGCTCCGCGACCTCGCGTTCCTGATGAAAATCACGATGGCGTTTCGCGACGACAGCGTGCGTCATGAAAAAGCCTTGCTCGACGATTGGCTGCGGGCCGAGTTTCCGCGGTTAAGGAAACACTGATCTGCCTTGAGACCTGCGCCGAACGCCGACCCGTCCACCGCTGTTGCTCCGAAGGGCGGGCGGCTCGACAAGTGGTTGTGGTCGGTGCGGGTGTTCCGCACCCGCAGTCGGGCGGGTGACGCGTGCCGCGCCGGCAGCGTGGCGGTCAATGCGCTCCCGGCCAAGGCGTCGCGCGACGTGCGGGCAGGTGAGGTGGTGACGGTGCGGCTGGGTCTGATGGTGCGCACGCTCCGCGTGGTGGGCGTGCCGCGTTCGCGGGTCGCGGCGAAACTGGTGCCGGATTATTGCGCGGAGCTTACGTTGCCGGAGGAATGGGAAAAAGCGCGCGCCTCGGGCGTGCAGCAGTTTCTTGCGCGCGAGAAGGGCAGCGGGCGGCCGACCAAGCGCGACCGGCGGCGGCTCGATCAGCTTTTCCCGTGAGGCGGCGGCCGGTGGCGCGACAGTTCTGACCGGTGCCGTTTCGACAGCACCGCAACAGCAGTCGAATCCGGAGGCGGCGCAGCGATCCGAGGCGAAGCGCCAGGCGAGCCGCCGACGGGGTGGAAGAATTGCGTCGCGGTTGCGGGTGGTTTCCGGTTTCCCGGCGGTATCCCTTCCATGGACGTCTTTTCCCGATTTGAGACCGAGCTGGCGGTGCGGCCGGACGACATCGACCTGTACCAGCACGTGCACAGCACGCGGTACCTCGACTACGTGCTGGCGGCACGGTTCGAGCAGATGGAGCAGCACTACGGCATGTCGATGCAGGCCTTCGCTGATCGCGGATTGGGCTGGTGGATGTCGACCGCAACGATCCACTACCGACGGCCGCTGGGCTGGGGCGATCGCATGGTGGTGCGGTGCTGGATTGTGCACTTCACCGACACCGGCTGCCGGGTGGCCTTCGAGATCGACAAGCTGCCGAATCGCAAACGCGTGTGCGACGGGCATTGCGACTACACACTGGTCACGCTTGCCACCGGCCGCGCCACGCCGATCCCTGCGGACGTGAAGGCGAAATACTCGATTTGAAGCGACGGATGGGGTCAGCCGCCGGCCGGCGCTTGGGCACCCGCCCGGACCGCCGGTCCCGAATTCCCTTGCTTACGGGGGGCGTCCGTGCAGCGTCGGGGCTCTTCGTTAGAGAAAACGTTAGATGACAGTATCTGGTGAGTCGTTGGCTGAGCGTTTGGCTTAAGTGATGATTTCGAAACCCAATGGTGGGAACGGACTGGCAGCGGACGGTGAATCTACGAAACATCACAGATGAGTAACTCCAAACTGTACGTCGGTAACCTGTCGTTCAAGACCACCGAGGAAGAGCTTCGCTCCACCTTTGGCCAGTTCGGCTCCGTCACCGACGTCTACGTCGCCATGGACAAGATGACCGGCCGCCCGCGCGGCTTTGCGTTCGTCACCATGGGCACGGCTGAGGAAGCCAAGGTCGCCGCCGAGAAGATGAATGGCGTCGACCTCGGCGGTCGTCAGCTCACCGTCAACGAGGCGCGTCCGAAGGAAGAGCGTCCGGCGGGCGGCTTCGGCGGCGGCGGTCGCGGCTTCGGCGGCGGCGGCGGTGGCCGTGGTTTCGGCGGCGGCCGCGATCGCGGCGAGCGCCGGTACTAAGATCCGCGTTTTCGCTAAACCGGTTTTCGAGGGACGAGGCTCCTGAGGGGCCTCGTCCTTTTTCTTTTTTCGTTTCTCCGACGGGGCCGGGCGTCCCGTCCGGGCGGCGCCTGCCGGCGCCCGCTTCTCTCTGGCCACCCCGCGCGGCCGGTCGTCCGATCGTTCCTGTCATGCCTTTCAAAGCTCTGCAACTTTCCGAGCCGGTTCTCCGCGGCGTTCTTGCCGCCGGTTACACCGACCCGACTCCCATCCAGCTTCGCGCCATTCCAGTCGTGCTCGCCGGTGGCGACCTCATTGCCTCGGCACAGACCGGCACGGGCAAGACCGCCGCGTTTGCCCTGCCCATCCTGACACGCCTGGGCGCCCACGCCCCCGGGCGTGGCGCCCGTGTGCTCGTGCTCGAACCGACCCGCGAACTCGCCGCGCAGGTCGAGACGGCCTTCCGGGATTTCGCGCGCTTTTCCGAGCTCCGCACCCTGGCGGTGTTTGGCGGCGTCGGTTATGGCAATCAGCGCGCCGAACTGCGCCGCGGGGTCGACATCATCGTCGCCACTCCGGGCCGGCTGATGGATTACCTCAAGGACGGAACCGTCTCGCTGCGGGATCTGTCGACCCTCGTGCTCGATGAAGTCGACCGCATGCTCGACATGGGTTTTCTGCCGGTGGTGAAGGACATCATCGGGCGCTGTCCGCGAAACCGACAGACGCTGTTCTTCTCCGCCACCGTCCCGCCCGAGATCCAGGCGGTGGCCTCGTTTGCGCTGCGCCACCCGACGCGCGTCGAGGTGGGGGCCAACCGCTCCGTCAACCAGTCGATCAACCACGCCGTCTACCCGGTGGCGTTCGCGCAGAAGTTCGACCTGCTGCTGGCGCTGCTCGCGAAGGAGAACTTCGACAGCGTGCTGGTGTTTTCGCGCACGAAGCACGGCGCCGACAAGATCGCGCGGCGGCTCAAGGCCGCGAACCACAGCGTGGCGGTACTGCACGCCAACCGCTCCCAGAATCAGCGTCTCGAGGCGCTCGCCGGCTTCAAGAGTGGCAAGTACGAGATCATGGTGGCGACCGACATCGCGGCGCGGGGCATCGACGTCGCGGGCGTGACCCACGTGATCAACTACGATGTGCCGGAGAATCCCGAGGACTATGTGCACCGCATCGGCCGCACCGGCCGCGCCCAGGCCGTTGGCGACGCCTGCACGCTCGTCACCCCCGAGAACGCCTCGGACGTGCGCGACATCGAGCGTTTCATCGGGCAGAAGATCCCGGAGTTGCGCCTCGAGGGCTTTCCCTACCAACCGCTCGCCCCGCGCCCGCCGCAACCCGCTCCGCAGCGTAGCTCGGGCGGCAAGCCCGGCACCCTGCAGCCGCGCGGCGGCTTCCGCCGCTTTCGCAGCCGGCGGTGAGGGCGTGGGCGCTGTCACACCGGAAGTGATACGCAGCCGCGCGTCGTCGCGGCGCGTCCCGCCACCGGCCGGAGCGATCGCGGGCTTGACCGGGCGGCTCGGAGCCCCGCTCCTGCCGGGATGCCTCCTGTCTCGGTTGTCGCGGTTGAAAAACACCTGGTTGCGTTGCGGGCCTGCACCCGCTGCCCGCGCATGCACCGGCCCGCGGTGGTGGGCCGGCCGGCGGCGAGCCGCGTGATCCTGATCGGGCAGGCGCCGGGCGACAAGGAACCGAAGCTCGGCCGGCCCTTCGCGTGGACGGCCGGCAAGACGCTCTTCAAGTGGTTTCACGGCGCGCTCGGCTGGAGCGAGGACGAGGTGCGGGGGCGGTTTTATTTTGCGGCGGTCTGCCGGTGTTTCCCGGGCAAACGCCCGGAAGGTGGCGATCGGGTGCCGGCGCCCGACGAGATTGCGGAGTGTTCGACCTGGCTCGAGCGGGAGTTTGCGCTGCTGCGGCCGGCGCTGGTGCTGCCGGTGGGAAAGCTGGCGATCGCCCAATTCCTGGGTGAACGGCCGCTGGCCGAGACGGTGGGGCGAAGTTTCGCCATCGCCTATCGCGGTCACCCCGTCGACTGCATCCCGCTGCCGCACCCGTCAGGCGCCTCGCCCTGGCACCGGATGGAGCCGGGGCGGACGCGGCTGCAGGAGGCGCTGACCTTGGTGGCGACTCACGCGGCGGTCCGCGAGGTCGGTGGGGTCCGGCTGGCAGGCGCGGTTGCCGGCGCCGGCGAGGCTGGGGGACACGGGAGAGCGGCCGCTTCCCGGCGATGAGCGG